>NZ_JAMGBF010000192.1 GCF_023516615.1 Streptomyces panaciradicis
GGTGCGGATGACCGCGGACGGCGACGACGGCGCCTGGCACGTGGAGATCCAGGTCGTCGTGGACCGGCAGGCCAGGGCGGTGGACGTGGCCCGGGCCGTCCGCGACCGGGTCCGCGACCGCCTGGCCGCCCTGACGCCGACCCGCCCCGCACCGAGCGTCACGGTGACGGTCACGGGCCGCGTCTGACGGCAGTGACCCGGCCCCTCGACCGGCCAACCGGTCAGCTCGGGAAGGACAGGAGCGCGACCGGGGTGGAGGTGGGCTGCTTCGAGCCGCCGCCGGGTTCGACGGTGATGCCCATGCCCGACGCTCCGTCGACCGCTCCCTTCAGCAGGACCGTCTGCTCGGCGCGGTGGGAGTCCATGAGGCCGGCCGACCGCATCGTGCCGTTGTCGTCGAACCACAGCTGGTAGACCTTGCCGCTGGGCGGCTCGGCCATCCCGGAGACGGCGAAGACGGCGCGGTCCCGGGCACGGGAGACCACGACGGTTCCGGTGGCGCCGCCGTTCAGCTCGGCGGCGCGCGTCCTGGCGTCCGGCGCGGTCAGCACGGCGGCGATGTCGTCCGTCGCCTGCGTGGCACGGCGCGCCCGGTCCTGGGCGTCCTGCGCCTGCTGGTGCTGCCAGACGGCGGTGCCGCCCAGGGCCGTGGCGGCCGCGAGGCAGGCCGCCAGCGCCCAGCGCGAGACCGTACGGGTCCGGCGCCCGGTCCGGGCGACCAGGGTCCGGGCCGGTTCGCCCGGGCTGTCCTGGCGGACGGTGCCGATGCGCCGCAGCACCTGCTCGCGCATCGCGGGCGCGGGCGTCGCGGCGGCGGCGAGTCCCAGCCGGGCGGCGGTGGCGCGCAGTTCGGCCGTCTCCTGCGCGCACGCCTCGCAGCCCGCGAGATGGCGCTCGAAGGCGGTGCTCTCCTCGTCCGAGAGGGCATGCAGGGCGTAGGCGCCCGTCAGCCGGTGCAGGTCGGTGGTCGTCATGCGGTCACCCCCAGGCAGTCGCGCAGCCGGATGAGTCCGTCGCGCAGGCGGGTCTTGACGGTGCCCAGCGGAAGGGCGAGTGCCTCCGACACCTCCCGGTAGGTCAGGCCCCGGTAGTAGGCGAGGGTGACGGCCTGGTGCTGGATCTCGGTCAGCGTGCGCAGACAGCGCCGCACCTGTTCCCGCTCCAGCCGGGCCTCGACGTGCTCGACCACCTCGTCGTACTCGGGCACCCGTTCCAGCAGGGACGCCTTGTGGTCCCGGGCCGCCGCGGCCTCCACCGAGCGCACCCGGTCCACGGCCCGGCGGTGCGCCAGCGTGAGGATCCAGTTCATGGCCGTGCCCCGGTCGGGCCGGTAGCGCGGAGCGGTCCGCCACACCTCCACCAGCACCTCCTGAGCCACTTCCTCCGACTGCGCCCGGTCCCGGACGACGGCCCGGACGACTCCCAGGACTCCGCTCGCGACGGCGTCGTAGACGGCGGCGAACGCGTCCTCGTCGCCCAGGGCCACGCGGCGGACCAGTTCCTGCAGATCGGGCTCATGTGCAGGATTTCTGCCGATCTGTACCGCTTCCTTCACCGAGGGCCTCCGTGGTCGGGACATGTCCGGGCGTAATCCGTTCCCGACGGGACACCGGATTGGTTGCGGCGGAGGGGAAAAATACGCAGGTGGCGGCCGGACCCGGCCGGGGCACAGGTGTCCCCCAGGGGGCGCACAGCCGGCACGGGTAGAGCAGAGGGCGGACGACTTCGCGGCCCCACCGGCCGTGACCTGCGCGTTCGCCGTCAGGAACGATCCCTGCCGGGCCGGCGTCTCAGGTACCGTCCGCACCTACGCGCAACCGCCGGATCCGCCGACACCCATGGGAGCCACGCCCGCCAATGGACAGCACCGCAGCCTCGCTCGCCTCTCTGTGGGACCGCGTCTTCGGCACCCAGCCCGACCCCGACCTGTGGGTGGTCCTCGCGACCCTCGTCGCGGCGCTCGCCGTCACCCTCCCGCACGGCGTCTGGCGCGTCGCGCGCAACGCCATCACCATCGCCCACGAGGGCGGCCACGGCCTGGTCGCCCTGCTCACCGGGCGGCAGCTGACCGGGATACGGCTGCACTCGGACACCAGCGGCCTGACCCTCTCGCGCGGCAAGCCGCACGGCATCGGCATGATCCTGACCGCGGCCGCGGGCTACACCGCGCCCTCGCTGCTCGGCCTGGGCGGTGCGGCCCTGCTGGCCGCGGGCCACATCACACTGCTGCTGTGGGTGGCGACGGCCCTGCTGATCGCCATGCTGATCATGATCCGCAACGCCTACGGCGCGCTCACGGTCGTCCTGACCGGCGGGATGTTCCTGCTGGTGTCATGGCTGGCGGGACCGCAGGTGCAGGCGGCGTTCGCGTACGCGGTGGTGTGGTTCCTGCTGGTGGGCGGCGTCCGGCCGGCGTTCGAGCTGCAGGCCAAGCGGATGCGGGGCGGCGCGGGCGACTCGGACGCCGACCAGCTCTCCCGGCTGACGCACGTGCCGGCGGGGATGTGGCTGTTCCTGTTCCACGCGGTGTCGCTGTGCTCGCTGATCGGCGGCGGGCGCTGGCTGCTGGCGATGTGACCGGCCCTCCCTGCGGCGCGTGCGCGCGCATATATGCACGGCAATTCCCATGCCGTTCTTTCACCATGATTTCGCCGCATTTGATCAAGATCTCCGGTCACGCCCAGCCACTAAAGTGGGGCGCATGACCGTTAACCCCGCACACACCGCCCTCTGGCCCGCCCCGCACGCGAGCGGAGCCGTCGACGCGACGGTCCACGTGCCCGGGTCCAAGTCGGTCACCAACCGTGCCCTGGTGCTGGCCGCCCTCGCCTCCGAGCCCGGCTGGCTGCGCCGCCCCCTGCGCTCCCGCGACACCCTGCTGATGGCCGGCGCCCTGCGCGCCATGGGCGTCGGCATCGAGGAGGGGGTCGGCCCGGACGGCACGGGCGAGGTCTGGCGGGTGCTGCCCACGGGCCTGCGCGGCCCGGCCACGGTCGACGTCGGCAACGCCGGCACCGTGATGCGCTTCCTGCCGCCGGTGGCCGCCCTCGCCGACGGCCCCGTCCGCTTCGACGGCGACCCGCGGTCCTACGAGCGCCCCCTGCACGGCGTCATCGACGCCCTGCGCGTCCTGGGCGCCCGGATCGACGACGACGGCCGCGGCGCGCTGCCGCTGACCGTGCACGGCGGCGGGGCGCTGGACGGCGGCCAGGTGGAGATCGACGCCTCCTCGTCCTCGCAGTTCGTCAGCGCCCTGCTGCTGTCCGGCCCGCGGTTCAACCAGGGCGTGGAGGTCCGGCACACCGGCTCCTCGCTGCCCTCCCTGCCGCACATCCGCATGACCGTGGACATGCTGCGCACCGTCGGCGCCCAGGTGGACACCCCGGAGTCGGGCGGCGAGCCGAACGTGTGGCGGGTGACGCCGGGCGCGCTGCTCGGCCGGGACCTGACCATCGAGCCGGACCTGTCCAACGCCCAGCCGTTCCTCGCCGCCGCCCTGGTCACCGGCGGCAAGGTCGTCGTGCCCGCCTGGCCGGCGCACACCACGCAGCCCGGCGACAGGCTGCGGGAGATCTTCACCGAAATGGGCGGTTCCTGCGAACTCACCGAGTACGGACTGGAGTTCACCGGTTCGGGTGCCATTCACGGTATCGATGTGGACCTCGGCGAGGTCGGCGAGCTGACCCCGGGCATCGCGGCGGTCGCGGCCCTCGCGGACTCCCCCTCGACCCTGCGCGGGGTGGCCCACCTGCGCCTGCACGAGACGGACCGGCTGGCCGCGCTCACCAAGGAGATCAACGAGCTCGGCGGTGACGTCACCGAGACCGCCGACGGCCTGCACATCCGCCCGCGCCGCCTGCACGGCGGGATCTTCCACACCTACGAGGACCACCGCATGGCGACGGCCGGCGCGATCATCGGCCTCGCGGTCGAGGGCGTCCAGATCGAGAACGTGGCGACGACGGCGAAGACCCTGCCGGACTTCCCCGAGCTGTGGACCGGGATGCTCGGGGCGTAGGGACGTAAGGGAGATGCGCCGCTACGGCAAGCACACCGACGAGGACGACATCCGCGTCCGCCCGGGCCGCAAGGGCACCCGGCCCCGTACGAACATCCGTCCCGCCCACGAGGACGCGGCCGAGGGCATGGTCCTCACCGTCGACCGCGGCCGGCTGACCTGTCTGGTCGACGGCCGGCCCGTGCTGGCGATGAAGGCCCGCGAACTGGGCCGCAAAGCGGCGGTGGTCGGGGACCGGGTGGCCCTCGTCGGCGACCTCTCCGGCAAGAAGGACACCCTCGCGCGGATCGTCCGCATCGAGAAGCGCACCTCCGTGCTGCGCCGCACGGCGGACGACGACGACCCCTACGAGCGCGTGGTCGTGGCCAACGCCGACCAGCTCGCCGTCGTCACGGCCCTGGCCGACCCCGAGCCCCGCCCCCGCCTGATCGACCGCTGTCTGGTCGCCGCGTACGACGGCGGACTGGAGCCGCTGCTCGTCCTGACCAAGTCGGACCTGTCCCCGCCCGACAAGCTCCTGGAGCTCTACGGCGACCTGGACATCCCGTACGTGGTCACCAGCCGCGAGGAGCTGGAGAACGGCGACGCCGCGGATCGGGTGCGCGAGCAGCTCGACGGCAAGGTCACGGCGTTCGTCGGCCACTCGGGCGTGGGGAAGACGACGCTGGTGAACGCGCTGGTCCCGAAGGACCGCCGCCGTCTGACGGGTCACGTCAACGCGGTCACGGGCCGCGGCCGCCACACCACGACCTCCGCTCTCGCCCTGCCTCTGGCCGGGGACGGCGGGTGGGTGATCGACACCCCGGGCCTCCGCTCCTTCGGCCTCGCGCACATCGACCCCTCCCGGGTCATCCACGCCTTCCCGGACCTCGAGCCCGGCACGGAGGGCTGCCCGCGCGCCTGCAGCCACGACGAGCCGGACTGCGCGCTGGACCAGTGGGTGGCGGACGGCCACGCGGATCCGGCGAGGCTGTACTCACTGCGCCGGCTGCTGGCCACCAGGGAGCGCACGGAGGGCGACTGACCACCGCGTTGTTTGCCTGTACTCCGGCCCGGTAAGTGCATACTCGCACCGAGCGGACGTACGGGAGGACAGCACATGGCGTGGCTGCTGGTGGTAGTGGCCGGAATGCTCGAGACGGGTTTCGCCGTGTGCCTCAAGCTCTCGCACGGCTTCACGCGCCTGTGGCCCACGATCGCGTTCTGCGTCTTCGCCCTGGGCAGCTTCGGCCTGCTGACCCTCTCCCTGCGCAAGCTCGACGTCGGCCCCGCCTACGCCGTGTGGACCGGCATCGGCGCGGCGGGCACCGCGATCTACGGCATGATCTTCCTCGGCGACCTGGTCTCCACCCTGAAGATCGTGTCGATCAGCCTGGTGATCGTGGGAGTCATCGGCCTGCAGCTGTCGGGCTCGACGCACTAGACCGCCCCGCCCCCCGCCCGGGGCCGGTTCACACCAGCTGCCGGGGCAGGGCCGTGCGCACCAGATCCCCCACGCCGTCGACGGGCGGTGCAGCCACGCAGGACAGCGCCAGCCTGACCACCAGTTCGCAGGTGCGGGCCAGGTCCGTGGTGTCCGTCCGGTGCGCGCCGGGTCCCGCGAGCACCGCCACGGCCCGGTCGCGGACGATCGCCACGAAGTCGCCGGGCGAGGGCAGCGGGCCGTCGGCCCGGCGCTGGGCCGGCACGGCGGAGGAGGACGGCACGGCGGACAGCGTCGGCGCGGGCAGCCGCTCGCTCCAGCAGCCGGTCAGCATGGCCCGTACCAGCGCGTTCTCCCGGGCGGCCGACGCGGTCCACTCGGCGGTCGCGGTCAGCCGCTCGCGGGCGTCGGAGTGGGTGCCGAGCGCCCGCTCCACTCCCGCGAGATAGCCGTCCGCCTCCCTTCTGACCAGGGCCCGGGCGAGCCCCTCCTTGCTGCCGAACTCGTTGTAGAGGGTCTGCCGGGACACTCCGGCCGCCGCGGCCACGTCCACCATCCGTACGGCGGACCACGGCCGGCGCGCCAGCGCCGAGTAGGCGGCATCCAGTAGGGATTCCCGCGCTGCAGGCATCATCGCCTCCCTGGGGCGGAGCGACTCTGCGCCCAGATTTGACGCGTGCACAGGCACTGTCAAGGGTTCGCGGAAGCACGCGGGAGCGCCCTTCGGCCACCAGGTGCGGTCAGACCGTAATCAGGCCCGTATGGCCCCTCGCGCACCTCGCCGGATAGCGTTCGTCCCATGCCGGACTACCTCGACGACCTCCGTTTCGCCCATGTCCTCGCGGACGCCGCGGACGCGGCGACCATGGGCCGCTTCAAGGCCCTCGACCTGAAGGTCGAGACCAAACCGGACATGACGCCGGTGAGCGAGGCGGACAAGGCCGCCGAGGAGCTGATCCGCGGCCAGCTCCAGCGCGCCCGCCCGCGCGACGCGATCCTCGGCGAGGAGTACGGCGTCGAGGGCACGGGCCCGAGGCGCTGGGTGATCGACCCGATCGACGGCACCAAGAACTACGTGCGCGGCGTCCCGGTGTGGGCCACGCTGATCTCCCTGATGGAGGCCGGCGAGACCGGCTTCGAGCCGGTGGTCGGCGTGGTCTCCGCGCCCGCGCTGGGCCGGCGCTGGTGGGCCGCGCAGGGGCACGGCGCGTTCACCGGCCGCAGCCTCTCCTCCGCCTCCCGCCTGCACGTCTCCCGCGTCTCGAAGCTGCCGGACGCCTCCTTCGCCTACTCCTCGCTGTCCGGCTGGGAGGAGCAGGGCCGCCTCGACGGCTTCCTGGACCTGACCCGCGAGGTGTGGCGCACGCGGGCGTACGGCGACTTCTGGCCGTACATGCTGGTCGCGGAGGGCGCCGTCGACATCTGCGCCGAGCCCGAGCTCTCCCTGTGGGACATGGCCGCGAACGCGGTCATCGTGACGGAGGCCGGCGGCACCTTCACGGGCCTCGACGGCCGCCCGGGCCCGCACAGCGGCAACGCGGCCGCGTCGAACGGCCTGCTGCACGACGAGTTGCTGGGGTATCTGAACCAGCGCTACTGAGGCTCCCGCGTCACCACAGATGAGCGCGCACGCCCTCAATCGGCCGCACGCGCCCCCTTGTTGACCCCCGCTTTACCTGTCACTCTGAGAGTCCCCCCACTTGTGAACTTGTGAATCCGGGAACTATCTCCCGGATTCCCTAGGAGGTGGCTCAAGTCCATGCTCGTCCGTGACGCCATGAGCACAGTCGTCCTCACCATCGGCCCCGCACACACCCTCCGCCAGGCGGCCGCCCTGATGGCCGCACGCCGCGTCGGCGCGGCCGTGGTCCTCGACCCGGACGCGGGCGGGATCGGGATCCTCACCGAACGCGACATCCTCAACTCGGTGGGCCTCGGCCAGAACCCGGACGCGGAGCACGCCTCCGCCCACACCACCACCGACGTGGTCTTCGCGGCCCCGTCCTGGACCCTGGAGGAGGCCGCCCGCGCCATGGCCCACGGCGGGTTCCGTCACCTGATCGTCCTCGACCGCGACGAGGCCGTCGGCATCGTCTCGGTGCGCGACATCATCCGCTGCTGGGCGCCCGCGCGCGAGCACGTGGCCCTCCTGCACTGACGGCCACCTTGGACGAAGTCTAAAGTCACATTCATTCGCGTCCTGGTCCCCTTCTGTTAGGCTGGCCGTATGAGTGACCTTCTGGAACGGCTGCGCGGACGCGGATGGCGGATGACCGCGCAGCGGCGCGTCGTGGCCGAGGTTCTCGACGGCGAGCACGTGCATCTGACGGCCGACGAGGTCCACTCACGGGCCGTCGCGAAGCTGCCGGAGATCTCCCGGGCGACCGTCTACAACACGCTGGGCGAGCTGGTCTCGCTCGGCGAGGTGCTCGAGGTCGCGACGGACAAGCGCGCCAAGCGCTACGACCCGAACGCGCACCGCCCGCACCACCACCTGGTCTGCGCCCGGTGCGGCGCGATCAAGGACGTCCACCCGACGGGCAACCCCCTGGCCGACCTCCCGGACTCGGAACGCTTCGGCTTCACGGTCTCCGACGTGGAGGTCACCTACCGGGGCGTCTGCCCGAACTGCGCGGCGTAAGGGCCGGCGGGCTCCTCGCGGGCCCGCACGCCGAACGTCCCGTACGCAAACACAGAGGGCCGGAATCCATTTCTGGATTCCGGCCCTCTGTCTTCAGTAGCGGGGACAGGATTTGAACCTGCGACCTCTGGGTTATGAGCCCAGCGAGCTACCGAGCTGCTCCACCCCGCGGCGATGAACAGAACAGTACGTGAGGGAGAAGCCCAGAAGCAAATCGCTTCTTTCGGCCCGGCGTCCGGCCCTCTCAGCCCGTCCGGCGTTTGAGGACGAGGCCGTCCAGGCCGAAGCGGGGGTCTGGGGGCGGCAGCCCCCAGAAGGTCAAGCCGACAGCTCCTCCCGCAACGCGTCCCGCAGCCGCGCCGCCCGCTCCGTGACCTCCGCCGGCCCGAGGGACACGGCCCGGTCGGCCCACCGCTGCCCCTCCGCCAGCTCACCCCGACGCGCGTAGACCAGGGCCAGCCGCAACGCCGCCCGCCCGTGCCCGGCGTCGGCCGCCCGCGTCCACCACACCGCCGCCTCCGGCTCGCTGCCCTCCCGGGCCAGCAGCAGCCCCAGGTTGAAGGCGCCGTTGCGCGACCCGGCCTCGGCCGCCTCGCGGTACCACCGGGCCGCCTCGACCACGTCGCCGCGGGCCGCGGCCATCATGCCCACCCGCACCTGCGCCCGCCGGTGCCCCTGGGAGGCCGCCCGCTCGTACCACTCCTCGCACTCGGTCTTCTCGTGCAGCACCTCGCCCAGCTCGTGCGCCGGCTCCGGGGGCCGCCGAGCGTCGAGCACGGTGGCCAGCCGGTACGCCGCCTCCGCGCTCCCGCCCCCGGCCGCGCAGCGCAGGTGCCGCTCCGCCTCGAGCTCGTCCCCGTCCCGCAGCCGCGCGATCCCCACCTGCAGCGCCGCCTCGGTGTGCCCGGCGGCCGCCGCACGCTCGTACCACCGCAGCGCGGCCTCGTCCTCGTCCCGCCCGGCGTGCAGGATGCCCAGGTTGAACGCGGCGTCCACGCTGCCGGCCTCCGCGGCCTTGGAGAACCACGGCTCGGCCCCGGTCGTGTCGCCGCCCTGGAGCAGCAGGATGGCCAGCGCGTTCGCCGCCTCCCGGTGCCCGGCGTAGGCGGCACGCCGATACCATTGCTCGGCCTGCGTGGTCCGCCCCTGCTCGGCGCAGAGCAGCCCCAGGTTGTACGCGCCGTTGTCGTCGCCGGCGTCCATGGCCGCGCGGTACCACCGCTCGGCGGTCTGCGTCTCGCCGCGCTCGGCGTGCAGCGCGCCGAGCGCGTTGGCCGCGTTGCCGTCCCCGTCCTGCGCGGCTCTGAGCCACCACACGGCGGCGCTCTCGGTGTCACCGGCGTCGCGCAGCAGGAAGCCGAGCGCGCAGGCGGCCCGTGCCTCGCCGTCCTTGGCGGACGTCAGGTACCAGCGCCCGGCCTCCTTCAGCTCCCCGCGCTTCTCCAGGATCGCCCCGAGGTGCAGCGCGGCCCGCCGGTGTCCGCGCGCGGCGGCCTGCCGGTAGTACTGCTCGGCCTCGGCGTGCAGCTCGACACCGTTGTCGGGCCCGCCCTCCTCCAAGGAGGCCGCTTCGCGGTCGAGCGCGCGCGCCAGCCGGTACGCCGCCTCGCGGTGGCCCCGCTCGGCCGCGGCCCGCATCCATGTTCCGGCCGCGGCGTCCCCGCGGTGCTCCAGGAGGTCGGCGAGCGCGTACGCGCCCAGGGCGTGCCCCTGCTCGGCGGACTGGCGCAGCCAGTACTCGGCGGCCGGCTCGTCCCCGCGTTCGCGGTGGTGCCGGCCCAGCGCGTGCGCGGCCGCGGCGGACCCGGCGACGGCGGCGATCCGCCACCATCCGGCGGCCTCGTCGGCGTAGCCGCGCTGATGCAGCAGGACGCCCAGGTTGTTGGCGGCGGCGCGGTCACCGGCCGCGGTGGCGGCACGCAGATGGGGTTCGGCTCCGTCGAGGTCCCCACGGCGCAGCAGCATGGCCCCGAGAACACTCATCGCCTCGACGTCGCCGGCTTCGGCGGCGAGCCGCTGGCGCAGTTCCTCGGCAGCCTCTTCCGCCGCCTCCCCGGCGTCGGTCCCGCCCGGTTGGGAAGGCTGCACAAATCGCCCTGTCTCGAACAGAGTTGCCTTGTCCCCCATAACGTCCATCGTCGCACCACCTGCAACCTGGGTACACCTGGTATACCGCAGCCATTGAGGTCACTTCAGCGTTTTGTCGACATGCCCACAGAGAGACAAGTCAAACACAGATCCCCCAACTCCCCACCGCGCCACGTACACCCAGTGCTCGGCACACGCGTTCGCACACGTCGAAGGCCCGGATCCATTGATGGATCCGGGCCTTCGACCGCAGTAGCGGGGACAGGATTTGAACCTGCGACCTCTGGGTTATGAGCCCAGCGAGCTACCGAGCTGCTCCACCCCGCGTCGTTGTTTGGCAACCGTATCACGACGCGGGGTGGCCTTTGATCAGCCGCTGCCCGGGCTGCCGCTCGGGCTGGGACTGCCGCTGGGGCTCGGGCTGCTGCTGCTCTTGTTGCCGCCGCCGCTGCCGCCGGCTGGCTTGCCGGCCTTGGACTGCGCCTCCTCGGCCCTCTTCAGCGCGTCCTCGAGGTCCTTCTGCGCCTCGCCGTACGCCTTCCAGTCGCCCTTCTTCAGAGCCGTCTGGCCGGCGTCGAAGGCCTTCTGGGCGTCGTCGAGGGCCTGTTGGACCGTCGGGTTGCCGGTCGCCGGCGGCTTGGTGGTCCCCTGGTCGGGCGGTGTGGTGGTCGAACTCTCCGCCCCGAAGACCTTGTTGAGCGCCTGGTCGAGGGTGTCCTCGAAGGCGGTCTTGTCGCCGTAGCTGACCAATACCTTGCGCAGCAGCGGGTACTTCAGTCCACCACCGCGTACGTAGACCGGCTCCACGTAGAGCAGTCCTCCGTCGAGCGGCACGGTGAGCAGGTTGCCGTACTCGATGTCGGAGTCGCCGCCCTTGAGCAGCTTGATCGACTCGGCGATGTCCTGTTCGGAGTTGAACTGGCTCTGCACCTGTTTGGGCCCGTCGACCGTCGTACTGGTCGGCAGTTTCAGGATTCTGATCTTTCCGTAGTCGCTGGAGTCCGCCTGGGCGTCGACCGACATGAACGCACTCAGGTTGTCACGGCCGTTGGGCGTGAACGTCGTCGTCAGCGAGAACGCCTGCGACGCCTGGTCGGGCATCTTCATGCTCAGGTAGTACGGCGGCACCGCGTTGCCCGACTTGTTGGTCGGGTCGTCCGGCACCTGCCACACCTCGCTGCCGGTGAGGAAGGTGGTCGGGTTGGTGACGTGGTAGCGGGTCAGCAGCTCACGCTGGACCTTGAACAGGTCCTGCGGGTACCGCAGATGCGCCAGCAGCGACTTGGAGATGGCGCTCTTGGGCTCGACCGTGCCCGGGAAGGCCTTCATCCAGGTCTTCAGGACCGGGTCCTGGGTGTCCCACTGGTAGAGCTTGACCTCGCCGGTGTACGCGTCGACGGTCGCCTTCACCGAGTTGCGGATGTAGTTGACCTGGTTCTGCTGGGCCACCACCGCGCGCGAGTTGTTGGTCGCGGTCAGCGAGTCGGCCGTCGTGTCACCGAGGGTCGTACGGGAGGCGTACGGGTAGCCGTTCGTCGTGGTGTACGCGTCGACGATCCACTGGATGCGGCCGTCCACCACCGCCGGATAGGCGTCGCCGTCGATGGTCAGCCAGGGCGCCACCGCCTCGACGCGCTCCTTGGGTGTGCGGTTGTACAGGATGCGCGAACCCTCGCCGATGGCGCCGGAGTAGAGGATCTGCGGCTCGCTGAACGCCACCGCGTACGCCGCCCGGTTGATCGGGTTGGCGAGGTTGACGCCGCTCTTGCCCCGGTAGCTGGTGGTCTTCTCACCGCTGTCGTCGGAGTAGTCGATCTCCTTCTGGGGACCGCCGACGATCGAGTAGGTGGTGGTCTTCTCGCCGTAGTAGACCTGCTGCTCGTACGTCCCCAGGTCGCCGCGGGAGGGCAGGTCGGACTCGGTGAAGACCGGCTGGCCGTTGGGGTCGGCCGCGGTGCCCTTGGCCGCCACCACGCCGTAGCCGTGGGTGTAGCGGAAGTGGTCGTTGATCCAGTTGTTCTTCGGGATGCCGTTGAGGTTCAGCTCCCGCAGACCGATCACCGTGTCCTGGACCTTGCCGTCCTTGGTGTAGCGGTCGACGTCCAGGTTGGTCGGGAACGCGTAGTAGTTCCTGATCTGCTGGAGCTGCTGGAACGTCGGCGAGACGATGTTCGGGTCCAGGATGCGGATGCTCGCCGTGGAGTCGACGTCGTCGCGCAGCGTCGCCTTGTCCTGGGTCTTGCTGGTGCCCGAGTAGTCGCTGACCTTGGTGCCGTCGATGCCGTAGGCCTCGCGCGTCGCCTTGAGGTTCTTCTGGACGTACGGGGCTTCCTTGGCCTGCTCGTTCGGCTGGACCTGGAACTTCTGCACGATCGCCGGGTAGAGCCCGCCGATCAGGATCGCGGAGAGCACCATCAGGCCGAAGCCGATCACCGGCAGCTGCCAGGTGCGCCGCCACAGGGTGGCGAAGAACAGCAGGGCGCAGATGACGGCGATGCAGAACAGGATGGTCTTCGCCGGCAGGTAGGCGTTCGCGTCGACGTACCTCAGGCCGGTCCAGTTGTCCGTGGCCTTGAAGTCGCTGGACTTCACCGCCAGGCCGTACCGGTCGAGCCAGTACGCGACCGCCTTCAGCGCGACGAAGACGCCGAGCAGCACCGACAGGTGCCCGGTCGCGGCCGCGGTGGCCCGCGCGCCCGGGGAGGTGATCCTCAGCCCGCCGTACAGGTAGTGGGTCAGCGCGGCGGCGATCAGCGCGAGGATCGTGGCGGCGAAGCCGAAGCCCAGCAGGAAGCGGTACCAGGGCAGGTCGAAGGCGTAGAAGGAGACGTCGAGGTGGAACTGCGGGTCCTTCTGGTGGAAGGGCACGCCGTTGACCCACATCAGCCAGGTCCGCCACTGGCTGGACGCCGAGGCGCCGGCGATCAGGCCCACCAGGGAGGTGATCGCGAGCAGCAGCCACCGCTTGTAGGGCGCGATGCCCATGCGGTAGCGGTCGAGGCTCTGCTGCTCCATCGACATGGCGCTCAACGGCGGCCGCAGCCGGTGCGCGAGCCAGATGTTGACGCCGACCGCGAGGGCCATCAGCAGACCGAAGACGAAGAACAGGCCGATCTTGGTCCACAGGGTGGTGGTGAACACGGACGAGTAGTGCACCGACCGGTACCAGAGCCAGTCCGTCCAGAAGCCCGCGAACATGGTGAACGCCATGCCGAGGACGGCAAGGACGCCCAGTGTCATGAGCAGGGTCCGGACGCGCCGGGACGGGCGGCCCACTCTGATCCGTGGCCCCGTCGGGCCTCCGCCGCGGTCCGGCATCTGGAAAGCCAAGGTGCGCACCTCGAAGTCGCTGTCGGTCCGTCAGGCCCGCGGTTTCACGGACCTGCCGTGGCCCCCCGTGATCGTGGGCCCACACCTATGCAACTTACTCACCGTTTACTCGGTTCCCGATTCCGGCCATGAACGAGGCAGGATTGTGACCATGTCCAACACCCCCATGGCGGCGAACCCGCTCACCCGGGCCGTTCTCGAGATCGACGAGTACGCCTCCGGCCTCGGCTGGGACCAGCCCGCCCGCCTCTTCGCCCTCGTAGACACCGCTCGGCTGCGCACCCAGGAACCCGCCCTCGCGGCCCAGCTCGGCCTGGAGGAGGAGCGGGAGTCCGCTGCTCTCACCCCGATCGAGCAGGACGAGATCCCGGCGGGCAGGCCGCTGGACGAGTTCCTCGCCACGATCGCGTGGCCCGACGCGGTCGTCGGGTGCGCGCTGACGGTGGAGCGGCTGATGCTGCCGCCGTCGGCCGAGGCGTCCGTACCGGAGGGGCTGAACGAGAAGAAGCTCGCACAGTGGGTCGCCGAGCACCCCGACCGCCAGGAGGTCCGGATGACGGTCGCGGTGCTGCGTGACGGCGCCCGCGAGTCGGCCCTGCGGCTGCGCGAGAAGGACACGCCCACGGAGGTCCTCACGGGCGGCGACCTGGTGCCCGGCCTGGCCGAGGCCCTGTCGGCGACCTTCGAGGACTGAGCTCCGGTACGGCGAAGGGGGCGCCCCGCATGAGCGAGGGCGCCCCCGTCCGTGTCCGGGGCCCGTGCGTCAGCCCTTGGCCGTGCACTTCGGCAGGGCGGCGGTGTCGCCGCTGCGGATGTCCTTGAGCGCCGACAGGGCGTCCTTGATGGTGTTCACCTTGACGAGCCTGAGTCCGCCGGGGGTGTCCTTGGCGGCGGCCGCGCAGTTCTCGGCCGGGGTCAGGAAGTACCGGGCGCCCTTGTCGCGCGCGCCGACCGTCTTCATCTCGATGCCGCCGATCGGGCCGACCTTGCCGTTGTCGTCGATCGTGCCGGTGCCGGCCACGAACCTGCCGCCGGTGAGGCTGCCCGGGGTGAGCTTGTCGTAGATGCCGAGCGCGAACATCAGTCCGGCGCTGGGGCCGCCGACGTCGGCGAGCTTGATGTCGATGGTGAACGGGAAGGTGTGGTCGGTCCCGGCGGAGATCCCGACGATGGCCCGCTTGGCCCCGCTGTCGTCGGACGTGGCGGTCGTGATCGTGATCTTCTCGGTCTTCGTCGCCGTCCTGTGCGCCTTCTCGGCGGCGGCCTGCTCCTTGGCCGGCACGATGGTGAAGACCACGTTCTCGCCCGGCTTGTGCTTGGTCACGAGCTTGGCGACGTCGGCCGGCTCCTTGACCGCGGTGCCGTCGACGGCCTTGATGACGTCCCCGGCGTGCAGCCTGCCCTCGGCGGGCGAGTCCTTCACGACCGTGGAGACGATCACCCAGGACGTCACCGGGACGCCGAGCTGCTTGAGCGCCGCCACCTTGGCGCTCTCCTGCGACTGGCTGAACTCCTCGGCGTTCTCCTGGGTCGACTGCTGCTCGGTCTTGCCGTCCGGGTAGAGCGTGTCGTGCGGCACGACCTTGTTGTCGTGCGCGAGCCACCCGTACACGGCCTCGACGAGGTTCATCCGGTAGTCGGCGCTGGTGACCCGCACGGTGGTCATGTTCAGGTTCCCGCTGGTGGCGTACGTCCTGCGCCCGGAGATCTGCAGCACCGGCTCGCCGTCGTGGTTCCCCAACGTGTTCACCGTCGGGCCCGGGGACATCTCCGAGTACGGCACGGGGATGAAGACTCCCGCGCACAGGAGCGCGATCAGCATCAGGGTGGAGGCGAGCATCGTCGCGGTGCGGCGTGGCATGGCACGACAGTACGGGACGCCGCTGTCAGAGGGCCGTCAGGCCCACCCTCTGTCATGTACCGGAGTGGGACTTCTCCATGGCCGCGCGGAAGCGGGCGTACCCGTCGAGCTCCGGACCGTCGCCGCGCACCTTGCGGGTGCGGTTGGCCCAACTGCCCCACAGACCGGCGCCGATCGCTGCCACCAGCGGAATCAACAACCACACGAGCGCACCCATGCCGACCTCCCAACCCCGGTGAGCGAGCGCGAACTGACTGATCAGCAGATTAACCGCCGCCACTGACAACGCTCATGCCAGGGGTGCGGTTACGCAACCCGGGGCCGACGGAGGGAGTCAGCGGACTCCCTACGTGTGCTCAGCAGGCGCCGACCCATTCCTCCGTACCGTCGGAGAAGGTCTGGTGCTTCCAGATCGGCACCTCGTGCTTGAGGTCGTCGATCAGCTTCCGGCAGGCGTCGAAGGCCTCGCCCCGGTGCGGACACGACACGGCGACGACGACGGCCAGATCCCCGACCGCGAGGTCCCCGACGCGGTGCACTGCCGCCAGGGCCCGCACGGGGTACTCCGCGACGACCTTCTCGGCGATCCGCCGCATCTCGGCCTCGGCACTGGGGTGGCACGAGTAGCCGAGCCGGTCGACGTCCGTTCCGCCGTCGTGGTTGCGCACGGTGCCCACGAACAGCGCGGTCCCGCCGGCGGCGTCGTCCCCGACGGCCCGGAAGACCTCGTCGACGGACAGGGGCGTCTCGCGCACGCCGATGAGCTTGACCGGGTCGTCCGCGGCCCGCTCTCCGGGGTGGTCGTGGGTGTCTGCCATGCGTCCATCGTGCCCCACGCCCGTGACAACACGGAATACGACGTTCACCAGGCACACACGCGTGCGGTTCGGCGACTCCTACAGGACCGCGGTGCCCTGCCGGCCGGTCCGGCCGGGCCGCTCAGATCCGGCGCCGGGCCTTGCGGGCCCGCCGTACGACGGCCGCCGCGCCCAGCAGGGCCACCGTCGCACCCGCGGCACCCGCCGCGGTCGCGTCCTTGCGTCCCAGCCGCCGCCCGGCGACGGTGTGCCGCCCGGACACCTCCTCCAGCAGCTCGGCGAGCACCTCTTCGTTGGTCCACTGCGGCCGCCACCCGGCGTCGTGCAGCCGGCTGCCGCTCACCACCCAGGGGTACATCGTGTAGGCGAGGTCCCCGGCCGGCGACGGCGTCAGCCCGATCCGGTGCAGCCGGGCCGCCGCGCCGAGCGCCACGGCCGACGGCAGCTCCATCCGCCGGATCCCGCTGAGCTCCTCGACCTCCTCCTGCTCCAGCCACCCCTCGCAGCCCACGGCGAGCTCGCCCTCGACCTTCTCCAGGACGGCGTACTCCAGCGCGCTGCACAGGTCCTCGACGTGGCAGAACTGCCAGGCCGGCCGCGACCCGGCCACGACCAGCAGCCGGGGCGACTCGAAGTACCGGGTGAGCGCGGTGTCGGTGCCTCCCACCAGCACGGCCGGACGGACGACGGTGACGTTCAGCCCGGGGTGCGCCCGGGGCGCGCGCCGTGCGAGCCGCTCGACCTCCAGCAGGTCGCCCACACCGGTGGCCTCGGCCGTCGCCCGCAGCTCGGCGTCCTCCGACAGGGGCAGCTCGTTGTCCGGCAGCGCCCCGTAGACCATCGAGGACGTGCACAGCACGACCCGGTGCACCCCGGCCGCGGCGGCGGCCGTGAGCACGGTCTGCGTCCCCCGGACGTTGTAGGCCGTCCGGGCGGCGGCATCGGTCTCGAGATCGAGGTCGAGCGCCAGATGGACCACGACGTCGGCGCCGCGCAGCTTGTCGGCGATGGCGGGGTCGCGCACGTCGAGGATGTGCCACTGGGCCGCCGCGCACTCGCCGCGCCGCTCGTCGATGGCGATGACCTGCTTGATCTCGTCGGACGCGGCCAGCCGCTCGGTGAGCAGCGCGCCGACGCCGGTCGCGGCGCCGGTGACCGCGACGACGGGCCCGCGTACAGTCGGAGGGGTTGACTCGTTTCGCGCTGCGCGAACCTGCGGATCTGGGGAACTCACCGGGCGTCTCCAGCGGTTGTCTTCAGTAAGAACGCGAGTGACGCGTCCGTACCAGGTGGCATCCATCCTGCCGCAGGCCGAGAGTCGGCGAAGCACCGAGGCCCGAACCGCCCGTGGTGTCTACGCTGGGTGGTGTCATCGGGCAGCCGCGCCGTCGGGGACACCGACGGCCTTACCAGCCGAGGAATCCCGTGAGCGACACCCCATTCGGATTCGGCCTTCCGCCGGAGGAGCCGGACGACGGCGACGAGGGCAAGAAGAAGGACCAGCAGAGCGGTGGTGGTCAGGACCCGGCCAACCCGTTCGGTTTCGGGCTGTCCGGCGCCGGCGGCTTCGGCGGCCCAGGCGGTGACAACCCGCTCGCCGCCATGTTCGGTTCCCTGAACCCCACCGACCTGGGCGCCGCCTTCCAGCAGCTGGGCCAGATGCTCTCGTACGAGGGCGGCCCGGTGAACTGGGACATGGCGAAGCAGATCGCCCGCCAGACCGTCTCGCAGGGCACCGCGGACGGCGTGAAGGACGCGAGCGTGGGCCCCGCCGAGCGCAACGCCGTCCAGGAGGCCGTCCGCCTGGCCGACCTGTGGCTGGACGACGTGACGTCCCTGCCGTCCGGCGCCGGCACCGCCGTGGCGTGGTCGCGCGCGGAGTGGGTGGAGGCGACCCTGCCCGCGTGGCAGGAGCTCGTCGACCCGGTCGCCGAGCGTGTCGGCACCGCGATGGGCGACGTCCTGCCGGAGGAGATGCAGGCCATGGCGGGCCCGCTGATCGGCATGATGCGCTCGATGGGCGGCGCCATGTTCGGCACGCAGATCGGGCAGGCCGTGGGCGTGCTCGCGGGCGAGGTCGTCGGCTCCACCGACATCGGCCTGCCGCTGAGCCCGGCCGGCAAGGCGGCGCTGCTGCCGGTGAACATCGAGACCTTCGGCAAGGACCTGGGCGTGCCGAAGGAGGAGGTGCGGCTGTACCTGGCCCTGCGCGAGGCCGCCCACCAGCGCCTCTTCGCGCACGTGCCGTGGCTGCGCTCGCACCTGTACGGCGCGGTCGACGGCTACGCCCGCGGGATCAAGGTCGACACCGCCAAGCTGGAGGACGTCGTCGGCCAGTTCGACCCGCAGAACCCCGAGCAGCTGCAGGACGCCCTCCAGCAGGGCATGTTCCAGCCGGAGGACACGCCCGAGCAGAAGGCGGCCCTGGCCCGTCTGGAGACCGCTCTGGCGCTCGTCGAGGGCTGGGTGGACGCGGTGGTGCACGCGGCCGCGAAGCCGCGCCTGTCGTCCGCCGACGCGCTGCGCGAGACCCTGCGCCGCCGCCGCGCCTCGGGCGGCCCGGCGGAGCAGACGTTCGCCACGCTGATCGGCCTGGAGCTGCGCCCGCGCCGCCTGCGCGACGCCTCCCGCCTGTGGGCCTCGCTCACCGACGCGCGCGGCACCGACGGCCGCGACGCCCTCTGGTCCCACCCGGACATGCTGCCCACGGCCTCCGACCTGGACGACCCGGACGGCTTCGTGCACCGCGAGCAGCTGGACTTCTCCGAGCTGGACAAGATGCTGGGCGAGGCGGCGGACAAGCCCGACCTGCGCAAGAAGGACGACGACAAGGGCGACGACACCGAGTGAGCCTGTACGACGACGCGGTCCTCGTCCTGAAGGGGTACGAGGGCCAGGAAGAGCTGCGCCAGGCCTACCTCGACCATCTGGCGGCCCACCCGGACGGCATGTGGAAGTCCTGCGGGTCCGGCCACCTCACGGCGAGCGCCCTGGTGATCGACCCCTCGCGGGGGCGCGTGCTGCTCACCCTGCACCGGAAGCTGCGGATGTGGCTGCAGATGGGCGGGCACTGCGAGCCCGGGGACGCCTCGCTGGAGGCGGCGGCGCTGCGCGAGGCCGCCGAGGAGTCGGGCATCGCAGGGCTCGCGCTGCTGCCGGGCGGCCCGGTCCGGCTCGACCGGCACCCGATCCCGGCCCCCTGCCACTGGCACCTCGACGTGCAGTACGCCGTCCTGGCGCCCCCGGGCGCGGTCCAGGAGATCAGCGACGAGTCCCTCGACCTGCGCTGGTTCGGCTACCACGAGGTGGCGGACGTGGCCGACGAGTCGGTCGTACGACTGCTGGAAGGGACCCGCGCCAGGCTCTGAACGGGTGAGGGGTGACCACCCTCGGCGATCACCCCTGACCGGTTCTAGCTCCAGACGTTGCCCTGGTTCTGGGCCCGCACCCCCTGCTGGCCCATGCCGTACTGCGCGGCGAGGCCCTGGCCGATCTGGGCGTTCTGCGGCGGCAGCAGTTCACTCGGCTGGACCAGCGCGAAGCCGCTGCCCATGAAGCTGAGCTCCCAGCCCTCACCGGTGTTGCCGCGGCGGCGCCACACCCCGGAGGAGTGCGTCTGGGCCTGCATCTGCACCCGCAGGCCGGTGGACCAGGCGACGATCGCGTCGGCGTCGCAGTTGACGTACTTGTCGGGGGTGACCTGCATCATCAGCGGCGCGCCCGAGGTCATCAGCGCGACCTTGCCGCGGCCGGTGATGTTCAGCTGGTACTTCCCGGAGCCGGAGATGCCGTAGAGGCTGTCGACGGCGATGACCTCGTGGTGCAGCGAGGAGTCCATCGCGAGCACGTAGCTGCTGTCGACGGTCAGGCCGTCCTGGTCCACGTCCACCACATGGATGTGCTGGGCGAGGTTGGCGAAGTACACCGTGCCCTGCCCGTGGCAGCGCATCAGGCTCAGGCCCTCGCCGGTGTAGGCACGCGCGCGTGCCTGGTTGTTGCTCTGGTACTCGGCGTCGAACTCGACGAGCCCCTGGTAGGCGACCATCGTGCCCTTGCGGGCCAGGATGTCGTCGTGGCCCTGCAGGCTGACGCGCAGCAGCTGCTTGTTCTGCAGGCTGTAGCGCTCCTGGGACTGGGAGTCGTTGTGGGCGAAAAGCGAACTCTGCATGGCGTTTCTGGCTCCCCCTCAGCCCCGGAACCGCAGGCGGTCGGTGCTGTCCTCGCTGGGCTGGACGACGACGATGCCCTGACCGGAGAAGCCCATCTGGTAGGCCTCGCCGCTGCCGCGGCCGATCAGCGACTGCGCCTTGAAGCTGCGCTTGCCCTTCACCTTGAGGTTCGGGGACCAGGCGACGAGGGCGTCCGGGTCGACGTACGTCTCGTCCTCGCCACCGCCGCAGTCCACGACGATCGGCGTGCCCCGGGAGGTCAGCGCGACCCAGCCCTGCCCGGAGATCTTCGTGTTCCACAGGCCCTGTCCGGCGAACTTCGCCAGCCCCTTGACCCGCTCGACACCCCAGGTGAGGTGGGCGTCGAAGGCGAGCAGGTTGGTGGCGTTGACGGAGATGCCGTCGCCGTTGAGGTTGATGACGACGACGTTCGCGCCGTAGTCGGCGAGGTAGAGCAGTCCGTCGCCGGAGCACTTCATCAGGGGCGCGCCCTCGCCGGTGATCCAGTCGCGGGCGATCTGGCGCACGGCCGGCGGGTTGGGCTCGTACTGGATGAAGCCCTCGTAGGCGATCATCGAGCCCACGCGCGCGAGGAGGTCCTGCCCGCTCTGCATGGCGACCTTGAGCATGTGCTCGCCGTGGTTCTCCATGCGGGCGGTGACGGGTGCGGGGGCGAAGCCCGCGAGCGGCTGGTTCATGACGGGCTCCCTCAGACCTCGTACGGCTGGACGACGATGAAGTTGCCGGGGGCGCCCCGGAACTGCAGGTTCACGCTCTCGCCGGTGTCGCCCGGGTAGGCGTTGCGGCGCATCCGGACCTGGCTGGAGACGATCACCTGGGAGGCGGCCGACCAGGCGACCACCGCGTTGGCGTCGGCGAACGTCGTGGGCGTGACGGGCAGCACCACCGGCGTGCCGTGCGTCTTCACGACGAGGGTGCCGGTCCCCTGGAACTGCATCGTGAACAGCGCGCCCCCGGGGATGCCGTGCCCCTCGATGCGCCGGACCTCGTACTGCAGGGTCTCGTCGAAGGCGAGGACGTTCTCGGCGGAGACGCAGATCGCGTCGCCCTGGAGCTCGATGGGGTGCAGATGCGTGGCGTTCTCGGCGAGGAACACCTGGCCCTGGCCGGTGCAGCGCATCAGCTGCATCTCCTGGCCGGTGGCGTTGCCCACGATGCGGCCCGCGAAGCCGGCGCCCTTGTAGCTGAAGTCGACCTTGCCCTGGTAGAGCACCATGCTGCCCTGGCGGGCGAGCACGGGCTGGCCGCCCATGCCGAGGTCGACCCGGATGAGCTTCTTGTTCTGCTGCGTCCAGCGCTGACCGGTGGGCGTCTCCTTGAACACCGACAGCGCGGCGGACACACCGGCGCCCCCCTGGGGAGCGCCCTGCGGGACGCCGTAGCCGCCGGCCTGCTGGCCGGGGACCTGGCCGAAGGGCGGCTGCTGGCCGTAGCCGGGCGGCGGGGTCGGCTGGCCGTAGCCGGGCGGCTGACCGTAGCCGGGCGGCGGGGCGGGGGCCTGCGGCGCCTGCGGCTGCGCGTATCCGGGC
>NZ_JAMGBF010000193.1 GCF_023516615.1 Streptomyces panaciradicis
GTCCCCCGCCGGGACCCGGACCTCGCGGACCAGGCGCCCGCCGAGGCCACCGCGCGGCAGGACGCCACCGCGGACCCGGCCCCCGCGCCCCTGCCCGCCGCGGACCCGGCCGCTCCCACGGCTTCCGCCGACACCGCGCGGAGCCGGACGGTGGACACGGCGTCCGAGACCGGGCCCGGTGCCGACCGGACTCCCGCGTCGGGTCCCCCTGCCCGGGGTACGGGCTCGCCGGGCCCCGACGAAAGGCCGTTCGTGCCGCGGGCCCGTGGGGAGGCGGAGGCCGGCGTGGTCCACACCCGTCCCGATGACGCCGTCCCCGCCCGCTCGGGCGAGGCCGCGCGGACGGTATCGTCTGTCGAGGTCGGGCCGGACGAGACAGCGCTGTCCGACCGGTCGGCCGGCGACGGCCCCCGGCCTCTGCGCCGCCGCGTCCGCGGCGCCACCCTGCGCACGACCGTCGACGCCGCCGCCCAGTACGCGGCCCGGCAACCCGCCCGCCCCGCCGACGCGGCAGCCGTCCGCGACGCTCTCGACGAGTTCGAGGCGGCCGTGGAACGCGCCAACCGCGACAGTCTCGCCCCGGACGACGGCGACCGCCCCGGCGGACCCGCCGCGCGTCCGACCACCGACCCGCACCACCAGAACCACCTCCCGGAAGGAGCCGAGCAGTGAGTACGTCGACAGGTGACACTCCCCCCGCGGGAGCCACCACGCCGGCCGAACTGCAGGCCGCCGCAGCCGACTTCACCTGGCTGCTCAACCGATTCGCGACGGAGACCGCCGGCGTCGTCGACGCCATCGCGGTGTCGTCCGACGGACTGCTCATCGCCGTGTCCGAACTGCGCGAGCACGCCGACTCCGAGCGGCTGGCCGCGATCGTCTCCGGCATCACGTCCCTGGCCGCCGGCGCCTCCGGCAACTACGGCCTGGGCGGCCTCAACAAGGTCATCATCGACCTGGAGGGCGGCCATGTCCTGGTCTCCGCGATCGGCAGCGGCGCCGTCCTCGGCGTCGTCACCGACAAGGAGGCCAAACTCGGCAACATCGCCTACGAGATGACGCTGTTCGCCAACCGGGCCGGCAGCGCGCTCAGCCCCCAGCTCGTGCTCCAGCTCAAGAACAGCGTCGGCGCCGCGTCCGCGCGCTGACCGGTCGCCGTCGCGAAGCCCTCGGCCGAGGGCACGGTCGAGGAGGAAGAAGACACCCCATGCCGGACGGCTCCCCACCGCCGGACGGCCCGGAACCGGTCGGTCCCGCCCCCGCCGTACGGCCGTTCCTGGTCACCGCCGGCCGGGTCGCGCCCACCGCGTCCGGCCGGCCGGTACCGGTGGAGACCCAGGTGGTGGCCACCGCCGAGGGTCTCGCCGAACTCGACGACCTGACCTTCGAGCAGCACGACATCGTCGCCGCCTGCCGGCAGCCGCAGTCCGTCGCGGAACTCGCGGCCCGGCTCAGGCTGCACCTCAACGTCGTACGGGTGCTCGCCGAGGACCTGCGCGCCGCCGGTCTCCTGGTGGTGCACGTCCCCGACACCGGCATCATCCACGACGCCACCGTCCTGCGCAGGGTCATCGACGCCCTGCGTGCCATCCCCGACTCCCGAGGGGTACTCCGTGACTCCGACTGAACCGGCCGCCCCCGTCGCGACCGCTCCGGTGGCCGCCGTACGACCGCCGCTGCCGGTCAAGATGGTGATCGCGGGCGGCTTCGGCGTGGGCAAGACCACCGCCGTGGGCTCCATCTCCGAGATCGAGCCGCTGACCACCGAGGCCGCCATCACGGAGGTCGCGGCGGGCGTGGACGACCTCAGCCACACCCCGAGCAAGACCACCACCACCGTGGCGATGGACTTCGGCTGCATCACCATCGACCCGACCCTGAAGCTGTACCTGTTCGGCACGCCCGGCCAGGAGCGGTTCGGCTTCATGTGGGACGACATCGTCGAGGGCGCCGTCGGCGGCCTCGTCATCGTCGACACCCGCCGCCTCGACGACTGCTACGCCGCCGTCGACTACTTCGAGCACCGGCAGATCCCGTTCGCGGTCGCCGTCAACGCCTTCGACGGCAAGGTCGAGCACACCCTGGAGGAGGTGCGCTGGGCGCTCGACGTCGCCGAACGCGTCCCGCTCATCGTGTTCGACGCCCGCGAGCGCGGCTCGGTGCGCGACGCGCTGCTCGTCGTCCTGGAGCTGGCGCTGGAGCGGACGGGGGGCTGACCGGCGGGCCCGGGAACACCGGCTCCCGGGCCCTCGGGGTCAGTTGCCGCGCCGTACGCCCGGAGACACGGTCAGCCGCGCCACCAGGCCGAAGAACCCCAGCGTCAGCAGCGCCAGCACGGCCACCAGGGTCGCGCCGCCCACCACCTTCTCGTAGTTGAGCTGGTAGAGGCCGTCCACGATGTACCGGCCGAGGCCGCCGAGCGACACGTACGCGGCGATCGTCGCCGTGGAGACGATCTGGATGGCCGCCGAGCGCAGGCCGCTGAGGATCAGCGGGAGGGCGACCGGGAGTTCGACCTGGAACAGGACGCGGGACTCCGACATCCCCATCCCCCGGGCCGCGTCCACCGGAGAGGGGTCCACGGAGCGCACCGCCTCGTAGGTGGTGACCAGGATCGGCGGGACGGCGAGGACGACCAGCGGGATCATCACCGGGGTCAGGCCGAGTCCCAGCAGCGTGAACATCAGCACCAGCAGGCCGAAGCTGGGCAGCGCGCGCCCCGCGGTGGCGACCAGCGCGAGGGCGTTGCCGCCGCGTCCGGTGTGGCCGGTGAGCAGGCCGATCGGCAGCCCGATGGCGGCGGCGATGGCCAGAGCGATCAGCGTGTACTGGATGTGCTCGCGCAGCCGGGTGGGGATGCCGTCGTAGCCGTGCCAGTGGGCGCCGTCGCTGAAGAAGGCGTTGACGAGGTGCAGGACGTTCATCGGGTGGCGTCCTCCAGGGCGGCCGTGAGGGGTTCGGGCTCGTCCACGGGACGGGGTGCCCGGCCGCCGCGCGGCATCCACGGCGTCACCAGGATGCGGACGAGGACCAGCAGCGCGTCGGCGACGACGGCGAGGACGGCCGTACCGATGACGGACAGCCAGATCAGGCGGGACTGGTTGTAGATCTGGCCGTCGTGGAGCAGGTTGCCCAGCGCGCCCTGGTTGCCGATCAGCATGCCGACGGAGACCAGGGAGATGCTGGAGACCGTGGCGATCCGCAGGCCCGCGATGATCGCGGGTGCGGCGATGGGCAACTGGACCTGGAAATAACGGCGTACGGGCCCCAGGCCCATCGCGGTGGCCGCGTCGAGCGTCTCCTGCGGCACGGAGCGCACCCCGTCGACGATCGCGGGGACGAACACGACCAGGCTGTAGACGCCGAGCGGGATCATCACGGTCGTCTCGGTCTGCCCGGTGTAGTCGATCAGCACGACGAAGAACGCGAGTGAGGGGATGGCGTAGAGGACCGTCGTCACCCACAGCACCGGCGGGTACAACCAGCGCAGCCGCACGCAGAGTTGGGCGATGGGCAGCGCCACCACCAGTCCGACGGCGACCGGTACCAGCGCCTCGCGCAGATGCAGTCCGACCAGACCCCAGTAGGAGTTCTGCAGGTCGCTCGGGATGTCGAACAGCCCGCCGCTCATCCGGCGACCTTCTCGTCGCTGCGGCCCTCGGCGTGCGCGGTGCGGATGGCCTCGCCGACGGCCTGCTGGGAGACCACGCCGGTGACCCGGCCGCCGGCGTCCACCGCGACCGCCCAGCCGGTCGGCGACAGGACGGCGCCGTCGAGGGCGGCGCGCAGGGACTCCTCGCCGTGCACGAAGGGCCGCCCGTACGGCAGGAGCCGGGAGGTGTCCACGGCGCCCGCGGTCAGCCGGTCCGGCTCGGCCCAGCCGAGGGGCAGGCCGTCCACGTCGGTGACGAGGAGGTAGGGCACGTCCTTCGAGGCGCGGGCGGCGATCTGCTCGGCGGTGGCGTCGACCGCGACGACCGGGGCGGTCAGCAGGTCGAGGCCGGCGGAGGAGAAGAAGGACAGCCGCCGGATGCCGCGGTCGGCGCCGAGGAAGTCCTCGACGAAGCCGTCGGCGGGGGCGGACAACAGCTCGGCGGGCGGCGCGAACTGGGCGAGGTGGCCGCCGGTGCGCATCACGGCGACCATGGTGCCGATCTTGACGGCCTCGTCGATGTCGTGCGTGACGAAGACGATGGTCTTGCCCAACTCGTCCTGGAGGCGCAGCAGTTCGTCCTGCAGGCCCTTGCGCACCACCGGGTCGACGGCGGAGAACGGCTCGTCCATGAGCAGGACCGGCGGGTCCGCGGCGAGTGCCCGCGCGACGCCGACGCGCTGCTGCTGGCCGCCGGAGAGCTGGTAGGGGTAGCGCTTGGCGAGGGAGGCGTCGAGCCCGACCCGCTCCATCAGCTCGCGCGCCCGGGCACGTGCCCTGGCCTTGTCCCAGCCGAGCAGCCGGGGCACGGTGGCGATGTTGTCGACGATCGTGCGGTGCTGGAAGAGACCGGCGTTCTGGATGACGTATCCCATGGACCGGCGCAGCGTGTTGACGGGCTGCTTGGTGATGTCCTTGCCGTCGATGGTGATCGTGCCGGAGCTCGGCTCGATCATCCGGTTGATCATCCGCAGGGTCGTCGTCTTGCCGCAGCCCGAGGGTCCGACGAAGACCGTGATCGCACGATCGGGTATGTCCAGCGACAGGTTGTCGACCGCCACCGTGCCGTCCGGGTAGCGCTTGGTGACTGAATCTATTCGTATCAAAACGCCGAATACCCTTCGGGTCTGGACCGTTGGAAGCCGAGTCTAGACCCCCTTTGTTACGCCACTTCTGCGGGATCATGGCCGGATCTCCGTGGTCGACCTGTGCGTTCTCCGACTCTCACGGGTTCATCCGGGTGCCGGGTCCTCCCGCGCGACCGGGAAGCCCTCCGTGCGCAGCACCTGTCCCCCGGCGTCCACGGCGAACACCTCGCACCCCGGCAGCGACGCGGCCCAGCCGATGCCCTCGGCGCCCATCGCGAAGGCGGCCGTGGCCACCGAGTCCGCCTCGGTGAGGGAGGAGGCGACGACCGTCAGGCTCAGCAGCCCGGTCGCCGGGCGTCCGGTCCGGCCGTCGACGATGTGGTCGCCGCGCTCGTAGCGGGCGGAGGTGGCGACGGCGCCGTCGGTCAACTCCAGCACCGTGCACAGCTTGTCGGCGTGTTCGGGGTGCCGTACGCCCACCCGCCAGGGCCCGCCGGCGGCGACCACGTCACCGCCGGCGTTCAGCACGAACCGCCGTGCCCCGGCCGCTCGCAGCAGGTCGGCGGCCCGCTGCACGGACCAGCCCTTGACCACGGCGTTGGGGTCGAGTCCCCGCCCCGGCAGCCGTGCGTCGAACGCGCCGCCGGTCGCCCGGCGGTAGTGCTCGCACAGGTCGAGGACCTCGACGAGGTCGTCGCTGAGCTCGTGCCGCTGAAGCTCGCCGCGGTCGTAGCGGCACACCTCGCTGTCGGGCCGGTAGGGGCTGAACCGGGCGTCGACCTCGCGCAGCCACGCGAAGACGGCGTCCGCGGCCTGCTCGGGCACGTCCTCGTCGTCCACCCGCAGCGAGACGGGGAAGCCCATGACGTGTTCGACCCGGTGCACCGGATCAGCCTCTCACGTCGATCGCGGCCTGCAGGGACTCCTTGTAGGCGTCGCTGGTGATCGTCGCGCCGGACACCGTGTCGATGTCGGCGCTCTGCGCCTTCAGCGTCTCCGCGACCAGCTTCGGCACGGCGGCCGTCGTCTGCGGGTGGTTCGGCTGCTGGAGCATGCGCACGGCGGTGATCCGGTCCCCGTCGAAGGTGACCTGGACCTGCACGGGACCCTTGTCGGTCGGGATCGTCGTCCCCTTGACGACGGTTCCCGGCGAGGCGCCCGAGGAAGTGCCGGAGGAGGCGGACGCGGACGGTGCCGTGGCCGGGGCGGCGGTGGAGGCCGGGGCGCCGGCCGACGGTTCGTAGCGCCAGACCGGGACCAGGCCCGCGATGCTCAGGACGACGACAGGTACGGCTCGCTTCACGATGTCTCTCCCGTCTTCCTCATCCGGCCAGGCTGAAGCGTTCGAAGTGGACCTGCCGCTTGGGCACGCCCAGCTCGTCCAGGGTGCGCAGCACCGCGTTCATCATCGGCGGCGGCCCGCACAGGAAGACGTCCCGCTCGGCGATGTCCGGCACCAGCCGGGCCAGTTCGCCCGGCGCCAGCTTGTCGGGGACCGGCGGCCCGGTGACCAGGTGCAGTTCGGCGCCCTTGGCGAGCGCGAGGTCGCGCAGCTCGTCGTAGAGGACGGCGTCGCGTTCGGAGGCGACGCGGTAGACGACGACCGCGTGGCCCTCGATGTCCTCCAGGACGGCCCGGATCGGGGTGACGCCGACGCCGCCCGCGATGAGCAGCGACTCGGTCCTGGTGCGGTGCAGGGTGGTGAAGGCGCCGTAGGGGCCCTCGGCGAAGACGCGGGTGCCGACCTTCACGTGGCGCAGGGCGGCGCTGCCCGCGCCGGCGGCCTTGGCGGTCAGGCGCAGGGTGCGGCCGTCGGGGGCGGCGGAGAGGGAGAAGGGGTTGGCCTGCCACCAGCGGTCGCGGGTCAGGAAGCGCCACAGGAAGAACTGACCGGCCCGGGCGGGCAGTTCGTCGAGGTCCTTGCCGGTGATGTGGATCGAGACGACGGTGTCGGACTCGGGAACGACCGCCGAGACGCGGAACTGGTGGCGGGCGTTGCGCCACAGGGGCAGCACCAGGCGGCCGAGGGCGACCGCGCCCAGCGCCACGGCCCACACGCCGTACCAGTACGCCTTCGCGGCGGACGACGAGGTGAACGTCGTACCGACCGCGACCTGGTGGGTGAAGGCGAGGACCACGGCGACGTAGGTGTACAGGTGGAGGAAGTGCCAGGTCTCGTAGGCGAGTCGGCGGCGGGCGTAGCGCGCGGAGACCGCGCCGACCGCGAGGAGGAGGCCGAGGGCGACGACCGCGCGCAGCACGCCCTCGGTGGTCTCGGCGAGGTCGACGAGTTCGGTGACCGGGCCGACGCCGGCTCCGTCGGCGTATCCGAAGGAGATGAACACGGCGTGCGCGAGGAGCGTCCACAGCAGGGCGAAGCCGGTCCAGCGGTGCCAGGAGGTCAGCCGGTCCATGCCGATGCGGCGGTCCAGCCAGGGCAGCCGGGCCACCAGCACCAGCTGGAAGGCCATGATCAGGGCGCCGTAGAGGCCGGCGAGGCGGCCGATGACGATGAGCGCGTTGGAGGCGAAGCCCGCCTGGGCGAAGAACCAGGCGACCACGGCCGCGTTCGCGGCCAGCACGGCGTACAGGCCCGTGCGGGCCACCACCCTGGGGCGTATCGCCGTGGGGGGCGCAGGGGGTGATTGGACGGTCGTCACGGGACGGCAACTCCTTGATCGGTGATCCGGATACCCCGAGCTTCGCTGGCGGGAGCTGTCGAAAACCTGTCGGACGACTGACAACTGCTTATCGATGTCCCCGTCATGAGCCGCGGGACACGGCGGCGCCGGTGGTGTGCCGCAGTATGAGCGGGTGGAAAAAGTACGTCTCCTCGTCGTCGACGACGACCCGCCCATCGCCGATCTCGTCGCGACCGTCGCCCGCTACGAGGGCTGGGACGCGGTGACCGCGAACTCCGGCGAGGAGGCGCTGAGGCTGGCCGGCACGTTCCGTCCGGACATCGTCGTGCTCGACCTGATGCTGCCGGACGTGGACGGCTTCGGCGTCCTGGACCGGCTGCGGCGGTCGGGCACGATGGTGCCGGTGGTGTTCCTGACCGCCCGGGACGGGGTCGCCGACCGGGTGGCGGGGCTGACCCGCGGCGGGGACGACTACCTGGTCAAGCCGTTCGCGGTGGAGGAGCTGATGGCCCGGCTGCGGACGGTGCTGCGGCGCAGCGCCGGTCCCGGCTTCCAGCGCTCGGTGCTGCGGGTGGCGGACCTGACGATGGACGAGGACACCCGGGAGGTCCGCCGCGGCGGGAAACTGCTGACGCTGACGCCCACCGAGTACGAGGTGCTGCGCTTCCTGATGCGCAAGTCGCCGACCGTGATGACGAAGGCGCAGATCCTCGACCACGTCTGGGAGTACGGCTTCGGGGGCCGCTCGAACGTCGTCGAGCTGGTCGTCAGCAGGCTGCGCCGCAAACTGGACGACACGGGCGAGCCGCTGATCCACACGGTCCGGGGATTCGGGTACGTCGTCCGGCGGGCCGCCGAGTGATCGGCCGGCTCCTGCGGTCGTACCGGCGGCTGCGGCTCGGCACCCGGCTGGCCCTGGGGCTCGGGGCGCTCGCGCTGGTGGTGTTCGCGGTGGTCGGCACGGCCCTGACCACGTACATGCGGGACTACCTCTCCAACCAGCTCGACGACCAGCTGGGGCTCGCCCAGGTCGCCCAGTCCAAGAGCATCGCGGAGAACGGCACCCTGGCGGGCAAGAAGTACTACCGCTGGTACTACGCGGTGTACGACGTCTCCGGCGGCCGGGCCGTGCTGCGCAAGCCCGAGGAGAGCGGCGACCTGCCCGCCGACATCGCGCCCCTCACGTCCCTGGCCGCGGCGCAGCTCACCTCGCACACGGAGACCCTGCGCACCGCGCACCTCGCGGGCCAGGGCGAGTACCGGCTGCGGGCCTGCGAGGTCGAGCCCGGGGTGGTGCTGGTCAGCGGGGCGCCGATGGACGACATCGACGCGACGGTACGGCGGCTGATCACCGTGCAGGTGGTGGCGTTCGGGCTGGCGCTCGCGGCGCTGGTGGTGTTCGGCCGGCGGATGCTGCGCCGCGGGCTGAACCCGCTGAGCGACATGGCGCACACCGCGCACGGCATCGCCTCGCACGACCTGACCGAGTCGGCGGCCCGGCTGCCGCTGCGCGCGGACGAGCGGGGCGGCGGCCCGGAGGTGGAGGAGCTGCGCACCGCCTTCAACACCATGCTGGAGCACATCGACCACTCGCTGGCGGTGCGCGCGGAGGCCGAGCAGCGGCTGCGCCGGTTCGTCGCGGACGCCTCGCACGAGCTGCGCACGCCCCTGATGTCGGTACGGGGCTACGCGGACCTGTTCCAGTACGCCGCCGCCAACGCCCCCGAGGAACGCGAGAGGCATCTGGCCCGGCTGCGCGCCGAGGCGGCCCGGATGGGCGTCCTCCTGGACGACCTGCTGCTGCTCGCCCGGCTGGACGCGGCGGAGGTGGACGCGCCGCTGCGGCCGCAGGACACGGACCTGGTGGCGCTGGTGGAGGAGGCGGCGGCCGCGTTCCGGGCGAGCCGTCCGGAACGCCCGCTGACCGTGCGGACCGGCCCGGGCCCGCTGAAGCTGCGTCTGGACCCGCACCGCGTCCGGCAGGTGCTGGACAACCTCCTCGCCAACGCCGCCGTGCACACCCCGCCCGCGACGCCGGTGTCGGTGGAGGTGGCGCGGGAGGGGGACACGGCCGTGGTCCGGGTCGAGGACGCCGGCCCCGGCATTCCGCCCGAGGACCGCGAGCGGGTCTTCGACCGCTTCTACCGCGTCGACAAGGCCCGCAGCCGCGACCGCGGCGGCAGCGGCCTGGGTCTGTCGGTCGCGAGCTCCCTGGTCCGCGCCCACGGCGGCACGATCGAGCTGCACGGCGAGCCGGGGGCGACGGTGTTCACCGTGCGGCTGCCCGCGCGGGACGGGGAAGGTCTTACGGAGCGGTGACGTGACGGCCGCGTCCGGTCCGCCGGGGCCGCTCGCCGCCCTACGTTGAACGCATGCGTGTACTGGTCACCGGCGGTGCCGGGTTCATCGGGTCCCATGTCGTGACGGCGCTGGAAGCCCACGGGCACGAGCCCGTCGTCTACGACACCCGCGCCGAGCCCCCGTGCGACGTGCGGGATCCCTACGCCCTGTCGCGCGCCCTCGCCGGCGTGGACGCGGTCTGCCACCAGGCGGCCATGGTCGGCCTCGGCACCGGCTTCTCGGACGCGGCGGAGTACGTCTCCCGCAACGACCTCGGCACGGCGGTGCTGCTCACCGCGATGGCCGAGGCGGGCGTACGGCGGCTGGTGCTGGCCGGCTCGATGGTGGTGTACGGGGAGGGGCGCTACGAGTGCGCGCGGCACGGCGTCGTACGGCCCGGGCCGCGTGCCGTCGCCGACCTCGACGCGGGCCGCTTCGAGCCGCCGTGCCCGGTGTGCGGCGCCGAGCTGGTGCCGGGGCTGGTCGGCGAGGACGCTCCGGTCGATCCGCGCAACGTGTACGCGACGACCAAGCTGGCCCAGGAGCACCTGGCGGCCGCCTGGGCGCGCGCCACCGGAGGCACGGCGGTGGCCCTGCGGTACCACAACGTCTACGGCCCGGGCATGCCCCGCGACACCCCGTACGCCGGGGTCGCCTCCTTCTTCCGCTCGGCCCTGGCCCGCGGCGAGGCGCCCACCGTGTACGAGGACGGGCGCCAGCGGCGGGACTTCGTGCACGTACGGGACGTGGCCGAGGCCAACGTGGCGGCGCTGGAGGCGGGTCCGGCCGACGGCACGCTGACCGCGTACAACACCGGCAGCGGCGAACCGCACACGGTCGGCGAGATGGCCCGCGCCCTGGCCTCCGCGTACGGCGGCCCCGACCCGGTCGTCACCGGCGAGTACCGCCTGGGCGACGTCCGCCACATCACAGCCGACTCGGCCCGCCTCCGAACAGACCTGAGCTGGAAGCCCCAGATCTCCTTCACGGAGGGCATGAGGGAGTTCGCCCGAGCGGGGATGCGGGGGGCGCCCTAGCCCCGCCAGGGGCGGAAGCCTCGTGGGGCGTGAGGCCCCACACGAGCCGGTGGTGTTGCCCGTCTATCAGGAAGCGGCGGCGGGCAGCACCACCTCGAAGCGGCAGCCGCCGGGGACGTTGCGTACGGTGGCCGTGCCCTGGTGGGCCTCCACGATGCCGCGGACGATGGCGAGGCCGAGTCCCGCGCCGGCGGGGGGAGTCCGGGCGTGGGTGCCGCGCCAGCCGGTGTCGAAGACCCGCGGCAGGTCCTCCTCGGGGATGCCGCCGCAGCCATCGGTGACGGACAGTACGACGCCCTCCTCGCGCAGTTCCGAGGACACGGCGACGGTCCCGTCGGCCGGCGTCCGGCGGATCGCGTTGACCAGCAGGTTGCCCAGGACCCGGCTCATCTCCTTGCCGTCCACCTCGACCGGCACGGCCGTCACCCCGTCGCCGACCAGCCGCACCCCGTGCTCGCGGGCGAGCGGGTCGGCGCCCGCGAGGGCGTCGCCGACGAGGTCGTACAGGGAGATCCGGCTCGGGCTCAGCGCCAGCGCGCCCGCGTGGATGCGGGAGAGCTCGAAGAGGTCGCCGACCATGTCGTTGAGGCGCTCGACCTCGGTGCGCATCTGCCGCAGGTAGCGGGGCGGGTCGGCGGCGACGCCGTCCTCCAGGGCCTCGGACATGGCGCGCAGGCCCGCCAGCGGGGTGCGCAGGTCGTGGGAGATCCAGGCGACCAGCTCGCGCCGCGAGGACTCCAGGGCGCGCTCGCGGTCCCTGGACTCGGCCAGCTTGGCGCTGGTGGCCTCCAACTCCCGGCTGAGCGCGGCGAGTTCGGCGGTGGCGGGCCCGTCGGGTGAGGTGAAGTCGCCGCCGTCGCCGAAGGACCGGGCGGCGAGCGTGAGGGCCCGGCTGCGGGCCGCGACCCAGCGGCCGAGGAGGACGGCGGTGGCGAGGGAGACCACGGCGGCCATCGCGACGACGGTCGTGACCACCTTCAGGTCGTGCCCGGACAGGAACATGGCCTGCGCGACCGCGAGCGTGCCCGCGAACATGGCGGTGACGCCGACGCCCGCGACGACGCCGAGGTGCAGGGCGAGGGAGCGGCGCCGGATGAGCAGCAGCACACCGGCGCCGAGCAGCCCGGCCACGGCAGCGCCGAGGAAGGCGAACAGGGCGATGAGCAGGTTGGCGCGCACGGTCAGGCCCCCTGGTCCGCGGCGTCGAAGCGGTAGCCGACGCCCCACACGGTCTGGATCAGGCGGGGCCGGGCCGGATCGTCCTCCACCTTGCCGCGCAGCCGCCGCACATGGACGGTCACGGTCGAGAGGTCGCCGAAGTCCCAGCCCCACACCTCGCGCATCAGGTCCTCCCGGCTGAAGACCCGCCCGGGGTTGCGCAGGAAGAAGGCGAGGAGGTCGAACTCGCGGATGGTGAGGGCGAGTTCGGTGCCGTCCTTGAGGGCCCGGCGGGCGGAGGGGTCGACCGAGAGGCCGGCCGCGCGCAGGGCGGCGGAGGGCTGGGAGGGGCGGGTGCGGCGCAGTACGGACTCCACGCGGAGCACCAGTTCGCGGGGGCTGAAGGGCTTGGTGACGTAGTCGTCGGCGCCGACCTCCAGGCCGAGGATGCGGTCGTCCTCGTCACCGCGGGCGGTGAGCATGATGACCGGCACGGGGCCGCGGCCGCGCATGCGCCGGCACACCTCCAGGCCGTCCATGCCGGGCAGCATCAGGTCCAGGACGACGAGGTCCGGCCAGTGGGCCTCGGCCCGGGCGAGGGCGTCGGGGCCGTCACCGGCCCGGTCGACGACGTATCCGGCCCGGTCGAGATAGCCGGTGACGACCTCGGCGACGGTGGGGTCGTCGTCGACGACGAGGACCCGGGCCCCGCCCCACCCGTGTTGCTGCAGCTCCATGCAGCCAGCCTCGCATCCCGCGCCCCGGGCCGCGCCATCACCGGCCGGACGTCCGACTTCCGTAAGAAACCCCCGGCCCGCGAACGGCCTTCCGCAGCGGGCGACTCGCCGCCTCTCCACGCCCGTCGACGTCCGTGTTTCGTAAGGAGCCTGCGCCCTTTTTGTCCGTTTCGTGATCGTAGGGTGAGAGCCGTGACGAGTCCATCCTCCGCAGCACCCCCGACGACGTCCGTGGACGTCGTCCTTCCCTGTCTCGACGAGGCCGAGGCCCTCCCCTGGGTACTGGAACGCATCCCGCCCGGCTGGCGCGCCCTCGTGGTCGACAACGGTTCCACGGACGGGTCGGCCGACGTCGCCCGGGCCCTCGGGGCGAGCGTCGTGCGCGAGGAACGCCGGGGCTTCGGGGCCGCCTGCCACGCGGGTCTGGCCGCCGCCACGGCCGACGTCGTCTGCTTCTGCGACTGCGACGCCTCCCTCGACCCCGCCGGCCTGGTGCCCTTCGTGCGCCGGATCGCCGCGGGCGAGGCCGACCTGGTCCTCGGCAGGCGCCGCCCCGCGCGCCGCGGCACCTGGCCCGCGCACGCCCGCGCCGGCAACCTCGCCGTCACCCGGCTGCTGCGCCGCCGTACCGGCGTCCGCCTGCACGACCTGGGCCCGCTGCGCGCCGCCCGGCGCGAGGCACTGCTCGGTCTCGACCTCACCGACCGGCGCAGCGGCTACCCCCTGCAGATGGTCGTCCGCGCCGCCGACGCCGGCTGGCGCATCGCCGAGTACGACGTCCCCTACCTCCCGCGCACCGGCGCCTCGAAGGTGACCGGCACCTGGCGCGGCACCTGGCAGGCGGTGCGGGACATGAGCCGGGTGCTGTCCGAGCCGCCCGTGGCACCCCGCGTACCGGAAGGAACCCGCCCGTGACGTCCCCGGTCACCCTGCTCGTCATCGCCAAGGAGCCCCGCCCCGGCCGGGTCAAGACCAGGCTGACGCCGCCGTTCACCCCCGAGGAGGCCGCGGGGCTGGCCGAGGCGGCGCTCGCCGACACGCTGGACGTGGTCGCGCGCACGCCGGCCCGCCGCCGCGTACTGGTCCTGGAGGGCGAGCCCGGCCCCTGGCTGCCGCCCGGCTTCGAGGTCGTACGGCAGTGCGCGGGCGGTCTCGACGAGCGGCTGGCCGCCGCCTTCGCGCGGTGCGACGGCCCGGCCCTCCTCGTCGGCATGGACACCCCCCAGGTCACCCCCGCCCTCCTCACGGTCGACTTCGCCGGCTGCGACGCGTACTTCGGTCCCGCGGCGGACGGCGGCTTCTGGGCCCTCGGCCTGGCCGCACCGGACCCCGGGCTGCTGCGGGGCGTGCCGATGTCGACGCCGTTCACCGGCGCCGCCCAGCGCGCCCGCCTCACCGGCCTGCGCGTCCGGGACCTGCCGGAACTGCGGGACGTGGACACCGCCGACGACGCGGAAACGGTCGCGAGGGCGGCACCGGACGGACGTTTCGCGGCCGCCCACGCCCGCCTTGCGGCGGTGCGCCGATGAGCGGCGCCCGGGAGGCCACCGCTCGGATCGGCCGCACACCGGAGCCCGCTACCCCGCCCCGACGCACCCGCACCCGCCCGGCCGGCCCCCGACCGGCGGACACCGCCGCCGCGGCCGCCGCCCCGGGCACAGGCATCAGCGGCGTCGGTCCCCGTGTCACCGTCCCGCGCCCCGACACCCCCGCCCCCGGACCGGGCGCCGCCCCGGACCCCGGCAGCTGGTCCAACGACCCCTACTCCCGTGCCCTGCGCACCGGCCGGGGCCCGCTGTTCCTGCGGCGCGCCGACGGCTGGCTGCTGCCGCTGGACGTGGAGCGGTGGTGCGCGGAGGCCGACGCCGTCGATCTGCAGGTGCTGCGGCGCTGCGAGGGCGCGGTGCTGGACGTCGGCTGCGGACCGGGCCGCCTGGTCGCCGCGCTGGGCGCCCTCGGCCGGCCGGTGCTCGGCATCGACGTGAGCGCGGCGGCCGTCGCGCGCACGAACCGCCTCGGCGGTCAGGCCCTGCGCCGCTCCGTCTTCGAGTCCCTGCCCGGCGAGGGCCGCTGGGGCACCGCGCTGCTGATCGACGGCAACGTGGGCATCGGCGGCGAGCCGGCCGCGCTGCTCGACCGGATGTCCCAACTCCTGTCCGCCGACGGTCTGCTGATCGCCGAGACGGTGCATGGGGCGGATGTCGACGAGCGGGTGCGGGTGCGGGTCACCGACGCCAGGGGGGCCGTCGGGAGCCCGTTCCCCTGGGCGCGGATCGGCACGCCGGCCCTGCTGCGGCTCGCGGAGCGCGCGGGCTGGCGTGCCGTCGATCAGTGGTCGGCCGGCGGCCGCTGCTTCGTCGCCCTGCGCCGGCGCGACGCCCGCAGCGCGAACAGCAGCGCCGAGCCGCCGAACAGCGCGGCGGTCACCAGCAGCCAGCGGGCCGGATAGCCGTCCGAGGACAGTGCGGTGGCGTGCCCGTAACGGCCCGCCACCTGCCCGCTGATCAGCGGGAACCACACGAGCAGGAGCAGCAGCGACAGCGCGGCGGGCACGCGGACGTAGGCCACCGCCCGCCGCCCGCGCGCTCCGGCGCCCTTGACCAGCGCGCGGTCCGCCGCCGCGTACAGCGGAAGCAGCACCAGGTCGTGCAGGAGTGCCGCGCCCACGACCCACAGCGCGACGCCGAACCAGTCGCCGTCCAGCAGGCGCACGCCCGCGTAGGCGGCGAGCGCGAACGAGCAGACGAGCAGCAGGAGTTGGAGCGGGCTGCCGATGACGATCCTGGGGCGCATCACAGGTCTCCGAAGGTCAGTTCTGCCACCCACTTGGTGTTGAGCACACCGGGTGCCGCGGGCACGATGATCCGCGCCGGGTGGCCGTGGTCGGGGGTGAGGTCCTCGCCGTTGACGGACAGGGCGAGCAGGGAGCGGGGGTCGGCGACCTGGTTGGCCCGCAGGGCGGCCCGGCGGAAGGCGCCGTGCCGTTGCAGCGACTCGACGAGGACGTCCGGCGGATCGCCGTCGTGGCCGACGAGCGCGGCCAGGTCCCGCAGCCGTACGCCACGCCACCACTGGTCGGAGGTCGACCAGCCCTCGACACAGGCGATGGGCAACGCGGCGCTGTGCAGGGGCAGGTCGAGCAGCTCGGCCCGGCTGAGCCGGACGGTCCCGCCGCGCCCCCGCACCACCAGCCGCCAGGCGTCCTCACCCGTCTCCGCGGGGCGGATCCCGGCATAGGCGGCGGTCTTGTTGATCTGGAAGCCGCCCGGTCCGGTGCCCGGGTCGCGACGGCCGTGCGGGGCGAAGAGCGCCGTCCAGCGCAGTGCGTCGGAGCTCTGCCCGGCCGTGGTGGCGAACAGCAGCAGCGAGCCGCCGCCGACCAGGCCGAGCGCACCGCGCCGGGAGACGGTCGCCGGGTCCGGGTCCGGGGCGGTCAGTCCGGTCGGCTCGGCGCCCTCGGCGACCTCCGCCGGCTCGGCCCGCTCCTCCCGCATCCGCCGCAGATTGCGCAGGGCCGCCGGCGTCTTCAGCACGGCGTGGGCGACGAACGCGGCGAAGAAGATCCAGGCGCCGTAGAAGTGCAGCGGGTAGAAGGAGCCGGGGAAGACGTAGTCCAGCTGGACGTTGAGCACGCCGGTGACGAACTCGAACAGGCCGCCGCCGACGAGCAGCAGCAGCGAGAGGCGTTCCAGGGCGTGGGCCAGGGAGCGGGCGGGCGGCAGCGTGAACAGCCTGGGCACGACCGACCACAGCTTGGCCAGCAGGACGGGGATCAGGGTGATGCCGAGGGTGACGTGCACGCCCTGGGTGAGCCGGTACAGCCAGTGCGGGTGGGTCGGCCAGGCGAAGAGGTAGAAGCCGAGGACGCCCTTGTCCGGCGTCTTGTCGTTCACCGGGGACAGGCCCGGGTTGTACGCGGCGTAGGACAGCAGCCCGGTCACGAACAGCACGGTGATCCCGACGAGCAGGACGACACCGAGCACCGAGGTGAGCCAGGGGCCCCGCAGCGGGCTGCGCCAGAAGCGGGGGGAGAAGGGAGAGAAACGCGACGGTTCCATGCCCCGACCGTAGGTCCGCGCGCCCCCGGGAAGGGGCCTGCGAACCATGACGAAACTCTGACGTCCGCGCATGTCAGCGCTCCGGGCGGCGCCGCGCGCCCTAGCGTCGTCGGCGTGTCCCCACCTCCTCCGCACCCTTCCCGCCGTGCGCTGCGCCGCGATCTGTACGCCGTCGCGGCGGCCGCGCTCCTCGTCCTGGCGGCGGTGACGATCGGCACCGCGATCGAGCACCGTGACGGCTCGCTCCGCGTCGGCTGGCCGCCGCTCCTGGCGACCTGGGACCCGCATGTGGGCCCCGGCACCCCGGCCGCGCTCGCCGTGGCGGCCGCGGTCGTCGCCTACGGCCCTGCGCTCGCCGCCCGCCTCCCCTGGCGTCCCCTGCTCCTGGCCGGCTGGGGCGCGTCCCTGGCCTGGACGTGGTCGCTCGCGCTCGTCGACGGCTGGTTCCGGGGCGTCGCCGAGCAGCTGACGACCCGCAACGAGTACCTGCGGGTGATCGACCGCTTCCACGACATCCCGCGCGCGCTGCGGGACTTCGACCACCACATCCTGATCGACGCGCCCGCCAACTGGCCCGCCCATGTCGCCGGCCACCCGCCGGGCGCCACCCTCACCTTCGTCCTCCTCGACCACGCGGGCCTGCGCGGCGGCGGCTGGGCGGGCGCGTTCGTGATCACGGTCGGTACGACCGCCGCGGTGGCGGTCCTGATCACCCTGCGGGTGCTCGCCGACGAGCAACGCGCCCGCCGTGCCGCGCCGTTCCTGGTGCTGATGCCGGGTGCGGTGTGGGTGGGCACGTCGGCCGACGGGTACTTCACCGCGGTCGCCGCCTGGGCGGTGGCGTTCCTGGCGCTGGCGGTCACCGGCCGCCGCCCGGCCGCGGCCGGCTTCGCCTCGGGCCTGCTGTTCGGGCTGACCGCCTATCTGTCCTACGGCCTCACCCTGTTCGCGCTGATCGCGGCGGCCGTCCTGCTCCTCGGCACGCACCGCGCCCGTCCCCTGCTCTTCCTGCTCGCCGGACTCGTGGTCGTCCCGGCCGTGTTCACCGCGCTGGGCTTCGACTGGTGGGAGGCGTACCGCCTGTTGGTCACCCGCTACTACCAAGGAGCGGGCGGGGTAAGGCCGTACGGCTACTGGGTGTGGGCCAACCTGGCCTGCACGGTGTTCATCGTGGGCCCGGCGACGGTGGCGGGCCTGCGCCGTACGCGGGTGTCGCGCGCCGATGCCCCCGGGGGCACGTGGGTGTCGCGTGCCGATCCCCTCGGGACGCTCGTGGCCGCCGCGCTCCTCGCCGTGCTGGTCGCCGACCTGTCCGGGATGAGCAAGGCGGAGACGGAGCGCATCTGGCTGCCGTTCGCGCTCTGGCTGCTTCCGGCGTGCGCGGCGCTGCCCCGGCCGCGCGTCTGGCTCGCGGCCCAGGCGGTGCTGGCGCTGCTCGTCAACCACCTGCTGCTGACGGGCTGGTGAGGCTCACGGCAGCGGCTGTTCCGTCCAGATCACCTTGCCCTCCGGCGTGTACCGGGTGCCCCACCGCTCGGTGAGCCGGGCGGCCAGGAACAGCCCGCGGCCGCCCTCGTCCTCGTTGCGGGCCCGGCGCAGGCGCGGGGAGGTGCCGGAGCCGTCGGAGACCTCGCAGATCAGCGCGCGGTCACGCAACAGGCGCAGCTGGACGGGGCCGTGGGCGTGCCGGATGGCGTTGGTGACCAGTTCGCTGACGACCAGTTCGGTGGTGAAGGCGAGGTCGTCCAGGCCCCAGGCGGTGAGCTGTTCGGTCGCGGCCGTGCGGGCCCGGGAGACGACCGCGGGATCGCTGGGCAGGTCCCACTGGGCGACCCGGTCCGGGCCGAGGACATGGGTGCGGGCGACGAGGAGGGCCACGTCGTCCGTCGGCCGGGCCGGCAGCAGGGCGTCGAGGACGGCCTCGCAGGTCTCCTCCGGGGCCCGTTCGGGAACGGCCAGGACGGCGCGCAGCCGGTCCAGTCCGGCGTCGATGTCGCGGAGCCGGTCCTCGACCAACCCGTCGGTGTAGAGCACCAGTTGGCTGCCCTCGGCCAGCTCCAGCTCGACGGTCTCGAAGGGCATGCCGCCCAGGCCCAGGGGCGCACCGGCGGGCAGGTCCACGAACTCGACGGTGCCGTCCGGCCGTACCACCGCGGGCAGGGGGTGCCCGGCGCGGGTGAGGGTGCAGCGCCGGGACACCGGATCGTAGACGGCGTAGAGGCAGGTCGCCCCGACGATGCCGGAGTCGGCCGGGCCGCCCTCCACCGCCCCGCCCTCGCCCCGGTCCAGGCGCCCGGCGAGGTCGTCGAGGTGGGTGAGGAGTTCGTCGGGCGGCAGGTCCAGGGCGCAGAAGTTGTGCACGGCGGTGCGCAGCCGGCCCATGGTGGCGGCCGCGTGCAGCCCGTGCCCGACGACGTCCCCGACGACCAGCGCCACCCGGGCGCCGGACAGCGGGATCACGTCGAACCAGTCGCCGCCCACGCCCGCCTGCGCGGGCAGGTAGCGGTGGGCGACCTCGACGGCGCTCTGCTCAGGCCGCCCCCTGGGCAGCAGGCTGCGTTGCAGGGTGAGGGCGGTGTGGTGCT
>NZ_JAMGBF010000194.1 GCF_023516615.1 Streptomyces panaciradicis
GCCCGCCTGCGCGGGCAGGTAGCGGTGGGCGACCTCGACGGCGCTCTGCTCAGGCCGCCCCCTGGGCAGCAGGCTGCGTTGCAGGGTGAGGGCGGTGTGGTGCTCGCGGGTGAAGCGGCGGGCGTTGTCGATGCAGATCGCCGCGCGGCTCGTCAGCTCCTGGGCGAGGGAGAGGTCGTCGTCCTCGAACGGGGCGGGCTTCTCGGACCGGTAGAAGGAGACCGCGCCGAGGGTCGCGCCGCGGGCCCGGAGCGGCACGGTGATCAGGGAGTGTATGCCGGCCGCGAGCGCCCGCTCCAGCCTTGAGGGGTCCTGCGCCCGCCAGCCGCCCGAGTCCGAGAGCACGGGTTCCAGCACGGCCCGTCCGCTCTCCAGGCAGCGCGCCTGCGGCGTGGACGCCACGTACGCGACGGCGTCGCCCACGGACCACAGATGGGACTCCTCGTGCACGGCGCCCAGGGCCACCCGGCGCAGCCGGGTCTTCGCGCCGAGCGGTCCGGGTTCCTCGCCCCGCAGCACCGCGTCGGGCAGGTCCACGGCGACGAAGTCGGCGAACCGGGGGACGGTCACCTCCGTCAGCTCCTCGGCGGTGCGCGCCACGTCGAGGGTGGTGCCGATGCGCACCCCGGCCTCGTGCAGCAGCTCCAGCCGCCGGCGCGCCAGCACGGCCAGCCGCCCGACGCCGGGCTCCCCCACCAGCAGCAGCCGGCTGCCGCCACCGCCGAGGATGTCCCCGACGGTCTCGGGAGCCGCGGTGGCGGAGGGAGCGGGCGGTACGGCCGGCGGTACGGCCGTGGTGACCAGACGTGCGGACACGGCGGGCGCCCTGGGCACGCGCATCCCGTCCCGGACACCGGCACCGGTACCGTCACGGACACCGGTACCAGCACCGTCACGGACACCGGTACCGGCACCAGCACCAGCACCCGCACCCGCACCCGCACCCGCACCCGCACCCGCACCCGCACCCGCACCCGCACCCGGCAACGGTCCGGTGGCCGGGTCCGGTGCGGCAACCGTCCCGCCCAGCCCCGTCACCCGCGTCCCGCCGGAGACACGGGCCTCGACCGCCACTCCCAACTCGCCGTCCGCACCGCGGACCAGGCGCCGCAGCAGGATGGCCACCCGGCCGCCCGGCAGCGCGACCTCGTCCAGTGTCCGGCGCGGGGAAGCGAGCAGTTCCTCGGCGCGTTCCCGCAGGAACGCGAGGTCGATGCGGCCCAGTGCGACCCCGTCCCCGTCGCCCCACTCGTCCCGCCGCCCCGTGCCGCCCGGTTCCGGCCCGGCCCGCCGATACGCGGCGAGCAGAGCCCGTTCGCGCCGCGTCGCCTGCTCCAGCATCCGGGCCTCGATGTCGCGGGCGGCCTCGCGGACCAGCCGCAGCATGGTGGGGTCGCCGTCGTCCCGCAGACAGGTCAGGTCCAGGACGGCCTCGATGCGCCCGCTGAGCGGATCGCGCACGGGGGCACCCGCGCAGGCGAAGGGCTGCAGGCAGTCGGCGAAGTGCTCGCGGCCGACGACGTAGACGGGGCCGCGTTCGGCAAGGGCGGTGCCGACGCCGTTGGTGCCGACCACCCACTCGGAGGCGTCGAAGCCGGGGGCGAAGCTGACCGCGTCGAGCCGGTCGCGCAGCCGCCGGTCGCCGCCGAACCGCCGCACCATGCGCCCCCGCGCGTCGCACAGGGCGACGGCCATGCCCACGTCGGCCAGCGAGGCGGTCAGCGTCCGCAGGACCGGCTCGGCCGCCCGCAGGAACCGCTCGTCCATGTTCACGTCGGGCGCGTAGGTGACGAGGAGCCGGTCCGGTTCGAGCCCCACGGAGCGGCACCGCTTCCAGGACTCGAGCACGGGGCCCCTTACGTCCGCTTCGACGGGCGCACCGGCCAGGAATCGTTCATGGGCATCGACGAGCCCGCCGATGTCGTCCCAGGGGACGGACAACGAGATCACTTCCCTCGCCCGGAGCCGGTCCGGTCGCGCGCCGCCGATCGGCGCGCCCCGGCGGGGCCTCCAAGCGCTTTCACCCTAGACCTGGTGTGACCCACGCCACAACACCGAACACTTGTGGGGCGAGGCCCCCACAAAGGGGCGGGAGGGACGGCTCGTCCGGCTAACCGGCGGTGCGCCTGATCCGGCCGGCGTACCGCTTGTCCAGTTCCAGGTTGCCCTCGAAGCCACCGGGCACGTTGGCCGAGACGTACACCGGCGGCCGTTCCCCGGCGTCGAGCAGCATCCTGGACGCCTCGGCCACCGCCATCTGCACCAGCATCACACCGGTCAGGGTGGACAGCGCGCACACCGAGCCGCCGTCGGGCAGTTCCAGCAGCGCGTCCCCGCGCGGCGCGCGGTTGTCGAGCACGACGTCGGCGATGTCGGCGAGCTTCCTGCCACTGGCGTGTCCGGCCGGGACGGCCCGGGTGTGGCTGAGCGAGGTGATGGCCAGCAGCGGGTGCCCGTGCTCCTTGGCGAGCAGCGCCGTCTCCACGACGACGTTGTTGACGCCCGAGTTGGAGATGATCACGAACAGGTCCTGGGGGCGTGGCGCGGCGAGACCGTACAGCCGCTCGGCCACTCCCGCCCTGCGCTCCAGGAGCGGGTCGTCGAGGACAGCGGGGTCCTCGCCGCCGTAGAGCACGAGGTCGGCGATGCTCAGGCGGTTGGTGGGCACCAACCCGCCCGCGCGTCCGGCGAGTTCGAGGACGAGGGCCTGGGAGTGGCCGGTGCCGAAGGCCTGGATCACGCCGTCGGAGCGCACGCAGTCGGCGATCAGCCCGGCGGCGCCCGCGACCTCCTCGCGCCCGGAGGCGGTGATCTGCGTCAGGACGGCCAGGCTCTCCCGCGCGAAGCCCTCGGCGCTCACGGACTCGTCGGACACGCGACACTCCCCACTGATGGATTGAACCACCCTGCACTACCCAACTTATGAATCAATAAATCACACGGCGACGGCGGCGGGCAACGAGCCAGCGTGAACCGGCGCGAACCGCGTGATCGGGGCCTTGATCCGGTCCTGGTATTCACATCATGCCCTCACGGGTGGCTGATACCTTCTCCTCATGCCCTCGACGGACGTCACCACACTGATCCGCACCGAGCTGCCGCGGCTGGCCGGCTCCCTGCGGAAGGTCGGCGAACTGATCCTGGCGGACCCCGCCGCCGTCACCCACTGCTCGGCCGCCGAGCTGGGCCGCCGCACCGGGACCTCGCAGGCGACGGTGACCCGCTTCTGCCGGGCGATCGGCCTCGACTCCTACCAGCACCTGCTGATCGAACTGGCGCAGGAGCGCGGCCGGGGCGAGGCGTCCGACTGGGGTTCCGCCGAGATCAGCTCCGAGATCTCGCCCGACGACAGCCTGGAGAAGGTCGTCCAGATCGTCGGCAGCGCGGACCTGCGCGCGATCCAGCAGACCGTCGACCGCATCGACCTGGACGCGCTGGAGCGCGCGGCCCGGGCGCTGGCCAAGGCCCGCCGCATCGACGTGTACGGCGTCGGCGGCAGCGGCGCGGTGGCGCAGGAGACGGAGACCCGGCTGTTCCGCATCGGCTGCGCGGTGCGCGGCTGGACCGAGGTGCACGGGGCGGCGACCTCCGCGGCGCTGCTCACCCCGGCCGACGTGGCCATCGGGATCTCGCACTCCGGCGCGACCCGCGAGACCCTGGAGCCGTTCGAGATGGCCCACGAGCGCGGCGCCACCACCGTCGCCATCACCACCGACCCGCGTTCGCCGCTGGCCCGGGCCGCCGACGTCCGGCTGATCTCGGCCACCTCGGAGACCAGCTTCCGCACCGGCAGCATCGGCGGACGGCACTCGGTCCTGATGATCGTCGACTGTCTGTACGTCCGCGTCGCCCAGCTCTCCTACCAGCGCGCGAGCGCCTCCCTGGCACTGACCGACCACATCACGCCGCAGCACGCGGTGAAGTCGCGCCGGACGAGGTGACGGGGGCGAGCGGGCTTCGAGGGCGGCGGCAGACCTCTGGCGGCGGGGTCAGAGGGAGAGACGGGCGAGGGACACCGCTCCCGCGCAGCCGTCGGTGACCCGGTCGAGGGTGAGGCCGAGGGCGGTCAGGCGGGTGCTGAGGGGGGCGGTCAGCGGGCCGTCGGGGCCGAGCAGGCCGCCGGTGGCGACGAGCCGCTCCCCCGGCCGTGGCGCCAACGCCCGCACGGCGTCGGCCAGATGGTCGGCCGCCCGGTCGAGGATCTCCTGCGCGAGGGGGTCCCGCTCCCGGGCCGCCTCGGCCACCAGCGGAGCCAGCCGCGCGAGCCGGGTCGGCGCCTCGGCCATGACGACGGGCAGCAGACGCGCCCGGTAGGCCTCGCGCGCGGCCCGCGTCCAGGCGGCGTTCGACGGCTCGTCCGCCCCGGAACAGGCGGACGAGCCGTCGTCGTCGGCGCCGCGACGGATCACGGAACCGCTCCCCGGCAGCACCCGTGCCGGCAGCCCCAGCGCCTGTCCCACCGCTTGCGCCAGCACCGTCCCGCCGCCCCGCCCGTCGGCCATCCGCAGCGCGGCCCGCACCGCCTCGCGGCCGATCCAGAAGCCGCTGCCGTCGTCGCCGAGAAGCCAGCCGTCGCCGTCGACGGTGACCGCGCAGCGGCGGTCGGCGATGCGCGTCGCGACCGCGCCCGTGCCGGCGACCAGGGCCAGCCCGTCGGCCGGGGCGCCGGGCGCGGAGGCGAAGGCGGCCTCGATGTCGCTGCCGATGGTGAGCCGCTCGGTGGCGATGCCCAGTCGGCGCAGGGCGGCCGTGAGGGCGGTCAGGGCGTTGCGCCGCCCGGGGTCGTCCTCGTCGGCGCCCGTGGCGCCCGCGAAACCGCCGGCCACGGCGGCGAC
>NZ_JAMGBF010000195.1 GCF_023516615.1 Streptomyces panaciradicis
GGTTCAAATCCCGTCAGGACCGCAGTGAAGAGAGAAGGGCCCGCACCCTACGGGGGTTGCGGGCCCTTCTGTATACCCCGCCAACTCACCGCCCTGTCGAGGTGGAGGCCGCGCCCGCGGCGCAGCCGCAGTCGACTACAGCAAATCCCGTCAGGACCGCAGTCGAGAGCCCGGATCTTCGGATCCGGGCTCTTTTGCACTTCCGGTTCCGTGTTCCCACAGACCCCCCGGCGTCCCATGCCGTCTTGACGGCGTCTTCATCCGTCGGTACCCAGAGACCAGGGCCCTTTCCCCGTGGGTCCTGGAGGTGGCGCATGGCGGCTTCGGTGAGGCATGAGACGCGAGCTCTGCTCCGTGCGCATCTGTCGGCCGCCTCGTCGTACCGTCATCTGACCCGTCACTGCCCGATCTGCCACCACCTCCAGCGGCTGGCCATGGACTCCGTGCCGCCGGCCGCCGAGGCGCCGGACGAGGTGGTCGAGGAAGAGAGCCCCGCCGGTGCGTGAGCGCCCGGACCGCCCAACACCCGTACGCCCGGGGGAAGCTGGAGCGCCGGTCCCCATTAGCGCACGCGCGGCGGCGCCAACAAGCTGTGAGCCGTGTGACGGGTGTCACCGCATGAGTTTCTGAGATCGCGGTACTTACGCCCCACCTACAACAGGTCAATTTAATATGTGCAATTGCACCACCCTGGGCGGGTCGCCCCGGGACCGCTCACAGGAGATCCGACAGCCCTCCCCAGACTCCGACAAGCCCGCCCACAGGGCCGGCCGGGCGAGCGGGCCGCGCGCACAAAAAAGATCGCGCCGGACTCGGCGGAGTCCAGCGCGATCGACGACGCACCCTGTCGCTTGCTCGAAAAGTCCCGATGGGCTTGGGCGTGGGTCCTGTTGGGGCAGAACCCGCGTCGCTTGTAGCTAGGGTTCGGGCAACTCGGCGCAGTTGGGGGACCTGCCGGTTTGCCCTGTTATGAAGTTGTCAGGCCTCGCTGCGCTGCTGGGGGATGCCCGCGAGCAGAGCACGGACCTCCGCCTCGCGGTAGCGGCGGTGCCCGCCGAGCGTACGGATCGAAGTGAGCTTTCCGGCCTTCGCCCACCGCGTGACCGTCTTGGGGTCGACGCGGAACATGGTGGCGACCTCAGCCGGGGTCAGCAGCGGCTCGGCATCAGGGGTGCGAGCGGTCATGAGCGGCCTCCTCGGGAGAACCGAACCTTCTCGGTTCTTTCCTCTAAATTCTGCACCTTGACCCGCGTTGCCCGAAATGGTGGACGCGGGTCGAGTCGGTTATAGGACGAACGGCTTGTCCTCGGCACTACAACTACACCATCTGTCCAGCCGCGTCGGCCAAACCGATGGAATTGCCCTCCAGGTGTTCATCAGCGACGGAAGCCGATGGACCATGCCATAGCGGACAGTCACGCCACTGTGACGATCAGTCACAGGACGATCAGGAGTCACCAGACCCCCCAAAGCGTGCAATGCGGACGGAGTCCTCCCCGGACTCCTTGTCCTATTTTGGCATGAGGAGGGGCAAGCGACGCAAGAGCCGGGAACGTGCGGTCCGTCACCCTCGACACATAAGCCCGGATCGAGCCCTACGTCCGATGTTGACGACACCTCAGTAACCTCGGTGCGAGGACGAAACCCCAAAACGGGCGATTCGTCAAACGCCAGTTCGTTACCTAAGGCACGGCGCGGCCCCGCGAAGCGGGCCGGAGCGCTAGTTCGCCGACCGCCGGTCCCTGACGGACCGCCAGCGCTCCACGAGCCGCCCGTACGCCTCGCCGGCGGCCGGGCCGTCGCCGCGGCGCAGCGCCTCGATGCCCTCGGCCACGTCGGCCGCCGAGTGGTCGTCCTCCAGCTCACCGGCCGGCAGGGTGTGCACCAGGCCGCCGTAGTCCAGCTCGACCAGGGAGCGGGGGTGGAACTCCTCCAGCCAGCGCCCCACGTCCAGCAGACCGTCGATGAGCGGCCCCTCGTCGATGGCGTCCTTCAGCGCCCGCAGGGCGCGTGCCACGCGCCGCCGGGCCTGCACCATCGGCGTCCGGTAGCGCAGCATCGGCGGGATGTCCCCGGAGCCCTTGTCGAAGCGCCGCTCCTCGTCGGCGACCAGCACGAACCAGTGCAGCGGCACCTGCCAGGTCCCCGTGCGGATCCAGGGCCGCGCGTCCGGGTTGCGCACCAGCCAGCGCTCGTAGTCCTGGGTCGCCTGCCGTCGTACGACCTCCGGCAGCACCGCGTCGAGGACCGGTGGGGGCAGTTCGTCGCCCAGCTCCTGCAGGGCCTGCCAGCCGCGCAGCCGGGTGCGCCACGGGCACACGCACACCACGCCCTCCACGTCCAGGACGAACGCGTCGCTGCTCTCGTGCACCGGCACCGGGACGGGCGGGGTGGGCAGCAGGTCGGCGAGGGAGCGGCGCAGTTCGTCCTGGTACGAGGGCCGGTCGCGGCGGTCCGCGTAGCGGGCCCAGTGGCCGCGCTCGGGCTCGGGGAAGGCGGCCAGCGGTTCGTAGACGCGCAGATACGTCGCGTACGGGACGATCACCGAGGACACCTTGGGCACGCCTGCTCCCTCCCCCGCCCACCACCGGGAAAACCTGCGGAACCCGCCACGAACCCGCGGGAAATCCATGCAAATCGTCGCACGGGCGCTCCTGGGGAGTGAGTGATCCTCAACACTGCCCGGATGGCGGGCCCCACAGGCTCTACTCTCGTCCTCACGGGCCCCCGCCACCCGTACGGGAGCCCAGACCACCCGCCGCTCTTTACTTCAGGAGTCACCACAGTGACCGACGTGACCGGCGCACCTGCTGATGTACTGCACACCCTGTTCCACTCGGACCAGGGCGGACATGAGCAAGTCGTGCTCTGCCAGGACCGCGCCAGCGGGCTGAAGGCCGTCATCGCCATCCACTCCACCGCCCTGGGCCCGGCCCTCGGCGGCACGCGCTTCTACCCGTACGCGACCGAGGCGGAGGCCGTCGCCGACGCGCTGAACCTCGCCCGCGGGATGTCGTACAAGAACGCCATGGCCGGTCTCGACCACGGCGGCGGCAAGGCCGTGATCATCGGCGACCCGGAGCGCGACAAGACCGAGGAGCTGCTGCTCGCCTACGGGCGGATGGTCGCCTCCCTCGGCGGCCGGTACGTCACCGCCTGCGACGTCGGCACCTACGTCGCCGACATGGACGTCGTCGCCCGCGAGTGCCGCTGGACCACCGGCCGCTCGCCCGAGAACGGCGGCGCCGGCGACTCCTCCGTGCTGACCGCCTACGGCGTCTACCAGGGCATGCGGGCCAGCGCCCAGCACCTGTGGGGCGACCCGTCGCTGCGCGGCCGCAAGGTCGGCATCGCGGGCGTCGGCAAGGTCGGCCACCACCTGGTGCGGCACCTGCGCGACGAGGGCGCCGAGGTCGTGATCACGGACGTCCGCGAGGAGGCGGTCGGGCGGATCCTGGCGGCCCATCCCGAGGGCGTGACGGCCGTCGCCGACACCGAGGCCCTGATCCGCGTGGAGGGCCTGGACATCTACGCCCCCTGCGCGCTGGGCGGCGCCCTGAACGACGACACCGTGCCCGTGCTGACCGCGAGGATCGTCTGCGGGGCGGCCAACAACCAGCTCGCCCACCCGGGCGTGGAGAAGGACCTCGCCGACCGCGGGATCCTCTACGCGCCGGACTACGTGGTCAACGCCGGCGGTGTCATCCAGGTCGCCGACGAGCTGCACGGCTTCGACTTCGAGCGGTGCAGGGCGAAGGCGGCGAAGATCTTCGACACCACGCTCGCGATCTTCGCACGTGCGAAGACGGACGGGATTCCGCCGGCCGCCGCGGCCGACCGGATCGCCGAGCAGCGGATGCACGAGGCCGCCGGGAAACGCGTGCTGTGAACGTTTGACCGGTACCCGTCGGCGGGCACTTAGAGAGAACTCTCACGTTCGTCGGCGGGTCGGCCGCCGATAAGTGGTTAAAATCGCGATTGACCAGCGAGGACAGGGCGCCTCGAAGGTCCTGGGCACACGCTGCCCCTGCGGGCGACGTACCGTATGGGCGTGGGCTCAGGTACCGTGGAAGCCCTACGGACCGGCCTCTCCACGGAGAGTCCGTTCCAGATCATGAACGCGTGTCAGACTCTGGGGCCGTCGAGCCCCGTCGTTGAGGGGGTCGAGCCATGGGGCGCGGCCGGGCCAAGGCCAAGCAGACGAAGGTCGCCCGCCAGCTGAAGTACAACAGCGGCGGGACGGACCTCTCACGCCTGGCCGAGGAGCTGGGCGCATCGTCGACATCGAATCAGTCACCCAACGGTGACCATTTCGAGGACGATGGGCAGGACGACGACGACCTGTACTCCCGTTACGCCGACCTCTATGAGGACGACGACGACGAGGACGAGGGCGGCAACCCTTCACAGCAGCGTCGCGGCGCTTGACGTCGCACAGTGAGCCTTTACCCGGTCGGTGACCTCGGTCACCGACCGGGTTCTGTGCTGCCTGCCTCGGATCAGCTCGCGTAGTCCCCGACCAGGGCGGCACCGGTGGTGTGCTCGCCCCGCTCGGTGATCTCGCCGGCCACCCACGCCTCGACGCCCCGGTCCGCCAGGGTGGCGAGCGCCACGTCCGTGGACTCCTCGGGCACGATCGCGATCATGCCGACGCCCATGTTCAGGGTCTTCTCCAGCTCCAGGCGCTCGACCTGACCCGTCTTCCCGACGAGGTCGAAGATCGGGGCCGGGGTCCAGGTGGAGCGATCGACGATCGCGTGCAGGCCGTCCGGGATCACCCGGGCCAGGTTGGCCGCGAGCCCGCCGCCGGTGACGTGGCTGAAGGCGTGCACGTCCGTGGTGCGCGTCAGGGCCAGGCAGTCCAGCGAGTAGATCTTGGTCGGCTCCAGCAGTTCCTCGCCGAGGGTGCGGCCCAGGTCCTCGATCCGCGCCTCCAGGGACAGACCCGCCCGGTCCAGCAGGACATGCCGGACGAGCGAGTACCCGTTCGAGTGAAGCCCGGAGGCCGCCATGGCGATGACGGTGTCACCCGTACGGATGCGATCGGCGCCCAGCAGCCGGTCGGCCTCCACGACGCCCGTACCGGCGCCGGCGACGTCGAAGTCGTCCTCGCCCAGCAGACCCGGGTGTTCGGCCGTCTCGCCGCCCACCAGGGCGCACCCGGCCAGCACACAGCCTTCCGCAATGCCCTTGACGATCGCGGCGACCCGCTCGGGGTGGACCTTGCCGACGCAGATGTAGTCGGTCATGAACAGCGGCTCGGCGCCGCACACCACGATGTCGTCCATGACCATCGCGACCAGGTCGTGGCCGATGGTGTCGTACACGCCCAGCTGCCGGGCAATGTCCACCTTCGTGCCCACGCCGTCGGTGGCGGAGGCGAGCAGGGGCCGCTCGTAGTTCTTCAGGGCGGAGGCGTCGAAGAGGCCGGCGAAGCCGCCGAGGCCGCCGAGGACCTCGGGGCGCTGCGTCTTCTTCACCCACTCCTTCATGAGCTCCACGGCGCGGTCGCCCGCTTCGATGTCGACGCCCGCGGCTGCGTAGCTGGCACCAGTTGTCTCAGACATGGCAGTAGAGAACTTTCGTGTCGTACGGCAGGTATGACGGGCGGTCTACGGGCGACGGATCGCGTCGGCCGCGGCCGTGGCGGCCGGCCCCGCGGCCAGCTCGGTCTCCAGGAGCTGCTTGCCGAGCAGCTCGGGGTCGGGGAGCTCCATCGGGTACTCGCCGTCGAAGCAGGCGCGGCAGAGGTTCGGCTTGGCGATGGTGGTCGCCTCGATCATGCCGTCGATGGAGATGTAGGCCAGGGAGTCGGCGCCCAGCGAGGTGCCGATCTCGTCGATCGTCATGCCGTTGGCGATGAGCTCGGCGCGGGTGGCGAAGTCGATGCCGAAGAAGCAGGGCCACTTCACGGGCGGCGAGGAGATCCGGATGTGGACCTCGGCCGCGCCCGCCTCGCGCAGCATCCGCACCAGCGCCCGCTGGGTGTTGCCGCGCACGATCGAGTCGTCGACGACGACCAGGCGCTTGCCCTTGATGACTTCCTTCAGCGGGTTCAGCTTCAGGCGGATGCCGAGCTGCCGGATGGTCTGCGAGGGCTGGATGAAGGTCCGCCCGACATAGGCGTTCTTGACCAGTCCGGCGCCGAAGGGGATGCCGGAGGCTTCCGCGTAGCCGATGGCCGCGGGCGTTCCGGACTCCGGGGTCGCTATGACCAGATCGGCCTCGACCGGAGCCTCCTTCGCCAGCTTGCGGCCCATCTCCACGCGGGAGAGGTAGACGTTGCGGCCGGCGATGTCGGTGTCCGGGCGGGCCAGGTACACGTACTCGAAGACACAGCCCTTGGGCTTCGCGTCCGCGAATCGGGAGGTGCGCAGGCCGTTCTCGTCGATGGCGACGAACTCGCCCGGCTCGATCTCGCGGACGTAGCTGGCGCCGCAGATGTCGAGGGCGGCGGACTCGGAGGCGACCACCCAGCCGCGCTCCAGCCGGCCGAGGACCAGCGGGCGGATGCCCTGCGGGTCGCGGGCGGCGTAGAGGGTGTGCTCGTCCATGAAGACCAGGGAGAAGGCGCCGCGCACCTTCGGCAGGACCGTGTGGGCCGCCTCCTCGATGGTCAGCGGCTTGCCGTCCGCGTCCTCCTGGGCGGCGAGCAGCGCCGTCAGGAGGTCGGTGTCGTTGGTGGCCGCCACGCGCGGGGCGCGGCCGCCCTCCTTCTTCGGCAGGTCGGCGACCATCTCGGCGAGCTGCGCCGTGTTGACCAGGTTGCCGTTGTGGCCGAGCGCGATGGAGCCCTGCGCGGTGGCGCGGAACGTCGGCTGGGCGTTCTCCCACACGGAGGCGCCGGTGGTCGAGTAGCGGGCGTGTCCGACCGCGATGTGACCCTGGAGCGAACCGAGAGAGGTCTCGTCGAAGACCTGGGAGACGAGGCCCATGTCCTTGAAGACGAGGATCTGGGAGCCGTTGCTGACCGCGATACCCGCGGATTCCTGGCCCCGATGCTGGAGGGCGTAGAGCCCGAAGTAAGTGAGCTTGGCGACCTCTTCGCCCGGAGCCCAGACTCCGAAGACGCCGCAGGCGTCCTGGGGGCCTTTCTCACCGGGGAGCAGATCATGATTGAGTCGACCGTCACCACGTGGCACGGCTCCGAGTGTAGGCGAGATCGACCACTGGTCCGAATTGGGGTTACTGGTCAGTAGTGGATCACTTTCGGACGACGGCCCGGACCGTCAGGCCGTTTGTGCTGGTCAGCGTGAGGGTGTCGTGATCGACTCGGTAGCCGACCGTGTGATGGAACAGGCCCAGCAGGGCTCGTTCGGTCTGCATGAGTGAGGCGTCGCACATCATTCGGGTGGTCATCGGTCGGCCGAGCGTGATGTGCCCGGCGCGTACGGTCGCCGTCGAGTTGACGTGATTGCAGCCGAGCCGGCCGGCCACCTTGTGGGTCTTGGCGTCGAAGGAGAGGTACGGGTCGCCGTGCGCGGCGCTGGTCGTGCCGTTCACGGTGATGTCCCTGACGCTCCAGTCGACGCCCGTGACGGGCCGCTCGACGGCCACCGAGCCGCTGCCGCCGTCCGCCTTCTCGCTGCCGCACGCCACCGCGAGCGGCACCAGTGTCAGGACGGCGAGGGTGAGTCGCTGTGTGTCCATGGGGATGGGACGGGAGGGACCCGCGCCCGGTTCCGGCTCAGCTCATCACGGGCAGCAGCCCGCCGAGGTCCGCCCGCTCCCCGCTCGCGCTGACCTTGGCGTCCGCGAGCGCGTCCGTCCAGGCCAGCCGCCCGGTCGCCAGCCGGACCCAGGTCAGCGGGTCGGTCTCGACGACGTTGGGCGGGGTGCCGCGGGTGTGCCGGGGCCCCTCGACGCACTGCACCACGGCGTACGGCGGGACCCGCACCTCGGTGGAGCCGCCCGGCGCCTTCGCGGCGAGGGCGTCCGCGAGCAGCCGGGTGCAGGCCGCGAGGGCCTGCCGGTCGTACGGCACCTCAAGCCCCGGCACCGCCGCGTTCAGGTCGTCGGTGTGGACGACGAGTTCGACGGTACGGGTGACCAGCAGGTCGGCGAGGGTGAGGGCGCCGGTGCGAAAGGCGAGGACACGGGCGTCGGGCGTACCGGCGAGCGTGCCGGACAGCCGCTCGGCGACGGCGGTCAGGGAGGCGTCGGCGTCGACGTCGCGCCCGGCGATCTCGCGGGCGGCCTCGGAGAGCCGCGAGGCGTTCGCGGCGGTACCGAACGCCCAGTCCAGCACCGTGATCTCCGCCCTGGGCGGCTCCGGCCGCTCTGCGAGACGGGCGACGACGTCGACGCAGATGCCGATGTGCGCGACCAGCTCCCGCACCGACCAGTCGCCGAGCCGGGTCGGCAGCGCGAGCTGCTCGGGGCCGAGCGTGCCGACGGCCTCGCGGACGTGGTCGAACTGCGCCGCCACGGCCTTGCGGATCTTGGCGGAGTCGTACGTGCGCGCGCGTTTCCTGGCCGGTGACATGGGCTCAGCCTAGAGCGGCCGGCGCGGGGCCCGGACACGGCCGAAGGCCCCGCCCGTTCGTCACGGGCGGGGCCTTCGGCGGCGTACGGGCGCCTACTTCAGCAGCGCGGGGATGGTCTCCTCGTGCGCCCGGCGCAGCTCCTCCAGGGAGAGCTCGAACTCGCCCTGGAGCTCCACCGACTCGCCGTCGACGACACCGATGCGGGTCACGGGCAGGCCCCGGGCGCCGCACATGTCGTTGAAGCGGACCTCCTCGGAGCGCGGCACGGCGACGACCGCGCGGCCCGCCGACTCGGAGAAGCAGAACGTGAAGGCGTCCAGCCCGTCCGGGACGACCAGACGCGCGCCCCTGCCGCCGAGCAGCGCCGACTCCACGACCGCCTGGATCAGGCCGCCGTCGGACAGGTCGTGCGCCGAGTCGATCATGCCGTCGCGGCTGGCGGAGATCAGGATCTCGCCGAGCAGCCGCTCCCGCTCCAGGTCGACCTTGGGCGGCAGGCCGCCGAGGTGGTCGTGGACGACCTGCGACCAGGCCGAGCCGCCGAACTCCTCACGCGTGTCGCCGAGGAGGTACAGCAGGTGGCCCTCCTCCTGGAAGGCGACCGGCGTGCGGCGGGCGACGTCGTCGATCACACCGAGGACCGCGACCACGGGGGTCGGGTGGATGGCGGCCTCGCCCGTCTGGTTGTAGAGCGAGACGTTGCCACCGGTCACCGGGGTGCCGAGCTGCTGGCAGCCGTCCGCGAGACCACGGATGGCCTCGGCGAACTGCCACATGACGGCCGGGTCCTCGGGCGAGCCGAAGTTCAGGCAGTCGGAGACGGCGAGCGGCTTGGCGCCGGTGGTGGCGACGTTGCGGTACGCCTCCGCGAGCGCCAGCTGGGCGCCGGTGTACGGGTCGAGCTTGGCGTACCGGCCGTTGCCGTCGGTCGCGATGGCGACGCCGAGGCCGGTCTCCTCGTCGATGCGGATCATGCCCGAGTCCTCGGGCTGGGCCAGCACCGTGTTGCCCTGCACGAAGTGGTCGTACTGCGAGGTGATCCACTTCTTGGAGGCCTGGTTGGGGGAGGCCACCAGCTTCAGGACCTGGTCCTTCAGCTCCTCGCCCGTGGCCGGCCGGGGCAGCTTGTTCGCGTCGTCGGCCTGGAGGGCGTCCTGCCAGTCCGGGCGGGCGTACGGGCGCTCGTAGACCGGGCCGTCGTGGGCGACGGTGCGCGGGGCGACGTCGACGATCTTGCCGCCGTGCCAGTAGATCTCCAGGCGGTCGCCGTCGGTCACCTCACCGATGACGGTGGCGATGACGTCCCACTTCTCGCAGATCTCCAGGAAGCGCTCGACCTTCTCCGGCTCCACGACCGCGCACATGCGTTCCTGCGACTCGCTCATGAGGATCTCCTCGGGCGAGAGCGTGGAGTCGCGCAGCGGTACGTCGTCCAGGGTGACGCGCATGCCGCCGGAGCCGTTGGAGGCGAGCTCGGAGGTGGCGCAGGACAGACCGGCCGCGCCGAGGTCCTGGATGCCGACGACCAGCTTCTCCTTGAACGCCTCCAGGGTGCACTCGATGAGGAGCTTCTCCTGGAAGGGGTCGCCGACCTGGACGGCCGGGCGCTTCGACGGCTTGGCGTCGTCGAAGGTCTCGGAGGCCAGGATCGAGGCGCCGCCGATGCCGTCGCCGCCGGTCCGGGCGCCGTAGAGGATGACCTTGTTGCCGGCGCCGGACGCCTTGGCGAGGTGGATGTCCTCGTGCCGCATGACGCCGATGGCACCGGCGTTGACCAGCGGGTTGCCCTGGTAGCAGGCGTCGAAGACGACCTCGCCGCCGATGTTGGGCAGGCCCAGGCAGTTGCCGTAGCCGCCGATGCCGGCGACGACACCCGGCAGGACGCGCTTGGTGTCGGGGTGGTCGGCCGCGCCGAAGCGCAGCGGGTCCACGACCGCGACCGGGCGGGCGCCCATCGCGATGATGTCGCGCACGATGCCGCCGACGCCGGTGGCCGCGCCCTGGTAGGGCTCGACGTACGACGGGTGGTTGTGCGACTCGACCTTGAAGGTGACCGCGTAGCCCTGGCCGACGTCGACCACGCCGGCGTTCTCGCCGATGCCGACGAGGAGCGCGTCGGACTGCGGGGCCTTCTCGCCGAACTGGCGCAGGTGGACCTTGCTGCTCTTGTACGAGCAGTGCTCGGACCACATGACGGAGTACATGGCGAGCTCGGCGCCGGTCGGGCGGCGGCCGAGGATCTCCACCACCCGCTCGTACTCGTCCTTCTTCAGGCCGAGTTCGGCCCAGGGCAGCTCGACGTCGGGGGTCGCGGCCGCGTTCTCGACCGTGTCCAGAGGCGTCCTGCTCATGCGGTGACCAGCTTCTTGAGGATCGAGGTGAAGAAGGGGAGGCCGTCGGTGCGGCCCGTGCCGATCAGCGGCTCGGTGGCGTGCTCGGGGTGCGGCATCAGGCCCACGACGTTGCCGGCCTCGTTGGTGATGCCCGCGATGTCGCGGAGCGAGCCGTTGGGGTTGAAGTCGACGTAGCGGAAGGCGACGCGGCCCTCGGCCTCGAGCTTGTCGAGGGTGTACTCGTCGGCGACGTACCGGCCGTCCATGTTCTTCAGCGGGATGTGGATCTCCTGGCCCGCCTCGTAGTCCACGGTCCAGGCCGTCTCCGCGTTCTCCACCCGCAGCTTCTGGTCGCGGCAGATGAAGTGCAGGTGGTCGTTGCCGAGCATCCCGCCCGGCAGCAGGTGGGCCTCGGTGAGGATCTGGAAGCCGTTGCAGATGCCGAGGACCGGCAGTCCGGCCTTCGCCTGCTCGATGACCGTCTCCATCACGGGCGAGAAGCGGGAGATGGCGCCGGCCCGCAGATAGTCGCCGTAGGAGAAACCACCGGGGAGGACGACCGCGTCCACCTGGTGCAGGTCCTTGTCCTTGTGCCAGAGGGCGACCGGTTCGGCGCCCGCGAGGCGGATCGCGCGCTGGGTGTCCCGGTCGTCGAGGCTGCCCGGGAAAGTGACGACGCCAATACGAGCGGTCACTTCACGGCCTCCGCGACTTCCTCGACCCGCACGGTGAAGTTCTCGATCACGGTGTTGGCCAGGAAGGATTCGGCGAGATCGTGGATGCGGGCGAGCGCGGCCTCGTCGACCGGCCCGTCAACTTCCAGTTCGAATCGCTTTCCCTGACGTACATCGGAGATGCCTTCGAAACCCAGCCGCGGCAGTGCGCGCTGGACCGCCTGGCCCTGGGGGTCGAGGATCTCCGGCTTGAGCATGACGTCGACTACGACGCGTGCCACTGGCACTCCCGATGGTGTGGTGCTGAGCAGGTTCCTGAAGGTGTCTCCGACAGGCGTCTTCAGACTACCCGCACGAAATTTCTACGCGCGTTGACTTGTAGGAATCTACGTGACCGCGGTCACGATCGACCGGGCGGCGTCTTGTTCACCAAAATTTCCGGGATCGGCACCCGGTACCTATTGCGCTCGGACACGCCAAAGGATTTAGTCGGGCTTCACAATGCTTTGCCGGGCACTGTACAAATAATTTGGCACGTGCCGAATGAAGGGACCGATATTCGTGGCGCAGAAGGTCGTGGTCACTCTCTTTGACGACATCGACGGCTCGGAAGCGGCGGAAACGATCGCCTTCGGACTCGACGGCAAGTCGTACGAGATCGACCTGAATCAAGCCAATGCCGAGAAACTGCGTAAGGCGCTCGAGCCCTACGTGGAGGCCGGCCGCAAGCGGTCGAAGTCGGGCAAGACCTACCGGCAGACCGAGGTCGCCCCCGACCCCGCCGCCGTCCGGGCCTGGGCGCAGGCCAACAAGATGGACGTCCCGGCCCGCGGGCGCATCCCCAAGAAGGTCTACGAGGCGTTCGGCGAGGCCCAGTAGGGGCAGGGACCGGCCCCGGACCGACGGCCGGTCAGCCGCCCCTCGGGAGAACCGACTTGCGCTGCACCCCTCCTGGTCGGCTAGAGTCTGGAGCACGCCGAGGGGCAAGGCCGAAAGGCCGAACCTCACGGAGTACACGCGGGTGTAGTTCAGTAGCAGAACATCCCCCTTCCAGGGGGAAGGCGCAGTGTGCAATTCCTGTCACCCGCTCTGCACCACCGGTCCGGACCACTGTTGTGGATCAGGTAGGCTGGTGCTCGCGCCGATCGGTGGGAGCCGGTCGGAGGCAATGCGGACGTAGCTCAGTTGGTAGAGCGCAACCTTGCCAAGGTTGAGGTCGCGAGTTCGAGCCTCGTCGTCCGCTCTGGAATCAAGCCCCCCGGCTTCGGCCGAGGGGCTTTTTCATGTTCGCGTCTCCCAAGGCCATCCCTGCCCGCCCTGCCCTCCCTGCCCTCCCTGTCTGACATTTGTCATGCCGAGCGATGACAGCGCGCACTGCTGACCGCTCCCCGGCGCCGGGACGCTGGGGACATGGACACGAACGAACACGTGATTGAGGTCACTGACCTGCGGCGTGTGTACGGGGGCGGGTTCGAGGCGGTGCGCGGGATCACCTTCTCCGTGAACCGCGGCGAGATCTTCGCTCTGCTCGGCACCAATGGCGCGGGCAAGACGTCGACGGTGGAACTGCTGGAGGGGCTCGCGCGGCCGGCCGGGGGCCGGGTGCGGGTGCTCGGGCACGACCCGTACGAGGAGCGGGCCGCCGTACGGCCCCGCACGGGCGTGATGCTCCAGGAGGGCGGGTTCCCGTCCGAGCTGACCGTCGCCGAGACCGCGCGGATGTGGGCGGGCTGCGTGAGCGGGGCGCGGCCGGAGACCGAGGCGCTGGAGCTGGTCGGGCTCGCGGGCCGCAGCGGCGTACGCGTGAAACAGCTGTCCGGGGGTGAACGGCGCCGCCTGGACCTGGCGCTCGCGCTGCTCGGCGAGCCCGAGGTGCTGTTCCTGGACGAGCCGACCACCGGCCTCGACGCCGAAGGACGCCGGGACACCTGGGAGTTGGTGCGGCAACTGCGCGAGACGGGTACGACGGTGCTGCTGACCACGCACTACCTGGAGGAGGCCGAGGGCCTCGCCGACCGGCTGGCGATCCTGCACGAGGGACGCATCGCGACGACCGGCACGCCCGCCGAGGTGACGGCCGCCCAGCCCGCCCGCATCTCCTTCCGGCTGCCCGACGGCTACTTCCTGGGCGACCTGCCACCCCTCGGCGAGCTGGGGGTGTGCGGGCACGAGCTGGACGGCAGGGTCGTACGCCTGCGGACCCGGGAGCTGCAGCGGGCGGCCACCGCACTGCTGGTGTGGGCGCAGGGTGAGCGGGTGGAGCTGCCGGGGCTCGACGTGCGGTCGGCCTCGCTGGAGGAGGCGTTCCTCGGGATCGCCCGGGAGCAGGAGGTGGCGGCGTGAGCGCGCTCGTCCTCGCCCCTGCCGGACGGCGGCTGCGGGCCCTGGCCCGGGCGGAGCTGACGCTGCTGGGACGCAACCGGAGCGCGGTGACCACGGCCCTGCTGGTGCCGCTGGCGCTGCCGTTCACCGTCAGGCCCGCGCTCGACGGGATGGATCTCCAGCGGTCGGGGCTGAACACCGGCACGGTGATGCTGACCGCGGCCATCGGCTTCTCGTTCCTGTTCTCGGTCTACACCGGCCTGGTGAGCGCCTTCGTCGCGCGCCGTGAGGAACTCGTCCTCAAACGGCTGCGGACCGGGGAACTCGGCGACGCCGAGATCCTCCTCGGCACCGCCCTGCCCGCCGCGTGCCTCGGCCTCGCCCAGTCACTGGTGCTGACGTTCGGCTGCGTGCTCTTCCTCGACGCGGGGGCACCACGGGCGCCGTACCTGACCGCGCTCGGCGTCCTCACGGGTCTGCTGCTGTGCGCCGCGCTCGCCGCGCTCACCGCCTCCTTCACCCGGACCGTCGAGAGCGCCCAGGTCACGGCGCTGCCCCTGGTGTTCGTGTCGATGCTGGGCTCGGGCATCGCGATCCCGGCCGGCACCCTGCCCGACCGGTTCGCCTCCGTGTGCGAGCTCCTGCCGCTGTCCCCCGCGATCCGGCTGGTGAGCGGCGGGTTCACCGGACGGCTCAGCGCCGCCGAGGCGCTGGCGTCCGCGGCGGTCGCACTGGCCTGGCTCGCGGCCGCGGTGTTTGCTGTACGGCGGTGGTTCCGGTGGGAGCCCCGGCGTTGACGGACGGGGGAGCGGTGCTCGGGCGCATACGGGGATGGCAGCGGCGCCACTGGCGGGAGCGGAGCAAGGCCGAGCGGGTCGAGCTGCAGAGCGTGATCACCTGGTACGTCACGACCTGGGTGTTCTCCGTCTCCTGGCTCGGGCTGCCCCTGGTGGGCGCACTGACCCGGCGGCCGGCGCCGCTCGCCGTCGGCGGTCTGCTGCTCCTCGTCGGCGCCCTGCAGTGCGTCGAGGCCAACCGGCGCACCCGGGCCGTGCTCGACCACTACCTGGGCCGGGCCGCCCTCCCGCCCGGCGCACTGCGCCCCGCCGCCGCCCTGCTCGCCCTGGCACTGGCCCTGACCCTGGTGCTGGCCTCACTGGACGGCGCCGACCCGGTGGCCGTCCGGCTCTTCGCCGGCGCCGCGCTGCTGCCCTTCGGGCTGCTGTACGGGCTGGTGGCGCCCATCGGGGTGTTCCTGCGCCGGTCCGCCGTGCTCGCCGTCGTACTGATGGCCGCCTTCGGCGCGTTCGACCAGGAGCCCGCGGGGATTCTCGCGATCGGGGTCATGACCGTCTTCGGCGCGCTCTTCTCGCTGCTCGCCTGCCGCTGCGGCGCCTGGACCCTGTCCGTGCTGTGGGAGGCGGAGCGGGCCCGCGAGGTCGAGGCCCGGCTCGCCGTCGCCGAGGAGCGGCTGCGGTTCGGGCGCGACCTGCACGACGTGGTGGGGCGGAACCTGGCCGTCATCGCGCTCAAGAGCGAGCTGGCCGTTCAGCTGGCGCGGCGCGGACGGCCGGAGGCGGTGGAGCAGATGATCGAGGTGCAGCGGATCGCCCAGGAGTCGCAGCGGGAGGTGCGGGAGGTCGTACGGGGATACCGCAAGGCCGACCTGGCGATCGAACTCGCGGGTGCGCAAGGCGTGTTGAGCGCGGCCGGGATCGAGTGCGAGGTGCGCGGAGCGGCCGCGGAACTGGCTCCGGAGGTGCAGTCGGCGCTCGGCTGGGTCGTGCGCGAGGCGACGACGAACGTGCTGCGGCACGGCGACACCAGACGGTGCGCGGTCGTCCTGACGGTGGAGGAAGGACGTGTGGTGCTGACCGTGGAGAACGACGGGGCCTCGGCTCCCGCGGGCGCGGAGGGTTCGGCTCCCTCCGGCGCGGGCGGCTCGGGGCTGGCGGGGCTGCGGGAGCGGCTGTCGGCGGTGGGCGGGACCCTGGAGGCCGGCCGGGTCGGAGGAGACCTGTTCCGGGTGGTGGCCGAGGTGCCCGTGCAGGTGCGCGAGGTCTCGGCATGACCGGCCCCGTACGGCTGCTGCTCGCCGACGACGAGCATCTGATCCGGGGTGCGCTGGCCGCGCTGCTCGGGCTGGAGGACGACCTCCTGGTCGTCGCCGAGGCGGCGAGCGGGCCGGAGGCGCTCGCGATGGCGAGGGCGCACGAACCGGACGTGGCCGTGCTGGATCTGCAGATGCCGGGCGCCGACGGTGTGAAGGTCGCCACATCGCTGCGGGCCGAACTGCCCGGCTGCCGGGTGCTGATCGTGACCGGTCACGGGCGGCCCGGGCATCTCAAGCGGGCCCTCGCGGCGGGGGTGCGCGGGTTCGTCCCCAAGACGGTGAGCGCCCAGCGCCTCGCCGAGATCATCCGGACCGTGCACTCCGGACAGCGTTACGTCGACCCCGAGTTGGCGGCCGACGCCATCGCCGCCGGGGACTCCCCGCTGACCGCGCGGGAGGCCGAGGTGCTGGAACTGGCCGCCGACGGGGCGCCCGTCGCGGAGATCGCCGAGCGGGCCGCGCTGTCGCAGGGAACCGTACGGAACTATCTCTCGTCGGCCGTCTCGAAGCTCGGTGCGGAGAACCGGCACGCGGCCGTGCGGCTCGCACGGGAGCGAGGTTGGGTATAGTTGGCGTCGCGCCACGGCGCACTGCGGACGTAGCTCAGTTGGTAGAGCGCAACCTTGCCAAGGTTGAGGTCGCGAGTTCGAGCCTCGTCGTCCGCTCCACAGCGAAGGCCCCGGTCACCGACCGGGGCCTTCGTCATGGGCTCAGCTCCAGCTCGTGCCCGTCAGACGCTCGTACGCCTCGATGTACTTCGCCCGCGTCGCGTCCACGACCTGCTGCGGCAGCGGCGGCGGGGGCTGCTCGCTCTTGCGGTCCCAGCCGGACTCCGGCGAGGTCAGCCAGTCGCGCACGAACTGCTTGTCGTACGACGGCTGCGCGCGGCCCGGCTGCCACTGGTCGGCCGGCCAGAACCGGGAGGAGTCCGGGGTGAGGATCTCGTCCGCGAGGACCAGGGTGTCGCCGTCGAAGCCGAACTCGAACTTGGTGTCGGCGAGGATGATGCCGCGGTCCCGGGCGATGTCCCGGCCGCGCCCGTAGACGGCCAGGGTGGCCTGGCGCAGCTCGGCCGCGGTGTCGGCGCCGACGCGGCGCGCGACCTCCTCGTACGAGACGTTCTCGTCGTGCTCGCCGACCTCGGCCTTGGTGGCCGGGGTGAAGATCGGGGCGGGCAGCTCGCTGCCGTCGACCAGACCCTCGGGCAGCGCCAGCCCGCAGACCGTGCGGGAGTCGTTGTACTCCAGCAGGCCCGAGCCGGTCAGGTAGCCGCGGGCGACGGCCTCCACCGGGACCATCCGCAGCGACTTGCAGACGAGCGTCCGGCCGGCCCAGTCGGCGGGGGCGCCGGCCGGCAGTTCGGTGCTCAGCACATGGTTGGGGATGAGATCGGCGATCTGGTCGAACCACCACAGGGACAGCTGGGTCAGCACCCGGCCCTTGTCGGTGATTTCCGTCGGCAGCACCCAGTCGTAGGCGGAAATGCGGTCACTGGCGACCATCACGAGGTCGCCCGCCTCGTTCTGGTAGAGCTCGCGCACCTTGCCGGTGTGGAGGTGAACCAGGCCCGGAACCTGGAGCGGCTCGGGCTTTTCTACGAATCCGGACACGGTTCCTCCCCGTAGTTCTGTCCTATGGCTCGATTCTCCCGTATGCCGGGGATCGCCCAGGGGGTGGGGTCGGCTCGAAAGGGGCGGTGACGTGGGCGTACGTGAGCTCAGTCACGTTTGCAGATGCGGTCCAGGAGGTTGGCGGTGGCGCGCTGGACGCGGGGGTCGACGTGGCCCGGACGGTCCAGGGCGGGCGACCAGGCGAAGGTCCCCGACGCGAACACCAGGGCGCCGGAGGGGGCGCGGTACAGCGAGGTCTCCTGGTGGCGCTGGACGCCCTCGGAGTCGGTGTACGGGGAGTGCGCCAGCAGGATGCGGTCCTCGTGGTCGGGCAGCGGGGTGCGCGGGAAGTAGCGGTCCGCCTCGCCCGCGACCATCCCCTCGATCGGGTCGCCCTCGTGCGCGCCGGTCGCCTCCCACAGCCAGTGGTCGGCGTTGCGGACGATCAGGGGATGGGGCTCGGGGACCCGGCCCGCGTACTGGATGCCGACCACCTGCTGCTCGGGGCGGTCGATCTCCCGCCACAGGACGGGTTTGCCGGGGCCCTTGCGTTTTCGGCAGGTCAGCAGGCGGTCCGGCACCCCGGACGGGGACGGGCCCAACTCCACCTGCCAGTACATGGTGTTCGCGGAGAGGAAGACCAGGGACGTGCCGTTCTCACGGGCGATCTCGACGGTGCGGCGCATGTTCGCCGACCAGTACTCGTCGTGCCCGGGGAAGACCAGGCCCCGGTAGCGGGTGGGGTCGACGTGCCCCGCGTGCAGGTCGCGGGCGTCGGCGTAGGCGAGGTCGTAGCCGTAGCGCTCGGCGAAGCGGATGAAGTCGTAGGCGTGGCCCACGTGGAGGGGGAGGCCGGCGCCTGCGTACGGGCGGTCGAAGGAGACGGTCGTCGCCGCGTCGGACTCGCCGAGGAGCCGGCCGTGCTCATCCCAGGCGTGGTAGAGGCTGGCGCCGGTGCGGCCGTCCTCCGGGTAGAGGTTGTACGCCTGCCAGGTCACGTCGGGCAGGAGCAGCAGCAGGTCGGCGGGGTGGTTGTCGCGGATCGTGAACGGGATGTGGGAGCGGTAGCCGTCGACGGTGGTCAGGACGGCCACGTACGCCCCGATGCTCCAGTGGCTCGGGATCTGCAGCCGCCACGACAGCCACCAGTGGTGGCAGGAGACCGTGCGGTCGGCGGTGAGCGGCGGGGGCTGGACGATGCCGGAGAGGCGGGGGCTGGTGGTGATCTTGGCCGCACCGTCGCCGCCGTAGTGGCCGATGCGGTAGATGTCCACGGCGAACTCCTGGGGCGGGTCGACCGTGATGTGGAAGTCGACGGCCTGCCCCGGGGCGACCGCGCCGGTGGAGATGAAGCCCTTGATCTGGCGGTGGACGTCGTCGGCGGAGCGCGGGCCGCCGGCGCTCCGGGGACCCGGGACCCGGTGGGTGCCGGGCGTCGGGGGGTGGGCCTGGCCGTCCAGGTACCAGGGGACGACCTGGCCGGTGTCGTCGAAGTAGGTGACGTTGCCGCGCAGCCAGGGGACGGGGCCCTGGCCGAAGGGATCGGTGACGGCGTGTGCCAGCGCTCCGGACTCCCAGCGGCGGATGTGGTCCGATCGCTCCGATTCCATGATCGCTCCCCTCCCTCGTGCCCCCGTGGTCGCGTGTCCTGTGCCGCAAGCCCTTGCCATGTGCCCGATCGGTCCCAGCACATCACATTACGCACGCAGGTGGTCACAGTTCGTTGCGAATTGGCCGAAAGTGGAACAGCTCGTTCCGGTACGGCTGGGTGGGCGGGGTCAGACGAGCCGCACGGGTTTCTCCGGGCGTATGCCGGACTCCCGCAGCCAGGCCCGCAGGGGGGCGGGGTCGCCGTCCTCCACGAGGCTGAGGACCCGGGGGGTCAGGTCGGCGGCCCGTTCGCCGGCGATCAGGAGTGTGGGGCCGTCCAGCCAGTCCAGGCCCGGGGCCCCGCCGGCGGTGTCCATGGCGGCGCAGCACACCATCGCGGTGACATGGTCGGTGAGCAGCTCGCGGGCCGTGCGGGGCGGTTGGAGCGGGAACAGGGGCAGTGCCGTGTCGTCCCAGGGGGCGGGGTCGGCGGCGGTCGGCCGGGGGGCGGAGGCGGCCTCCTCCCGGGCGAGCTGGGCGGTCAGGGCCGCGGCGAGGGCGGCCGCGCGTTCGTTCTCGACCTCTGTCTCGGCCTCGTCCCCGAGGTCGGCGGGCGCGGGGCGCTCGGGCGCGGCCGGCCCGGTATCCGAGGCGATGGGGACCGGGCTCGGAGGTGCCGAGAGGTGGGCCAGGATCCGGGTCAGGGTGGGGCCGTCCGGGGCCGGGGCCGCGGGGTCCGTGGAGCGGGTGACGCCCAGGGTGTCCAGGACGTGGTGGAGGCGGGCGGCGTCCGTGCGCCATTTGCGGTCGACGACCTCCTCCGGATACTCCTGCCAGTCCACCGGGGCCCAGTCGGGACCGGTCTCGGCGGGGCCGCCGTGGAAGAGCCGGGCGGCGAGGAGGGAGACGGCCTCGTCGACCGCGCCGGGCTCCTCCAGCAGGTCGCAGGCCGGACGCTCGCCCAGGCGGGAGGCGAAGCCCTCGGCGAGGCGGTCACGGCGGGACAGCTCCGTCAGGGCCGCCACCACCCCCGCGTCCAGCCGGGACGGCCAGCGGCCCATCCGCCAGGCGGGCAGCGCCACCCGGGTCAGGAGACGGTCCCAGCCCGCGTAGGCCAGGCCCACCTGTTCCTGGGCGACGATGCGCAGGCCGTAGTCCACAGCCTGTGCACGCTCGGCCGCCGCCGCCGCGACACCGCGCTCCATCAGCGCCGCGTGCTCCCGGCAGCTGCGGAGCAGCAGGCGCGCGACGGCGCCAAGTCCGGCGCAGACGCCCCGGGTCAGCGGACAGCGCGCAGGGGTGGAGGCAACGGCCACCGCGGCGTCCAGCCCGCGCACGAAGCGCCGGGCGGCGGCTATGTCCGGGTGGGCCGAGGGGCCCGTACCCGCGACGACCGGGGCGAGGACCGCGCGCAGTTCACCGACGCGCATCCACCACAGGAACGGCGAGCCGATGACCAGGACGGGGGCCGTGGCCGCGCGGCGGTGGGCGGAGCGGGCGCCGGCTATCTCGTCGCCGTCCTCCCGCGCGGGCGGGCCGTGCGAAGGATGGGTGCGGTCCTCCAGCCAGCTGTCGCAGTCCGGGGTGAGCGCTATCGCCGACGGAGCCGGGACGTCCAGGCGGTCGGCGAGGTCGCGCACCATCCGGTACAGATCAGGCGCCGAGCCCTCCGGGACGGGGACGGTCGGGGTCACGGCCGGGCGGGCCCGGGCGACGACCAGGGCGATGACTCCGGCGGCCAGCAGCACGAGGACGGCGACAGGGGTCACCGCCCAGCGGGCGGCGTGCCAGAACGGGCCCACGAGATGGCCCGTGGAGTCGCCGGCGAGCAGGATCACGGCGACCGCCGCGGGCAGCAGCGCCACGGCCAGCGCGCGGCTGCGGATGCGCAGCACGGCGAGAGCCCTCGAGCGCGCGGCCTGCGCGCCCACTTCCGCACCCATGCCGGTACCGGTCACCACCGGTATCTCACCCCCTCCCCTGCTGTCCTGAATGTCCAGCTGTCCTGGCTTTGGTCACTCCCCCACTGTGGCACCCGCCACTGACATCGCAATGCCGGTGGGCCAAGTGCCGGAACGCTTGCGCCGCACCCTAGTTGGGCCCTCGGCCCCCGTCAGCCGGATGGGGGAGCGGTCACTCGATGGAATGGCTTTGGTCAGAGGTGGATGACGGAAAGCGACGATCAGGCCCCTGTTCTTGACTCAGATTCGAAGAACGGCGGCGGCAGGGGGCACGACACAGGCCCCGCATCCGAAGACGGACGCGGGGCCTGCGGGGTTCATCCGGGCGATACGGCCGTCAGGCGCCCGCCGCCTTGGCCGCGATGTCGGTGCGGTGCTGGGAGCCGTCCAGGCGGATGCGGGCGACGGCCCCGTAGGCGCGCTCGCGGGCCTCGGCGAGGTCCTTGCCGGTCGCCGTGACGGACAGCACGCGGCCGCCGGCGCTGACGACCGCGTCGCCCTCGCGCCGGGTGCCGGCGTGCAGGACGTAGGCGTGCGGGGCGTCCTCGGCGGCCACCTCGTCGAGGCCGGTGATCGGGTCGCCGGTGCGCGGGGTGCCGGGGTAGTTGTGCGAGGCGACGACCACGGTGACCGCGGCGTCGTCGCTCCAGCGCAGCGGCTCCAGGTCGGCGAGGGTGCCGTTCGCCGCGGCCAGCAGGACGCCGGCCAGCGGGGTCTTCAGACGGGCCAGGACCACCTGGGTCTCCGGGTCGCCGAAGCGGGCGTTGAACTCGATGACCCGGACACCGCGGGAGGTGATCGCGAGGCCCGCGTAGAGAAGGCCGGAGAAGGGGGTGCCGCGGCGGCGCATCTCGTCGACGGTCGGCTGCAGGACCGTCTGCAGCACCTCGTCGACCAGCTTCGGGTCGGCCCACGGGAGCGGGGAGTACGCGCCCATGCCGCCGGTGTTCGGGCCCTCGTCGCCGTCGAGGGCGCGCTTGAAGTCCTGGGCGGGCTGGAGCGGGACGACCGTCTGGCCGTCGGTGATGGCGAAGAGGGAGACCTCGGGGCCGTCCAGGAACTCCTCGATGACGACGCGCTCGCAGGAGTTGGCGTGGGCGCGGGCGGTGTCGAGGTCGGAGGTGACGACGACGCCCTTGCCGGCGGCGAGGCCGTCGTCCTTGACGACGTACGGGGCGCCGAAGGCGTCGAGGGCCGTGTCGACCTCGTCCGGGGTGGTGCAGACGTAGGAGCGGGCCGTGGGGACGCCGGCCCCCGCCATCACGTCCTTCGCGAAGGCCTTGGAGCCCTCGATCCGCGCGGCCTCCCGGGAGGGGCCGAAGACCGGGATGCCCGCCTCGCGCACGGCGTCGGCGACCCCGGCGACGAGCGGGGCCTCCGGGCCCACGACGACGAGGTCGGCGCCGAGCCGTTCGGCCAGCGCGGAGACCGCTTCGCCGTCGAGGGCGTCGACCTCGTGCAACTCGGCCACCCCTGCGATACCGGCGTTGCCGGGGGCGCAGTGCAGGGCGGTGACGTCGGGGTCGTGGGAGAGGGAGTGGCACAGGGCGTGTTCGCGGGCACCGCTACCGATGACGAGGACCTTCACGGGGGTCAGCCTAACGGGGTTTTTGTGCGGGGTTCCGAGGGGTGGGGGGTTGGGGGGCTGTAGGTTCCTCCAAGTCGGGGCGGGGGTGGGTTGGGATGGGGTGGCTGGGTGGGTGGGGTTGGCGTGGTGTCGCGGTTCCCGTCGCGGGGCTGGGGCGGCGTGGTGGCGCCGTGCCGCTGTTCCGGGGCCTGCGACTCCCTGAACCTTCGGCCCTGAACGGGCCTCGTCCTCAAACGCCGGACGGGCTGGATTGGTGGGCCGGCGCCGAGATCCGCGCGGGTCGGTCCGCCGGGGCCCAAGTCCGGACAGCCCGGGGTGCGAGACGGATCGGATCCGTCCCCGGGTCGGACTTCGGACAGCCCGGGTTACGGGACGGGTCGGATTAGTCCCGCAGGGCCGCGCTTCGGACAGCCCGGGTGCCGGTGGACGGGTGGATGGGTCCATCGGGGGCTGTGCTCCTGACAGCCCGGTGCGGACGGGGCGGCACACCTGCGCCGTGGCCCGGACGGGCCTGTTGCGCCCGCCCCCGCCGCTACTCGTTCGTGAACTCCTCGACCACCGTCGCCCCCAGCTCTCGCACGATCAGCTCGCGGCCGGACAGGGCCGACTCGTTGAGGTCGGGGTCGTCGTCCTCGGGGATGTCGTCCTCGATGGAGACCGGCGGCGGTTCCGGGGCGGAGGGCCGGGCCGCCGGGGACGGGCCCGAACCCGTGCTCGGGCCGAGGTTCGGGCTCGGTGAGAAGGACGCGCCGGGGGACGTGGGAGCGGTGTGCGCCGACTGGGCGGGAGCCGGGCGCTGGGCGGTGGCGGTACCGCCGTAGCCGCCCGCGCCACCGCCGCCGTAGCCGCCTCCGCCCGCGAAGCCGCCTCCGCCGTTGAAGCCGGAGGGCGCCGAGGGGCCGCCCGAGGGGGGCGGACCGGAGCCGCCGCTCGGGTCGACGACCGCCTCGATCTTCCACTGGACGCTGAACTGCTCGCCCAGAGCGGCCTTCAGGACGTCCTCACTGCCGCTGCTGACGAAGTTGTCGCGGGCGCCGGCGTTGACGAAGCCCAGTTGCAGGGTGGTGCCGTCGAAGCCGGCCACGTGGGCGTTCTGGCTGAGCAGGATCCAGGTGAAGCGGCGGCGGTTCTTGACCGCTTCGAGGATGTTCGGCCAGAGCATGCGGGGGTCGAGTCCGCCGCTGGGCGGGGCGTAGGCCGGTTCACCTGCCGCCGGGGCGGGGGCGGGAGCCGCGGCCGGAGCGGGAGCCGGAGCGCTGGGCGCGGCCGGGGGCTGTCCCCCACCGCCAGCCGGAGCCGCCGTGGGCCAGCCGCCGGGCCGACG
>NZ_JAMGBF010000196.1 GCF_023516615.1 Streptomyces panaciradicis
CGGGGCGGGCCAGGCGATGATCGAGCGCATCGCGATGAACGACGGCCGGTCGGTGACCTTCTTCGCGGCCTCGATCGCGTTGTAGATGGCGTGCGGGTCGAGGTCGCCGTCCGGCTTGGGGGCGATCCGCTGCACGTGCCAGCCGTACGCCTCGTAGCGCTTGACGGTGTCCTCGGAGACGGCCGTCTCGGTGTCGCCCTCGATCGAGATGTGGTTGTCGTCCCACAGCAGGATCAGGTTGCCGAGCCGCTGGTGGCCGGCCATCGAGGACGCCTCGGCGGAGATGCCCTCCTGGAGGCAGCCGTCACCGGCGATGCAGTAGACGAAGTGGTCGAAGGGGGACTCGCCCTGCGGGGTCTCCGGGTCGAACAGACCGCGCTCGTAGCGGGCGGCCATCGCCATGCCCACGGCGTTGGCGACACCCTGGCCCAGCGGGCCGGTCGTCGTCTCGACGCCCTTGGTGTGGCCGTACTCCGGGTGGCCGGGGGTCTTCGAGCCCCAGGTCCGGAAGGCCTTCAGGTCGTCCAGCTCCAGGCCGAAGCCGGCCAGGTAGAGCTGCGTGTAGAGGGTCAGGGACGAATGGCCGGCGGACAGCACGAAGCGGTCGCGGGCAACCCAGTCCGGGTCGGCCGGGTCGTGCCGCATCACCTTCTGGAAGAGGGTGTAGGCGGCGGGCGCCAGGCTCATGGCCGTACCCGGATGGCCGTTGCCGACCTTCTGTACGGCGTCGGCGGCCAGGACGCGGGCGGTGTCCACGGCCCGCTGGTCCAACTCGGTCCACTCGAGGTCTGTGGTGGTCGGCTTGGTGCTCACCCTGAGTCAGGGCTCCTCTCCACATGTCACGCATGTCGAATGCCGGCGCACTGGACGCCCACCGGCCGTTGTCGAGCCTACCCCTGTAAGAACGTGCATTTTTTCGAGTCATCCCAGAGTGCCGGGACTGCGTGGCATCCGCCTCCCGACTGGGCTGTACGGCATTTGGCAACTGAATACGCAGCCGCTCATCTGACTGCTCAATCGAGCTCGCGTACGACCGTCTGCGGGCCCCTTCGCCGCCCCCGTCAGGGCCCCCGCCCAACACGAGCCCACCCCCGCGAAGGCCGGGGTATGGGCAACGTCTACAGTGGCGTGGTACGCGCGAGCCTTTACCCGTGCTTCACACGGGTGGGGCTCGCTGGGATGTCTCTGTAGGGGTGTGCGTGACGGCCGTCGAATCCCGTCCAGCGGGGGTAATCGGTGCGAGCGAGAGCCCGCGTCACCGGCCGTTCGGGGCCCGTGTCAAGGCGTTCGTGGCGCTGACCAAGCCGCGGATCATCGAGCTCCTGCTCATCACCACCGTTCCGGTGATGTTCCTCGCCCAGCAGGGCGTGCCGGACCTGACGCTGGTCCTGCTGACCTGCGTGGGCGGCTACCTGTCGGCGGGCGGCGCCAACGCGCTGAACATGTACATCGACCGCGACATCGACGCGCTGATGGACCGCACCTCGCAGCGGCCGCTGGTCACCGGCATGGTGAGCCCGCGGGAGTGCCTGGCCTTCGGCGTCACCCTGGCCGTCGTCTCCACGCTGCTGTTCGGCCTCACCGTCAACTGGCTGTCGGCCTGGCTCAGCCTCGGCGCGCTCCTCTTCTACGTCGTCGTCTACACGATGATCCTCAAGCGCCGTACCTCGCAGAACATCGTGTGGGGCGGCATCGCGGGCTGCATGCCCGTGCTGATCGGCTGGTCGGCCGTCACCGACTCCCTCTCCTGGGCCCCGGTCGTCCTGTTCCTGGTGATCTTCTTCTGGACTCCGCCGCACTACTGGCCGCTGTCGATGAAGGTCAAGGACGACTACGCGCGCGTGGGCGTGCCGATGCTGCCGGTCATCGCCTCCAACAAGGTCGTCGCCAAGCAGATCGTGATCTACAGCTGGGTGATGGTGGCCGTCTCCCTGCTGCTCACGCCCCTCGGCTACACGGGCTGGTTCTACACCCTCGTCGCCCTGGCGGCGGGCGGCTGGTGGCTGTGGGAGGCGCACGCGCTGCAGACCCGCGCGAAGGCGGAGACGACCGGCGCGAAGCTGAAGGAGATGCGCCTGTTCCACTGGTCCATCACCTATGTGTCGCTGCTGTTCGTGGCGATCGCGGTGGACCCCTTCCTGCGCTGACGCCCCCTGTGACACCCGACGGGCGGGGTGCGTGGTCAAGGCCACGCACCCCGCCCGTCGCCGTTTGATCTACTCGTCGGTAGCATCCTGGCCATGGCAGACACGCAGCAGGTTGACGCGAAGGCCGAGCGCAAGGTGGCGAGGCTCGCCAAGCGGATCGGCGCCTTCTCCAAGGCGCACGGCGGAGCCGAGGGGCAGGTGGCCCACATCGGCGAGCGCGGGGCGCGCATCGTCCTTGTCGGTGAGGACGGCGGCTGGGGCGACCTGGTGGCGCCCTCGTACGAGCTGGCCGAGAAGGCCCTCCAGAAGGCCGGCATCACCGTCCACGAGGACTTCGACGGCGAGTTCGCGGCGAAGGTGCGCACCGGGCGGTACGAGTGGACGCGGATGGCGGGGATCCAGCTGGGCGGCCCCGCGAACGCCTGACGTCTTCCGGCGATTTCGCACGGGGTGTGTCGCAGCAACACCTCATGACCGGTTCACCCGTTAGGACCTGTTAAGGAGCAACGGTCCAGTAAACGGAGATCCCGGATGATCGAAACGCCGTCCCTCGTGGACCAGTACTGCCACGGTGTACTGAGAACCGAACTGGGCCTCGGCACCTTCGAGGCCCAGCTGGCCCGAACCGAGGGCCCGCCCGCCCCGGGCACCACGCTCTTCGACACCCAGACGGGTTTCGCCGTACGGCGCTGGTGCCCGCCGCTGCTGGGCATGGAACCGCACTGCCATCCCGCCCGCTATCTCGCCCGCCGTCGTGAACTCGGCGTGCTGGAGGTGGGCCGCAGACTCCTGCGCGGCAGCGGCATCACGACGTATCTGGTCGACACGGGCCTGCCCGGCGACCTCACCGGGCCGGACGAACTGGCCTCCACGAGCGCGGCCGACGCGCGGGAGATCGTCCGCCTGGAGTTACTGGCCGAGCAGGTCGCGGACACCTCCGGCACCGTCGAGTCCTTCCTCGCCAACCTCGCCGAGTCGGTGCACGGCGCCGCCGCGGGCGCGGTCGCCTTCACCTCCGTCGCCGGCACCCGCCACGGGCTGGCCCTGGCGCCCGAGCCGCCGGGACCGGGGGAGGTGCGGGGTGCGGCGGGCCGCTGGCTGTCCGGCCGCCGGGTCGGCGGCCAGCTGACCGACCCCGTCCTGCTGCGGCACCTGCTGTGGATCGCGGTCGGCTCCGGCCTGCCGCTCCAGCTCCACGCGGGGCTCGGCGAACCGGGCCAGCGCATCGACCGCACCGACCCGGTGCTGCTCACCGACTTCGTCCGCGCCACGGCCGGCCTCGGCACGGACCTGGTCCTGCTGCACGGCTACCCCTACCACCGGCACGCCGCCCACCTCGCGGGCGCCTTCCCGCACGTCTACGCCGACTCGGGCGCCGCCCTGGTGCGCACCGGCGCCCGCGCCGCGACCGTGCTCGCCGAGATCCTGGAGCTGGCGCCCTTCGGCAAGATCCTCTTCTCCAGCGGGGCCCAGGGCCTGCCCGAGCTGCACGTGGTGGGCGCCCGTCTGTTCCGGGAGTCGCTCGGACGGGTGCTGGGCCGCTGGGTGGCCGAGGGGGCGTGGTCGCTGACGGACGCCCAGCGGGTCGCGGGGCTGGTGGCGGCGGGGAACGCCCGGCGGGTGTACGGGCTGGAGTGAGCGGTCCGGGCCAGGGCCTGTCGTTTGGACCAGGCCGGCTGCGGGGGACGGTGCGTCATGGCCGACCCGAGCGGGGTCTGGTGCGTGCAGAGGCAAGGCGGAGGAGGGAGTCGGCGCGATGGGGGTCCCCCTCTGGGGGAGTGCGCACCAGGGCCCGCGATGCCGAGCTGATCCGAACGACAGGCCCCAGCTAGGCGCGTGTGCCGACCGTCATCTCGGCCGAGGGACCCGGCAGGTCGGCCACCACCTCCGGCCGCTCGCGCAGCGCCAGCAGCACCCGCAGGACGCCGATCCACACCAGGCAGGAGCCGAACATGTGCAGGCCGACCAGGGCCTCGGGGAGCTTGGTGAAGTACTGGACGTACCCGATGACGCCCTGGCCGAGCAGGATCAGGAAGAGCTCGCGGGTGCGGGCGAGGGGGGCCGCGGGGGCGTCGACCGCCTTGAGGACGAACCACAGGGCGAACGTCAGCGTGACCACGATCCAGGCCAGCACGGCGTGCAGCTTGCTGACCGTCTCCCAGTCCAGCGGCATCCGCTCGACCTCGCGGGAGTCACCGGCGTGCGGGCCCGCGCCGGTGACCACCGTGCCGACCGCGATGAGCAGCACGGCGGCCAGCACCAGGAACCACACCATCTGCTGCACGGGCTTGCCGACCAGCGGCCGGGGCGCCCCGTCGCCCTCGCGGGTGCGCTGCCACATCACGACGGCCACGGCGATCAGGGCGGTGGAGAGCAGGAAGTGCGCCGCGACCGTGTACGGGTTGAGGCCGACCAGCACGACGATACCGCCGAGGATCGCGTTGCCCATCACGATCCAGAACTGCGCCCAGCCCAGCCGGGTCAGACCGCGCCGGTACGGCTTCTGCGAGCGGGCGGCGACGATCGCCCAGCCGACGGCCGCGCACAGCACGTACGTCAGCATGCGGTTGCCGAACTCGATCACGCCGTGGAAGCCCATCGCACTGGTCGTGGTGAGCGAGTCGGCGGTGCACTTCGGCCAGGTCGGGCAGCCGAGCCCGGAGCCGGTCAGGCGCACCGCGCCGCCGGTGACCACGATGACCACCGACATGACGAGCGCGGCGAGGGCCGCCCGCCGGACCGTCCGGGGATCCGGGGTCCAGCGTGCGGCGATGAAGGCGAGCGGGTTGCGCACGGCCGCGAGGGCGTCGGCGGGGGTCACGTTTGGCACGGCACCCATGGTAGGCCGCCGCTTGTGCACGCTTTCACGAGGGTGCGTCTCCGGGCGCCGACACGGCCGTGTTTCCGGTCACTGGGTCACAGAGCCTGGCGGATGCGGTCGGCTCGCGACCTGAGCCTCGTGGCCTCGTCGTCGTTGCTCGCTTGCATGGCACAGTCGGCCAGGTGTTCGTAGACCGCTATCAGTGCCGGGTGGTGGTCCCCGAGAGCCGTCCGGAAGATCTCTTCCGCCTGGTGCAGCACGCGTTCCGCGCCGTAACAGTCGCCCTCGGCACGCAGGACAGGGCCGAGGCGCACGAGTGACTTGGCCCGGTAGTAGTGCCCCTCGCCGTAACGGCGTTCATAGATCTTTCCCGCCGTTTCCAGAGCCTCGCGTGCCTCGGCCGTACGGCCTTGTGCGAGTCGCAGTGAACCCAGCTTGTTAAGGCAGGCGGCGTACTTGTGCTCCTCGGCCCTGCTGCGTTTGCTGTGCAGCTCTACGACCGGTTCGAGCATCCGGTCGGCGCGTTCGAGTTCCGTGCGGGCGCGTCGACGCAGCTCGAGACGGCGTAACGGTCGCAGAGTCCGCCGTGCCTGCGCACGGTGCATCTCACTACGTCGCCGCAGCACGTCGGCCAGGAATTTGGCGATCTGTGCCGTCTCGAAGTCCTCCGGCCCCCGGTGCGCCCCGAACACAGCCAGTGCCATGGCCAGTTCCTTCTCGGCCACCTCCAGATTCCCGCGGTCCTGGGCGACGATCCCCTGGTCGCGCCGGAGTGCGGCGCGGAAGAGCGTGTATTCAGGCGGTTCCTGACTTCCTCGGCTGGGGATGCGCTTCTCCGCTCGCTCGTAGTGCAGGGCAGCCTGGGTGAGCTGGCCGGCATTGCGGTGGACCAGGCCGATCTCCTGCTCGGCTGCGGCCCAGTCGAGGCTGTCCTCGCGCCAGGTCTGCCTTTCATAGATCTCCACGGCCGATTGCACAGCCTGCAGCGCCTCCGGGAAGCTGTTTCGCTCACGCATGATGCTGCCCAGTTGTCGTTGACACTGAGCCGTCATGCGCAGGTAGGCCTCCTCTTCGTGTCCCTCGCACAGACGCAGTGCCGTACGGCACTCCCGTTCGGCGTGGTCCAGCGCTGCCAGCAGGTAGTGCTCGTGGGCCACTGCGTAGCGGGCGGTGGCACGAGCGAGAGTGTCTCCGTTGCCGATCTCCCGGAGTTCGGCTTCCTGCTCGAAGAAGTCCAGCGCGCGCACCCAGTCGCAACGATGCTCCTGATACTTGCCCACCCGGTGCAGCAGCCGTGCCAGTGCCTGCGGGTCCTGAGAGGCACCAAGACCGCCGTCAGTGTCGTCGCCCCAGGCCAACTTGTCGATCACTGCCTCGACATGGGGCATCATCCGCTCACACTTCGGCCGGGACTCGAGCAGGTCCGGTGTGGTGGGGAAGCTTGCCTCCACGAGCCGCACTGCGGCCTGAGACCACTCCAGGCGTTCGGCCAGGCTCAATCCCTCATGGATCAGGGTCTGAACTCGCGGATGCATGCCGTAGGCGGCCGATCCGTCCCGCCAGTCCCCACTGCGGGTCAACAACGAGTGGTCCACCAGCAGGAGCACCTCGCGATTGAAGCTGACCGGGTCGGCCATCACCTCGCGCAGCCGGGTGGGCAGTACGGATCGGTGCTGCATCAAGGTCGTCTTCTGGACGTCCTCCGAGGCCAGGAAGGTACACAGGCGCAGCAGGTCCACCGCGGCAGGGGAGGTTCGCGAGATCCGGGCGATGGCCCGTCGGAACGTGTCTTCGACAGAGGCGCCGCCAGGAAGGTCACGCAGGTACTCGGTCACGGTGATCTCGGCTTGTGAGATGTAGGCCGCCGCTTGCTCCAGAGCGAGCGGTAACCACCCGAGCTGTCGCCCGAGGGCGGTCAGTGCGGCGTGGTCCTCGTGGGGTGTGTCCAGTGGCCGGAGCCCTAAGCGGCGTTGCAGGAACTCGATGCCCTCCGCCTCGGGGAAGACCCGCAGTTCGATCGGGGCCGTGCACAGGTCGTTCCACCCCTGGTTCTGCTGTGTGGTGATGAGCAGTTCTCCATCACCCTCGGAGGGCAGCAGTGTACGCAGCGAGTCGTCGTAGGCGGGCCAGCCGTCGTACACCAGCAGCCAGTCCTGTTCCTCGCGCAGCCAGCGCCAGAGATTCATGAGCACGACGCTCTTGCTTTCCTGGTCCCGGATGCCGACGCACTTGGCGAACTCCAGGAGTTCAGCACGCAACGCATCCGGCCGCGAGGCATTGAGCCACCAAGTCAACGAGTGCCGGTGCAACTGCTTGCGGGCATAGGCCACCGCCAACTGTGACTTGCCTGCACCGGTCGCTCCGTACAGGACGCAGACGCGGGGGACGGGGCGTTCGCCGCGGTGACGGTCACGGGCGGGGGCGCGCAGCACCCGGACGATCTGCTCGCTCTCCACTGCGCGCCCGGTGAAGTACATGCTGAGGACGGGCAGGTTGTGCGGTGGACCCGATAAGGCCTCGGCGGTGGAGTCCTGTTCGAGTTCCTTGCCCTTTCCGAAGGTGACCTGTGCGGCGATTGCGCCGGTCAGCCCGGCGACGACCATGACACCGGTGGCGAGCCACCAGAGGAACGCGCCGGTCGAGTCCGCGGCCTTCACGGCCACCGGAACGCCGGTGGCAACGCCCGCTCCCACCCCCGCCGACACACTCTTCACCCAACGATGCATGCGATTCCCCCGAAGTCGCGCCACTGTCACGCGGGCGCTGGACGCACGCCGCGTTCAGGGCGAATGTCGTTGAATCTTCTTTTTCCCCCATTTCTTCAGAGCGCAACCAGGCAGCACCTATTTCGTTGAACGGGTTGAACATAGGGCCGGTTGGTCGATTAGGATCCCGGCTCTCAGAGCACTGCCGTATGAGCGGGCGTCCACCCCGAGCGCGGTGGCAAGGGCGCCCGGAGGCGGCAATGGGTCAGGAGTCCGGTCGAAAGACCCCGAAATCGCTCGACATCGCGCTCGTCCACTGGGCGTTTCCGCCCACTGTGGGCGGCGTGGAGTCGTACTTGTGGAACTGTTCCCGACTGCTGGCCAGGCAAGGGCATCGGGTGACGGTGTTCACGGGAACGCCTGACCCCAGGACCCCTCCGGAGCCCGGTGTCGAGGTGCTGTCGCATCCGGGGCTCGACTTGTCGCGTGTGATGGGCGGTGTCGCTGAGCGGGAGGCGCTGCGCCAGTGGTTCGGCGACGAGTTGGGACGGCGGCAGATCCGCCTGGTGCACGGTCACAACCTGCACCATTTCTCAACGGCGCCGGCGGAAGCGCTGCTCGCACTGCGCGATCGGCTGGGTCTGGTACTCCTGCACACCTATCACAGCATGTGGCAGGACCCGGAAAGTGTCGCGATCGCGAAGCCCTGTGGCGGGTTCGACGTCAGTTTCGCCGTGTCGGAGTTTCTCCGCGGCGCCTGTGTCGATGCGCTGGGGATCGAAGGTGCAAAGTCAATGTACCTGGGTATCGACACCGTGCCGTATCTGCAGGTTCCGGAACTTTCCGATCCCGAGCCGAAAGAGGAAGCGATCATTCTTCTCCCGGCACGCCTCATTCCGGACAAAGGGGCGCTCACGGCTCTTGAAGCTATGGCCAAAGTTGTTCGTGAAGATCTTCCGGTGTGGCCGCGATTGATCCTCATGAATACACCGGATTCGATCGATTTCCACGGTGAAAAGATCGGTTTTCGGGAGACAGTGGACACATGGGGGAAGTCGCCGGTGCTGGCCGACCATGTGGACTTCGATCAGGCCGGAGTGGACGGAATGGTCGATCTCTACCGCCGAGCCCGCGTCGTGATCTGCCCCTCCAAGTTCCCAGAACCCATGGGCCTCGCGGCGCTCGAAGCGATGTGTTCGGCCCGGCCAGTGATCGCCACAGACGTGGGTGGTCTGGCGGAGGGTGTCGGCAAAGACGGCTCGACCGGGTTTCTCGTCCCGCCGGACGACAGCGGCGCATTGGCCGACCGCCTCGTCCAGTTACTCCGCGCTCCAGCCCTGTGCCGCTCGGTCGGCAATGCTGCGAGGAAGCGCGCAATCGCGGAATTCGACCTGTCCAGCAGGTGTCTGCCCCTCTTGATCGAGGCCTACGAGGACAGTTTGGGCGCTGCCGCTCGCTGACGAGGTTCGCAGCGCCAGCCATCGGGCAGTGAGTCGACCGTCACGCCCTCCGTCGGGTCCACATGGATCTTCAAGGACTGCCCGGCCAGACGTATCCCGTCGACTTCGATGACCAGCGGGCCGGCGTCTTCGTGCGGCGCCGGCATGGGATCTATGCGGATGGTGCGGTCGGGCGCGTGCGGGCGCAATCCCAGGAGTGCGCCGAGCACGGCCACTCCGGATGCCGCGGACCAGCCCTGGGGGCGGCAGGCGGCCGGGTAGGCGAGAGGCGCGGGCGAGTCGAGGGTTCGCGCATCACCGCCGTACAGTTCCGGCATCCGGTACTCGAAGTGGCTCGCCGCGTCGAGCAGTCCGTTGGTCAGCAGGTGTGCCTCTCCATGACACCCTGCGGCGCACAGTCCTTGTATCGCGATGGCCGTGTCGTGTGTCCACACTGAGCCGCCGTGATAGCTCAGCGGGTTGTAACCAGGCAGTGCCGCGGAGCGGCTACGCAGGCCCCAGCCGGAGTTCAGTTCGGGGGAGGCCAAAAACGCCGCGACATCACGACAACCGTCGGCGTCCAGGATGCCGGTGGACAGCAACTGACCCATGTTGGACGCCGGCCCGCTGACCGGCTGCAGCCCCCGACCAACGGCGATGGCCACGTATCGCGGCGCCGGACCGTGCGGCGAGGGAAGCCAGAACGCATCGGAGAAGCGTTTGCGAAGGTTCTCGGCCCACGTGCGCAATTGCTCCGCACGCTCGTGGCGGCCGCGGGACGAAAGCAACTCGGCCAGTCCGACGGCTGCCTGGTAGGCGTATCCCTGTACCTCGCACAGAGCGAGGGGCGGTTCGATGCGGCGGCCCGCCGCGTCACGGACGGCGTCCTCGCTGTCTTTCCAGGACTGATGGCGCAAGCCGCCGGGGCGCGGGTAATAGCGCAGCAGGCCGTCGGCATCTCGGGTGCTGACGTCCACCACCCAGTCCATCGCCCTCTCCGCGTAAGGCAGCAGCGCCTCCACGTCGGCGTTCGCCATGCCCCAATGCCACGCCTCGACAAGAAGGGTGACGAAGAGCGGCGTCGCGTCGACCGATCCGTAGTAGCGCGACGGCAGGTGGAGACCGTGGCCGTGCTCCGCATCGGCGGGACGAAGTTCGTGGAGAATGCGGCCGGGAGCCTCCTCACGGAACGTGTCGTAGTCCGTTCCCTGACGGCGGGCCAGCGCCCACAGCGTCCCCCGGGCCAGGTCTGTACCCAGCGGCAGCAGCATCCGGGCCGACCAGATGGAGTCCCGGCCGAAAAGTGTCAGGTACCACGGACAGCCTGCCGCGATGAACTGGTCCTGCGGGCCGTCGGGTCGGGTGCGCTCAGGGTCCGCCAGGCGCAGGGCGCGCAGATCGTCGAGGCCTCGGCGCAACAGCGCGACGAGACGCCGGTCGCCGCGGACGGCGGGCCTGCTCCAGGGCGTCTGAGCGCTTGCCGCTCCCGGGTGCCCGGGCGGCGCTGGAACCGCGCCGCCTTCCACCCGCAGCCGGAGTCGGCGGCTCTCACCGGCTCTCAGCTGTATGCCGGCCCAGGTGAACGTACCCCCCTCGGGGCCGTCCGTGATCCCCGGCATCGCGTCGGAACCCACGGGCCGGGCTGCGGCGCGACCGGCCTCCGTCTCCCACACCAGGCCGGAGGCATCGGCGTCGACGTCACAGGGCACGGCGGGGCCCGTACGCCCCCGCTTCACATCGGCGATGTCCGTCAGATCGGTCGCGAGCGCCAGCTCCACATGAAGGCGCCGAGTGACTGTGCCGACGTTTCGAAGCAGGATGTCCTCACCCTGACCGGCGACACGCACCCGCTCGATGATCACGGTGGGATCATCTGTGGGATCGCTGGCGAAACGGCGTACGGCCGTGAAACGGACCTGGTCCGGACCCAGCGGCTGCACGCCGATCGGCTCCGGCTCCTGCCCGTTGATCAGCAGGTATGCCGTGTGCAGCAGCCGACGATCATGTCCGTAGTAGCCCTCCGCCCGCAGGCCCCGCAACTGTCCGTCACGGGACGAGGCGGCGAAGGCCGGCGCGGCGACGCACATCACCACGTCGTGGAGAAGCGGTTGCAGAGCACGCACACTCGAGGGATCCGCGGACTCATACACGGGGCGTCCCTTCCCGCTCCGTGTGCATGTCACTCCTGTGACGTTGGTGGATCGGTTCCCCAGAGGCCGGAAAACACCTCACTCCCAGCGGAAGAACGTCCCCGCCGCGGCCAGCCCCGCGACCGCCCACACGGCCAGGATCCCCAGGTCGCCCCAGGGCATGCCGGCGCCGTGCTGCAGCACGTCCCGCAGGCCGTCCGACAGGGCGGAGATCGGCAGCAGGCCCAGCACGTCCTGCGCTCCCTGCGGGAACTTGTCGAGCGGCACGATCACCCCGCCGCCCACGAGCAGCAGCAGGAAGACCAGGTTGGCGGCGGCCAGGGTCGCCTCGGCCTTCAGGGTGCCCGCCATGAGCAGCCCCAGGCCCGAGAAGGCCGCCGTGCCCAGGACGAGGAGGAGGACGACGGCGAGCGGGTTGCCGTGCGGGGACCAGCCGAGGGCGAAGGCGATCACCGTCAGCAGGATCACCTGCAGGACCTCCGTGACCAGCACCGACACCGTCTTCGCCGTCATCAGGCCCCAGCGGGGCAGCGGCGAGGAGGCGAGACGCTTGAGGACGCCGTAGCGGCGCTCGAAGCCCGTGGCGATCGCCTGGCCGGTGAAGGCGGTGGACATCACCGCCAGCGCGAGGATGCCGGGGGTGAGGAAGTCCACGGCCTGGCCCGCGCCCGTGTCCACGATGTCGACGGAACTGAACAGGACCAGCAGCAGGGTCGGGATCACCACGGTGAGCAGCAACTGCTCGCCGTTGCGCAGGAGCATCTTCGTCTCCAGCGCCGCCTGCGCCGCGATCATGCGGGACAGGGGGGCCGCGCCCGGCTTCGGCGTGTAGACACCAGTGCCCACGGTCGTCACGAGCGCAGCTCCTTGCCGGTGAGTTCCAGGAAAACGTCTTCGAGGGTGTGCCGTTCCACCGAGATCCTGTCCGGCATCACGCCGTGCTGCGCGCACCAGGAGGCCACCGTCGCCAGCAGTTGCGGATCGACCTTGCCGACGACCCGGTAGGAGCCCGGCGTCAGCTCGGCGGCCGAGCAGTCGGCCGGCAGCGCCTTGAGCAGCGAGCCCACGTCGAGACCGGGGCGGCCGACGAAACGCAGGGTGTTCTCCGCCCCGCCCCGGCACAGCTGCTCCGGGGAACCGTGCGCGATGACCCGGCCCGCGTCGATGATCGCGACGTCGTCGGCGAGCTGCTCGGCCTCCTCCATGTAGTGCGTGGTGAGGATCACCGAGACGCCGTCGGCGCGCAGGTCGCGGATCAGGTCCCAGGTGGCGTGGCGGGCCTGCGGGTCGAGGCCGGCGGTCGGCTCGTCCAGGAACACCAGCTCGGGGCGGCCGACCACGGCCATCGCCAGCGCCAGGCGCTGCTGCTGGCCGCCGGACAGCCGGCGGTACGTCGTCCGGCCGCAGGAGCCGAGGCCGAGGCGCTCGATCAGGGTGTCCACGTCCAGCGGATTCGCGTGCAGCTTCGCCACATGGCGCAGCATCTCGTCGGCCCGCGCGCCCGAGTACACGCCCCCGGACTGGAGCATCACGCCGATCCGGGGGTGCAGGTCACGGGCCTGGCGCACCGGGTCGAGGCCGAGGACGCGTACCGTGCCGGAGTCCGGTCTGCGGTACCCCTCGCAGGTCTCCACGGTCGTCGTCTTGCCCGCGCCGTTCGGACCGAGCACGGCGGTCACGCCCGCCTCGGCCACCAGGTCGAGGCCGTCCACGGCGGTTTTCGTGCCGTACCGCTTCACCAGGCCCTGAACCTGGACCACGGGCTCACTTCGCATGGGCCCGAGTCTAGGTACGCGGCGCCCGGCTCCGACGGGCGGGTGCGGGATCCGCACCCGTCGCCATCTCCTCCTCACGGGAGCGGTGCAGCGGCAGCCACCGCTCGGCGTACGCCACCGCGTCCGCCACGGGGAACAGCCGCACCTCCGCCGCACCCGCCTTTCCCCGTACGGCGGGACGGTCCCGCTCGAAGTCCCGGCCCAGCTCGTCGAAGCGGGCCGAGGTGATCGACACCTCGATCACCGTCTCCCAGCCGCCGCCCGGCACGGGCCGGCCCACGCCGACGAGCGGGGAGGGGATGCGGTACTCGGCGAGGTGGAAGCTCGTGCAGGAGGCGTAGCCGGCGCCCAGGAGCAGCACCCGGGCGCCCGTCTCCTCCAGCCTGGCCAGCGGGCTCTGCTCGCCCAGCCGGCAGTCCGTCGCGTGCCCGTCCACGATCCGCGCCGCCTGGGGGCCGAGTGCGGCGAAGGAGGTCTGGGGGTGCGCGCTGCGCAGGGCGCCCGGCCAGGTGCGCACGGTCTCGGGAATCACGCCGACCCCGCGCGTGGGGGTGATCAGGGGGTCGTAGGCGGGCATCGCGGCCCTGATCCGCGACCACCACTCCTCGGGCACCGGAGGGCTGTTCCACAGGGCCGGGTCGGAGATGTCCCCGGTCTGCGTGGGGACGACGATCGTGCCCTGCGGCCCGACGGCGTCCAGGAGCGCCTGGACCACCGCGACGGCGCCTCCGCAGACCCAGCCGAGACTGCTGAGGGAGGAGTGCACGAGGAGGGTCTCACCGCTGCGCACGCCGAGCTCGCGCAACTGCGCGGCCAGGGTGTCGCGAGTGACGAGTGGGCCGGTGGGAGGGGGTGTCGCCATGCTCGGGAGTCTTCCCCACAGGCCCGCCGTGTACCACCTGTTTGATCGATCAAAGATCGTTTGCGCAGGTGGGATTAGGTGAGCCTAAGTGACGCAGGGCACCGTCGGGCCGCCCGGACGCCGCTTGCCCGGTCCTGAGGAATTACGCAACAATGGCGTTGTGAAAAACGTCGGCGAGGCTCGGGAGACCCCCACGGGGACCCCCCAGGAGGAGCTCGCGACCGGGGAGCGGTCCACCCGCAACCGGGTCGCGCGGTCCATCCTGGACCACGGGCCGTCGACCGTCACCGAGCTGGCCGGCCGGCTGGGCCTGACCCCGGCCGCCGTACGACGGCACCTGGACGCGCTCGTCGCGGACGACGTCGTCGAGGCGCGGGAGCAGCGGGTGTACGGCACGCGCACGCGTGGCCGTCCCGCAAAGGTCTTCGCGCTCACCGACTGCGGCCGCGACGCCTTCGACCAGTCCTACGACAAGCTCGCCGCGGACGCCCTGCGCTTCATCCAGGAGCGCTTCGGCGGGGACGAGGCGGTCGTCGCCTTCGCACGCGCGAGGATCGCCGAGCAGGCCGACGCCTACCGCAGGGCGATCGAGGCCGCCGCCCCCGAGGAGCGCACAGAAGCGCTGGCCAAGGCCCTGAGCGCGGACGGGTACGCTGCTACGGCGCGCAGCGCACCGGTCGGCGAGCAGCTGTGCCAGCACCACTGCCCCGTCGCCCATGTCGCGGAGAAGTTCCCCCAGCTCTGCGAGGCGGAGACCGAGATCTTCTCCCAGCTGCTGGGTACTCACGTCCAGCGACTGGCGACCATCGCGCACGGCGACGGCGTCTGCACGACGTTCATCCCAAAGATTTCCGAGATCACTCACAACGCATCTGCAAGCACGGCCGGGAGGAACCCCGCATGACTCTCCCCATCGAGGAGACTGCCCACCCTGAGCTCGAAGGCCTGGGCAAGTACGAATACGGCTGGGCGGACTCCGACGAAGCCGGTGCCTCGGCGAAGCGCGGTCTGAGCGAGGAAGTCGTCCGGGACATCTCCGCCAAGAAGAACGAGCCGGAGTGGATGACCAAGCTCCGCCTCAAGGGCCTGCGCCTGTTCGACAAGAAGCCCATGCCGAACTGGGGCTCCGACCTCTCCGGCATCGACTTCGACAACATCAAGTACTTCGTGCGCTCCACGGAGAAGCAGGCGGAGTCCTGGGAGGACCTGCCCGAGGACATCAAGAACACGTACGACAAGCTCGGCATCCCCGAGGCGGAGAAGCAGCGCCTCGTCGCCGGTGTAGCGGCCCAGTACGAGTCCGAGGTCGTCTACCACCAGATCCGCGAGGACCTGGAGGAGCAGGGCGTCATCTTCCTGGACACCGACACCGCCCTGAAGGAGCACCCGGAGCTCTTCAAGGAGTACTTCGGCACGGTCATCCCGGTCGGCGACAACAAGTTCGCGTCGCTGAACACCGCGGTGTGGTCGGGCGGCTCCTTCATCTACGTGCCGCCGGGCGTCCACGTGGAGATCCCGCTCCAGGCCTACTTCCGGATCAACACGGAGAACATGGGCCAGTTCGAGCGGACCCTGATCATCGTCGACGAGGGCGCCTACGTGCACTACGTCGAGGGCTGTACGGCGCCGATCTACAAGTCGGACTCGCTGCACTCCGCGGTCGTCGAGATCATCGTCAAGAAGAACGCCCGCTGCCGCTACACGACCATCCAGAACTGGTCGAACAACGTCTACAACCTGGTCACCAAGCGCGCCGTCGCCTACGAGGGCGCCACCATGGAGTGGATCGACGGCAACATCGGCTCCAAGGTGACGATGAAGTACCCGGCCGTCTACCTGATGGGCGAGCACGCCAAGGGCGAGACCCTGTCCATCGCCTTCGCGGGCGAGGGCCAGCACCAGGACGCCGGCTCCAAGATGGTCCACATGGCGCCGAACACCTCCTCCAACATCGTCTCCAAGTCGGTGGCGCGCGGCGGCGGCCGTACCTCCTACCGCGGTCTGGTCGAGATCGGTGAGGGCGCCCACGGCTCCAAGTCGAACGTGCTGTGCGACGCGCTGCTCGTCGACACCATCTCCCGCTCCGACACGTACCCCTACGTGGACGTCCGCGAGGACGACGTGTCCATGGGCCACGAGGCGACCGTCTCCAAGGTCTCCGAGGACCAGCTCTTCTACCTGATGAGCCGCGGTCTCAGCGAGTTCGAGGCGATGGCGATGATCGTGCGCGGCTTCGTCGAGCCCATCGCGAAGGAGCTGCCCATGGAGTACGCGCTGGAACTCAACCGGCTGATCGAGCTCCAGATGGAAGGCGCGGTCGGCTGACGCCACCCGCCGTCACCATCAAGCCACTCACGTAAGAAAGCGAGCAGACCGACAGCCATGGCTGAGGCTCAGAACATCCCCGTGGGGTCCACCACCGCGGGCCAGATCGCGGTGGCCGCCGAGTCGACCGTCGCCACGCGCATGAGCGCGCCCCCCTCCTTCGACGTGGCGGACTTCCCGGTCCCGCACGGCCGCGAGGAGGAGTGGCGGTTCACCCCGCTGGAGCGCCTGCGCGGCCTGCACGACGGCACCGCCGTCGCCACCGGCGAGGGCGTGAAGGTCGCGGTCGAGGCCCCCGAGGGCGTCACCGTCGAGACCGTCGACCGCGGCGACGCCCGGATCGGCAGGGCCGGCACCCCGGTGGACCGCATCGCCGCCCAGGCGTACTCGGCGTTCGAGAAGGCCGGCGTGGTCACCGTCCCCAAGGAGACGGTGCTCACCGAGCCGATCCGCATCGCCGTGCACGGCGAGGGCGGGGTTGCATACGGCCACCAGGTCGTCGAGCTCGGAGCCTTCGCCGAGGCCGTCGTCGTCATCGACCACACCGGTGACGCCGTGCTCGCCGCCAACGTCGACTACATCCTGGGCGACGGCGCCAAGCTGACCGTCGTCTCCGTCCAGGACTGGGACGACAAGGCCGTCCACGTCGGCCAGCACAACGCGCTGATCGGCCGCGACGCCACCTTCAAGTCCTTCGTGGTCACCTTCGGCGGCGACCTCGTACGCCTGCACCCGCGCGTCGCCTACGCGGGCCCCGGCGGCGAGGCCGAACTGTTCGGCCTCTACTTCACCGACGCCGGCCAGCACCAGGAGCACCGCCTCCTGGTCGACCACAACACCCCGCACTGCAAGTCGAACGTCGCCTACAAGGGCGCGCTCCAGGGTGAAGGCGCCCACGCGGTGTGGATCGGCGACGTGCTCATCGAGGCCAAGGCCGAGGGCACGGACACGTACGAGATGAACCGCAACCTCGTGCTGACCGACGGCGCCCGCGTCGACTCGGTGCCGAACCTCGAGATCGAGACCGGTGAGATCGTCGGCGCCGGGCACGCCTCCGCGACCGGCCGCTTCGACGACGAGCAGCTGTTCTACCTGATGGCCCGCGGCATCCCGGCCGACGAGGCCCGTCGCCTGGTGGTCCGCGGCTTCTTCGCCGAGCTGGTCCAGCAGATCGGCGTCGACGACATCCAGGCGCGACTGCTGGAGAAGATCGACGAAGAGCTGGAGGCGTCGGTCTGATGTCAGCGTTCGTACGCGCCTGCGGGCTGAGCGAGCTGGAGGAGGACACCCCGAAGCGGGTGGAACTCGACGGCACGCCGGTCTCGGTCGTGAAGACCGAGGGCGAGGTGTTCGCGATCCACGACATCTGCTCGCACGCGAACGTCTCCCTCTCCGAGGGCGAGGTGGAGGACTGCCAGATCGAGTGCTGGCTGCACGGCTCCAGCTTCGACCTGCGCACCGGCAAGCCGTCCGGCCTCCCCGCGACGCGCCCCGTCCCCGTATACCCCGTAAAGATCGAAGGGGACGACGTTCTCGTCTCCCTCAACCAGGAGTCCTGAGGCACCCATGGCAACGCTTGAAATCCGAGACCTGCGCGTCACCGTCGAGGCCGACAACGCCACGAAGGAGATCCTCAAGGGTGTCGACCTGACCGTGAAGCAGGGCGAGACGCACGCCATCATGGGCCCCAACGGCTCCGGCAAGTCGACGCTCGCCTACTCCCTCGCGGGCCACCCCAAGTACACGATCACCGGCGGCACCGTCACCCTCGACGGCGAGGATGTCCTGGAGATGTCCGTCGACGAGCGCGCCCGCGCCGGCCTGTTCCTGGCGATGCAGTACCCGGTCGAGGTCCCCGGCGTCTCGGTCTCCAACTTCCTGCGCACCTCCGCCACCGCGATCCGGGGCGAGGCCCCCAAGCTGCGCACCTGGGTGAAGGAGGTCAAGGAGGCCATGGAGCGCCTGCACATGGACCCCTCCTTCGCCGAGCGCAACGTCAACGAGGGCTTCTCCGGCGGTGAGAAGAAGCGCCACGAGATCCTCCAGCTCGAGCTGCTCAAGCCGAAGATCGCGATCCTCGACGAGACGGACTCCGGCCTGGACGTCGACGCGCTGCGGGTCGTCTCCGAGGGCGTCAACCGCGTCCGCGAGTCCGGCGAGGTCGGCACCCTGCTGATCACGCACTACACGCGCATCCTGCGCTACATCAAGCCCGACTTCGTCCACGTCTTCTCCGGCGGCCGCATCGTCGAGTCCGGCGGCGCCGAGCTCGCCGACAAGCTGGAGAACGAGGGCTACGAGGCATACACGAAGGGTGGCGTATCCGCGTGACACAGCTGCCGGGCCTCCTCGACACCGAGGCGATCCGCAAGGACTTCCCCATCCTGGACCGTCAGGTCCACGACGGGCGGAAGCTCGTGTACCTGGACAACGCGGCGACCTCGCAGAAGCCGCGCCAGGTGCTGGACGCCCTCGCCGAGTACTACGAGCGCTACAACGCCAACGTCCACCGCGGTGTGCATGTGCTCGCCGAGGAGGCCACGGCGCTGTACGAGGGCGCGCGCGACAAGGTCGCCGCGTTCATCAACGCGCCGAGCCGCGACGAGGTGATCTTCACCAAGAACGCCTCCGAGTCGCTCAACCTCGTGGCGAACATGCTGGGCTGGGCCGACGAGCCCTACCGGGTGGACCACGAGACCGAGATCGTCATCACCGAGATGGAGCACCACTCCAACATCGTGCCGTGGCAGCTGCTCGCGCAGCGCACGGGCGCGAAGCTGAAGTGGTTCGGCCTGACCGACGACGGCCGCCTCGACCTGTCCAACATCGACGAGATCATCACCGAGAAGACGAAGATCGTCTCCTTCGTGCTGGTGTCGAACATCCTGGGCACGGTCAACCCGGTCGAGACGATCATCCGGCGCGCGCAGGAGGTCGGTGCCCTCGTCTGCATCGACGCCTCGCAGGCCGCCCCGCACATGCCGGTGGACGTGCAGGCCCTGCAGGCCGACTTCGTGGCCTTCACCGGCCACAAGATGTGCGGCCCGACCGGCATCGGCGTGCTCTGGGGCCGCCAGGAGCTGCTGGAGGACCTGCCTCCGTTCCTCGGCGGCGGCGAGATGATCGAGACGGTGTCGATGCACTCGTCGACGTACGCCCCGGCGCCGCACAAGTTCGAGGCGGGCACCCCGCCGATCGCGCAGGCCGTGGGCCTGGGCGCGGCGATCGACTACCTCGACGCGATCGGCATGGACAAGATCCTCGCCCATGAGCACGCGCTGACGGAGTACGCCGTCAAGCGGCTGGCGGAGGTTCCCGACCTCAGGATCATCGGCCCGGCCACGGCCGAGGACCGGGGCGCGGCGATCTCCTTCACGCTCGGCGACATCCACCCGCACGACGTGGGCCAGGTGCTGGACGAGCAGGGCATCGCGGTCCGCGTGGGTCACCACTGCGCCCGCCCCGTCTGCCTCCGGTACGGAATTCCCGCGACCACGCGAGCGTCGTTCTATCTGTACTCCACGCCGGCCGAGATCGACGCACTGGTCGAGGGGCTGGAGCACGTACGGAACTTCTTCGGCTGATGGGACGAGCGATCGCATGAAGCTGGACTCGATGTACCAGGAAGTCATCCTGGACCACTACAAGCACCCGCACGGGCGTGGTCTGAGGGACGGCGACGCCGAGGTGCACCATGTGAACCCGACGTGCGGCGACGAGATCACCCTTCGCGTGAAGTACGACGGCCACCGGATCGAGGACGTCAGTTACGAGGGCCAGGGCTGTTCGATCAGCCAGGCCTCGGCCTCGGTGCTGAACGACCTGCTGGTCGGCAAGGACCTGTCGGACGCGCAGAAGATCCAGGAGACCTTCCTGGAGCTGATGCAGTCCAAGGGCCGGATCGAGCCGGACGACGCGATGGAGGAGGTGCTGGAGGACGCGGTCGCGTTCGCCGGTGTCTCCAAGTACCCGGCCCGGGTCAAGTGCGCCCTCCTCAGCTGGATGGCGTGGAAGGACGCGACGGCCCAGGCGCTGGGCGCCGACGCCGAAAGGAAGACGGCATGAGCGAGACCGTTGAGATGAAGCCGGCCTCGGAGGAGGAGATCCGCGAGGCGCTGTACGACGTCGTCGACCCCGAGCTGGGCATCGACGTCGTCAACCTCGGCCTGATCTACGGCATCCACATCGACGACGCGAACATCGCGACGATCGACATGACCCTGACCTCGGCGGCCTGCCCGCTGACGGACGTCATCGAGGACCAGGCCAAGTCCGCCACGGACGGCCTCGTCAACGAGCTGCGCATCAACTGGGTCTGGATGCCGCCGTGGGGCCCGGACAAGATCACGGACGACGGGCGGGAGCAGCTGCGGGCGCTCGGATTCAACGTCTGAGGCTTCCCCCAGGAGACTTCCCCCAGGACAGAGAAGCGGCGGCACCCCTCGCGGGTGCCGCCGCTTCGTGCCGTGGTGCCGCCGTTTCGGGGCGTCAGGCGACTGGGCCCACCAGCCGGAACGCCGAATCGGCCAGGTAGAGCGAGCTGTTCTGGAACGGGTCGAGCTTCAGCTGGAAGTTCTGGTGGCGCAGGAAGCGGCCCGGGTAGTTGACCGACTCAAGCATGACCGCGCCCGAGTAGGCGGAGGCGCGCGGGCAGAAGGTCGCGTCCTGCCGGAACAGGGCCGAGCCGTCGTCACGCTCGTCGCGCAGCAGGAAGCTGCGGTGGCGCAGATAGCCGCCGTCCTGCGTGGCGAAGGAGTAACAGGAGCTGTCCGCCAGGCCCTTGACCAGTTTGAACGTGGAGTCCTGGCGGGACTCGGAGCCGCCGAGCGGGTCGAGCTTCACGTAGCCGCCGCTCACATGCCAGTAGCGGTCGGGGTAGTTGACCGACTCGACGGACCGCCAGGTGGCCGACGGCTTCGGCTTGCCCGTCGAACCCGGGTGCGAGCCGGGCGACTTGGAGGGGTTCGCGCTCCGCGCCGCGGACGGCGAGCCGTTCTCCTGGGGCTCGGCGGAGGTGCTGGGACGCGTCGAGGACATGCCGCTCTTGCCGCCCGGCGGTGCCGCCTTCTTGACGGAGGGCGAGGCGAAGGAGATCAGCCCGGGGACGGTCTCGGCGGACGACGGCTCCTGTGACGCCTTCGCGTCACGGTCGGCGCCCGTGTCCATGACGGCCACCGCCATCACGCAGGTGATGACCGTGGCGATGGCGAGCCCGCCGGCCAGCCACAGCCTGCGGGTGCCCGGTGCCCGGGACGTGTCGGGGGCCCAGCCGTTCTCCCAGGGTTCACGGGAGGGGTCGGGCGTGGTGTCTGGCATGCGCGGTTCCTCCAGCGGCGCCCATGGCGGCGGCCGGGGGTGTGAGGGTGGGGTGGTTGAGCGGTGAAACACTAGTGGAGCCAGGGGGAGTTGGGGGAGATGTTCAGGCAAGCGATTTCAGCGAATATCCAACGTCCCTGAAAAAACCTGCCTACAGGACAGTGAAGCCTCTCCCGTCGCGCACCGGCCTTCACACCCTCTCCCCGGCGCCTTCCCGGTCCCTGCCTCGAATCCGCCTGTGTACACCCGTACGCATCGTTGTGTACGCTCGTACACATGGGCTACCTCCTGCTCGGCGCGGCCATCGCCGCCGAGGTCGGCGCGACGACCGCCATGAAGTTCAGCGAAGGCTTCAGCCGGCTCGTGCCGTCGCTGGTGACCGTCGTCGGATACGTCGTCTCCTTCGTCCTGCTCGCGCAGACCCTGAAGACCGTCTCCGTCGGCACGGCCTACGCGATCTGGGCCGGCATCGGCACCGCAGCCATCGCCGTCATCGGCCTGCTCTTCTTCGGCGAGGCGATGACGGCGGCCAAGGTCGCCGGGATGGTCCTGATCATCGCCGGAGTGGTGGTGCTCAACCTCGGGGGTGCGCACTGATGCCCCGCCGCTACGACCCCGACCGGCGCCAGCGGATCATCGACGCCGCGATCCGGGTGGTCGGGGACAAGGGCCTCGCCGGACTGACCCACCGCACGGTCGCGGCCGAGGCGGATGTGCCGCTCGGCTCGACGACGTACCACTTCACGACCCTCGACGAGCTGATGGTGGCCGCGCTGCGCCAGGCCGACGAGGGCTTCGCCAAGGCCATCGCCTCCCGCGGCGGACTGACGGACCCGGCCGCCGACCTGGCCGCTGAACTCGCCGGCCTGCTCGGCGACTGGCTCGCCGGCGACCGCACCGGGGTCGAGCTGGAGTACGAGCTCTACCTCGCCGCCCTGCGCCGCCCCGCCCTGCGCCCGGTCGTCGCCGAGCAGATGACCGCCCTCGCCGACCGCCTCGCAGGCCGCACGGACCCCGTCACCGCCCGCGCGCTGGTCGCGCTCATGGACGGCATCTGCCTGCAGGTGCTGCTGACCGGGACGCCGTACGACGAGGGGTATGCGCGCGAGGTCCTGGCGCGGATGATTCCCTGACGCGCCGGCGCGTGGCGCGGATTCCCTGACGCGCCGCCCTGCGCCGGAGGACCGTGAACTCTCCGCCGCCCACCGGGGAACAGGGGGTGACACGCACGCACCGACGAACCCAGGGGGAGCCTTGTGAGCGGACCACCGCCGTCCACGCCGCGGACGGAGGACGACGCCGAGGTCGTCGCGCAGTCGCTGGAGCAGCCCGAACTCTTCGCCCGTCTCTACGACCGCTACGCGCCCGACATCCACCGGTACGCCGCCCGGCGCCTCGGCGACGGCGCGGCCGACGACATCACCTCGGACACCTTCCTCATCGCCTTCCGCATCCGCTCCCGCTACGACCGGACGCGCCCCAACGCCCGCCCCTGGCTCTACGGCATCGCGGGCAACCTCATCGGCAAGCAGCGCCGCGCCGAGGTGCGGGCGCTCAAGGCCCTGGCCCGCACCGGGCACGACGCCGTCACCGAGTCCTGGGGCGCCTCCTGGGTCGAGGACACCGACAGCCGGATCGCCGCACAGGGCCCGCTGGCCGGCGCGCTCGCCGCGCTGTCGGCGGGGGACCGGCACGTCCTGCTGCTCGTGGCCTGGGCCGAACTCACCTACCAGGAGGTCGCCGAGGCCCTGGGCATCCCGGTCGGCACGGTCCGCTCCCGGCTCAACCGGGCGCGGCGCAAGGTCCGTACGGCGCTGGGCGCCGATCCCGCGTTCGTGAGCGACACGGCGGAGGTGGCGTGACGATGGACGAGCTGACGAAGGTGCGCGAGCTGCGCGCCGACGCGCCCGTGCCCGACCGGGCGCGGCTCGCGCCGGGCCGCGCGCGGCTGGTCGAGGCG
>NZ_JAMGBF010000197.1 GCF_023516615.1 Streptomyces panaciradicis
CGAGCCGCAGGCCGAGGCCGAGACGGCCGCCGAGCCCGCCGAGGAGCGGTCCGAGCCGGTCGCCGAGAGCGCCGCCCCGGCCCGTCCCCGGCGCCGTGCGGTCCGCAAGGCCACCGCGCCCACCGCGTCCGAGGAGGCGGCCGTCGTGGTCGTCCCGTCGGCCGCGACGGACGAGGCCCCCGCGGCCGCCGAGGGGGACGTCGAGGAGGCCGCTCCGGCCAAGAAGACGGCCCGCAAGACGGCCAAGAAGGCGACCGCGAAGAAGGCGGCCACCAAGAAGACCGCGGCCAAGAAGACGGCCGCGAAGAAGACGACGGCCAAGAAGGCGGCGAAGACCGCCAAGACGGCCGCGGCCAAGTCGACGGCGAAGAAGACCTCGGTCTCCGCCGCCGCCGACGAGAGCTGAGCAGTACGAGGTGAAGGGGTGCGGCCGGTCGGTGTGACCGGCCGCATACCTGCGGGACCCGGTCCGGTTTGACCCCCTCGGCCACGGCCCCGTAACCTTGACCGTCGGCGTGTCCACGGATATGGGACGCGCCACATCCCCGTAAACCTCTTCCTCCAGAGCGTCGGGCGTTCCGCGCCGGCCGTTCCGGAGAGGCTGCCCGTGCCGGGTGGCTGGACTGCGGGGGTGCCGTTCCCGAGCGAGAGAGTGAGATCCGCGTGTACGCCATCGTGCGCAGCGGTGGTCGCCAGCACAAGGTTGCTGTCGGCGACATCGTTGAGGTTGACAAGATTTCCACTGCCAAGGTTGGCGACACGGTCGAGCTCTCGACCCTGCTCGTTGTCGACGGCGACGCTGTGACCAGCGACCCGTGGGTGCTGGCCGGCATCAAGGTCCAGGCCGAGGTCGTGGACCACCACAAGGGCGTCAAGATCGACATCCTTCGCTACAAGAACAAGACCGGCTACCGCCGTCGTCAGGGCCACCGCCAGCAGTACACGGCGATCAAGGTCACTGAGATCCCCGCGGCTGCGAAGTAAGGGACTGAGGAGAGATGGCACACAAGAAGGGCGCATCGTCCACCCGTAACGGTCGTGACTCCAACGCTCAGCGCCTCGGCGTGAAGCGCTTCGGCGGTCAGGTCGTCAACGCGGGCGAGATCCTGGTCCGCCAGCGCGGCACCCACTTCCACCCGGGCTCCGGCGTCGGCCGCGGCGGCGACGACACGCTGTTCGCGCTCCAGCCCGGTGCGGTGGAGTTCGGCACGTTCCGTGGCCGCAAGGTCGTGAACATCGTTCCGGTCGCCTGAGTCGGCTGATCGGAAGCTTTTCGCGAGGCGGACCTCACTTCCCGGTCGGGAAGGCGGGTCCGCCTTTCGCGTGTTAACACGAGCAGTACTTACGTCTCTGGAGGCACAAAACCATGACCACCTTCGTGGACCGCGTCGAACTGCATGTCGCCGCGGGTAACGGAGGTCACGGCTGTGCCTCCGTCCACCGCGAGAAGTTCAAGCCGCTCGGCGGACCCGACGGCGGCAACGGCGGACGCGGCGGGGATGTCATCCTCACCGTCGACCAGTCGGTGACCACGCTTCTCGAGTACCACCACTCCCCGCACCGCAAGGCCACCAACGGCAAGCCCGGGGAGGGCGGCAACCGCTCCGGCAAGGACGGCCAGGACCTGATCCTGCCCGTGCCGGACGGCACCGTCGTCCTCGACAAGGCGGGCAACGTCCTCGCCGACCTGGTGGGACACGGCACCTCGTACGTCGCCGCGCAGGGCGGCCGCGGCGGCCTCGGCAACGCGGCGCTCGCGTCGGCCCGGCGCAAGGCGCCCGGCTTCGCGCTGCTCGGCGAGCCGGGGGATCTGCAGGACGTCGTCCTGGAGCTGAAGACCGTCGCCGACGTGGCGCTCGTGGGCTACCCGAGCGCGGGCAAGTCGTCGCTGATCTCGGTGCTGAGCGCCGCGAAGCCGAAGATCGCCGACTATCCCTTCACGACGCTGGTGCCCAACCTCGGCGTGGTGACGGCCGGTGAGAACGTGTACACCATCGCCGACGTGCCGGGGCTGATCCCCGGGGCGAGCCAGGGCCGGGGACTCGGCCTGGAGTTCCTGCGGCACGTGGAGCGGTGCAGCGTGCTGGTGCACGTGCTGGACACGGCGACCCTGGAGTCCGACCGCGACCCCGTCTCCGACCTCGACATCATCGAGGAGGAGCTGAAGCAGTACGGCGGGCTCGACCGGCGGCCCCGGATCGTCGTCCTGAACAAGATCGACGTACCGGACGGCAAGGATCTCGCCGAGATGGTGCGGCCGGACCTCGAATCGCGGGGCTACCGGGTCTTCGAGGTGTCGGCGGTGGCCCATCTCGGGCTGCGGGAGCTGTCGTTCGCGCTGGCCGAGATGGTCGCGCAGGCGCGCGCCGCGAAGCCGAAGGAGGAGGCGACGCGGATCGTCATCCGGCCGAAGGCCGTCGACGACACCGGGTTCACCGTCACGCGCGAGGACGTCGCCGGCGAGCCGCTGTTCCGGGTGCGCGGCGAGAAGCCCGAACGCTGGGTGCGGCAGACCGACTTTAACAACGACGAGGCCGTGGGCTACCTCGCGGACCGGCTCAACCGCCTCGGTGTGGAGGACGAGTTGGTCAAGGCGGGCGCCCGCTCCGGCGACGGCGTGGCCATCGGCCCCGAGGACAACGCCGTCGTCTTCGACTGGGAGCCGACGCTGACGGCCGGTGCGGAGATGCTGGGGCGCCGGGGCGAGGACCATCGCTTCGAGGCGCCGAGGCCGGCCGCGCAGCGGCGTCGGGACCGGCAGGCCGAGCGCGACGACGCGGACCGGGAGTACGGCGACTTCGACCCCTTCGCGGAGTAGGCGTCTTCGGTGCCGTAGCGAGGCCGCGGTAGACGCCCCGGGTCTTTCGGCCAACTTGGTGGGATCACCGCACGCGGCTCGTTCCTGAGGCCCGTTGCGACAAGATCGGGTTCATCCTGTTGTTCCCGTGTCGCAACGGGTCTTCTGTTGTCTGCTCATTTGTCATGCACGCGAAGGGTCACGTTCAGCGGGCGGACCGCCCGGGTGCGTGAGCCTGCACGAGTCCAAGAGGCCAGCCAGGCAAAGGAGTTCGCCGATGACCGGAGCACTCTCGCCAGACCGACGCCGTTTTCTGACCGCCGGTGCCGCCGTCCTCGGCGCCGCGGCCTCTGCCCAGCTGTGGCTCCCGGGCACCGCCCGAGCCGCGGAGAACACCGTCCCCGACGGGGTGTTCAGCCTCGGCGTCGCCTCCGGCGACCCGCTGCCCGACGGCATCGTGCTGTGGACCCGTCTCGCCCCGGACCCGCTGAACGGCGGCGGCATGCCCGACGAGGTGGTCCCGGTGCAGTGGGAGATCGCCGAGGACGAGCGGTTCAGAAAGACCGCCCGCCGGGGCGTCGCCCAAGCCCGCCCCGAGTACGGGCACAGCGTTCACGTCGACGTACGGGGCCTGCGTCCGGGGCGCGCGTACTGGTACCGCTTCCGGGTGGGCGGGCAGATCTCCCCGGCCGGCCGCACCCGGACCGCCCCGCACCCGCACGGCAAGGGCGGCTCGCTGCGCATCGCCCTGGCCTCCTGCCAGAACTGGCAGCACGGCTATTTCACGCCGTACGCCGACATGCTCGACCAGGATCCCGACGTCGTCCTGTTCGTCGGCGACTACATCTACGAGTCCACGCCGTCGTCGGCGGGCCCGCGCCGGCACGAGGGCACGGGGGAGCCGTACACCCTGGAGCAGTACCGCAACCGCTACGCCCAGTACCGCTCCGACCCCGACCTCGCGGCGATGCACGCGAACGCCCCCTGGGTGGTCACCTTCGACGACCACGAGGTCGACAACGACTGGGCCGGCGAGATCCCCCAGGACCCCGCCAAGCAGCCGCACGACGCCTTCGTGGCCCGGCTGACGGCGGCCTTCCAGGCGTACTACGAGCACATGCCGGTCCGCGCGAGCGCGATCCCGGACGGTCCGCACATCCAGATGTACCGCCGCCTGGAGTTCGGCCGCCTCGCCCGCCTCAACGTCCTGGACACCCGCCAGTTCCGCACCGACCAGGCGACCACGCAGGAGGGCGCCCAGTCGCCGTCGATGACCATGCTCGGCGCCGAGCAGAAGCAGTGGCTGCTGGACGGGCTGCACGACTCGCCCGCCCGCTGGAACCTGATCGCCTCGCAGATCATGATGGCCGAGACGGACCTGCAGGTCGGCGACGGAAAGCTCTGGTACTACGACGCCTGGGACGGCTACCAGGTCGAACGCAACGCCCTGCTGGGGGAGTTCGCCGACGTCCGCAACCCGGTGGTGCTCAGCGGCGACCGCCACCTGACGATGGTCAGCGACCTCAGGACGGACTACGCCGACCCCCAATCCGACGTCGTCGGCGCCGAGTTCGTCGGCACCTCCGTCTCCAGCAACGGCGACCAGGACCAGGCCGCCTTCCACGCCCAGTGGGACCCGCTGCTGCCGGACAACCCGCACTGGAAGCTGATCGACGCCCACCGCGGCTACCACCTCTTCGACATCGACCGGCACGGCATCGACGCGCAGGTCAGGGTGGTCGACACGGTCGTACGGCCGACGGCGGCCGCGAGCACCCTGGCCCGGCTGCGGGTGGAGAACGGCCGCCCCGGCGTCGAACTCGCCTGACACCGGCGCGGAAGGAGACCTGGGGCTCATCCGCGTCCCAGGTCCTCCTCAGGTAAGTCTCAGGTAAGCCTCTTACCATCCCCTGACCATGGAGACGGACTGTACGACAGACGGCGCCCCGGTGCGCCGGCCCGAGCCGCTGCCCGCCGGCACCCGGCTGCTGCACATCGGCCCGCACAAGACCGGGACCACCTCGATCCAGGGCGCCCTGTTCGCCGCGAAGGACCGACTGCCCGCGCACGGCGTGGAGTTCCCCGCGCACACCCGGCACCCCATGGAGGCCGCGCTGGCCGCCTGCGCCCGGCCCGCCATGATCGGTGACATCGTGCCCACCGACCGGCACTGGACGACGCTGGTGAAGCAGGTCGAGGCCACCGGCCGGCGCACCTCGGTGGTCAGCAGCGAGTTCTTCGCCGACGCCGAGGACGAGGCGACCGTCGCGCGGATCGTCCGGCAGCTCGGCGGCGACCGGGTGCACGTCCTGGTCACCCTGCGCCCGCTGGCCAGGATCATGCCCTCGCAGTGGCAGCAGTACGTGCAGAACGGCCTGCGCATGGGCTACGAGGACTGGCTGCGGCACATGCTGAGGAAGGCGCCGTACGAGCAGCCCACCCCCAGCTTCTGGCGCCGCCACGGGCACGACCGGCTGGTCGGGCGCTGGGCCGCGGTGGTGGGCCCGGAGCGGGTCACCGTGGTCGTGGTCGACGACCGGGACAGAGACGGCCTGATGCGCACCTTCGAGACATTGCTCGGGCTGCCCGAGGGCCTGCTGCAACCCGTTCCGGACACAGCGAATCGTTCCCTTACCCTCGCCGAGACCGAAATGCTGCGGAATCTTAATAAGGAATTCCGCGGCAATGGGCTGCCGGACGAGCTGTATTCCAGGCTCGTGCGCAACGGCGCGGTGATGCATATGAAGAATGCGTGCAGCCCGACACCGCGGGACGTGAAGATCTCCACCCCCGCCTGGGCCGCCGAGGCCGCGGCCGCCAGAGCCACCGAGATGGCGGAACGCATCGCCCGGACGGGCGTACGCGTCCTCGGGGATCCGGCGCTGCTGGCCGCCGTACCGGCGTCACCGGACCGGGCCGCGGTCCAGGACGAGGCGCGGATCGCTCCGGAGGTGGCCGCCCAGGCGCTCTACGGAGCCCTCGCGGCCGCCGCGGGGGCTCCCGTGCGGCACGCCGATCCCGCGAAGGCGCGCACGGTTCACCAGACGCCGTCGAAGGAACTCGTGAAGGTGCTCGGCCACCGCTGCCTGAAGAAGCTGCGCCGGCACTGATCTGCTGTGCGGTTACTCACAGCAATTCCGTGGACGCTCCCGGCGAGTGTCACGGTGTCACCAGTGGGTGCAAGGTGAATGTCAGATGGCGCGCACATATGCAGTGAACGGCGCTCACCTTGCACAGCGGTAACCGCAAGTGGGACCATTTCCAGGTTCCCTGTCGCCCCAAGGTAGGTCCTCTGTGTCCCAGCACATAGCCAAGCCCCGTACCACCGCAGTGATCCTGGCCGGTGGCACCGGCCAGCGGGTGGGTCTCTCGATCCCCAAGCAGCTGCTGAAGATCGCCGGCAAGGCAGTCATCGAGCACACCCTGGCCACCTTCGAACAGGCGGACTCGATCGACGACATCATCGTGCTGATGGCGCCGGGCTACGTGCCCGACGTCGAGAAGATCGTCGCCAAGGCCGGCTTGACCAAGGTCAAGAAGATCATCGAGGGCGGCTCGACCCGCAACGAGACCACCGAGCGCGCCATCGAGGCCCTCGGCGAGGGCCTGGCCGAGGGAGAGGACCTCAACGTCCTCTTCCACGACGCCGTGCGCCCGCTGCTCTCGCGCCGCGTGATCGACGACTGCGTGACCGCGCTGGAGCGCTACCAGGCCGTCGACGTCGCCATCCCGTCCGCGGACACCATCATCGTGACCCGCACGCACGGCCAGGACGGCGAGTTCATCACCGAGATCCCGGACCGCTCCCGGCTGCGCCGCGGCCAGACGCCGCAGGCCTTCAAGCTGTCCACGATCAAGCGGGCCTACGAGGTCGCGGCCGGCGACCCGAACTTCCAGGCCACCGACGACTGCTCCGTCGTGCTCAAGTACCTGCCGGACGTGCCGATCCACGTCGTCGCGGGCGACGAGTACAACATGAAGGTCACCCAGCCCGTCGACGTCTTCATCGCCGACAAGCTGTTCCAGCTCGCCTCGACGGCCGCGCCCGAGCAGGTGAGCGAGGAGGCCTACCGCGAGCTGCTCACCGGCAAGACCATCGTGATCTTCGGCGGCTCGTACGGCATCGGCAAGGACATCGCCGAGCTCGCGGAGTCCTACGGCTCCAAGGTCTACGCCCTCGGCCGCTCCACCACCGGCACCCACGTGGAGAACCCGGAGGAGGTCGACGACGCGCTGTCCAAGGCGTACGGCGAGACCGGCCGGATCGACTACGTCGTCAACACCGCGGGCGTGCTGCGCATCGGCAAGCTGGCCGAGACCGACAACGCGACCATCGAGGAAGCGCTGAAGGTCAACTACCTCGCCCCGGTGCAGATCGCGCGTTCGGCGTACAAGTACCTGGCGGAGACCAAGGGCCAGCTGCTGCTGTACACCTCCAGCAGCTACACCCGCGGCCGCGCCGAGTACAGCCTCTACTCCTCGACCAAGGCCGCCATGGTGAACCTCACCCAGGCCCTGTCCGACGAGTGGGCCGGCGACGGCGTCCGCGTCAACTGCATCAACCCGGAGCGCACCGCCACCCCGATGCGCACCAAGGCCTTCGGCCAGGAGCCCGCGGGCACCCTGCTCTCCTCCGAGGCGGTCGCCCGCACCTCGCTCGACGTGCTGCTGTCCGAGCTGACCGGGCACGTCATCGACGTCCGCCAGCAGGACCCGACGGCGGGCGCGGCGAAGGCCTCGGGCTTCGAGCAGGCCCTGGCCTCGGTGCTGGACCGCCAGGACGGCGTGTAATAATCAACGGGAATTAGTCTTCCGTTATTCAGGCCTCTGCTTTCCGGGGTTAATGCAGTGCATTGAGCAGTGCATCGTCCGGGTCTTCGCAGGGGCCTGAATACATTCAAAACCGGCACTCCCTCCCAGAGCAGGTTCTCCGTGATATCCACCGCTATTCGCGTCGCCCGGGTGGGCAGCGCGGCCGAGCTGGCCGCGGCGGCGCTCATGATGCTGGGCTTCCCGGCGCTGATGCTGGCCGCGCTCGTCCCGAGCGTGCCCGCCTTCGCCGCGGCCGCCGCCGTGACGTACGCCGCCGACCACTATCTGCACCGCAAGGGCAGCTACCTGGTCAACCGGCTCAGCAAGGTCCGCGCCGGCCTCTCGATCCGCTTCCTGATCCGAGAGCTGCTGCTGATCCTGCTGCTGGCCCGGCTGTCCCTCGCGGACAACCTGATCTACTACGGCGCGGTCGCCTGCTTCATCGCCTTCTACGGCCTCCAGGCCCCGCACGGCGCCCTGGTCACCCTGATCCGCAACCGCCGCCGGATGCCGGTCGCCACCCGCAACGTCGACCTGAAGTCCCGCATCCGCATCCCGGACGCCCCGCCGCGCTTCCTGCTGATCCGCTCGGCCGAGAAGATGCTCCACCTCGACCTCGCGGCCGTCGCCGGCATCCTGGTCGCCGCGGAGATGGAGTCGTCGGTGCCCGGCTTCATCGGCATCGGCGTCACCCTCTTCCTGGGCTGCCTGTACGTCCTCGCACTGATGCCGTACGTCCGCGGCGGGAAGATCCCGCCGAACGCCGAGAAGGTCCTGGCGGCGGTCGACGACTGGCTGCGCGAGTACAAGCCGGAGACGGTGCTGTACTTCTCCGGCTCCAAGGACTCCGCCTACCAGGTCAACATGTGGCTGGAGACGATGGAGCAGCTCGACTCCAAGCCGCTGGTCATCCTGCGTGAGCGGGTCATCCTGGCCAATCTGGCGCCCACCACGGTCCCGGTCGTCTGCGTGCCCGGCGGTGTCCACCTGATGAACATGGACCTGACCACCGTGCGCGTCGCGGTGTACGCGGCCAACGTCGGCAAGAACATCCACCTGCTGCGCGTGCCCACCATGAAGCACGTGTTCATCGGCCACGGCGACAGCGACAAGCTCGCCAGCGTCAACCCCTTCAGCAAGGTGTACGACGAGGTGTGGACCGCCGGCCGTGCCGGCCGCGACCGCTACGCCATCGCCGACGTCGGCGTCCGCGACGACGACATCGTGGAGGTCGGCCGCCCGCAGCTGGCGCCGATCCAGGGCTGGCAGGGCGTGCCCGAGGGGCGTGTCCCCACCGTGTTGTACGCGCCCACCTGGGAGGGATGGGACGGCAACCCGGGCAACACCTCGCTCGTGCTGGCCGGCGAGAACATCGTCAAGAAGCTCCTCAAGGCCGACCCGCCGGTCCGTGTGCTGTACAAGCCGCACCCGTTCACCGGCACCGTCAGCAAGGAGGCCGGCGCCGCGCACCAGCGGATCACCGCGCTGGTCGAGAAGGCCGCCGCCGAGCGCGCCGCCGATCCCCGCTTCACCGTCGACGGCGCCGCCCAGGCCCGGGCCAAGGCGGAACTGGCCCGGATCGAGGCGCGGCTGGCCGAGCTCTCCGGCACCGGCGGCGACCGCGGCGACGAGGCCGAGGCCACCCGTGACGGTGTGGTCGACCTCAAGCGGCACGAGGAGGTCGCCCGGCTGCGTGTCGAGTGGAACGACGCCTACTGGCGCTCCGCCGGCACCTTCGAGCACCGCGTCGTCACGGGCGCCGAGCCGCGCCTGTACGACTGCTTCAACGTCTCCGACGCGATGGTCTCCGACATCTCCAGCGTGGTCTCCGACTTCATCGCCAGCGGCAAGCCGTACGCGGTGACGGACTCCGCCGAGCTGGGCGTGGAGGAGTTCAAGCGGCAGAACACCGCGGTACGCGCGGCCACGATCCTGTCCAACTCCGCCGCCGAGCTGGGCGAGCTGCTGGCCGCGGTCCGCGACCCCGCCGCCGACCCGCTGGCGGAGGACCGCAAGGAGCTCAAGGAGTACCTGCTCGGCCCCGACGAGCCGACCTCCATCGAGCAGTTCAACACCGCGGTCGCCGACCTGGCGCTGAAGGCCGAGACCCGCAACCTCGGCCAGGAATCCCGCGCCGCCGCGGCCGGCACCCCCGGCGCCGACGAACTGTCGGACGCGCTGTCTGCGCAGCCGCCCACCACCGCGTGAGCCCCCGTATGTGAAAACGGTGAGAAGGGCCCGGTTTCCGAGGAGTGATCCTCGAAAACCGGGCCCTTTTTACGTACGTACGGGCAACCCGCCCCCTCGGTCGTCCGTCTAGCAGGTAGCCAATAAGACGATACGGGGGAAAGATCCCGTGACGAGGGGGAAATGTGACCGTGACGCAGCCTGATGTGACTGTCGTCATCGGAGCGTACGAAGCGATGCCTTACCTGGTCGAATGCCTCGCGTCCGTCGAGGCACAGACCATCGACCCGGGGCGCATCGAGGTCATAGCGGTGGACGACGGCTCCACCGACGGCACGGGGGAGTGCCTGGAGGAGTTCGCCGACCGCGTCTCCATGTCCGTCACAGTGATCCGGCAGGCCAACTCCGGCGGTCCCAGCGGCCCCCGCAACGTCGGCCTGAGCAAGGCCGCGGGGCGCTATGTGTTCTTCCTCGACGCCGACGACCGGCTCGGCCCCGAGGCGCTGGAGCGCATGGTCGACATGGCCGACCGCAACGCCACGGACGTCGTCCTCGGCAGGGTCGAGGGCATCAACCGCAAGCCGCCGCAGTCCATGTGGGGCAAGACCCTGGAGCGCACGGACGTCTTCTCGTCCAACATCAAGTTCACGCTGAGCGCGCAGAAGCTGTTCCGCCGGGAGCTCCTGGAGCGGCACGGCATGCGCTTCGACGAGTCCCTGTGGACCGGCGAGGACGCGCTGTTCACGATGGAGGCGTATCTGCGGGCCGACGGCGTCTCCGTGATCGCCGACCACACCTGCTACTACCTGGTCGGCCGCGACGACGGCAAGCACGTGACCAAGAGCGGCGGTTACACCCTGCGCTACGACTCCGCGCGGGCCCTGATGAACCTGATCGCCGACATGGTGCCGCCCGGCGAGCGGCGCGACTCCCTCATGCACCGGCCCTTCGTGGTCACCCTGCTCCCGCAGTTCGGCCCCAAGTACCTCAAGGACAGCGAGAAGGTACGACGGCACAAGTTCGAGCTGGCCAAGCCGCTGATGGAGCAGTTCTGGACCGAGGGCGTGGCGCGCCGGCTGAAGGTCGACGAGCGCCTGCGGCTGCACCTGGTGGCCGAGGAGAAGCCCGAACTCCTGCTGCCCGTGGTGGAGTTCGTGAAGGCGAAGAAGCAGGCGGCGGCCCTGCTGGAGAAGCGGGGCCACCACGTCTACCTCGCCTACCCGCACTTCCGTGACGCCGCGGCGGGCATACCCGACTCGGTCTACCTCGCCACCCCGCGCGAGGCCAGGGCCTTCCCCGGCTACCGCGAGCACACACCCTCCTCGGTCCTGCGCCGCGCCGTGCGCAAGGCCCGCCGGGTGCTGAAGGTGCCCGCGGCGGCCTGACACCGTTACTGGCGGCCCGTCTGCAGTGCCCGTCTGATCGGGCGGGCCACCACACGGCGGGCCTTGCGATAGACGGACGTCGGGGCGGCCGGTGCCGTGGCGGTGCGCTCCAGCTCGCGCTTCAACCGGTCGTTGTCCAGCGACAGTTCGGCGAGCCGGGTCTGCATCCAGCCGAACCGGGAGGTGAGCGAGGCCAGGTCGGCGTCGTTCCAGGGGCGGATGCCCGCCGGGAAGGACAGCTTCCGCATCCGGGCGTCGAAGGCCGCGCCGCCGTCGCCGTGGGTGAAGGTGTTCTCCAGGCCGTTGCGGCCCAGGAACGCCGTGAAGCGCTCGAAGCGCTCCGCGTGCCCGCCGGTCAGGCCGGAGAGGTCGGCCTCCTCGTACAGCCGCGCCGGGTCCAGGTCCTCGGGCAGCTTGTCGATCCTGCGGTGCGGGATGTCGAAGTAGCGGCACAGCTCCAGCGTCCGCGAGTCGCCGCACAGCACCGTCGCGGGCGTGCCCGCCAGCAGCGCCGCGATGTTGCCGTGGATGCGGGAGCCGAACGAGAAGTCGTAGCCGCGCAGGTCGTCGATCCAGGTCACCGGGTCGACGTAGACGCGGACCTTGTCCTCCCGGTACATCGGGTGGTCCGGGTGGGTCGGGATCGCGGTCACCGCGGCGTTCGGGTGCGACAGGTCCCGCCAGTGCAACTGCCGTGCGTCGCTGAGGTTCTGGCCGATGAAGGTCAGGTGCGGATAGCGGGCGCGGGTACGGTCGATGACCTTGCCCAGCCCCTGCTTCTGCACGGCGCTGTGCGAACCGTTGACCGCGATCCGCGACCCGGCCGTCAGCTCCGCCACCCGCTTGCGCACCGGCAGTTCGCCGCCGTACAGGAACAGCGACGGGCAGCCGATGACCTCGACGTCGTGGAAACCCAGACCCCGCAGGTACTTCTCCGTGAACTCGCCGCGCACGCCGATGGACGCGCTGCGGTCCAGCACCGCGGAGACGAAGTCGCGCACCGACTCCTCCATGGGCTTCAGCCGCTCGGCGTTGTAGCTCAGCCCGGCCTGCGCGCCGACGCCCAGCACCACCACCGGGATGCGCAGCCGGCGGATCAGCCGGGTCAGCCGCTTCAGCTGCCCCTCGAAGGACGGCCGGAAGGCGTTGGCCAGCGGCACGACGAAGACGTCGTACTCCTCGTTGATCCGCTCCGCCGCCGACACATCCGTCCGGATGCCGTTCGAGACCACCTCCGTGCCGGGCGTCTCGAGGATCTTGTGCGCGGCGTCGCTGAAGATCAGGTTGCCGGAGTTGGTGGCGATGACGTCCTGGTGCAGCGCCTCCTCGACCGAGAAGACGTCGTAGGGGCTCTTCCCCGACCTCAGGAGGATGCGCTGCGTGGGGCGGGTCTGGTGATCTATGGGTGACACGACATTCAAATTAAGTTTGCCGGGACTTTTATTTCTATAGGCAACCAGTGCAACCTTTTTGCCATACGCACCGCGTGAGCAACCGGTTACGTCCCGCGTGTCCGGTGCGTGGACCGATGCGCGCCGCCCGTGCCCCTTCGCGTAGATTGCGTGGCGGGGCAACCCGAGCGCGCGAGGGGACGGACAAGCAGGTGGCAGGGGCAAGGCAGGGCGTGGCGGAAGCCCGCAGGATCGTCGTCAAGGTGGGTTCCTCGTCGCTGACCACCGCCTCGGGCGGTCTGGACGCCGACCGGGTCGACGCGCTCGTCGACGTCCTGGCCAAGAGCCGCAGCGGAGGGGAGAGGGAGATCGTCCTGGTCTCCTCCGGCGCCATCGCCGCCGGACTCGCGCCGCTGGGCCTGCGCCGCCGCCCCCGTGACCTGGCCCGTCAGCAGGCCGCCGCCAGCGTCGGCCAGGGCCTGCTCGTCGCCCGCTACACCGCCTCCTTCGCCCGCTACGGCGTCCGCGTCGGCCAGGTGCTGCTCACCAGCGACGACATGAGCCGCCGCGCCCACCACCGCAACGCCTCGCGCACCCTCGACAAGCTGCTCGCCATGGGCGCCTTCCCGATCGTGAACGAGAACGACACCGTCGCCACCGACGAGATCCGCTTCGGCGACAACGACCGCCTCGCGGCACTCGTGGCGCACCTGGTCCACGCCGACCTGCTGGTGCTGCTCTCCGACGTCGACGGCGTCTACGACGGCGACCCCGGCCGGCCCGGCACCTCGCGGATAGCGGAGGTCCGCGGCCCCGAGGACCTCGCGCACGTCGAGATCGGCAGCGCGGGCAAGGCGGGCGTCGGCACGGGCGGCATGGTCACCAAGATCGAGGCGGCCGGCATCGCCGCCGCAGCCGGCATCCCCGTGGTCCTGACCAGTGCCGTGCACGCGGCCGAGGCCCTGTCCGGCGGGGACACCGGGACCTGGTTCCACGTCACCGGCAAGCGCTACGCCGACCGCCTGCTGTGGCTGCAGCACGCCTCCACCCCGCAGGGGCACCTGACCCTGGACGAAGGGGCGGTGCGGGCGGTCGTCGAGCGGCGCAAGTCGCTGCTGCCGGCCGGCATCGCCGCCGTGGAGGGCGACTTCGCCGCCGGCGACCCGGTCGAGCTGCGCGACGGCGAGGGGCGCGCGGTGGCCCGCGGGCTCGTCAACTTCGACGCCAAGGAGATCCCCCAGCTGCTCGGGCGTTCGACGCGGGAGCTGGCGCGCGAACTGGGCCCGGCCTACGAACGCGAGGTCGTCCACCGCGACGACCTGGTGATCCTTCGTCCCTGACGCGTCCGCCGGCGGCCTGGCCAGGGCGTTCGGCAGCCGAAAACAGGGTGAACGCCCCGCAAAACGGCGCGCCCTGAGGTGGACGTTCCGCAAAACCGCCCCACGAGCGCTTGCGGCCTGCTCAACTTTGACTCAGGGACACGTTCCGCACGAGCACCGCTCGATGCCGCGCAAAGGAGGCCGTCGTGAGACGAGTACGCCCTGGGGCGGCGGCGTCCCGCGGTGGTCTGACCAGCGTCACGGCCGGCGAGTCCTACGAGGAGCCCGCCGACCTGCCCCGGCTGTGGCACGTCACGCTCAGCGTCTCCGGCCAGGCCGCCCCGCTGCACGAGGTCCGGCGCGCCCTCGAACAGCTCGCCCACGACCATCCCTTTCTGCTGACCAGCAGGTACGCCAACGACCACGCGGAGATCCGCTACTGGGAGGAGGCCCGCGACCTGCACGACGCGGCCGCCGTCGCCCTGCGCCTGTGGGGCGAGCACCGCCAGACCGCCAAGCTGCCGCCCTGGGAGATCGTCGGCCTGGAGGTCATCGACCGCGAGACCTACCACCAGCGCCTCGCGGAGGGATACGGACCGCCCCCGGCGACGCCTGTCGGAGTTCACCCCTTTTGAGACCGTCTCGGGGTGTGGGACGAACGGTGAACGGCCCGGTCCGGCGCACTACGCTTCCCTCATGACCACGCTCTCGCCGTACGACTCCATGTCCCCGGTCACCCAGGCCGCCTACCGCGCCAAGGCCGCCGCCGCCGACCTCGCCCCGCTGCCGCGCGCGGTCAAGGACGACGCGCTCGCCGCCATCGCGGACGCCCTGGAGGTCCGTACGAGCGAGATCGTCGAGGCCAACGCCAAGGACGTGGCCAAGGCCCGCGCGGCCGGCACGAGCGAGGCCATCGTCGACCGGCTCACGCTCACCCCGGAGCGGGTGCGCGCCATCGCCTCCGACGTGCGGGACGTCGTCGCCCTGCCCGACCCGGTCGGCGAGGTCGTCCGCGGCTCGACCCTGCCCAACGGCATCGACCTGCGCCAGGTCCGCGTCCCGCTCGGCGTGGTCGGCATCATCTACGAGGCCCGCCCGAACGTCACCGTGGACGCCGCCGCCCTGTGCCTGAAGTCCGGCAACGCGGTCCTGCTGCGCGGCTCGGCCTCGGCCTACGAGTCGAACACCGCCCTGGTGCGCGTGCTGCGTGACGCCGTGGGCGGGGCGGGGCTGCCCGCCGATGCCGTCCAGCTGGTGCCCGGCGAGAGCCGCGAGAGCGTGCGCGAGCTGATGCGGGCCCGCGGCCTGGTCGACGTCCTGATCCCGCGCGGCGGCGCCTCGCTGATCCAGACCGTGGTGAACGAGTCCACCGTCCCCGTCATCGAGACCGGCACCGGCAACTGCCACGTCTACGTCGACGCCCAGGCCGACCTCGACATGGCCGTCGACATCCTGATCAACTCCAAGGCCCAGCGGCCGAGCGTCTGCAACGCCGCCGAGACCCTCCTGGTCCACCAGGACATCGCCCCCGAGTTCCTGCCGCGCGCCCTGGACGCCCTCGCGGAGGCCGGGGTCACCGTGCACGCCGACCCGCGGGTGCTGGCGTACGCCGAGGACACCAAGGCGACCGTCGTCGAGGCCACCCCGGACGACTGGGACACCGAGTACCTCTCCTACGACATCGCCGCCGCCGTCGTCGACTCCCTCGACAAGGCCGTCGAGCACATCCGGCTGTGGTCGTCCGGTCACACCGAGGCGATCGTCACCACCTCCCAGCAGGCCGCCCGCCGCTTCACCCAGCTGGTCGACTCCACCACCGTCGCCGTGAACGCCTCCACGCGCTTCACCGACGGCGGCCAGTTCGGCTTCGGCGCGGAGATCGGCATCTCCACGCAGAAGCTGCACGCCCGCGGCCCGATGGGCCTGCCGGAGCTGACCAGCACCAAGTACATCGTCACCGGGGACGGCCACATCCGCCGCTGAGACCGGGGGCCTGCGACGGTGCGCGTATCCGAACGGCATATGCGCACCGCATGCTCCCGTGTCCGCGAGAGGTGTCTCACAGGGCGGATGAATTTCCATACCGTCTGCCCAAATTGACCCCCCAGGTCTACTCTGGATCCGTGCCGGAGGACGTGGGGGGCACGCCGTTCCCTGACGGCTGGGAGCCCGACGACGACCACGACCGCGGGGTGTCGGACGAAGAGTTCGCCTCCGTGGTCTTCGACGAGGCCTTCGTACGGGCGGCCGTGGTGCACGAGCCGACCGCCGTCGAACGCCTCCTGGCCGCCGCCCAGGCCAGAGCCGAGGCCTCCGAGGCGGAGGCCCGCCGGGCCCACGGGCGGGGCGAGCGGTACGACGAGGGATACGACCCCTCCGGTTTCGGCCATGATCCCGAGCTCGACGACCTGGACGACACCGACGTCCTCGAGGGCCGCTACGGCACCTCGGGCCCCTTCGGCAAGCAGGTCCGCTGGCACCGCCCGGTCGCCTGGATGCTCGCCCTCGTGATGGGGATCGGCATGGTCGCGCTGGCCTTCACCGCCGTCTACCGGGGCGCCTCCTCCAGCAGCCGGGACCAGGTCCCACCCCCCGCGTCGACCGGCCTGGAGCAGGGCAGCGCCCCTCCGCCCTCCGCCTCCGCCGAGACCTCCCAGCCGGCCATACCGGTCATCCCGCGCACCCCCTGACCGGGCCCCCGAGCCGTCCGGTCACGCAGGGTTGCGGCCCTGGTGAGAACCTGTCAGAACTTGTCGTGTACCAGGGCGTTTATCGGGGCGTCCGGAGACCTACCCTGAAGGTATGGGCGGGCCTGGAGACCCACCCGAGGGGACACCCGAGGGCGGCCCCGGAGGTGGAGAGGACGAGTACCGATCCGTCGTCTTCGACGAGTCGTTCGTCCGCGCTGCCCGCCTCCAGGAGTACTCCGCGCGCGAGCGCATGACCGACCACGCCCCCGCCGTACGCCGCCGCCCGCCCCTGCACCGGGGGCTGTCCCGGCAGGCGCTGATCCTCGTCCTGCTGATAGCCGTCGCCTTCGGCACCGCGATCTACATGGGCGTACGCCACCCCTATCAGTCCTCGGTCGCCCGCCGCCCCGTCGAACCCCTGCGGATGACCGTCATCCCGCTCACCCCGCAGGGCAAGGTGCCCGGGAAGGCCGACGCCGAGTACCTGTACGCGCACAGCCCCGCCGCGCAGTTCCGTGTCGGCGCCGAGGGCATCCCGCTGCCCGCCACCCGCCGCACCGCGCACTTCTCCGAGAGCCAGGTGGTGGCCGCGCTGACCACGGCCAAGGACTACATCGTCCGCTCCGCGCTCTACCCCGAGGTGATCGGCAGTCAGGACGTGCGCGCCGTGCGCGTCATGCTCGACGGCGCCCAACTCGACCAGTTCGACCAGAGTTTCGCCCGCCCGACCGCCGACGGCCGCCACCAGCCCACCGGATGGCTGGTTCGCTTCGACCAGACCCGCGCCGAACTCGCGGACCGCAGAATCCGCGTCCAGGGCTCGATGGAGGCCACCGAGACCGACTCCGCCACCCTGGAGGTCACCGCGGACCACACCTTCGTGTACGCGCTGAAGCCGACCGGCTCGTCCGCGAAGGCACCGGCCTCCCTGTTCACCGTCCGGCGCGAGATGCACTTCCGCTTCGACCGCGACGACCTGCGCCTGCACCAGGCCCAGGTCGTCGTCTCCTACGTCCAGGCCGGCCCGCTGTCCTGCGCCGAGGACTCCACCAACCACTTCCACCCGCTGCTGGCCGGCCAGACGGCCAGGTCGGGCGGCCCCGCGGGCACCGACCCGTACGCGACGGGCGGCGCCACGGCGCTGTGCGGGACGCTGGCCGCCGGGGCGCAGCCGAAGGTGTGACGGGCCGCCCTGCGCGGTCAGTCCTCCGTGCGGGGCGGAGCGTCCGTGGGCGGCTCGTCCTGCGACGGCCGCTCCTCGCCCGGTGCCGGGCTGGTGAAACCGTCGAAGCCGCGCCGCACCCGGCCGCCCAGGCCCCCGGCCCCGCCGGCGATGTCGCTGACGAGCTTCATCAGCGGGTCCTTGGAGCTCTTCACGCTGCCGGCGTAGCTGGCCGCCGACTCCCGGAACGAGTCCGAGACCGAGGTGTCCTTGTCCTCGTCGCGCCGCGGGTAGTGACCGTCCATGATCCGCTGGTAGTCGCGGGTCTCGGACCACTTCTTCAGCTCCGCCGCCCGGATGGTGGTGAACGGGTGCGAGCGCGGCAGCAGGTTCAGGATCTTCAGCACCGAGTCGCGCAGGTCGCCGCCCGCCTCGTACTCCTCGGCCTGCTTCAGGAACGCGTCCACGTTCATCTCGTGCAGGTGGTTGCCGCCCGCGATCTTCATCAGGCCGCGCATCGAGGCCCGCAGGTCCTGCCCGACCAGCAGCCCCGCCCGGTCGGCCGACAGCTCCGACTTGCGGAACCACTCGCGCAGCGCCGTCACGATCGCCATGATCGCGAGCGTGCCCAGCGGGATCCACGCGACCCGGATCGCCAGGTTCGTCAGGAACAGCAGGATCGTGCGGTACACCGCGTGCCCGGACAGGGCGTGGCCCACCTCGTGGCCGATGACCGCCCGCATCTCCTCCTCGTCGAGCAGCTCGACGAGGCCGGTGGTGACGACGATGATCGGCTCGTCCAGGCCGATGCACATCGCGTTCGGCTGCGGGTCCTGGTTGACGTACATCGGCGGGACCTTCTCCAGGTCCAGGATGTAACAGGCGTCCCGCAGCATGTCGTTGAGGTGGGCGAACTGCTCGTCGGAGACCCGCACGGAGTCCGAGAGGAACAGCAGCCGCAGGCTTCGCTCGGGCAGCAGACCGCTGAGCGCCTTGAAGACCGTGTCGAACCCGCTCAGCTTGCGCAGCGCCACCAGGGCGCTGCGGTCGGCCGGGTGCTCGTACGCACGCGAGGAGATCCCCGGGAAGCGCCGGCGCTGCCTGCTCGGTACATGCTCGTGCCCGTTGTGCTGGTGGCCGTCGTCGGACATGTCTTCCCCCATGTGCGTGTGAGTGGCCCTTTGCGGACCCTTGTGCGGCCCTTTGCGCCCCCGAAGCAAGGCCCAGCCTAGGCGGAGTTACCGTGGACGGGCACCACACCGAAGGAGAGTCCCGCACCATGGAGCACATCCCAGCAGCCGCCTGGCTCGCCGCGGCCGCAAGCGCCCCCCAGCACCAGGGATCGGGCTATCTGCTGCGGGTCGTGCTGGTGGTGATGATCCTGGGCTGTGCGTTCGCCGGGTGGTTCCTGCTGCGGGGCTACAAGCGGAAAGACGACTGAGGGCCGCCCGGGGTTCCCCGACGGCGGAGTCGGCGTGATCGCCGCCACGGCCCCCGCTTACCATGGGCCGACGTCTTATCCCGCCCTCCCTCCGGTCTCGACTCCGCTCGAGCGGGGGGACCCCGACGATAGGTCCTGCCGAAGATGAGCCTCCACGCCACCGCTGCCCACCTGGTCACCCTCGCCGAAGCCGAGGGCGGCAACCACGAGAGCCTCAACCCCGCGATCACCGGCGGCGGCGCCCTCGTCGTCCTGCTGCTTCTGCTGTGGATCACCACCCGCTTCAACCGCGACCGCTGAACGCACCGCCCGGTACCGGGACAACCCGGGCATCCGTCGAACGGAGCGCTCAGGCCGGGCCGGTAGGGTCTGCACGCATGGGAGAGCAGGACATGCCTACCGGTCCGGCGATGGACGACGCGAGCGGCACCACGGCCCGCCGGGCTCGCGTCACCGCGCCCCGCCCGGTGAACGGCCCGTCGAACCCCGGCAAGCGCCGCCTCGGCGTCATGGGCGGGACGTTCGACCCGATCCACCACGGGCACCTCGTGGCGGCCAGCGAGGTCGCCGCGCAGTTCCACCTGGACGAGGTGGTGTTCGTCCCCACCGGCCAGCCGTGGCAGAAGACCCACCGCCATGTCTCCCCGGCCGAGGATCGCTATCTGATGACGGTCATCGCGACCGCCGAGAACCCGCAGTTCTCGGTGAGCCGCATCGACATCGACCGCGGCGGCCCGACCTACACCGTGGACACGCTGCGCGACCTGCGCGCGCTCAACCCGGACACCGACCTCTTCTTCATCACCGGCGCCGACGCCCTGGGCCAGATCCTCACCTGGCGCGACTCGGAGGAGCTGTTCTCCCTCGCGCACTTCATCGGCTGCACCCGCCCCGGCCACCACCTGACCGACCACGGCCTGCCCGAGGGCGGCGTCTCGCTGGTGGAGGTTCCCGCACTGGCCATCTCCTCCACGGACTGCCGTGCGAGAGTCGCCAAGGGAGACCCCATCTGGTACATGGTGCCGGACGGAGTCGTGCGCTACATCCACAAGCGCGAGCTGTACCGCGGCGAGTGAGCCGAGAGGGGCTACCGGTGAACGACCGATACGACGCGGGCCACGGCGGCGGCGACCAGGGCGACCAGTACGAACTCGTCGGCTACGACGAGTACGGCCGGCCCGTGTACCGGCCGGTCGCCCCGCAGCAGGCGCCCCAGCAGCAGTACGACCCGTACGCGCAGCAGCAGGGCTACGGCTACGACCCGTACGCCACGGGCACGCAGCAGGCGCCGCCCTACGACCCGTACGGCACCGGCCGGCAGCAGGCCGCGCCCTCCTACGACCCCTATGCCACAGGCGGGCCCCAGGGCGGGGCACCGGCACAGCAGCCCTACGACCCCTACGGGCAGACCGCGGCCAGTGGCCAGCAGCCCCGGGCCGCCGAGCAGACCGCGTACATCCCGCAGCAGGCCGGGCCGGCCGCGCCGGGCGAGGACACCACGCCCCCCTCCCAGCCCGAACGGCACTACCGCACCGAGCAGTTCGCCTTCGTCGAGGAGGCCGACGGCGACCCCGAAGACGTCATCGACTGGCTGAACTTCACCGAGAACCGCACCGAGCGCCGCGAGGAGGCCAAGCGCCGCGCCCGCAGCCGCCTCATCGCCCTCGTCGTCGTCCTCGCCCTGGTCGCGGTCGGCGGCGTCGGCTACCTCTGGTACGCCGGGAAGCTGCCCGGCCTGTCCACGTCGCACTCCACGACCGGCAAGGCGACGGCCGCGGGCGCCCAGAACCGCGACGTGATCGTCGTCCACCTGCACAACACCAAGAAGGGCGGCACCTCCACGGCGCTGCTCGTCGACAACACCACCACCAAGCAGGGCACCACCGTCCTGCTGCCCAACTCCCTCGCCGTCACCGACGACGACGGCACCTCGACCACCCTCGCCAAGTCGGTCGACGAGGACGGCTCCTCCGGCACCCGCGACGCCCTCGACACCGTCCTCGGCACCGACATCGAGGGCACCTGGCGGCTGGACACCCCTTATCTGCAGAACCTCGTCGACCTCGTCGGCAACATCGAGGTCGACACCAACGCGGACGTGCCCGACCCGGACGCCAAGAAGAAGGGCACCGCACCCCTCGTCCACAAGGGCTCGAACCAGACCCTCAGCGGCAAGATGGCCGTCGCCTACGCCACCTACCGTGCCTCCGGCGAGGCCCAGAACGCCCAGCTGGAGCGGTTCGGCCAGGTCATGCAGGGCGTGCTGCGCAAGCTGTCCTCCGACCCGACGGCGGCGACCACCACCGTGCAGACACTGGCGCAGATCCTCGACCCCTCCCTGACCGACAAGGACCTCGGCACCTTCCTCGCCAAGCTCGCCGACCTCGCCAAGGGCGGCGACTACAAGACCGCCCTGCTGCCGGTCCAGGGCGACGGCACGCTCAGCGCGCAGGCTGCCGCCAGTGTCGTCAAGGACGTCCTCGGCGGCACCGCCAAGAGCCCCGACCAGGGCTCCGCCGTCCGCGTCCACGTCGAGAACGCCAGCGGCGTGAAGGACGACACCGAGAAGGCCCGCGTGGTCCTCCTCAACGGCGGTTTCACCTTCCTGGGCGGCGGCACCACCACCCCCACGGCCACCTCCAAGGTCGTCTACGGGAGCGCCGCCGACAAGGAGAACGCCACCGAGGTCGCCAAGACCCTGGGCCTGCCCACCAGCTCCGTCGTCAAGGGCAGGACCGCCTCGAACGCGGACGTCTCGGTGACCCTCGGCCAGGACTACAAGCCGTCCTCCTCGTAAGGAACCAGCGGGAAGCGGCAGGTGGCACGGGCGGACGCCCCATGTGATCCCTTAATCACGTGGGGTGCGCCCGGCGGTCCGTGAGACCCTTGATGCCAAGTGACCGCCGACCGAAAGCCATGTAGTGACCGCCACTGACCGATCTCTCGAGCTCATCACCACCGCCGCCCAGGCGGCCGCCGACAAGCTCGCGCACGACATCATCGCCTACGACGTCAGCGATGTGCTGTCGATCACGGACGCCTTCCTGCTGGCCTCCGCCCCCAACGACCGCCAGGTCAAGTCGATCGTCGACGAGATCGAGGAGCGGCTGCAGAAGGAGCTCGGCGCCAAGCCCGTGCGCCGCGAGGGCGACCGCGAGGCCCGCTGGGTCCTGCTCGACTACGTCGACATCGTCGTCCACGTCCAGCACAGCGAGGAGCGCGTCTTCTACGCCCTCGAGCGCCTGTGGAAGGACTGCCCCGAGCTGGAGCTGCCCGCCGACGCCAAGGCCACCCGCGGCAAGGCCGCCGAGCACGCCAAGCTGCAGGCCGCCGAGGAGGCCGCCGACCTGGGCGGTGAGTGGTGACGAGCGCCACCGGCGAGGTCTCCGCGGGCCGGCCCGGCCGGGGCCGCCGCATCATCCTGTGGCGCCACGGCCAGACCTCCTGGAACGTGGAGCGCCGCTTCCAGGGCACCACGGACGTCCCCCTCACCGAGGACGGCGTGGCCCAGGCCCGCCGCGCCGCCCGGCTGCTCGTCGCCCTCAAGCCGGACGCGATCATCGCCTCCGACCTCCAGCGTGCCGCGAACACGGCCGCCGAGCTGGCCGCGCTCACCGGCCTGGAGGTCGCCCTCGACGAGGGGCTGCGCGAGACCTACGCGGGCGTCTGGCAGGGGCTGACGCACGAGGAGATCATCGAGCGGCACGGCGAGGAGTACGCCGCCTGGAAGCGCGGCGAGGCGGTGCGGCGCGGCGGCGGCGAGCTGGAGGCCGAGGTGGCCGAGCGCGCCGCCCCGGTCGTGCTGCGGCACGCCGAGAAGCTGCCCGACGAGGGGACGCTCGTCGTGGTCAGCCACGGCGGCACGATCCGCACCACCATCGGCCGTCTCCTCGGTCTGGAGCCCCACCACTGGGAGAGCCTCGGCGGCCTCACCAACTGCTGCTGGTCCGTCCTCGGCGAGGGCGCCCGCGGCTGGCGCCTGCTGGAGCACAACGCCGGCACGCTCCCGGAGCCGGTGCTGGGCGACGACGACTGAGCGGATTTCACTTTCCGGCAGGTCGCAGGCTAAAGTTCTTCTTGTTCGCCCCGCGGAGCGGGGAAGAACAAGGGGCTATAGCTCAGTTGGT
>NZ_JAMGBF010000198.1 GCF_023516615.1 Streptomyces panaciradicis
TTTCCTCCGGGCTTCCCTTCGGTGTTCCAAACTCTATCAGTGTTTTTCCGTCTCCCTGACCACCGTCCTGCGGACATGCAGAAGGCGATCCCCGGATAGGATCTGATGAGTTATGGGTCCTGCCGATCAAGGACGCTTGGTTGCGCCGCTCGGTCTCAAGCAGGAGTACGACTGTACATGGGGCCCGGAAGCCGGTGCAAATCCATTGGGCTGGTGGTCTAGACCTCTTGCCGGTATCTTCCATGCGGAACCGTCACTTCATCTGACATACGCTGCTGCACAGTGCGTCGTCAGGGACAGACAGTGACGACACGTATATGAATCTCCACCCCTGGGAGGCTCCCATGACCACCGTGACGTCCCCTCTGGCAGGACGCGCCATCGGGCTGGCGGCTGTGCCTGACCCTGTCTTCTCCGGCGCCATGGTCGGCCCGGGCACAGCCATCGATCCCGTCCGCGAGCCCTCCGAGGCGGTCGCTCCCGTGGACGGAGTCATCGTCTCCCTCCACCCGCACGCTTTCGTCGTCGTCGACGAGCACGGGCACGGAGTCCTCACCCACCTCGGCATCGACACCGTGCAGCTCAACGGTGAGGGCTTCGAGCTGCTCGTGAACAAGGGCGACACCGTCACCCGCGGCCAGGGCATCGTGCGCTGGAACCCGGCCGCGGTCGAGGCCTCCGGGAAGTCCGCGATCTGCCCGGTCGTGGCGCTGGAGGCCACGGCTGAGGCGCTCTCCGATCTCCGTGACGACGGCGATGTGAAGGCCGGCGACAGTCTCTTCCTCTGGAAGTGACGTCAGCACCGTCCTATGACGGCAAGTACGACAACCACCGCGGCGGCGGGACCCGCCGCACTATCGGAGACGGGTGAGATGGAGACAACGCTGCGAGGCGTCGGCGTGAGCCACGGGGTGGCGATCGGCGAGGTTCGGCACATGGGAACGGCGGTGCTCGAGCCGCCTGCCAAGCAGATACCGCCCGAGGACGCGGAGCGCGAACAGGGGCGTGCCCGCCAGGCGGTGGAAGCCGTGGCGGCCGATCTGATGGCGCGGGGCAATCTGGCAGGTGGCGAGGCCCAGGCGGTGCTCGAGGCGCAGGCCATGATGGCCCAGGACCCCGAGCTGATGGCGGATGTGGAACGGCGCATCGCCGTCGGGAGCACGGCGGAGCGTGCCGTGTACGACGCGTTCGCCGCGTACCGGGCGCTGCTGGCCGGTGCCGGGGAGTACCTCGCCGGCCGGGTGGCCGACCTGGATGACGTGCGGAACCGTATCGTCGCCCGGCTGCTCGGGGTGCCCATGCCGGGCGTCCCGGACAGTGACGAGCCGTACGTGCTCATCGCGCGCGATCTCGCGCCGGCGGACACGGCTCTCCTCGACCCGACGCTGGTTCTCGGCTTCGTCACCGAGGAGGGCGGGCCCACGAGCCACAGCGCGATTCTGGCGCGGGCCCTCGGTGTCCCGGCCGTGGTCGCGTTGCCGGGTGCCGGCGAGCTCGCCGAGGGGACGGTGATCGCCGTGGACGGCAGCACCGGCGAGATCTTCGTGAACCCGAGTGCGGAGAAGAAGGCGCAGCTGCAGGCCGCGGCCGCCGAACGCAAGGCGGCGCTGGCCGCCGCGACCGGGCCGGGGGCGACCTCCGACGGGCACAAGGTGCCGCTGCTGGCCAATGTCGGTGGCCCGGCGGACGTGCCCGCCGCCGTGGAGGCCGGGGCCGAGGGTGTCGGTCTGTTCCGTACCGAGTTCCTCTTCCTGGACGACAGCAAGAACGCGCCGTCGGAGGAGAAGCAGGTCGAGGCCTACCGTCAGGTGCTCGAGGCGTTCCCCGAGGGGCGTGTCGTCGTGCGTGTGCTGGACGCGGGCGCGGACAAGCCGCTGGACTTCCTCACCCCGGCCGACGAGCCGAACCCGGCGCTGGGCGTGCGTGGTCTGCGGACGCTGCTGGATCACCCGGAGGTGCTGCGTACCCAGCTGACGGCGCTGGCGAAGGCCGCCGAGGGGCTTCCGGTGTATCTCGAGGTCATGGCACCGATGGTGGCGGACCGTGCCGACGCCAAGGCGTTCGCCGACGCGTGCCGTGAGGCGGGGCTGCGGGCGAAGTTCGGGGCGATGGTCGAGATTCCGTCGGCCGCGTTGCGGGCGCGTTCGATCCTGCAGGAGGTCGAGTTCCTGTCGCTGGGCACCAACGACCTCGCGCAGTACACGTTCGCCGCCGACCGTCAGGTGGGTGCGGTGTCCCGCCTTCAGGACCCGTGGCAGCCCGCGCTACTCGACCTGGTCGCGTTGTCGGCAGAGGCCGCCAAGGCGGAGGGCAAGAGCTGTGGTGTCTGTGGTGAGGCCGCGTCCGACCCGCTGCTGGCGTGTGTGCTGACGGGTCTCGGTGTCACCTCGCTTTCCATGGGTGCGGCGTCGATTCCCTATGTCCGGGCGACGCTGGCCAAGTACACGCTGGCTCAGTGCGAGCGTGCGGCTGCCGCGGCTCGTGCCACGGAGAGCGCCGAGGAGGCGCGCAACGCGGCTCAGGCGGTGCTGTCCGGCGAGTAGGGCCTGGGTTTGCGGTTCCTGAGGGGCGCTCCACCTGCGGGTGGGGCGCCCCTCTCGCTGTTCAGTGGTGGTGGCCGCCCGTCTCGCGCTCCTCTCCGAGGTCCGGCGGTACGCAGTAGTCGACGTCGGACTCCGGTGAGATGAGGTCGCCGGTCTCGATGTCGGTGCAGTAGGCGTCGAAGACTTCGCCGGCGGTGAGCGGTGTCAGGCCTTCGCCGCGCAGGCGCCAGCCGTAGACGCGGTCGGTGGTGCCGGGGGCGCTGGTGCGCATGACGAGTCCGCCGGGGCTCTTGGTGGCGATGCCCAGTGCCAGGACGGTGGTGAATTCGAGGGCCTCTGCTTCGTCGAGTTGCAGGGCTCCCTCGTCGTCCTGGTCCGCGTGGAGGACGGCGAGGAGTGTTTCCGGGATCGTCGAGACGCTGCAGACGAGGTGCCCGTTGCCCGGTCCCGCGGTGTCGAGGATGCGGACGAGGAGGTCGGAGGCGCGGGTGAAGGCGGCGCGGCCGATGTCCTCGCCGCAGGAGGCGCAGGCGCCGAGCCGGGCCAGCAGTGTGGAGGCGTACTCCCAGGTGGCCTGCCGGACCGCTTCGTCGACGAGGACCGGTACGAGGTCGGTCAGGGGCTGGCCCTGGTAGGGGACGGTGGGGCCGGTGGTCGCCAGTTCGGCGGTGAAGCGGGTGCGGCTGGACGGGATGTCGGGGTCGAGGCCTGTCTCCGCGCAGTAGTCGGCGTACTCCTGGGGGTCGAAGAGGGCCACGGTGGTGTGGCTGCCCTGGGAGGCGCGGGTTTTCAGGAGGGCTTCCACCTGTCGCAGGTAGATCTGGTGGTCGTCGAAGGTGAAGCTGCGGTAGCGCCGCATGGCCCTGAAGTCGTGTTCGTCGGTCAGCAGGCCGATGGTTCCGGCGATTTCGCGGCGCAGGACGCGTCGCAGGGTCTGGTGGTCGGTGTGCGCCATGTTTCCCCCTGAGCACGGTCGATCAATGCTCACTCACAGTAACCGGGGGCACTGACAACGCGGTGCGGGTGAGGCGGTCGCGGACCAGGCGGTGCTGAAAGGCGCAGGTCAGGGCGATGCCCGCGCCGAAGACGCTCCATCCGACAGGGCCGGTGGCGATGGCCGCGGTGACGGCGAGTGGGCCGACGCTGCGTTGGGCGGACTGTGCCAGGCCGTGGACGCCGAGGTAGGTGCCCTGCGCGGTGTCGGGGGCGAGGGCGACGGACAGTTCCCAGGAGACGGTGGCGTGCAGGATCTCAGCGAGGGTGAAGGCGGTGGCGGCCGCGGTGAGGAGCAGGGTGGCGGTCAGGGTTCCGCCGGTGGCCGACAGGGTCATGGCGACGCCGGCGAGAGCGAAGGCGGCGGCGAGCGGGAGGAGGAGGGCGCGGGCGGCCGCGGTCGTGGTGCCGAACCGGGCGAGGGGGACTTGCAGGGCCACCACCATCACGTTGTTGAGCACCAGCAGCAAGGGGGCGAGGCCGTGCGGTGCGTGGGTCGCGTGGGCGATCCACAGGGGCAGGCCGACCTTGAAGACGGAGTCGTCGAGGAAGAGGACGGTCTCGGTGGCGACGTAGGCGAGGTAGGTGCGGTCGCGCCAGGGGCTGGGCGCCTTGGTCCTGGGGGCCGGGTCCTTCGAGGTGGCCACGGTGCGCGAGGCGGAGGGGGGTTCCGCGCAGCGGAGGGTGAGGAGGGCGGAGACGAGGAAGGACAGTGCGTCGCCGGCGAGGAGCCACTGGTAGGCGGCGGTGCTGCCGAGAGCCAGGGCGGCTGCGGCCGTGAGGCCGCCGAGTGCCCAGCCGGCGTTGGCCACGGTTCGTTGGACGGCTTGGTAGCGGACGCGTTCCGGTCCGGCTGCCCGGGTGGCGTAGAGCCTGGTGAGGACGCTGGACGCGCGGTCTCCGAGGCCGCCGACGGCGGCGAAGGCGACCAGAAGGGTGTAGTCGTTCGTGGTCAGCAGCGCCAGGGAGCTCAGGGCGCGCAGGAGTTGGACGGTGATCAGGACGCGGGTGAGCGGGAACCGGTCGGCGACGCGGCCGCCGAGCGGTGCTCCGGCGATGCCGATGGCTCCGGCGGTCGCGGCGAGCGTGCCGACCTGGCCGAGAGAGAGCCCTGAGACGTAGGTGAAGTACAGGACGGAGACGGAGGCCCACAGGCCGCTGCCCACACGGTCCACGAGGGCGATGACGAGCATTCTGCGCCCGTCCCGCCCTCCGGGTATCCGGCTCGACCATGCGGCTGCGCGGCGCATCGGATGCACTGTTCCCCCTTGCCTTCGATTATGTACTGATACATAATTTCCAACGTGGCAACACAATATGGGATCACTGGTACGACAGCCAAGGGGATTGCGGCGTCCGTGGAACGGGCCGTGTCCGAGGGCGCCTTGGGGCCGGAGGCCGCGCTGCCTCCCGTGCGGCGGCTCGCGGACGACCTCGGGGTCAGCCCCGGCACGGTGGCGACGGCCTACAAGGAGCTGCGGCAGCGCGGGATCGTGGTCACGCGCGGGAGGGGCGGGACAGTGGTGGCCCCGGCCCCTGCCGTGGCGTCGCGACGGCCCCCGAGAGTCCCGGAAGGTCTGCGGGACCTCTCCGGCGGTCACCCCGATCCCGCGCAGCTTCCCGCTCTCGTACCGCCCTCACGGTTGTCTCCCGGGGTGCGGGCGCACCGCTCGGCGCCCAGACTGACGCGGCTGGAGGAGGCCGTTCGTGGGTGGATCGGGCCTGACGGTGTGCCGGTGGACCATGTGACGTTCGCCCATGGGGCGCTCGATCTGATCGGGCGGCTGCTCTCCGTGGAGCTGCGTCCCGGCGACGCCGTGGCGATGGAGGACCCCGGCTATCACCATCTTCTGGATCTGGTCACGGCCTTGGGGCTGCGGAGCGTGCCGGTGGCCGTGGACGACGAGGGGATGCGCCCCGACGCCCTGCACGAGGCGCTGCGGGCCGGTGCGCGGGCCGTGGTGTGCAGCCCGCGGGCGCAGAATCCGTACGGCGGCCGGTTCTCCGCGGCACGCAGGGACGCGCTGGTCGGCGTACTGCGGGACCGGCCGGATGTGCTGGTCGTCGAGAACGACCATGCCTCCGCCGTCGCGAACGCCCCGCTGCACACGCTCACCGCGGGAGAGCTGCGTCGCTGGGTGCATGTGCGCACGGTCAGCAAGTTCCTCGGCACCGATCTGCGGTGGGCCGCGGCGGCGTGCGACGCGACCACGCTGGCCCGCCACGACGGCCGGCTGCTGCTGACGTCGGGCTGGGTGAGCCATCTCCTTCAGGAGATCGTCCACGGGTTGCTGACCGACGACGGCACGCGCGCGTTGGTGGCACGCGCGCGTGCGACGTACGCGCTGCGCCGCGGGACTCTCGTCGGCGAGCTGGGGGGGCGTGGGATCGGGGCGCACGGTGCGAGCGGGATGAACGTGTGGGTGCCCGTGCGGGACGAGTCGGCCGTGGTGAACGGGCTGCGGTCGTACGGCTGGTGGGTGGCCGCGGGGGCGAGGTTCCGGCTGTCGTCGGCGCCGGGCGTGCGGATCTCCGTCGCCGAGCTCGAACCGGCCGACGCGGCGCGGCTCGCCTCGGACTTCGCCGCCGTGCTCGGCGAGTCCGAGGCCACCTACGGGGGGTGAGGCGCCGCCTCAGGAGCGCTTGCGGGCGAGGTCCTCGTAGAAGTGCAGCAGGTCGAGGTCGTCGATGGAGCCCGGGTTGACCGCCTTCTCCAGGGGCGTGCCCTGGAGGAGGCGCTTGACCGGGACCTCGATCCGCTTGCCGGTGAGCGTGTGCGGGACTCCGGGGACCTCGATGATCTCGTCCGGTACGTGACGCGGTGAGAGCTGTTCGCGGATGGTCCGCTTGATGCGGTCCAGGAGCGCCTCGTCCAGGGCGGCACCGGGGGCGAGGTGCACGAAGAGCGGCATCCAGTAGCCGCCGTCGGGCTGTTCGATGCCGATGACCAGGGACTCCTTGATCTCCGGCAGCCGCTCGACGGCTTCGTAGATGTCGGCGGAGCCCATGCGCACGCCCTGGCGGTTGAGCGTGGAGTCGGAGCGGCCGTGGATGACGACGGAGCCGCGTGAGGTGATGGTGATCCAGTCGCCGTGGCGCCACACGCCGGGGTAGGTGTCGAAGTAGCTGTCGTGGTAGCGGCTGCCGTCGGGGTCGTTCCAGAAGCGGATCGGCATGGACGGCATGGGGTTGGTGACGACGAGTTCACCGACCTCGTCGGTCAGGGGTTCGCCGTTCGGGTCCCAGGACTGCAGGTCGGTGCCCAGGCCGGGCGCCTGGAGTTCGCCGATGTACACGGGCAGGGTCGGTACGGCTCCCGCGAAGCAGGAGCACACGTCCGTGCCGCCGCTGACGGAGGCGATCCACAGGTCGTCGCGGACCTCGTCGTGCAGCCAGCGGAATCCGTCCGGCGGGAGCGGTGATCCCGTGGTGGCGACGCACCGCACCCGGGAGAGGTCGAAATCGCGCCCCGGGTGGACGCCCGCCTTGGCGCAGGCCATGACGTAGGCGGCCGAGGTGCCGTAGAGGGTGGCTCCGGTGCGTTCGGCGACGCGCCACTGGGCGCCGGTGTCGGGGTATCCGGGGCTGCCGTCGTACAGGACGATCGTGGTGCCGGTGAGCAGGCCGGAGACGAGGAAGTTCCACATCATCCAGCCGGTGGACGTGTACCAGAAGAAACGATCCTCGGGACCGAGGTCGCAGTGCAGCCCGAGCTGCTTGAGGTGCTCGACCAGGATGCCGCCCTGGGACTGCACGATGGCCTTGGGCAGGCCGGTCGTACCCGAGGAGTACAGCACCCACAGCGGGTGGTCGAAGGGCACCTGCTCGAACACCGGTTCAGTGTCCGCGCCGGTCAGCGCCGACCATTCCAGGGCACCCTCGGGGGCCTGCGTCCCCAGCAGGGGGATGTGGACGACGGCCCGCAGCGTGGGCAGCTCACGGCGGAGTTCGGCGACGATCTCGCGGCGGTCGTGCTCCTTGCCGCCGTAGCGGTAGCCGTCGACGGTGAACAGGACCACGGGTTCGACCTGCTGGAAGCGGTCGAGGACGCTGCGGGCGCCGAAGTCGGGCGCGCAGGAGGTCCACACACCGCCCACCGCGGCGGTGGCGAGGAGAGCGACGACGGCCTGCGGGATGTTCGGGAGGTAGCCGCTGACGCGGTCCCCGGGTCGTACGCCGAGGGCGCGCAGCTCGGCGGCCAGGGAGCCGACCTGGCGGCGCAGTTCGGACCAGGTGACGGGGCGCGGCTCGTGGGTCTCGTCGACGTACAGCAGGGCCGGTTCGTCCGCCCGGGTGGCGGCCGCGCGCAGGGCGTGCTCGGCGTAGTTCAGGGTCGCCCCGGGGAACCACTGGGCGCCGGGCATCGAGCGGTCGCCCAGCACGCGCGCGTAGGGCGTGGAGAACCGCACGTCGAACCACTGCGCGACGGCCTTCCAGAACGTGTCCAGCTCGTCGACGGACCACCGGTGCAGGGCCGCGTAGCCGCCCTCGGCCGGAGCCCCGTGCTCACGGGCCGCCCAGGCCTGGAACTTCGTGACCTGTGCCTGGGCGATGCGTTCCGGATCTGGCTGCCAGAGCGGCTGGGGGTTCACGGTCGACATGGGGCGGCTCCCGGACTCTGCGCTTCGTGTGCGTCTGTCGCGCACGGGCTGGGGTGTGCGCGTGACGCGATGACACGGACGATGCCATGTGATCGACTTCTGCACCAGGGTGCGCCCCACATAGTCCGTGTCGTGAAGATGTGGTCCCAGCACGGGTGAACGGAAGTTGAACGACACCCCTGTTCGGCGCGGTCAATGGCAGGGTGAGCAGCATGGACGGTCGTGACCTGGTGCGTTCGGTGAGGGTGGTCGGTTCGGTGGGAGCGGCCCAGAGGTTGCGTACCGTGAAGGCGGCGTGGCGCAGGAGGCGGGCCGACGCGGAGGCGCTGCCGCCGCGGGGTCCGGAGCGCGCGCGGGTGCCCGGACCCGTGCGGGAGGTGGAGCCGGGTACGGGCGGCGGTGTGATCCGCTTCAACCGCTCGGAGCTGCGCATCCTGGTCGCCGTGAACGGCGCGGTCTTCTGGGGCTGGGACGGGGCCGCTCCGGAGCCGTCGTACGCGCTCCTCGGCCGTTGCCCGGAGGCGGACCCACGGGCGGTCCTGGAGCCGGACAAGGACGGCGGCTGGCGCGTGGTGGCCGAGCGCGTGACGGTGGTCGTCTCGCGGCACGGCGCGATCGAGGTGCGCACGCCCGGAGGCGTCACGCTGCGCCGTGATCTGCCGCCCCGGTGGTGGGAGCCGGTCGGGGGCGGGGCCGCGCGGTGGATGCAGCGCTCGGAGGTGCCCGCCGACGCCCGCTTCTTCGGGCTCGGGGGACGGGCGTCCGGCCCGCGGCTGCGCGCCGGGACCTACCGCCTGTGGAACACGGACCCCGGGCGCGCCTTCGGCCCCGGCGACGATCCGCTGTACGTCACGATGCCGGTGCAGCTCGTGGTGTCCGACGCGGCCACTCATCTGGTCTTCCACGACACGACGTGGGACGGCACGGTGACCCTGCGGGAGGGCGAGGAGGGCGCCGGTTCCGGCCACGACAGGGCGGGCACGAGCGAGCTTCGGGTGGAGGGCGGTCCGCTGCGCTGCTGGGTGATGGTGGGCACCCCCGCGCGCGTGCTGCTCGCCTGGGCGTCGCTGACGGGTGCGCCGGCGCTGCCGCCCACCTGGGCGCTGGGCCACCACCACGCGCGCTGGGGCTTCGGCAGCGAGCAGGAGGTGCGCCGGATCGTCTCCGGCTACCAGGAGCGGGGGCTGCCGCTGGACGCGGTCCACCTCGACATCGACCACCTCGACGAGCACCAGGTGTTCACCGTCGACCAGGAGCGCTTCCCCAAGCTGCCGTTGCTGGCCGAGGAGCTGCGCGGCGACGGTATCCGGCTGGTGTCGATCGTCGACCCCGCGGTGAAGGCCGCGGAGGGCAACGCGGTTTACGACGGCGGGACGGCCGTGGACGCGTTCGTGCGGGACGCTTCGGGGCAGCTCGTGCGGGGTGTGGCGTGGCCCGGGGAGGTCGTCTTCCCCGACTTCACGCACCCGCGCGTGCGTGAGTGGTGGGGTGGCCTCTACGAGGAGCGGCTCACCCAGGGGTTCTCCGGTTTCTGGCACGACATGAACGAACCCACCTCGTTCGCCGCGTTCGGGGAGTCGACGCTGCCGCGTTCGGCGAGACACGCCCTGGAGGGCCGCGGCGGGGACCACCGCGAGGCGCACAACGTCTACGCCCTGGGCATGGCCCGGGCGGCTTACGACAGCCTTCGCGAACTGGCCCCCAAGGAGCGGCCGTTCGTCTTCTCCCGGTCCGGCTGGGCCGGTATGCAGCGGTACGGCGGGACCTGGTCCGGCGATGTGGCGACGGGCTGGCCCGGTCTGCGGGCGTCGCTGTCGCTGGTCCTGGGGCTCGGGCTGTGCGGAGTGCCCTATTCGGGACCGGACGTGGGCGGCTTCGACGGCAGTCCGTCGCCCGAGCTGTACCTGCGCTGGCTCCAGTTGGGCGCGTATCTGCCGCTGTTCCGCACGCACGCGAGCCTGCGGGCGGGGCGCCGGGAGCCGTGGGAGTTCGGTGCCGATGTGCTGGAGCACGCGCGCGTGGCGCTCGTCGAACGCCGGCGGCTGCTGCCGTACTTCGTGACCCTGGCGCATCTGGCCCGGCGCACCGGAGCGCCGTACGTGCGGCCCCTGTGGTGGAACGCGCCCGAGGACCGCGCGCTGCGTGACTGCGAGGACGCGTTCCTGTTGGGCGACGGCCTGTTGGTGGCGCCGGTGCTGGACCCGGGAGCCGACCGGCGTGCGGTGCAGCTGCCGCGGGGGCGCTGGTACGACACGGTCACGGAGCAGGTGTACGAGGGGCCGGCGCAGGTGCTCGTGGACGCTCCCCTGTCGCGCATACCGGTGCTCGCGCGCGCGGGGGCCGTCATCCCCGTGCGCGGGGACGACGGCGGACTGGAGTTGGAGGTGTGGGCACCGGCTCGCGGCCGCAGCGGGGGCGGGCTGGTGGTCCCGGACGGGGGCGACGGCTGGGACGAGCCGGAACTGGAGCGCTACGTGACCCGTTGGAAGAGCAGGGGGAAGCGGCTGGTGGTCGAGCGAGCGGGTGAGGGCGGCTCGTCGGAACCGCCCTACCCGGTGCGTGTGCGGGGACTCGGGGAGCGCTCGGCTCAGATGTAGCGGCCTTCGAACCAGGCGCGTACCGCCAGGGTGTGCAGCGGGAAGGCCAGCTCCTCGGGCCTGCGCAGGAGGTGCCAGCCCTCCGTCTCGTCCGTGGCGGCGGACCGGGGCAGCCCGTCGGCCGGGCGTTCCGGAAGGACTCCGAACAGCAGCAGATGCCCGTCGGGCGAGCTCATGGCGTCGACGAGCCGTACGTCGCGGCTCGCCGCGTCGATGCCGGTCTCTTCCTTGAGCTCGCGCACGACGGCGTGCCGCCAGTCCTCGCGGTCGTCGACGAAGCCGCCGGGCAACGCGATGCCGCCGCTGGCGGGAGCCACGGTTCGGGTGATGACGACCAGGGCCGTGCCCTTGGTGTCGTACACGGGCTGGAGTGCGACGGCCACCGGCAGCGGGTTGCGGTAGGCCACGGCGTGGCAGGCCGGGCAGGTGCGCGGCCAGCCGGAGACGCCCTCTCCATAGGGTGCTCCGCAGCTCGAACAGTGCGAGCCCGGGGCGGAGTTGGGGATGGATTGAGTTTCGGACACGCGGCGGACTGTATCCGATCAGTGGAGGGGCGTCTTCCGGAGGCTGCTCAATGGCGGCCGGCGAGGGACTTCCAGGAGACGGGGAAGTCGAAGTAGGTGTCCGGGTAGGGCTCGGGCTTGTAGGTGTAGTGCCACCATTCCTCGGCGAGGTTCACGAATCCCAGGCCCTCCAGGGTGCTCTTGAGCAGCAGACGGTTGGCGCGCTGTTCGCCCTGGACACGGGGGTCGAGGGTGTGGGCGAGGGTGTCGAAGCAGTCGAACCCGGTGCCCATGTCGACGGAGTTGTCGGGGAAGCGTTCGTCCTTGGGCGCGTAGCACGGCACGAGCGGCTGTCCCGGGTGGTAGGGCCGGGTCGGCCTCGCGGGGAGCTTCACGATCGTGAGGTCCGTCGTCGAGCCACGGCTGTGGCCGGATTTCTCCGCGATGTAGCCGTCCTCGAAGAGGCGGGTCTTGTCGACGTTCGGATAGAACTCGCCCTTCATCGCCTGGTCGTCGAGGTCCTCGGCCCAGCGGACGAAGTGGTTCACGGCGCGCTGCGGCCGGTAGCAGTCGTAGACCTTGAGGCTGTATCCCCTGCGCAGCAGTTTCAGCTGGGCCTGGTGGAGGGCTTCGGCGGCCGGCCGGGTGAGGATGCAGATCGGCTGCTCGTAGCCGTCGATGCGCTCGCCGACGAAGTTGTGCGGGGTGAAGTACCGCATCTCCTGCAGGATCGTCGGGTCGACGGTTCTCAGGGCCACGAAGTCCTTCGGCGCCCTGGGGCCGGTCTCCGCCCGGGCGGTGGCAGAGGAGGCGGTCACGGCCAGCACGGCGGCGAGGGCGGTGACGAGACCGCGTACTGCACGGGTGAGTCGTGTCATGTCTCCTGCACTGCCCAATTCCGCCGGCCCATGACACACTTCTGACGCACCGTCAGATGCCGTGGCAAGGAGGGGCCATGTCTCGCACACGCACGCCCGTGGTCGACGGATGGTTCACCGGGGCGGGGGACGGTTTCCGGCTCCTCGGCACCCGGTGCACGGCCTGCGGCTCGGTGTTCTTCCCCCGGGAGGAGACGCACTGCCGCAATCCCGGATGCGCCGGCGGCGCTCTCGACGAGGTGCCGCTGTCGCGACGGGGGCGCGTCTGGTCGTTCACGGACAGCCGGTACCGCCCTCCGTCACCCTATGTGAGCGATCCGGAACTTCCGTGGGAGCCGTACGCGTTGATCGCTGTGGAGCTGGAGGCCGAGCGGATCGTGGTGCTGGGGCAGGCGGCTCCCGGTGTCACCGTCGCCGATCTGGCGGTGGGCATGGAGGTGGAGGTCGTCCCCGGGGTGCTGCACGAGGACGCGGAGACGGCCTGGACGACGTGGCACTGGCGGCCGACGGGGGTGCGGGCGTGACGGGCGAGGTGGCGGTGCTCGGCGCGGGCATGCACCCGTGGGGCAAGTGGGGGCGGGGGTTCGTCGAGTACGGCGTGGCGGCCGCGCGCGCGGCACTCGCCGACGCCGGACTGGAGTGGCGCGAGATCGGCTCGATCGTCGGCGCGGCCACGGTGCGTGGCGGTTACCCGGGCTATGTGTCCGGAGCGACCTTCGCGAAGGCGCTGGGCTGGCAGGGCGCCCGCGTCACGAGCGTGTACGCGGCGTGCGCGTCCGGGGCCCAGGCCGTCGGCACGGCGCGGGCGCAGATCCTGTCCGGCCTCGCGGACGTCGTCCTGGTCGTGGGCGCCGACGCGGCACCCAAGGGGTTCTTCCGGCCCGCGGGAGGCGAACGGCCGGACGATCCGGACTGGCTGCGGTTCAGGGTCCTCGGGGCCACGAACCCGACGTACTTCGGGCTGTACGCACGCCGGCGGATCGCCGTCCACGGGGACAGCCCGGCGGACTTCGCGCAGGTGAAGGTGAAGAACGCGGCCGCGGGCGCGCTGAACCCCAACGCGCGCTACCGCACGCGGGTGAGCGCCGAGGAGGTCGCCGCCTCCCCGGTGGTCGCCGACCCGTTGCGACTGCTCGACATCTGCGCGACCTCGGACGGCGGGGCGGCGCTGGTGCTGTCCAGCATGGACTTCGCGCGCCGGCACGGGGCGGCGCGGCCGGTGCGCATCCGGGCCGTGTCGACGGTGACACCCCGCTTCCCGAACACCGTGCTGGACCTTCCGGACATCGCGACGGACTCCTGGGCGGCGGTGGCGCCCCCCGACGCCACGTTCCGTGCGTCCATCGCCCGGGCGGCGTACGAGGAGGCCGGCATCGGCCCCGAGGACCTCTCCCTCGCGGAGGTCTACGACCTGTCCACGGCACTGGAGTTGCAGTGGTACGAGGACCTGGGGCTGTGCGGGGAGGGCGAGGGCGCCAAGCTGCTGCGGGAGGGGACGACGAGCCTCGGCGGGCGCATACCGGTCAACGCCAGTGGCGGACTGGCCTCCTTCGGGGAGGCGGTTCCGGCCCAGGCGATCGCCCAGGTGTGCGAACTGACCTGGCAGTTGCGGGAGCGTGCCGGTGACCGGCAGGTCGCGGGGGCGCGCGTGGGGATCACGGCCAACCAGGGGCTGTTCGGGCACGGGTCGTCGGTGATCGCCGTGCGGTGAGCGGAGGACATGCCCTCCGCTGTGGCGAGCGAGGGGCAAGCCCTTTCCCGCACGCTGCGTGATCACCCGGGAATGCTGCGTGAACGTCTCGTGAACTGGGCCTGTGCGCGTACGCCCGCGGAGCCATCATGCTCCCGTGCGCTCCTGGACGGACACTCTCCGCTTCGCCTTCCAACCGGTGGTCAACCTGGCCACGGGAGGAGTCGCGGGGCTGGAGATACTCGCCCGCCCCGAGGCCGGAGACGTCCTGGCCGAGGCCCGCCGCGACCCCGAACTCGACGGCCGCCTCGCGGTGTTGGCGGTCCGGGCGGCCGCGCGCCGGGAGACCTTGCTGCCGCTGCGCGTCAACGTGTTCGCGGGCACCCTCGCCGACCTCGGCGGCCTGACCCCGCTGCACGACGCCGTTCGCGCGGTGGGGCGACTGCCGTGGGAGGTGACCGTCGACATCGGCCCGCCGTACACGCATGTGCCGCAGCGGGCGCTGCTGGAGGCGGTCGGCGTACTGCGGGCGCAGGGGTTCCGGATCAGCGCGGACGGCGTCGGCGACGGGGACGTGCCCTTGCGCCTGCTCGCCGATCTCGCGCCCGACCTGGTGAAACTGGACGCCTCGCTGCTGACCCGGCCGGCCGCGACGCGGGCGATGCGGACACTGTGCGAGCAGCTGGGAGCGCTGCTGTCCGTCGAGGGCGTGGAGACGGAACTGCAGTGCGCGGCGGCCGTGTCGGCCGGTGCCCAGCTGGCTCAGGGAGCGCTGTTCGCGCCGCCGGCCCGGCTGCCCGCGGCGGACGTGTACGTTCCGCCCCGCTCCCCCGGAGACATGGCGCCGTCGTCGCGGTCGGGGCCGTCCGTGCGGGAGTTCGTGCGGCCCGCCGCGCTGCTGCCCGCGACGGCCTCGGCGGGGCAGGTGCGGGCGCTGCTGACCGGCTCGCCCGACGTCTCCGGAGTCCTCCTCGTGGACGCGCAGGGGGTTCCGGTGCGGTCCGTGCACCGCTCGCGCTTCCTGCTGTCGATGTCGGGGCGCTACGGCCACGCCCTGTACGCCGACCGGCCCGCCGCCAGGCTCGGCGACCCGCCCCGCACGGTGGGTGCGGACGCCACCGCGTGGGAGGTCCTGGACGTGCTGGCGGTCGGCGGGCGGGAGCGCACCTCGGACGACGTGGCGGTGGTCGACTCGTTCGGGCGGTGCGTGGGCGTCGTACGCCTGGCCGACCTGGTGCGCGCGCTGGCGGAGAGCCGGGTCGAGGAGGCGGCCGGGCTGAATCCGCTGACCCGGCTGCCCGGCTCGGACGCCATCACGGGCGAGGTGGACCGGTGCGTCGCCGAAGGGCGCACGTTCGCGCTCAGCTGGCTGGACGTGGACCACTTCAAGCAGGTCAACGACGGCGCCGGGTTCGCAGCGGGCGACGAGCTGATCCGGTCCGTGGGCCGGACACTGCAGGGCGCGGCGTCCGGGACCACCCGGGTGGGGCACATCGGCGGGGACGACTTCCTGGTGCTCGCCGATCCGGAGCGGCTGGGGCCGCTGGCGGCGGCCGTGCTGGACGCCCCCTGGTCGGCGGGCGGCCGGCCGGTCACGCTGTCGCTGGCGACCGTCCTGTGCCCGCCGGGCAGCGTGCGCGACCACCGGGAGGCCGCCGCCTGTCTGGCGCCGCTGAAGAAGGCCGCGAAGGCGTTGCAGGGGGCCAGTTGGGTGCTGGGCCGGGCCGGACTTCCGGGGCTGGAAGTGCTGCGCGGCGCGCAGGCGGCGCCCGCTCCGGCGGGCTGAGCGGAGCGCGAGCATGTCACCGTTGCCGTCCGCGCGCTTGACGCTCTGATGGTGCCGGTGAACACTTCCGGTGTAGGTCGACATCGCCGTACAAACACGCTGTAACCAGGCAAACACCGCAAAACAGCCTGAAGGGCAGGCCACTCCCCCGCGGGTGATTCGGCAGCGACGGCACGCTCGCCGCCATGCGCAAAAGACATCTTCGTCGGTGAGGTCATCGGCACGGCGATCCTGATCCTCTCCGGCGCCGTACTGCAGGGAACGACGAAGGGGACGTCATGACGGACAAGTTCGTCGCCGCCATCGACCAGGGCACCACATCCAGCCGCTGCATCGTCTTCAACCAGGACGGCGCGATCGTCGCCGTCGACCAGCGGGAGCATCGCCAGATCTTCCCCAAGCCGGGCTGGGTGGAGCACGACGCCACCGAGATCTGGTCCAAAACGCAGGCGGTGGTCGCCGGAGCGATCGCCAAGGCGGGGCTGCGCGCCGACCAGCTCAGCGCCATGGGCATCACCAACCAGCGCGAGACCACGCTCCTGTGGGACCGCGCGACCGGGAAGCCCGTGCACAACGCCATCGTCTGGCAGGACACCCGCACCGCGGCGCTGACCAGGCAGCTCGGCGGCTCGGACGGCCAGGACCGCTTCCGCGAGCAGACCGGGCTGCCGCTGGCCACCTACTTCTCGGGGCCGAAGGCGGCCTGGCTGCTGGACAACGTGCCGGGCCTGCGGGCGCGCGCCGAGAACGGCGAGATCGCCTTCGGCACCATGGACTCCTGGCTCATCTGGAACCTCACGGGCGGCACCGACGGCGGGCACCACGTCACCGACGTGACCAACGCCGGCCGCACGATGCTGATGAACCTGGAGACCCTCCAGTGGGACCCGTCCATCCTCTCCGCGATGAACATCCCGGAGGCCATCCTGCCCGAGATCAAGTCCTCGGCGGAGGTGTACGGCACCGCTGTGGGCCAGCTCGCGGGCGTACCGGTGGCTTCGGCGCTCGGTGACCAGCAGGCCGCCGTGTTCGGGCAGGCCTGCTACGACGTGGGCACGGCGAAGAACACCTACGGCACGGGCTCCTTCCTGCTGCTCAACACCGGCAACCGGCCCGTGGCGTCGAAGAGCGGCCTGCTGACCACGATGGGCTACAAGATCGGCGGCGAGGCGCCGGTCTACTGCCTGGAGGGCTCCATCGCGATCACCGGCGCGCTCGTCCAGTGGTTCCGCGACCAGCTGGGCATCATCCGCACCGCCGACGAGATCGAGCCGCTCGCGGCCAGCGTCGAGGACAACGGCGGCGCGTACATCGTGCCCGCCTTCTCCGGCCTGTTCGCGCCCTACTGGCGCTCCGACGCGCGCGGTGTGATCACCGGACTGACCCGGTACGTCACCAAGGCGCACCTGGCCCGCGCCGTGCTGGAGGCGACGAGCTGGCAGACCCGCGAGGTCGTGGACGCCATGTACCAGGACTCCGGGGTGCACATCACCACCCTCAAGGTGGACGGCGGCATGACCAAGAACAACCTGCTCATGCAGCACCAGGCGGACGTCCTCGACGTCCCGGTGGTCCGCCCCAAGGTCTCCGAGACGACCTGCCTGGGCGCCGCCTACGCCGCGGGCCTGGCCACCGGGGTCTGGAACGACCTCGACGAGCTGAAGGCCCACTGGCAGAAGGACGCCGAGTGGACGCCCTCCATGGAGGCGTCGGTGCGGGACCGCGAGTACCACAACTGGCACAAGGCCGTGGAGAAGAGCTTCGGCTGGGCCGAGGACGAGGAGGACTAGGCACACGCGCGTGTGCCGATGACAGCGGCCCGTACCCCGGTCGGCGGGGGTACGGGCCGCGCTCGCGCGCAGCCGTCAGGTGCCGACCGTCTCGCGGCGCTCCGACGCCTGGGCCATCGCGTGCCGCACCACGCCGATCAGGACCTCCTTGACCGATTCCCGGTCGCGGGCGTCGGTCAGCAGCAGCGGCACGTCCGCGTCGAGGTCGAGGGCCCGCCGGACGTCCTCCACCGGGTAGCGGGCGGCTCCCTCGAAGCAGTTGACGCCGACGACGAAGGGTATGGAGCGCCGCTCGAAGTAGTCGACGGCGGCGAAGGAGTCCTCCAGGCGGCGCGTGTCGGCGAGCACGACGGCACCCAGGGAGCCCTCGGAAAGCTCGTCCCACATGAACCAGAACCGCTCCTGGCCGGGCGTGCCGAACAGGTACAGCACCAGGTCCTCGCGCAGCGTGATGCGGCCGAAGTCCATGGCCACGGTGGTGGTGCGCTTGCCCTCCACTCCGGTCGTGTCGTCGACCGGGCGTCCCGCCTCGGTGAGCAGCTCCTCCGTGCGCAGCGGCCGGATCTCGCTGACCGCGCCGACGAGCGTGGTCTTGCCCACGCCGAAGCCGCCGGC
>NZ_JAMGBF010000199.1 GCF_023516615.1 Streptomyces panaciradicis
GCGCTTGCCCTCCACTCCGGTCGTGTCGTCGACCGGGCGTCCCGCCTCGGTGAGCAGCTCCTCCGTGCGCAGCGGCCGGATCTCGCTGACCGCGCCGACGAGCGTGGTCTTGCCCACGCCGAAGCCGCCGGCCACCAGGATCTTGAGCGTGACGGGCTCGACCGGAGACTTCCCGCGCTCAGAACGCCCGAAGATCATCGATCTCTTCTCCTGCTTGATGGGGATGGTGGGACGGTGGGCCGTAGCCCCCGCCGCCAGGGGTTTCGATGACGAGTACGTCGCCGGGACCGACGTCCGCGGAGTCACTGCCGGCGAGCGCGGTGACGGTGCCGTCGGCCCGCTCCACGCGGTTGGCGCCCAGCGCGCCGGGCTCGCCGCCCGCCATGCCGTACGGGCGCACCCGGCGGTGCTGGGACAGGGTGGAGACGGTCATGGGCTCCTCGAAGCGGATGCGGCGCACCGCGCCGTCCCCGCCGCGCCAGCGTCCGGCACCGCCGCTGCCGTGCCGGACGGCGAACTCCTCGAGCCGCACGGGCAGTCGCCACTCCAGGACCTCGGGGTCGGTGAGCCGCGAGTTGGTCATGTGGGTCTGGACGACGGGAGCGCCGGGGAAGCCGTCGCCCGCGCCCGAGCCCGAGGCGACGGTCTCGTAGTACTGGTGCCGCTCGTTGCCGAAGGTGACGTTGTTCATCGTGCCCGAGCCCTCGGCCTGGACGCCGAGCGCCGCGTACAGGGCGCCGGTGATGGCCTGGGAGGTCTCGACGTTGCCCGCGACGACGGCGGCGGGCGGTTCGGGCGCCAGCATCGAGGCGGCCGGCACGATGATGTCCAGGGGCCGCAGGCATCCGTCGTTGAGGGGGATGTCGTCGGCGACGAGGGTCCTGAAGACGTACAGGACGGCCGCGTTGACCACCGCGAAGGGCGCGTTGAAGTTGCCGGCCAGCTGCGGGGAGGTTCCCGTGAAGTCCACGGCCGCTGAGCGCTTTTCGCGGTCCACGCGCACGCGTACGCGGATGACGGCGCCCGAGTCGGTCTCGTAGGCGTACGCGCCGTCGTCCAGGGCGTCGATCACCCGGCGGACGGCCTCCTCGGCGTTGTCCTGGACGTGCCGCATGTAGGCCTGGACGACGTCGAGCCCGAAGTCCTCGATCATCCTGGCGACTTCGTCGACGCCCTTGCGGTTCGCGGCGATCTGGGCGCGCAGGTCGGCGAGGTTGGTCCTGGGGTTGCGGGAGGGGTAGGGCGCCTCGGTGAGCAGCCGGCGGGTCTCCTCCTCGCGGAAGCGGCCGGCCTCGGCGAGCAGCCAGTTGTCGAAGAGGACGCCCTCCTCCTCGATGGTGCGGCTGTCGGCGGGCATGGAGCCCGGCGCGATGCCGCCGATCTCCGCGTGGTGGCCGCGCGAGGCGACGTAGAAGAGGATCCGGTCACCCTCCGTGTCGAACACCGGCGTGATCACGGTGACGTCCGGGAGGTGGGTCCCACCGTGGTACGGGTCGTTGACGGCGTAGGTGTCACCGGGCCGCATGGCCGCCCCCCGGCGCCGGATGACCTCCTTGACGCTGGTGCCCATGGAGCCCAGGTGGACGGGGATGTGGGGGGCGTTGGCCACCAGGTTTCCGTCCGGGTCGAAGAGCGCGCAGGAGAAGTCCAGGCGCTCCTTGATGTTGACGGACTGGGCCGTCGACTCCAGCCGCGCGCCCATCTGTTCGGCGATCGACATGAAGAGGTTGTTGAAGACCTCGAGCAGGACCGGATCGGCTTTCGTGTCGAGATCGGAACTCTGCGTGACCGCCGCGCGTTCCATGACCAGATGCCCGTCGTCGCGGGCCACGGCCTGCCAGCCGTCGTCGACGACGGTCGTCGCACCGGCCTCGGTGATGATCGCGGGGCCGGTGACCGCCTCGCCGGGAGGGAGGTCCTCACGGCGGTGGAGGGGTACGTCGCGCCAGGTGCCGCCGGTGTGCAGCCGGACGGTGTCGGGAGCGGCGGTGCGGCCTTCGTACGGGGCGAGGGCGGAGAGATCGGGGGGTTCGGTGATGCCGGTGGCTTCCACGGAGAGTGCTTCGACGACGATCGGGCGGTCGAGCGTGAAGGAGTACGTGGCGCGATGGCGTTCCTCGAAGGCGTGACGCATCGTGCCGGGCTCGGTCAGCTCGACGGTGAGGGTGGTGTCGGTGCCGTCGTAGCGGAGCTGGGCGCGGCGGACGACCCGGATGTGGTCCTTCGGGACGTCCTCGGCGAGGAGTTCGCCGCGGGCCGCGCCCTCCAGGTCGTCGGCCGTCTTGAGGACGGCGGGCATGGCCGCGGCTTCCAGCGGCGCCTCGACGGACTGCTCGCGCATGGCGGTGGTGTCGGCGAGGCCGATGCCGAGCGCGGACAGGACACCGGCCATGGGCGGGACGAGGACGGTGCGGATGCCGAGCGAGTCGGCGACCATGCACGCGTGCTGGCCGCCCGCGCCGCCGAAGGTGGTCAGGGCGTAGCGGGTGACGTCGTGGCCCTTCTGGACCGAGATCCGCTTGACGGCGTTGGCGATGTTGGCGACGGCGATCTGCAGGTAGCCCTCGGCGACCTGCTCGGGCGTGCGGTCGTCGCCGGTCCGCTCGCGGATCTCGCGCGCGAGGGCCGCGAAGCGGTCGCGGACGAGCCGGTCGTCGAGGGGCTGGTCGCCGTCGGGGCCGAAGACCTTCGGGAAGTGGGCGGGCGGGATGCGGCCGAGCATGACGTTGGCGTCGGTGACGGCGAGCGGGCCGCCGCCGCGGTAGCAGGCGGGCCCGGGGTCCGCCCCCGCCGAGTCCGGCCCCACGCGATAGCGGGAGCCGTCGAAGTGCAGGACCGAGCCGCCGCCGGCCGCCACGGTGTGGATGTCCAGCATCGGGGCGCGCAGCCGGACACCGGCGATCTGCGTGGTGAAGACGCGCTCGTACTCACCGGCGAAGTGCGAGACGTCGGTGGAGGTGCCGCCCATGTCGAACCCGATGACCCGGTCGAACCCGGCGAGCCGCGACATGCGGGCCATGCCGACGATCCCGCCCGCGGGGCCGGAGAGGATGGCGTCCTTGCCGCGGAACTGCCCGGCCTCGGCGAGACCGCCGTTGGACTGCATGAACATCAGCCGCACACCGGCCAGTTCGTCGGCCACGTGCCGGACGTAGCGGCGCAGCACCGGCGAGAGGTAGGCGTCGACGACGGCGGTGTCCCCGCGCGGGACGAGCTTCATCAGCGGGCTGACCTCGCTGGACAGCGAGATCTGCGGGAAGCCGATGCGGGCGGCCAGCTCCCCGACGGCCTGCTCGTGGGCGGGGTGCAGATGGCTGTGCATGCAGACGACGGCGACGGCGCGGATCCCGTCGTCGTACGCCTCCTGGAGCGGCCCGGTCAGCGCGTCCAGGTCGGGCGCGCGCAGCACGGTGCCGTCGGCGGCGATGCGCTCGTCGACCTCGACGACCCGCTCGTGGAGCAGTTCGGGCAGTTCGATGCGGCGCGCGAAGATCTGCGGCCGGTTCTGGTAGGCGATGCGCAGGGCGTCTCGGAAGCCGCGGGTGACGACGAGCAGCGTGCGTTCGCCCTTGCGCTCCAGCAGGGCGTTGGTGGCGACCGTCGTGCCCATCCGGACGGCCTCGACGGCCTCCCGGGAGCCGTCCAGCAGCTCCCGGACGCCCGCCACGGCCGCGTCGGAGTACCGCGCCGGGTTCTCCGACAGCAGCTTGTGCGTGAGCAGGCGCCCGTCCGGGCGGCGCGCGACGATGTCGGTGAACGTGCCGCCCCGGTCCACCCAGAACTGCCAGCCAGTCACGTCAGTACCCCGCTTCCGCGCCGCTCACAGCGCCCGGAGGCCGTTGATCACGTCGCGCAGAATACTCTCGTCCACCAGCTCGGCAGGCGGGATCGGCCGGTTGACGTGGACGAATTCCGCGTCCACGAGATCCCCGACGAGCACCCGGACCACACCGATGGGCAGATCGAGCTCGGCGGCGAGTTCGGCGACCGACTGGGGTGTGTCCCGGCACAGGTCGACGATGTCCACGTGTTCGGGGGACAGCGTCGTGTCGGCGTCCGGGTCGTCCGCGTGCGGTTCGGCGACCACCACCGCGATCAGGTCGAGGCGGTGCTGCCCCGGACTGGTCGTGCGACCGCGTGTCATCGCGTAGGGGCGGACGACCGGTCCGGCCTCGTCGTCGAACCAGTGGCTTGTTCCCTGACCGTCAGCGCTCATGACATCTCACTACCCGCCCGCGGGCAGATCGGTGCGCGGAGCGGTGCCGAGATGCGCGCCGACGCGCTTGACCAGGAGAGTCATCTCGTACGCCACCTGGCCGATGTCGGCGTCGGCGTCCGAGAGGACGGCGAGGGCGCTGCCGTCGCCCGCGGCGGTCACGAACAGGAAGGCCTCGTCGAGTTCCACGATGGTCTGCCGGACGTTGCCCGCCTCGAAGTGGCGGCCCACACCCTTGGCGAGGCTGTGGAACCCGGAGGCGACGGCGGCGAGGTGCTCGCTGTCCTCCCGGGTCAGGTCCCGGGACACGCCGGTCGGCAGGCCGTCGCCGGAGAGCACGAGAGCCTTGCGGATGCTCGCGACGCGGTCCACCAGCTCGTCCAGGAGCCAGTTCAGCTCTCCGGACTGGTTGGTCGCGCTGTGGCCGGTCGCCTTCGGTGCGGTCATCGACCGTCCCCCTTTGTCGTTCCTTGTGGTGCTGTGCCGCGCTGGGCGTCGTCGCCCCCGGCGTTCTCCTCGCGGCCGCGCTGCCAGCCGCGCTGGAGCGAAGCCATACGGTTGCGTACCTCGTCGGCGTCCCGCTCGGCGGGTTCCGCGCGGTCCTCCGGGCGCCGCACGGCGCTCTGGCGCAGCTGCGGGGCCAGGTTGGCCTGGCGCACCCGCCGGGGCAGCGCGCCCGCGCCGGGCCCGGCCTCCGGCGTTCC
>NZ_JAMGBF010000002.1 GCF_023516615.1 Streptomyces panaciradicis
GGAGCCGTACGAGATCCACCCCGAGGTGGCCCCCAAGGGCGACCGGCGCAAGAAGGTCCAGGAGCTGCTGGACGTCGTCGGCCTCAACCCCGAGTACATCAACCGCTATCCGCACCAGTTCTCCGGCGGCCAGCGCCAGCGCATCGGCATCGCGCGCGGCCTGGCGCTGCGCCCGGAGGTCATCGTCGCCGACGAGCCGGTCTCCGCGCTCGACGTCTCCGTGCAGGCCCAGGTGGTCAACCTCCTCGACCGGCTGCAGAGCGAGTTCGAGCTGAGCTACGTCTTCATCGCCCACGACCTGTCGATCGTCCGGCACATCTCGGACCGGGTGGGCGTGATGTACCTGGGGCGGATCGTGGAGATCGGCCGGGACGAGGAGATCTACGACCACCCCACGCACCCGTACACCCAGGCGCTGCTGTCCGCCGTCCCGGTGCCCGACCCGGAGGCCCGCGAACGCCGCGAGCGCATCATCCTCGCCGGCGACGTCCCCTCCCCGACGAACGTCCCCTCCGGCTGCCGCTTCCGCACCCGCTGCTGGAAGGCGCGGGAGCGGTGCGAGCTGGAGGTGCCGGAGCTGGCGGTACCCGCGGAGTTCCGGCCCACGGGCGGCCCGGCCGCCCACGCCTCCGCCTGCCACTTCGCCGAGACGCTGACGATGAGGCGCTCCGCGCCGGGGCAGGTGGTCCCGCCGGAGGAGGCGCAAAGCAACGGACCGGGGTGACATGGTGCACCCCGGTCCGTTCACGGCACCCGCACGGCCGTACGTTCTTCAGAGTGGCGCGTCCGTATATCGGGACCGGGTCGGCCAAGTTGCCTGTGTGTTAACGCGGTTCATGCCTATTTGTGCGATTGTGCGAGCCCCAGCGACCGCTTGAGGAAGTCGACCTGGAGCAGCAGCAGGTTCTCCGCGACCTGTTCCTGCGGGGTCATGTGCGTCACCCCGGACAGCGGCAGCACCTCGTGCGGACGGCCCGCGGCCAGCAGCGCGGAGGACAGCCGCAGGGCGTGCGCAACCACCACGTTGTCGTCCGCGAGACCGTGGACGATCATCAGCGGGCGGTGCGGCTCGGCGGGCGCCGACAGACCGTCGTCGGTGACGAGCGAGCTGTGCGCGTACGCCTCCGGGCGCGCGGCCGGGTCGCCCAGGTAGCGCTCGGTGTAGTGCGTGTCGTACAGCCGCCAGTCGGTGACCGGGGCGCCGGCGATGCCCGCGTGGAAGACGTCCGGCCGGCGCAGCACCGCGAGGCCGGCCAGCCAGCCGCCGAAGGACCAGCCGCGGACGGCCACCCGGCCGAGGTCCAGCGGGAAGGTCTTCGCGAGGTCCTGGAGCGCCTCGACCTGGTCGTCGAGGGAGACGGTGAAGTCGCCGTGGACGGCCTTCTCCCAGGCGGGGGAGCGGCCCGGGGTGCCCCGCCCGTCGGCGACGACCACCGCGAAGCCCTGGTCGGCGAACCACTGCGAGGTGAGATGGGCGTTGTGCGCGGCGATCACGCGGGGCCCGTGCGGACCGCCGTAGGGATCCATGAGGACCGGCAGGGGGGTCTCACCGTCGTGATCACGGGGGAGCAGGACGGCGCACGGGATGCGTCGTGCGCCCCCCTCGGTGAGCCGCACGCGCGGGGACATACCAGGATCTTCCGCGTACGAGGTGATCGTCGCCGTGGGCTGGTCGCCCCGCAGCACCCGCACCTGGGTGCCCGGCCGGTCCAGCGCCGCCGACACCAGCACGGTCACACCCCCGGCGCGCACCGCGGAGTGCACGCCGGGTTCCCGCGAAAGGCGCTCCATGCCGAGCTCGTTGACGCGGTAGACGTGCACCTCGCCGACCTCGGTGGCGCCCTCGGGGGCCTCCTCGCCGGCCGAGGCCGAGACCAGCACGTCCTCGGCCGTCACGTCCAGCACCGCGCGGACGTGCAACTGCGGTCCGGTCAGCGGGCGTTCACCCACCGCGAGCACCCGCGCGCCCCCCTCGTCGGCGATCCGCACGAGCTGCCCCGAGGGGCTCCAGCAGGGAACCCCGGGGAAAAGATCCAGCCAAACTGGATCTTCGTCCGCGTGCACCAGCCGGGTCGCCCCAGTGTTCGGGTCCACGGCCAGGTAGAGCTGACTGCGCTGGTCGCGCGCCTGGACGAGCAGCAGCGGTGCCCCCGCCTCTGACCAGTGCACATGCGCCAGATACGGATAGCGCGCCCAGTCCCAGACCACCTCCGTGCGCGACCCGTCCAGGCCGATCACGAACAGCCGCACGTCCGCGTTGTCCGTGCCCGCCGCCGGGTACGGGACGCGCTGTGGATCACGTTCCGGATGGGCGGGGTCGGAGATCCACCAGCGCCGCACCGGCGTGTCGTCCACCCGCGCGACCAGCAGCCGGTCCGACTCCGGCGACCACCAAAAGCCCCGCGAACGGCCCATCTCCTCGGCCGCGACGAACTCGGCGAGACCGTAGGTGACGTTCTCCGACTCCGGCTCCGCGAGCGCCCGTCCGCCCTCGCCCTCGGCGCCCACCACCCGCAGGGCACCCCGGGCGGCGTACGCGACGAACCGGCCGTCGGGGGAGGGGCGCGGGTCGATCACCGGTCCCGGAGCGGGCAGTTCACGCGCCGTCCCGGCCCTCAGCTCGGCCGTGAAAAGCCGCCCTGACAACGCGAAAGAGGCCAACTCCACGCCCGCGTCGGTGGCGTAGCCGACGATGCCCGCGCCGCCCTCGCGGCTGCGTTCGCGGCGCGCCCGCTCCTCGGCGGACAGCTCCTCGTGATCCCCCTCGAGCAGGGCGCGCGGATCGGCCGCGACGCGCTCCCCGCCTCCCGGAACGTCCAGCACCCACAGGGAACTCGCCCTGTCGGTACCGGAGGAGGAGCGCAGGAACACGACACGGGCGCCGTCGGGCGCCACCGTGAAAGCGCGCGGCGCGCCGAGGGTGAAACGCTGGGTGCGCGCGTGCCGGCGGGGGAAGGAGTCGGACCTCGTCGTCATGGACCGACCATATTGGCCATGCGCCCCCTTGTGCGGCCGTGCGCCGATCGATGCGCAGGCCCGGATAGTTATGATCACTAGCGCATAGTGGGTATGAACCTGCTGCTCCTCCCCGTGGATTTATCTGCGGGGAATGCGTTGCCCCTTGGTCCGACCCCCGCGTACTTGGGATCTTTGGAGGTGAGCCGCCGTGGCACTCTCGATTTCGGCGGTGGTGCTGCTGGCGATCGTCGTCTTCCTGTTGGTCAAGAAGTCCGGGCTGAAGGGCGGGCACGCGGTCGTCTGCATCCTTCTCGGGTTCTATCTCGCCTCCTCGACCGTCGCGCCCACGATCAACGACCTGACGACCAACATCGCCAGCATGATCGGCAGCATCAAGTTCTGACTGCGTAGGGTGGGGGCCATGACGGAATCCCCCGCCCGCCGCCTGCTCCTGGTGCACGCGCACCCGGACGACGAGTCGATCAACAACGGCGCGACCATGGCCAGGTACGCGGCCGAGGGTGCCCGGGTGACCCTGGTCACCTGCACGCTCGGTGAGCGCGGCGAGGTCATCCCGCCCGGGCTGCGGCACCTCACCGGCGCGGCCCTGGGCGAGCACCGGCTGGCCGAGCTCACCGCGGCCATGGGCGAGCTGGGCGTCGAGGACTTCCGTCTGCTCGGCGGCCCGGGCCGCTACGGCGACTCGGGAATGATGGGCATCGCCGACAACGACGACCCCGGCTGCTTCTGGCAGGCGGACGTCGACGAGGCCGCCGCCCTGCTCGCCGAGGTGATCCTGGAGGTGCGCCCCCAGGTCCTCGTCACCTACGACGAGAACGGCGGCTACGGCCACCCCGACCACATCCAGACCCACCGCGTCGCCATGCGCGCCGCCGAACTGGCCGCCGCCCAGGGCTGGGAGATCCCCAAGGTGTACTGGAACCGGGTGCCCCGGTCGGTCGCCGAGGACGCCTTCGCCCGGCTCGCGGGCGAGCTGTCCGGCACGCCCTTCGCCAAGGCCGCCGCCGTCGACGACGTACCGGGCGTGGTGGCCGACGACCGGGTCACCGCCGAGATCGACGGCAGCGCGTACGCATCCGCGAAGGCCGCCGCGATGCGCGCGCACGCCACGCAGATCGACGTCGCCCCGCCGTACTTCGCCCTCTCCAACGAACTCGCGCAGCCCCTGTTCACCACCGAGTACTACGAGCTGGTGCGCGGGCGGGCCGCGGCGGCCAGGGAGAACGACCTGTTCGCCGGACTGGGCCCCGGCAAGGAGGAGTCATGAGCGACCGGGGCTCCCTGCTCGCCCAGCCCCTGCGGCCCCCGTCCGCCGGGCGGTTCCTGCTCTACCTCGGTCTCTTCCTGCTCGGCGCGGTCGTCGGCGCGGCCGGTTCGCTCGTGCAGGCCGGCTGGTTCCCCGTCGGGCTGCTGCTCGCCCTCGCCGGCGAGGCCGGGCTCTGCCTCGGCGGCGGATGGGCCGTCCGCGGCCGGGGCGGGGCCGTCGCGCCGGCCGCCGGCTGGATCGTCGCCGTCATCCTGCTCACGGCCAGCCGGCCCGAGGGCGACTTCCTTTTCGGCGCGGGAGGCGGCTCGTACCTCTTCCTCCTCGGTGGCATGGCCGTTGCTGTGATCTGCGCCACCATCGGGCAGGGCTGGCAACCGGGTGGCGGTGACGCCCGACTTGGCAAGTGACGTACCACTTCGCCATTGAACGCGCGTGGGAGTCCCGTGTGGGTTTCCCCGGCGGTCGTGGGATACGGGCCAGAAGTGGCCAGTATGGTGGTGCGCGCCGCCGAGCTGCCCGTGAGGTCGTGTCGGGCGGCGGAGCCAACCGGGAGAACCTGCCTTGAGTCGTGAAACTGACACTCCGTCCTCCGGGCCCAACGGGCGCGGCGGAGCCGCATACCCGTCGGGGACGCCCCCGTACGGCACCCCCACGGCTTCCGACGCCGGTGCGGACGCGGCCCGTTCGGCCGAGCGGCCGGAGGAGCGCAAGACCGAGACCACGCTGACGACCCGGATCCGGATCAATATCCCCGGGTCGCGGCCCATCCCGCCGGTCGTCGTCCGCACGCCCGTGGCCGAGACCGAGGGCGGCTCCGAGGAGACCGGCGAGAGCGAGCTGCCCCCGTCGGGGACGACCCAGACCATGGGCGTCGTCGAGGCCCCCGCCGAGCCGGCCGCACCGGGCGACGACAAGACGAGCGACTGGTTCGCGCCACGCAAGTCCGCTCCGGCCAAGGGCGGTCAGGGCGGCGGCGCCACCAACGGCGCCGGTCTGCCGGGCGGTTCGCCCCCGGCCCTGCCGGGCGCCCCGGGCGCTCCCGCGGCCGGTGCGCGGCCGA
>NZ_JAMGBF010000020.1 GCF_023516615.1 Streptomyces panaciradicis
GCGGGCGGACAGCCGGCGGGCCAGCGTGCGGGTGCGGCGCTCGGCGCCGGCGTGGACGTCGCGCGCCCGCGCGCGTGCCTCCGCGGCCTCGATGATCCGGCCGAGGAGGTCCACCGATCCGGCGGTGAAGTCCCGTTCGGCCATCAGCTCGGCGCGGCGGCCCAGTTTGTTGCCGAAGCCGCTGACGAGGTCGGCGAGCCCGTCGGTGTCCCGGGTGTCGGTGACGGCGCGCAGCAGCAGGTCGGTGAAGTCGGAGTCCTTCTTGACCGCGAAGAGACCGGCCGCCTCGCCCTCGTCGGCGTTCATCTCGCGCTGGTAGCGGAAGAGTTCGGGGTCGAGGCCGAGGTCGCCGAGGTGCTCGATCCACCGGTCGTGGATCTCCTCCCAGTGCACCTCCAGGTGGGGGTAGGCCTTTCCGGCCTCGGTGAGGGCGTCCCGGAAGCCCTTCATGGTGCGGCGGCGGCCCTGGGCACCCGACTGGCCCTCGACCACGGGACGGACGGCGGTGGACTCGGCGACCGGCAGGTTGTCCAGGGACAGCCCGGGTCCGGGCCGGAACGAGTACCAGGCCTCGGCGAACTTGCGCGGGTCGTTGGAGACCTGCCGGCCGCGCCACTCGCTGACCTTGCCGACGACGACGCACTCGCCGGTCAGCGTGTGCTGCCACTCCAGGGCGACGTGCCCGCAGTCGTCGGCGAGCAGGAACTTGCGCAGCACGCCGGAGCTGGCGCCGCCGAGGGTGTTGCGGTGGCCGGGCAGCATCACCGAGAAGATCAGCTTCAGCAGGACCGACTTGCCGCCGCCGTTCTCCAGGAAGAGGACGCCGGCGGGCGCGGGGCGGCGCGGCGGCCCGACGGGCTCCTCCTCGAAGAACTCCGCCTGGGTGGGCGCGGGGTCGGGCACCGGCTCGCCCACGCCGCGCAGGTCGAGCACGGTGTCGGCGTAGCGCGCACCGGCGGGCCCGATGGAGTAGAGGCGGACGCGGGACAGCTCGTACATGGCGGACTCTCGTAGGTCTTCGGCAGGTGGGGGGTCAGGACGGGGACGACGAGTGGAAGGGCAGCCCGGCGTCGGCCGCCAGGTGCAGGTCGTCGGTGTCCTCGGGCGGCAGCAGTGTGGGGGTGCCGTCGGTCACCGGGACGACGCCCAGCTCCAGCAGTTCGGCCATCGCGGCGCTGCCCGCCATGTCCCGCACCTGGAGCTGGTAGCGGGCGGTGGTGCGGTAGGTGCCGCCGTGGTCGTCACCGGTGCGCTGGAGGAAGCCGGAGTCGGTGAGGAAGGCGACCGCCTTGCCGACGATGCCGGTCGTCGAACCGGCGAGTCTGCGCGCGTCCTTGGTGGCGCCGGCCGCGCTGCGTCTCATCCAGATCCGCCACGCGGCCTCCAGCCCGGGCGCGTCGGTGGCCGGGTCGGTGTTCTCGCCCTGCTCCTCGGCGCGTTCCTCCAGCCGCCGGCAGGCCTGCCGGACGAAGGCGTCGACGCCGTTGACGGTCACGCGGCCGATGTAGCCGTCGTCGGCCAGGTCCTCGGGGCGCGGGAAGGCCATGGCGGCGACGGCGAGGTGGGCCAGTCCGTGCAGGAAGCGGTCCCCGCCGTCGGCGGACGTACGACGTGCGTAGTCGCCCATGCGGACGGCGAACACCGAGTCCTCGGCCGCGGTCACGGCCATCCCCGCGCGCGGGGACACCTCCAGCACGATCAGCCCGAGCCCGGCGGCCACGGCGTCCGCGAGCCGCGCGAAGGGCGGGTCCTCCCGGTAGCGCCGCAGCAGTTCGGCGTACTCCTGGTCCCGCGCGGGCTGCAGTTTGGGCTGCAGCCCGAAGGCGACGAGCCGCGCCGCGTCGGCGGCGTCGGCGGGCGTGACGGCACTGGGCGCCGAGGGCGCCGGTGCCTCCGTGTCGCTCCGGTCGACGTGCTCGGTCACTGCTCGGGCTCCTTGGTGTCGCTTCGTTCCTCGGTCATGCCGCTTCCGTCCGGTCCGCGGCCATCCCCGCCGCGTCCAGCAGGGCGGTCCCGACGATCAGGTCGGCGCCGCCGAACTCGGGATCGTCCAGCTCGGTGCCGTCGTCGACGGCGAACAGCAGCTTCTCCTCGCCCTGCCGGTAGGCCGTCCCGACCGGCGGGCTGGCGGCGTGCACCGCCAGCAGGGCGACCAGGTACGGCAGCTCGGGGTCGAGCCGGCGGGCCTCCGCCAGCAGTCCGGACAGCCGGCGTGGCGCGTCGGCGGGCAGGTCGAGCAGTTCGTTCGCCGCGGCCAGCTGCTCCTCGCTGAACCGGCTGTCGTCCGGCGTCGCGATGAGATCGGGTTCCGGCATCTCCGCGCCGAGGTGCTCCCGCTCCACCGGGGGCGTCAGCAGGATGTCGACGAGGTCGCCCACCCGGACCGACACCGGGGTGCGCAGGCCCGTCCCGCGCGCGAAGAAGGCGTCCGTGACCCGGACCGCCTGCTCCAGCGGCAGGGGCAGCACGGGGGCGACCAGATGTCCGTACAGGTCTATCCCCGACGAGGTCATGGGGGTGGCGAACGCCTGTCGGTCCTGCTCGGCGCGGAACAGCGGCCCGGCCTCCAGCAGCCGGGACTGCAGCTGGGTGTGCCGGCGGATGCAGTCCTTGACGATGTCGACGAGCTCGGCCGCGCGCCGCTTGTGCTCGGCGTCCTCGGTCTCGTCGCGCGCCTTGCGGATGTTGGTGAGGATGGCGTTCTCGTGGCGGTACCGGTCGGCCACGTGGTCCAGGGCCTCGGCGATCATGTCGGGCACGGAGTTGAGCCAGTCCACCGCCCGCACGTTGCGCCGGGTCGCGTCCAGGGCGCGGCGCAGGGTCTCCGAGTACTGGACGGTGCGGTAGCGGGCCTGCTCGGCGGCGAGCTGCGCGTCGGCGAGCCGGCCCCGGTTGATGAGCACCTCGAGCTTGACCTCGGCGGCGATCTGGGCGCTGGTGACGTCCGTGTCGAGGGCGCCGACCAGGACGTTGACCGCTTCGTCGGTCGTGCGGAGGTACACCGTGCCGCCGGGGCCGGGCACCTCCTCGATGAGCTTGAAGTCGTAGTCGCGCCGGACATAGCTGCCGTCGGTCGTGAAGGTGCCGTAGACGGCGCGGAAGCCGCGGTCGACGCTGCCGACGTTGATCAGGTTCTCCAGGACCCAGCGGGCCACCCGCTCGTGCTCGGCGACGGGCCGCTGCGGGGCCTGGGCGGCGATGCGGGGGATGAGGCGGGCGACTATCTGGTCGTGGTCGGCGCCGGTGTCGAAGTCCATGTTCAGGGTGACCAGGTCGATGGCCGCGAGGGCCACCTCCGCCATGCCGTAGACCGAGTACTCCCCCGCGAGGTTGGCCTTGCGGGCGTCGAGGTCGTGCAGCGGCGCGGTGCAGGCGAGCGCGCGCAGCCGCCGCGCCAGCCCCTCGTCGGCGGCCGGGCCCGGTGCGGGGCGCGGCCCCGCGCTGAGCTGGGGCGGAACACGGTCCGTCGGTGCAGGCGAAGTCACGGTGCACAGACTAGGTCCTCGGTCTGACAACGGCCCAAACGACTCAGACGGGCCCTGGCGTCACACTTTGCACCTCAGTGCGACAAGACCCCTGCCGTATCCGGCCCGGGCGCCTACGCCTCCTCGCCGACCCGCCTGCGGTACACCTCGACGACCCGCTCCAGGGAGTCCTGCAGGTAGACCGCGAGCAGCTGCTCGGCCTCGGCCCGGTCCCCCGCCTCCAGCGCCTGGAGGATCTGGCGGTTGCGGGCGAGATAGGGCTCGTGGAGCCGCTTGGGGTCGTCGACGACGTGGAAGGCGAGCCGCAGTTCGGCGAAGACGCTGCGCATCAGTTCGTCGGTGCGGGCGCTGCCCGCGAGGGCGACCAGTTCCCGGTGGAAGTGGATGTTGGCGGTACCCAGCGCTTTCCAGTCACCTTCGCGCGCCGCCCGCTGCCCCTCGTCGACGGCTTCCGACAGTGCGTCGAGCCCGTACGGCGGCTCGCCGAGGCCGCGGACGACGGCGCACTCGACGAGGCCGCGGGTGCGGTAGATGTCCTCGACGTCCTCGACCGCGAGGACCCGGACGAAGACGCCGCGGTTGAGCTCGTGGACGAGCAGGCGTTCGTGCGTGAGCAGCCGGAACGCCTCGCGCAGGGTGTTGCGGGAGACCCCGAGCGCGCCCCCGATGCTGTCCTCCGACAGCCGCGTGCCGGGCGGGAAGAAGCCCTCGGCGATGCGGCTTCTGAGGATGTCCGAAACCCGTTCGGCGGTGCTGGTGCGCCCCAGGAGGGCGCGGTCCTCGGCGAGTGACGTCAGCTGCTCTGCCATGCCGGAATTCAATCGCAGATCAGAAGAACGAACCAACATGGGTATTGAGGGATCGTTGAACAATCCTCTACGGTTCTCCTCGCGGCACCGCTCCGAACACCCGCGGCGCCGACCCTTCCCGCACGGCACGGCTCACTCCTGATGCACCCTCCGTCCTCCCTCTGCGAGGTGCCCATGAGCACGACCCCTCCACCGCAGGCGCTGGCCACCGGCGCCGCCACCGGTGAACTCCCCGACCACGACGGCGCCTTGGGCTGGCTGCGCGCCCTGGGGCCGCGTGGCCGGCGCGCCTTCGCCGGCGCTTTCGGCGGTTATGCCCTGGATTCGTACGACTACTTCACGCTGCCGCTGAGCATGGTCGCGCTGTCCGCGTACTTCGGCCTGGACAGCGGCCAGACCGGCCTGTTCACCACGGTCACGCTCGTGGTCTCCGCGGTCGGCGGCGCCCTGGCGGGCGTGGTGGCGGACCGGGTGGGCCGGGTCAAGGCCCTGATGATCACGGTCATCACGTACGCGGTCTTCACCGTGGCCTGCGGCTTCGCGCCCAACTACGAGACGCTGCTGGTCTTCCGGGCGCTGCAGGGCCTCGGCTTCGGCGGCGAGTGGGCGGTCGGCGCGATCCTCGTCGCCGAGTACGCGAGCGCCCGGCACCGCGGGCGCACCCTCGGCGCGATCCAGAGTTCGTGGGCCGTGGGCTGGGCGCTGGCCGTGATCGTGTACACGGTCGTGTTCTCGTACGCGGGCGACGACCTGGCCTGGCGCATCATGTTCTGGACCGGCGCCCTGCCCGCGCTGCTGGTGATCTGGATGCGGCGCCGGGTGCACGACGCCCCGCAGGCGGCCGCCGTACGCGAACGGAGCACAGAGAAGGGCTCGTTCACGGCGATCTTCAAGCCGGGTCTGCTGCGCACCACCGTCTTCGCCGGCCTGCTGTCCACCGGCGTCCAGGGCGGCTACTACACGCTGGCCACCTGGGTGCCCACGTACCTGAAGACCGACCGCGGCCTGTCGGTGGTCGGCACCGGCGGCTACCTGACCTTCCTGATCTCCGGCGCCTTCCTCGGCTATCTGACCGGTGGTTACCTCACCGACCGGCTCGGGCGCCGGCGCAACATCTGGCTGTTCGCCCTGCTGTCCGCGCTCTGCATCCTGGCGTACGCCAACATCCCGCAGGGCGCCAACACCCTGCTCCTGGTGCTCGGTTTCCCGCTCGGGTTCTGCATGTCGGCCATCTTCAGCGGCTTCGGGTCCTACCTGAGCGAGCTGTACCCGACGGCTGTGCGGGGTACCGGCCAGGGCTTCACGTACAACACCGGGCGCGCCGTCGGTGCCGTCTTCCCCACCGCGGTCGGCTTCCTGGCCGACAGCTGGGGCGTCGGCGGAGCCCTGGTGTTCGGCGCGATCGGGTACGGCCTCGCGGCGCTGGCGCTGCTCGGGCTGCCGGAGACGCGCGGGAAGGAGCTGGCGTGAACCGGACCGAGGACATGGTCGCCGACCTCCCCCTGACCCTCGTCGACGAGCACGCGCACGCGTGGAGCCCGAAAGCCGCCCGCGCCCGCTTCCGGGACGGCCTCACCGGCCCCACCGCCGGGGTCGCGGCGGGCCACACCCAGGTCAACCTGATCTCGGTGCCTGCCGACTGGGCGTACGACATGCTGCTGTTCTGCCAGCGCAACCCCAAGCCGTGCCCGGTGCTCGACGTGACGGACGCCGGTTCCTGGGGCACCGTCCTCGCCGACGGCGCGGACCTGCGCACCGACCTGCCGCGCTACCGGGTGTGGCGGGACGGCGAGTTGGTGGACGAGCCCACGGACGTGCGCGCGCACTGGCGCCGGGATCTGGTGTCGTTCCTGATCGGCTGCAGCTTCACCTTCGAGTGGGCGCTGGCCGAGGCGGGCGTGCCGATCCGGCACGTCGAGCAGGGCCGCAACGTGCCGATGTACGTGACGGACCGTCAGTGCCGCCCGGCGGGACGGCTGCACGGCCCCATGGTGGTGTCCATGCGGCCGGTGCCGCCGCAGCACCTGGCGGCGGCGATCCGGGAGAGCAGTCTGCTCCCGGCGGTGCACGGCAGCCCCGTGCACTGCGGCGATCCCTCGGGGCTCGGCATCGGCGACCTCGGCCGGCCCGACTTCGGCGACGCGGTGGACGCGGCGCCGGACGACATCCCGGTGTTCTGGGCCTGCGGAGTCACCCCGCAGGCCGCGGTGATGGCCTCGCGCCCGCCGTTCGCCATCACGCACGCACCGGGGCAGATGTTCCTGACGGACGCCCGCGACGAGCAGTACCGCGTCGCCTGAGAGAACGAAGGACCCATGACCTCGATCGATCTGAACGCCGACCTCGGCGAGGGCTTCGGCCGCTGGCAGCTCACCGACGACGAGCGGCTGCTGTCCGTGGTCACCAGCGCCAACGTGGCCTGCGGCTTCCACGCCGGCGACGCGGCCACCATGCGGCGCGTGTGCGAGCTCGCGGCCGAGCGCGGCGTCCGGATCGGTGCCCAGGTCTCCTACCGGGACCTGGCCGGCTTCGGACGGCGGGCGATGGACGTGCCGCCCGCCGAACTGGCGGCCGAGGTGGCCTACCAGATCGGCGCCCTGGAGGTCTTCGCGCGCGCGGCGGGCACGCGCGTGTCGTACGTCAAACCGCACGGCGCGCTCTACAACCGCGTGGTGCGCGACGAGGAGCAGGCCGGAGCGGTCGTCGACGGCGTCCTGCTCGCCGACGCCACGCTGCCCGTGCTCGGCCTGCCCGGTTCACGGCTGCTGGAGTACGCGGAGAAGGCCGGGCTCCCGGCCGTCACCGAGGCGTTCGCCGACCGCGCCTACACCGAGGAGGGCACGCTCGTGCCACGCGCGCACGAGGGCGCCGTGGTGACCGACCCGGAGGCGGTCGTGGAGCGCTCGGTGGGCCTCGCCCGCGACGGGTGGGTCGACGCGCACTCCGGGGCGCGGGTCGAGGTACGCGCGCGGTCCCTGTGCCTGCACGGCGACACCCCGGGCGCCGTCGAACTGGCCCGGCTGGTACGGGAGCGCCTGCAGGCGTCCGGGGTGCGGGTGGAGGCCTTCGCATGAGGGTGCTGCCCGTCGGCGACGGCGCCCTCCTGGTCGAGGCGGCCTCCGGCGAGGAGGCGCGGGCGCTGCACGCCGAACTGCTGCGCCGCCGCGCGGAGGGCACGCTGACGGCCCGCGAGATCGTCCCCGCCGCCCGCACGGTCCTCCTGGACGGAGTGGACGATCCGGCCAGGCTCACCGCCGAGCTGACGGCCGCCGAGATTCCCCCCGCTCCCCCACGCGCGCGGGACGTGGTCGAGATCCCGGTGCGCTACGACGGCCCCGACCTGGCGGACGTGGCCGCGCACTGGGACGTCGACACCCGCGAGGTGGCCCGCATCCACGCCGGCACCGAGTTCAGCGTCGCCTTCTGCGGGTTCGCCCCCGGTTTCGGCTACCTCACCGGTCTGCCCCGGCACTACGACGTCCCGCGCCGGGCCACCCCGCGCACGGCCGTCCCGGCGGGCGCCGTGGCCCTCGCGGGCCCCTACACGGGCGTGTACCCGCGCTCCTCCCCCGGCGGCTGGCAGCTGATCGGCAGCACGGACACGGTCCTGTGGGACCACGCGCGCGTGCCGGCCGCGCTGCTGTCGCCCGGCACGCGCGTGCGGTTCGTCCCGGTGGGACGCTCATGACGGACCGAGCGCTCGTCGTCGTACGCGCCGGAGCCCTGACGACCGTCCAGGACCAGGGCCGCCCGGGCCACGCCCATCTCGGGGTGCCGCGCTCCGGGGCGCTCGACGGCCCCACGGCGGCGCTCGTCAACCGTCTCGTCGGCAATCCGCCCGGCGCCGCCGTCCTGGAGACCACCGTCAACGGCTGCTCGCTGCGGCCGCGTTCGGCGGTCACGGTGGCGGTCGGGGGCGCGCCCTGCCCGGTGACGGTGGAGGGCCGCCCGGTGCCCTGGGGCGCGCCCGTACGCGTCCCCGCCGGCGCCCTCCTGGACATCGGCACCGTCGTCTCGGGCGTACGGGGCTACGTCGCCGTCTCCGGGGGCGTCGCCGTCGACCCGGTGCTGGGGAGCCGTTCCACGGACCTGTTGTCCGGTCTGGGCCCGGCACCGCTCACGGACGGCACGGTGCTGCCCCTGGGCACGCCGCAGGCGCCTCCCGCGCGCGTGGACGCCGCCCCGCAGCCGGCGCCGCCGGCCGAGCTCGTCCTGAGGGTGACGCTGGGTCCGCGCGACGACTGGTTCACCCCGGCGGCACTGCACGCCTTCACCTCCCGCACCTATCGGGTGTCCCCGGCGAGCAACCGCATCGGCCTGCGCACGGAGGGCCCCACCCTGGAGCGAGCCCGCCCCGGCGAACTCCCCAGCGAGGGCATGGTGCTGGGCGCGGTCCAGGTACCGCCCGACGGCAGGCCGGTGGTCTTCCTGGCCGACCACCCGACCACCGGCGGCTACCCGGTGATCGCGGTCGTCCGCCCCCCGGACCTCCCGGCCGCCGCCCAGGCGGCACCGGGAACACCGGTCCGCTTCGTGGGGACACGGCGACCATGACGCCGTGAAGGGGCGCGGGGAACCGCGCGACCAGCCCCCACGCACCCGCTGAGCCCCACGGCCGAGCGCTTCACGCGACGTCCGACACCGCGGCCAGCGCCGCCGACACCGCCGCCGCGGCCCCGATGTCCAGCCGCCCGCTCGTCCCCCGCACCCCGTGCCGCACCTCGTCGGCGGCCAGCCGAAGCAGCTGCGGCAGCAGATCGGTGCACCGCCGCGCCACCCAGGCGGTGCCCGCCGTGGCCAGCCACCACAGGCTCGCCGACCTCGTGGGCACGGGATGCTCCGGCTCCGGCGAGGGCGCCGCCCCCGTCGCACGACCCGCCTGCGCCAGCAGCGCGTGGAAGCGCACGGCCAGCTGCCGGTGCCCGCGCTCGCCGGGGTGCAGCCGGTCCGCGCTCCACATCGCGCGGTCCGTGATCCAGCCCTCCTCGGCCGCGTGCAGATGCACCGCCCCGTAGCGGTCGGACAGCACGTGGACCACCTCGTTGACCGCCCGCTGCCGTCTGGCCAGGGGCCTGGCCAGGGAGCCCGGCAGGCCGAGCATCGATCCGGGGTCGGGCAGACAGGCGGTGAGCAGGGTCGCCCCCTGCGCGGTGAAGGCGGCGTACACCCGGTCCAGACGCGCGGCGACGGCGTGGATGTCGAACGTGCGGCGCAAGGTGTCGTTGACGCCGATCACCACGGACACGACGTCCGGCTCCAGGGCGAGACCGGCCGGCGTCTGGACCTCCAGCACCTCCCTGGTCTGCGCGCCGCTGACGGCGAGGTTGGTGAACTCGACGTCCGCCTCGGCGAGTCCGCCTGCGAGCAGCGCGGCCCAGCCGCGCCACCCGTCGCCGGCCGGGTCGCCCACGCCCTCGGTCAGGGAGTCCCCGAGGGCGACGAAACGCGTGGCTCTCATGCCACGCCCCCGGGGACGGCGCGACGCTCCGGGACCGTCGCGTCGTGCGCGGCGAGGAAGGCGTCCACGGCCGCGTTCCACCCGAAGCACTCCGCACGCGCGCGTGCCGCCTCGCGCCGTTCCTGTTCGGGGAGCCGGAGCAGGGTGTCCACGGCGTCCGCGAACGCCTCCCCGTGGTCCGCCGCGACGGCCCCGGCCGAGCCGATGACCTCCGGCAGCGCCGACGACGCGCTCACCACCACGGGGGTGGCGCAGGCCATGGCCTCCAGCGCGGCCAGACCGAACGTCTCGGCGGGTCCGGGGGCCAGGCAGAGGTCGGCCGAGGCCTGCAGCGCGCCGAGCCTGGCGCGGTCGGAGACATGCCCGAGGAACGTCACCGGCAGCCGGCGCTCACGCGCCCGCAGTTCGAGCCGTCCCCGCAGCGGCCCGTCGCCGGCGACCACCAGCACCGCCCGGCGGCCGCGACGGATCAGCGCCTCCAGGGCGTCGAGCGCCGTGCCGGGGCGTTTCTCCACGGACAGGCGTGTGCAGGTCACGAGCAGCGTCTCGGTCTCGCGCGCGTAGTGTGCGCGCAGCGCCGCGTCGTACAGGGCGGGACGGCGTTCCACCAGGTCGACGCCCAGCGGTGCCCGTACGACGTTGCGCGCGCCGATCCGTACGAACTCCCGCTCGGCGAACTCGGTCGTGCACACCACGCGCGCGTAGGTGTGCGCCGTACGGGTGTTGAGGGCGTCCGCGGCGCGCCGGGCGGCGCCCTCGGACAGGCCCCAGGTGCGCAGCACTCCGTCGGCGGTCTCGTGCGAGACCATCACGGCGGGCACCCGGTGCCGCCGGGCCCACTTGCCGGTCCACCTGAGGGTCGTCCGGTCGGAGACCTCCAGCCGGTCCGGCGCCAGTTCCTCCAGCAGGGCGGCGACCCGCCGCTTGTCGGTCAGCACGCGGTAGCCGCCCGTGGCGGGCAGCAGCGGCCCTGGCAGGGTGATGACGCGGCCCTGTTCGGTGTCGCGGTCGTCCGCGCGTGCGCCGGGGACGATGAGCACGGGCTCGTGCCCGGCCGCCCGGTAGCCCTTGCCGAGTTCGCGCAGGGCGGTGCGCAGTCCGCCGGAGGCGGGCGCGACGAAGTTGGCGAGGCGGACGATCCGAAGGGGGGTCATGCCGCCACCGCCGTCTTCTTCCGGGCGGCGAGCACGTCCGCGTAGTGCCCGATCAGCTGGTCGCCGACGGCCGCCCAGGTGCGTCCCTCGACCGTGGCGCGGGCGGTGGCACCGAACACGAAGCGCCGTTCGGGGTCGGCGATCAGGGTCCTCACCGCCTCGCGGACGGCGTCCGCGTCGTGCGGCGGCACCAGCAGCCCGGTGCGCTCGTGGGCGACCAGGTCCAGCGGGCCGCCGACGGCGGGCGCGACGACCGGGACACCGCTGGCCATGGCCTCCTGCACGGTCTGGCAGAAGGTCTCGAAGGGGCCGGTGTGCGCGAAGACGTCCAGGGAGGCGTAGATCCGGGCGAGTTCCTCGCCGGTGCGGCGGCCGAGGAAGACCGCGCCCGGGAGGGCCTCGGTCAGGCTCGGCCGGCTCGGGCCGTCGCCGACGACCACGACGCGCACGCCGTCGAGTCCGCACACACCCGACAGGAGTTCGACGTGCTTCTCGGGGGCGAGGCGGCCGACGTAGCCGACGATCAGCTCGCCGTCGGGGGCGAGTTCGCGGCGCAGGGCGTCGTCGCGCAGGTCGGGACGGAACCGGACGGTGTCCACGCCGCGCGGCCACAGCTTGACCCGGGGGACGTCGTGGGTCCGCAGGTCGCGCAGGGAGGCACTGGAGGGGGCGAGGGTGAGGTCGGCGGCCGCGTGGACGGAGCGGATGCGCCGCCACGCCGCGGCCTCGCCGGCGCCCATGTAGGTGCGGGCGTATCCGGCCAGGTCGGTCTGGTAGACGGCCACGGCGGGGATGCCGAGCCGGGCGGCGGCGGCCATGCCGCGGACGCCGAGGACGAAGGGGCTGGCCAGGTGCACGATGTCGGCCCGGTGCTCGACCACGGCGGCGGCGAGGCGCCGGCTGGGCAGGGCGACGCGGACCTGGGGGTAGCCCGGGAGCGGGAGGGAGGGGACACGGACGACGGGGCACGGCGCCTGGGCGTCGGGCCCGGTCCCGGCCCGGCCGAGCAGGGCGGCGGTGGCAGGGGCGACGACGAGCGGATGGTGACCGCGATCTACGAGGTGCCGGGCGGTCTGGAGCGCGCAGTGGGCCACGCCGTTCACATCGGGGGGAAAGGATTCGGTCACGATGACGACACGCATACCGGTGTTCTCGCCGTGCCGGACGTGGCCGCGTCAACGTGGATCTTTGCGCACGATGAACGTCCCGTGAGCGTTCCTTCGCACACCCGGGCAGGTCAGACCGTGTCCATGACCGGCTGACCCGCGGGTCATCCCTCGTTCATCCGGCGGCCGTGCCACCATCCGGCGTCACGGTCCGGGGGGTGTCCCGAGCACCGCGCCTGCCCGGATCCCGCCGCCCGCGCCCTTCCGTCCGCGCGCCTCACACGGCGGGCCCCTCGGGTGCGATCCGGCTGCGTACCGCCGTCTGCACCTCGGCTTCCTCGGCCGGATCGGCGGCGAGGCGGCGGAGCTGTTCGACGACCCGGGCGTCGCCGGTCTCGGCGTGCCGGGCGGCGATCTCGCGGGTGGACTCCTCGCAGTCCCAGAGGCATTCGACGGCGAAGCCGGCGGGGAAGGAGGGGTCGGTGGCGGCGAGGGCCCGGGCGGCCCGGCCGCGCAGGTGGGAGGAGGCGGTCTCGCGGTAGATGTGGCGCAGGACGGGGGCGGCGCAGGCGATGCCGAGCCGGCCGGTGCCGTCCACGAGGGTCCACAGCGTGGGGGCGTCGGGGCCCTCGCCCCGGACGGCTTCCCGCAGTGCGCCGAGGACCAGGTCCTTGTCCTCGACCCCGCCGCGGCAGGCGAGCATGCGGCCGGCGGCGGCGCCGAGCGGGTCGGGGCGGCGGGCCCAGCCGCGCGCGCGGTCGACGGCGGCGATGCTCCGCATCCGTTCGAAGGCGTCCACGGCGGCCTCCACGACGGCCGGTGTGCCCGTGGCCACGGCGCCCTCGATCAGATCGAGGGCGTCGGGATCGTTGCCGTCGGCGAGGTAGCGCAGGGCGGTGCAACGCGCCCCGTCGAAGCCGTCCTCGGCGGCCCGGACGATCTCCGCCCGGTCCTCGGGGCCTGCGACGGCGACCAGACAGCGGGCGGCGGGCACGTGCAGGGCCGCGCCCCGCTCGAAGCCCTGCTGGGCCCACTCGAAGACGGCCTGCACGCTCCACCCCGGACGAGGCCCGGTCGGTCGCATCTGCCGTTGCCAGCGGTCGAAGCAGCCGGCCTCGTGGGCGGCACGCACACGCGTGGCGATCGATTCGCGGGGATCCTCGGCCCACAGCCGCCAGGGCCGGGGCTCGAAGGCGTCCCGTACGGCGGCGGCGAGCTCGGCCTCGCCCTCGGCGTCGGTGGCGAAGCGGGCGAGGACGGGCGCGGCCAGGGACCGCAGACCGGCGTCGTCGTCCCGCAGGGCCAGCTCGTCCAGGGCCCAGGCCCAGTTGGAGCCGGAGGCGGCGTACCGGCGCAGCAGCTGGAGCGCGTCCCGCCGGCCGTAGGAGGCGAGGTGGCCGAGGACCGCGAGGGCCAGGCCCGTGCGGGACTCCTCGGTGTCGAAGGCGTCCTCGACGTCGAAGAGGTGGGCCTCGATCTCGTCCAGCTCGCCGTGCAGGTCGAGGTAGAGGCGGGCGTAGTAGAGGGAGCGGTTCTCCACCTGCCAGTCGTGGCGGGGATCGCGCAGCACACAGTGGTTGAGAGCCGCGAGCGCTTCGGCGCGCGGCGCGGTGAGCGCGTGCAGTGTTCCGTCGCCGCGGCCCCGCTGAAGCAGGCCGAGCAGCGTACCGCTGGGCGCTATGACCGGTTCGAACATGGGAAACAGCCTCACATCAAGCGTCGACGCAACCGGGGATTCTGCTTCACCTGGCCGCGTGACAACACGTCGGGGCGCCCGCCGTTTCCTGCTTGCTGTAGACCATTTCTCTCTGCCTCTCGTCGGTGGCCCATGCGGGCCGCGTCACGGCCCGCGCGGTGCGGCATCACCTGCCCAGCCATCGCGTCCGTGAATCACGACGTCATGATGACTCGGCAGTTCGACCTGCCGCGACCGAAATTTCGGCGGCCCTGTACCGCCTCCCCCGTTTTCTGTGTTTTCGCTGGTCAGAACATACGGATCAGTGTGCGCCGAACAATTCGAGCAGTTCTGTCCGGCCGAACATCCGGGCGGTGTCCACGGCTGACGGCGTGCCCGCGGACGGGTCGGCGCCCCCCTCCAGGAGGGCCTTGATGACGTCCGTCTCACCCTTGAAGACGGCCCCGGCGAGCGGCGTCTGCCCGCGGTCGTTGATCTCGTCGGCGGCGGCGCCCCGGGCGAGCAGTTCGCGCACCGCGTCGGCGTGCCCGTGATAGGCGGCGAGCATGAGGAGCGAGTCGCCCCTGTCGTTGGTGAGGTCGGCCGGAACGCCTGCGTCGACATACGCCACGAGTGCCTCGGCCGGACCCTGACGGGCCAGATCGAAGATCTTGGTCGCCAGCTCCACGACCTCGGGGTCGGGCGCTTCAGTCATCGGCCGGTCCGCCTCTCATACAACCGTTCAGGTGAATCGCAAGGGTACTGGCTCGCGCCGCACATGACCCGATGTGCCGGAGGTAAAGATCACCACAGACCCGGTCGGACGCAAAAGCCCTGCTCAATAGGGCCAGCAGGGCTCAGCCATCCGGGGGAAATCAGCCGAAATTCACCCAGTTGCACCTTTTATCGTATGGATACATCCTGTGATCCTGGAAGTACTCATGGTGACTGTCCCCGCGAACCAGGAGAACTCAAATGATCCTGTCCATTTCAGGCGTGGTCCTGCTCGGCATCGTCGTCTTCCTCTTCTTCCGCAAGGACGGCCTGAAGGCCTCGCACGCCATGGTCTCGGCCCTCTTCGGCTTCTATCTGTCGAGCACGGCCATCGCCCCGAGCATCAAGGCGGGCGGCGAGAGCCTGGCCAGCCTCCTCGGCGGCATCAAGTTCTGACGCCGCCCCTCCGTCCCGTACGCACCCCGAGGAGACATCAGTGGCCCGGCGCCCCCTCCCCCGCATCCTGAGCACAGGCAGCGCGCAGATCGCCCGAAGCCGGGAGCTGGCCCGGACGGCGGCCGACAGCGCCACCGACGTCCTCCATCCGCTGATCACGATCACGCGCGGTCTGCGCCGGCTGGCGGCGGCCGGCCGGCGCAGATGGGCCGAGACACCCAAGGACAAGCGCGGGCCGCTGCTGTTCCTGGTGGCGTCGGTGGTCCTGGTCGTGGCGCTGGTGCCGTACGGCCCGCTGCTCGCCGCCGTCGTCCTGATGTCGGCGGCGGCCTGGCAGGGCCGCGACCGCAAGCCGCCGGAGCCGGACGGCCCCGACGACTCGCAGACCCAGCGCCTCAAGTCCCTGTACGAGGCCCTGGTGCCGTACTTCTCGACCCCCGAGGACCCGGACCCCCTGTACGCCCACGGCGGCGAGTGGGAGAAGGCGTTCCCGGCGTACGAGTTCGACCAGACGGGCCGCACCACCGAACTGGTGATCCGCTACCCCGCCTACTTCCCGGACGGCGAGGCCGAGGCCCGCGCCCGGATCGAGCAGCTGCTGCACGCCAAGTCGGGTCGCGGCCGCGAGTACCACTTCGCCTGGGACGAGGAGGGCAACCAGCTGACCGTCACGGTCCTGTCCCCGCTGCCCACCGACATCGCCGCCCAGCGTTTCGTGACGGCCCCCGGCGAGACGGTCCTCGGCTTCACCGACCCCACCCAGGTCCAGCGCACGCTCCCGCTCGGCTACGGCGAGGAGCAGCGCGACGTCCCGCCGGTCGTCTGGCGCACCGGCGTCCGCTCCACCGAGCCGCACCTGCTGGTGATGGGCCAGCCGGGCAGCGGCACCTCCACACTGCTGCGCTCGATCGCCCTGCAGGCCCTGCAGTACGGCGACGTCGTGATCGTCGAGGGCGGCGGCACCGGCGAGTACGCGTGCCTGACCGGCCGGGACGGCGTCCTCGCCGTCGAGTGCGGGCTCTCCGGGGCGACGGCCAGCCTGGAGTGGGCGGCCACCGAGACGGAACGCCGGCTCATCGCCGCCAACCGCGCCCGTCAGGCCGGCCACCCGCCGCCGGAGGACACCAAGCGCCCGCTGTGGCTCCTGCTGGACCGCCCCACCGCCTTCTCCCACCTCGCGGCGGCGGACGGCCGCAAGGACCCGCAGGCCCTGCTCCAGGTCCCCCTGCGGCACGGCCGCGCGGCCAACGTCACGGTGGTGGTGGCCGACCAGTTCGACAGCGCGGACGCGCTGAGCGACGCGGTACGCCAGCACACCCGCGCGCGTGTCGTGCTCGGACCCGCCACGGCCGAGCAATTGCGGGCGGTCCTGGGAGCGCCCCCGAACACGACGCCGGTGGCGCAGGTGCCGCCCGGCCGGGGGTACGCGCGCCTGGGCGCCGGACCGGTGCACCGCCTGCAGGTGCCGTCGACACCGGACCCCTACGACGACGCGACGAGCGACGCGGACCGGCAGGCGGTGCTCGCGCTGCTGCCCCCGCGGACGACGCCGGCCGACGGGGAGACCGTGGAGACCGGGCAGGTCGAGACGGAGCCGATCCAGGCCGAGGCCCTGCCCGTGGAGGCCGTAGAAGCCGTGGTGGCCGAGAGCTCGTGAGCCGGGGCCAGCACCTGATGTGATGGGGAGGCGGCGCGTCTCACGCCACGACCGTGGACGCGCCGCACTCCGGGACCCGCGTGGGCCTCACGCCACGAACGTGCGCGGCGTCTCCCCGCCGCCGCCCGACGCCCCCGACTCCACCAGCTTCGCCGCCGCCGCGAGCCGCACGGCCGCCTCTTCGGCCACCGCGCCTCCCACGGTGAACGGCAGCCGTACATACCCCTCGAAGGCGCCGTCGACCCCGAAGCGGGGCCCCGAGGGCACCCGTACACCGACCCGCTCCCCCGCCTCCGCGAGCCGCGAGCCGGACAGGCCGCCCGTGCGCACCCACAGGGTCAGTCCGCCCCGGGGCACCTCGAACTCCCACCCGGGCAGCTCCCGCCGTACCGCGGCGACCAGCGCGTCCCGGTTCTCCCGGGCCTGTCCGCGCCGCATCTCCACGGCCTGCTCCCAGCCGCCGGTGTTGAAGAGCCAGTTCACGGCGAGCTGTTCCAGCACCGGCGTGCCCAGGTCGGCGTAGGCCCGCGCGGCGACCAGGCTGCGGATCACGTCCGGTGCCGCCCGCACCCAGCCGATGCGCATCCCCGCCCAGAAGGCCTTGCTGGCCGATCCGACGGTGATGACGCTGGACCCGGCGGGGTCGAAGGCGCAGACGGGCCGCGGCATCGAGTCCTCGTCGAGGTCCTCGTCCAGCCACAGCTCGCTCATCGTCTCGTCCGCGATCAGCACCGTCCCCGCCGACCGGGCCGCCTCGACCAGCTGCCGCCGCTGGTCCTCGGCCGCGAGCGCGCCGGTCGGGTTGTGGAAGTCGGCGACGATGTACGCGATCCGCGGAGCCGCGTCCCGCAGGACCTGGCGCCAGCGGTCCAGGTCCCAGCCGGTCAGCCCCTCGGCCATCGCGACCGGCACCAGGCGCGCCCCCGCCTCCCGCATCAGCTGCAGGATGTTGGCGTACGACGGCGACTCGACGGCGATGCGCTCGCCGCGTCCGGCGAACAGGTGGCAGATCGCGTCGATCGCGCCCATCGCACCGGTGGTGACCATGACCTGCTCGGGCATGGTCGGGATCCCGCGCGCGGTGTAGCGGTCGGCGATCATCGAGCGCAGGGCGGGGAGCCCGGCCGGGTAGTCGCCGTGCGTGTGGGCGTACGGGGGCAGTTCCTCCAGGGCTCCCTGGACGGCCCGGGTGAGCCAGGGTTCGGGTGCGGGCAGTGCCGCGCAGCCGAGGTCGATCATCGAGCCCAGGGCCTCGGGCGGGAGAGGTTCGAGACCGCGCGCGGGGAGCGGGTTTCCGGCCGGTACGGCCGTCCAGCTCCCGGCGCCGCGCCGGGACTCCAGGAAGCCCTCGGTGCGCAGCGCCTCGTAGGCGGCCGCGACCGTGGTGCGGCTGACCGACAGGGCGAGGGCCAGCTCGCGTTCGGCGGGCAGCCGGGCGGCGACCGGGACGCGGCCCTCCAGGACCAGCAGACGGATGCCGTCGGCGAGCGCCCGGTAGGCGGGCGGACGGCGGGTGCCCGGACCGGCCGGCCGGTCCTGCTGCGACTTCAGGAGCCGGGCGAGCTGCGCGGCCCCCATCGCCGAGGTCCACTGCCCCATGGAAATCAGTCCACCTTCCCCGGATTGGCCATGGATGAGGTTTCCACTCACCCACCAGGGTGGCATGCACCAGGCCACTACGACCACAGGGGGTGTCCCTTGGCCACCAGGGACCGTTTCGGACGACGGTTGATCCAGTTGTACGTCGGGCTCACGCTGTACGGCACGAGCTCGGCGCTCCTCGTCCGCTCGGGCCTGGGACTCGAACCCTGGGGTGTGCTGCACCAGGGGCTCGCCCGGCTGACCGGCCTCACCATCGGCGTCGTGTCGATCATCGTGGGCGCCGCGGTGCTGCTGCTGTGGATACCCCTCCGCCAGCGCCCGGGCCTCGGCACCGTCTCCAACGTGTTCCTGGTCGGCATCGCCATGGACGGCACGCTCGCCCTCTCCCCCGACGTCCGCTCCCTGGCCGTACGGCTCCCCCTTCTCCTGGCCGGCATCGTGCTCAACGGCGTGGCCACCGGGCTCTACATCTCCGCCCGCTTCGGTCCGGGTCCGCGCGACGGGCTGATGACGGGCCTGCACCGCCGTACCGGACGCTCGATCCGCTCGATGCGGACGGCGATCGAAGTGGCGGTCGTGGCGACGGGATTCGTCCTCGGCGGCACGGTCGGCATCGGCACGCTGCTGTACGCGCTGTCGATCGGCCCGCTCGCCCAGCTGTTCCTGCGGGTGTTCGACGTTCCCCCGGCATCCGGCGGCAGCACGGTCGTTGCCGGCGGGCAACCGCGGCGAGCCATACTGCGACGGTGACCCCAGCGATACGCCACCCCTATCTCGACCATCCCGGTCCGATCGCCTTCGCCCACCGGGGCGGTGCCGCGGACGGCCTGGAGAACACCCTGCTGCAGTTCCGGCGGGCGGTGGCGGCGGGTTACCGGTACATCGAGACCGACGTCCACACCACGGCGGACGGCCGGCTCGTCGCCTTCCACGACGCGACGCTGGACCGGGTGGCGGACGGCGGCGGCCGGATCGCCGACCTGCCGTGGGCGGAGGTGAGCCGGGCGCGGGTGGCGGGCAGGGAGCCGATCCCGCTGTTCGAGGAGCTGCTGGAGACCTTCCCCGAGGTGCGCTGGAACGTCGACCTGAAGGCGGAGTCCTCGCTCATGCCCTTCCTGGAGCTGGTCGAGCGCACGAACGCCTGGGACCGGATCTGCGTGGGCTCCTTCTCCGAGGCGCGGGTGGTCCGCGCCCAGCGCCTGGCCGGACCGCGCCTGGCGACGTCGTACGGCACCCGCGGCGTGCTCAACCTGCGGCTGCGCTCCTGGGGCGTGCCGGCGGCGCTGCGCCGCTCGGCGGTCGCCGCCCAGGTGCCCGAGGCGCAGTCCGGCATCCAGGTCGTCGACCACCGCTTCGTGCGCGCCGCCCACGCGCGCGGGCTGCAGGTGCACGTGTGGACCGTCAACGAGGCCGAGCGCATGCACCGTCTCCTGGACCTGGGAGTCGATGGCATCATGACCGATCACATCGACACGTTGCGCAAGGTCATGGAGGACCGCGGCGTCTGGGTCCCCCACCCCTGACCCCCGCACCCCGCAGCCCGCGCGCGGGACATCCACCGGAAAAGCGAGGCGCGGGTGAGCACCACCGACACCGTGCGGACGGCCACCACCGACCTGCGGCGCGAGCAGCGCGGCTGGTACTTCTACGACTGGGCCTGCTCCGTCTACTCGACGAGCGTGCTCACCGTGTTCCTGGGCCCCTACCTGACCGCCGTCGCCAAGTCGGCGGCGGACGCGGACGGGTTCGTGCACCCGCTGGGCATCCCGGTGCGGGCCGGGTCGTTCTTCGCGTACTGCGTCTCGGCGTCCGTGATCGTCTCGATCGTGGTGATGCCCCTGGTGGGCGCGGCGGCCGACCGGACGGGCCGCAAGAAGCCGCTGCTCGCCGCCTGCGCCTACGTGGGCGCGACGGCCACGACGGGGCTGTTCTTCCTCTCGGGCGACCGGTATCTGCTGGGCGGCCTGCTGCTGATCGTCGCCAACTCCTCCGTGGCCGTCTCGATGGTCGTCTACAACTCCTACCTGCCGCAGATCGCCCCGCCCGAGGACCGCGACCGGGTCTCCTCGCGCGGCTGGGCCTTCGGCTACGCGGCCGGCTCGTCGATGCTGATCGTGAACCTGGTGCTGTTCACGGCCCACGACTCCTTCGGCGTCTCGGAGTCGGTGGCGGTCCGTATCTGTCTGGCGTCGGCCGGACTGTGGTGGGGCGCCTTCACCCTCGTACCGCTGAGGCGGCTGCACGACCGGCGTACGGCGTCCGCCGCGCCGGCCGTGCACGGATGGCGGCAGCTGGCCTCGACCGTCCGGGACATGCGGGGCAAGCCCCTCACCCTGGCGTTCCTGCTCGCCTACCTCATCTACAACGACGGCATCCAGACCGTGATCTCCCAGGCCTCGGTGTACGGCTCCGAGGAGCTGGGCCTGAGCCAGTCCACGCTGATCATGGCCGTGCTGATGGTCCAGGTGCTGGCGGTGGCGGGGGCGCTGGGCATGGGGCGGCTGGCGCGGGCGTACGGCGCCAAGCGCACGATCCTCGGTTCGCTGGTGGCGTGGACGGTGACGCTGGCGGCCGGGTACTTCCTGCCGGCCGGGGCGCCGGTGTGGTTCTTCGTGCTGGCGGCCGGCATCGGGCTCGTCCTCGGCGGCAGCCAGGCCCTGTCCCGCTCCCTCTTCTCCCATCTCGTCCCGCCCGGCAAGGAGGCCGAGTACTTCTCGGCGTACGAGATGAGCGACCGGGGTATGAGCTGGCTCGGTCCGCTTCTGTTCGGCGTCACCTACCAGCTGACGGGAAGCTACCGGGACGCGATCATCTCGCTGGTGGCGTTCTTCGTCATCGGGTTCGTGCTGCTCGCACGGGTTCCGGTGCGCAGGGCGATCCACGACGCGGGAAATCCCGTTCCCGAGATGATTTAGCACTCAAGGCGAAAGGGCTGTAGTGTACGCGTTTGGCCTGCCAGGCGTACCGTTACTGCGCGTCAAAGATGCCGAAACGCTGGGTGACATCTGCTAGCAGATGTGACAAACCGGGCGCCGGTGGGTACAACAAGGGGCGGCTACGACGGCGACACATGTCCCGGAACGGGAATCTTTAACGCCGACCGGACGTTGACCGGATGACGACGACAGCGACACCTGTCCTGTGGGCGACAAGCCCGGGAGGCACGATTCATGAGTGAGCGAGCTCTTCGCGGCACGCGCCTCGTGGTGACCAGCTACGAGACGGACCGCGGCATCGACCTGGCCCCGCGCCAGGCCGTGGAGTACGCATGCGAGAAGGGGCACCGCTTCGAGATGCCCTTCTCGGTCGAGGCGGAGATCCCGCCGGAGTGGGAGTGCAAGGTCTGCGGGGCCCAGGCACTCCTCGTTGACGGCGACGGCCCGGAAGAGAAGAAGGCCAAGCCCGCGCGTACCCATTGGGACATGCTGATGGAGCGACGCACCCGAGAGGAGCTCGAAGAGGTCCTCGAGGAGCGTCTGGCGGTTCTGCGTTCGGGAGCGATGAACATCGCGATCCATCCGCGGGACAGCCGCAAGTCGGCCTAGTCCCTGCCGGGGTCGGGTAGACACCAACACACACGCACCAGACGGCGGGCGCCCACGTGGATTCACGTGGGCGCCCGCCGTCGTGTGTGCCGAGATCCGGGGCGGCGTGCCGCCGTCAGTGCGTCAGGGGCGGGCGCGGCTCCCGCGGGGCGTCACCGGGGCGCTCGTCGTCGCGGATGACCTCACCCTGGACGATCTTGCCGTCGGGGCGGTGGATGCGGGCCTGCCGGAAGGCGTCGCCGAAGCCGCCCGGGACGGCCTCGCGCAGCTTGCGGTCGACCGTGCGCTCGGTGAACCGGCTCACGGCCCGCTGGACGGGCGGGATCAGCAGGAGCAGACCCACGGCGTCCGAGATCAGGCCGGGGATCATCAGCAGCAGGCCGCCGAGCATGAGCAGGCCGTTGCCCCCGCCGCCCTGCGGGGTTCCGCCCCGCTGCATCGCCTCGTTGAGGTTCCGAAAGGCGCGCCGGCCGGCCTTCTTCATCACCGCGCCGCCGAGCACGAACCCGGCGACGAGCAGCAGGAAGACCACGAACCCGCTGGTCGCGCCCGCGACCACGGACAGCAGCCAGATCTCCAGCACCAGCCAGGCCGCGACGCCCAGCGGCAGGAACGTCCGCAGCCGGGAGCGCCGGGGCCGGGCGGGGTAGGTGGTGGGGGTGGATGCGCCAGTCGTCATGCGTCCAGTGTGCCTGGCGGCGGCTCAGGACGGGATAAACGATGGTCGGCGGGGTCGGGGACGCCCCGCGGCGGGGCCGGGTCAGGCCTTCTTGCCGCGGCCCAGGACCTTGTCGACCCGCTCCGTGGCACCCCAGGCCGTGACCCTGAACAGGGCCTCGACAAGGATGTCGCGGCTCATCTTGGAGTCGCCGAGTTCGCGCTCGACGAAGGTGATGGGGACCTCGACGACGTGGTAGCCGGCCTTGACCGCGCGGCGGGCCAGGTCCACCTGGAAGCAGTAGCCCTGCGAGGCGACCTGCTCCAGGCCGAGGCCTTCGAGGGTCTCGCGGCGGAAGGCGCGGTAGCCGCCGGTGATGTCCCTGAGCGGCAGGTCGAGGGCGAGCCGGGAGTACAGGCTGCCGCCGCGGGAGATGAACTCGCGGCTCTTGGGCCAGTTCACCACCCGGCCGCCGGGCACCCAGCGGGAGCCGAGCACCAGGTCGGCGCCCTTCAGGGCGGTCAGGAGGCGGGGCAGTTCCTCGGGCTGGTGGGAGCCGTCGGCGTCCATCTCCACCAGGACGCCGTACCCGTGCTCCAGGCCCCAGCGGAAGCCCGCGAGGTAGGCGGCGCCGAGGCCCTCCTTGCCCTTGCGGTGCATGACCTGGACGTGGTCGTCCTCGGCCGCCAGTTCGTCGGCGAGCTTGCCGGTGCCGTCGGGGCTGTTGTCGTCGGCCACGAGGACGTGCGCCTCGGGGACGGCCGCACGGACCCGGCCGACGATCTTCTTGATGTTCTCCGCCTCGTTGTAGGTCGGAATGATCACCAAGGCCGTGCCGAGCGGGCCGAACTTTTTCCCCCGGTCCGATGCCGCGAGGGTCTCGTCGCCGTCGTTCACTGCTGCCCCTTCATGTCCGTACGCAGAGGTCCACCATAGTGGCCACGGCCTGCGATGACGGTTCAAGGACGTTCGTATCGTGGTGTCGATTCCGCAAGAGCGGGGTAAGAGCAACCGTTTTAGGGGATTCACTGCGGATGGGGGCCCGGCGCCCTTCGGGCCGACCTGGGGCCCGCTGGCTGCGGGTCGACCGAAAGCCGTTGTCTACTGAGCGTCCGGGCCCCACCCGGGTCGCACCTCCCCTACCGGCCGGAACGTTCCCTCGCAGCGGCGCGGGCGCTGAGCCTGGCTCCCAGTGACGGTGCCCCGGTGCGGCACACCGTCCCTGACCCAGCGGCGCCGCGGGCGAGTGCGCGGAAGTTCCCCGGTCGGGCGTCCGGTGGTGGACTCCGCCGAACCTACCGGCCCCCCGCCTCCGCCTGTCAACAGCCGTTCGACCTGCGACTCTTCGGGCAAATGCCTGGTCAACGGGGTGGAGGCGCAGGTCGTGCCGCGCGCGTGCGGACCACGATCGGCGGTGCGCCGGCCCGGGAGATCACTCGCCCGGCCGTACGAAGACCGTGCGGCCGCCCACCACCGTGCGCAGGCAGACGGGCAGGTCACGGCCGGGGCCGAGGTCGGGCAGGCCGGGGGTGCCGGAGCGGGGGTCGGTGGACCAGCGGGCGACGCGGTCGTCGGGCGCCTGGACCACGAGGTCGCCGGTACGCCATACGGCGTAGTCGGCGGGCGCTCCCGGCACCAGGACACCGGCGTCGTCGCGGCCGGTCGCCCGCCAGCCGCCGCGGGTGTGGGCGGTGAAGGCGGCGCGCACGGACACACGGTGCTCCGGCGTGCGGTGGAAGGCGGCGGCGCGGACGGTGCCCCACGGGTCGAAGGGCGTGACCGGGGTGTCGGAGCCGAAGGCCAGCGGGACGCCGGCGCGCAGCAGGGCGGCGAAGGGGTTGAGGGTCCGGGCGCGCTCCACGCCGAGGCGCTGGGCGTACATGCCGTCGTCGCCGCCCCAGAGCGCGTCGAAGGCCGGCTGCACGGAGGCGGTCAGGCCCAGTTCGGCGAAGGCCGCGACGGTCTGCGGCGTGAGCATCTCGGCGTGCTCGACCCGGTGCCGGGCGGCGCGGACGCGCGCGAGGCCGACCTTCTCCGCGGCGGCGCGGACGCCCTCGACGACGGTGGTCACGGCGGCGTCGCCGATGGCGTGGAAGCCCGCCTGGAGGCCTGCCTCGGTGCAGGCGACGACGTGCGCGGCGACGGCGTCCGCGTCCAGGTAGGCGGAGCCGACGTGGTCGACGTCGTTGTACGGCAGGTGCAGGCAGGCGGTGTGCGAGCCCAGGGCGCCGTCGACGAACAGGTCCCCCGCGGCGCCCACCGCGCCGAGCTCACGCGCCTTCTCGACGTCCTGCTCGGCCCAGTAGCCGACCACCCGGGGCCCGGCCTCCTCGGCCGCGAGCCGCAGCAGGCCGGTGAAGTCCTCCTCGGAGGAGATCTGCGGTCCCGCGCACTCGTGCACCGACCCGATGCCGAGGGACGCGGCCTGCGCGAGGGCGGCCCGCTGGGCGTCGGCCCGCTGGGCCGGGGTCACGGCCGCGAACGCGGCGGCGCGCACGGCGTGGTGGGCGTCGGCGGTGAGCGGGCCGTCCACCGCGCCCAGTCCGGCCATGTGGAGCAGGGCCGAGGTCGCGACGGCCGAGTGGACGTCGATCCGGCTCAGGTACAGGGGGCGGCCGCCCGTGGCCGCGTCCAGTTCGGCGCGGGTCGGCGGGCGGCCGCCGGGCCAGCGGGCGGCGTCCCAGCCGTGCCCGAGCAGAACGCGATCGCCCGGCCGAGCTGCGGCGAAGTCCCGTACGAGGGCCAGGGCCGCGTCCAGGGAGGGGGCGCCGGACAGGTCGAGGCCGGTGAGGGAGAGGCCGGTGGAGGTGGTGTGCACATGGGCGTCGGTGAACGCCGGGGTGACGAGGGCGCCGTCCAGGTCGACGACCTCGTCGACACCGTCCGCGAAGGCGTCGGCGGCGCCCTCGGAGCCGACCCAGGCGACCTGTCCGGCCTCCACGACCATCGCGGTCGCGAAGGGGTCGGCGGGGCTGTGCACCTCGCCTCGGCGGAGCAGGACGGTCTTCGGCTGGTCGGTGCGTTCACTCATGACCGACAGTTTCTCGTGCCGCGGTGCCGCGCTCGTACGCGGGTCGGTTTCAGATGCGCGGGGGCCGGGCCTCGTAGGGCGTGGACAGCACCACCGTCGTCCGGGTCGAGACCCCGGCCAGGGACCGCAGCCGGGCCAGCAGCTCCTCCAGCTCGTGGGGGGTGGCCACGCGCACCTTGAGGATGTAGTTCTCGTCGCCCGCGACGCTGTGGCACGCCTCGATCTCGGGCACTCCCGCGAGCCGTTCGGCGATGTCGTCGGGGGCGCTGGGGTCGAAGGGCTTGACCGAGATGAACGCGGTCATGGGCAGTCCGACCGCCTCGGGGTCGACGACCGCGGCATAGCCGCGGATGACGCCCCGCTGTTCCAGCCGCCGCACCCGCTGGTGCACGGCAGACGTGGACAGGCCCGTGGCCTTGCCCAGGTCCGTGTAGCTCATCCGCCCGTCCTTGACGAGCAGCTGAACGATCTGTCGGTCGAGCTCCTCCATGGCGCAAGAACCTACAGGGCGCTTGATCTCCTCCGATACCTCAGCACCCCAGGTCATGCCCGGTTCGTGATGTGGGCCTCCGCCGCGGGCACCTGCGCACGGCATGTGACGAACGCCACACCCCCGGACGCGTCTGCGTGATGGTCTCGTGATTACCGCCGAGACCGGGCGGGAAGTGCTTGCTGTGGTCGAGGCCGCAGCGCCTTCACGGCCCCAGCCCAAGGGGGAGTTATCCATGCAGAGTCTTAAGCGCCCTGGTCGTACCGCGCCCAAGCGGCTCCAGCCGGTGGTCGAGCCCGAGCCGGAGGGCGTCGAACCCGACGAGTTCGACGACGAGCTCGACGCGTACGACACCTTCGAGATGTACCGGGTGATCTGCCCGGACTGCGCCCAGCCCATCGCGCTGCTGGCCGACGAGGAGGTGCTGCCGGAGCACGCGCTGTGCGCCTCGCCGTGGAATCCGTTCGGCCTCACCGTCTGCACCGGCACCGGCCGCCAGGCCACCGAGGCGCGCTCGGCCGACGAGTCGGCCGAGCCCCAGGAGCAGGACACCGCACTGCTGTTGACGCTCCCTCAGGGGCTCGACTGGCGTACGCAGCCCTTCTCGCACGTCGGCGGCCCGGCCTCGCGCCCGATGCGCGTGCCGGTGATGCGTCGCCAGGCCGCCTGAGCCCGCTCAGTACCGGTAACTGCCCTGCACCATGGCGCGCAGACTGCCGTGGTGCAGGATCAGTGTGTCCGGGTCCGCGGGGACCACGGCCTCGCCGAAGTGCACCTGCCGGTAGGCGACGCGCAGCATGACGATCGCCTGCCGCAGGGCCGCGTACAGGATGTAGAAGTCCATGTCGCGCGGTGTGTGGCCGGTGAGTTCGGCGTAGCGGGCCTCGACGCGGTCGCGGCGCAGGAAGTCCGGCAGGCCCCGCTGGCCGAAGGAGACCGTCAGGTCCTGGAAGAAGCGGTGCAGGTAGACGGTCCAGCCGAGGTCGACCTCGCGCGGGGCCGGGGCCGCCATCTCCCAGTCCAGGACGGCGACGGGCTCGAACCCGTCGTAGACGACGTTTCCGATGCGTGCGTCGCCCCAGTTGAGGACCGGTGGGCCCGGATCGGCGGGCCAGGTCCGGGCGAGCCGGTCGAAGGCCGCCTCGATGAGGGGTGAACGGGCGCGTCCGTCGACGACCCAGTCGTAGTAGGCGCGTTGGGCCTCGACATGGCGGTGCAGCGCGTCGCCCTCGCCGGGAAGCGCGAGGAACTCGGCCTGCTCCGGCGGTACTTGGTCGTGCAGTCGGGCGAGCAGCCCGATCGAGGCGGCCTCCAGGTGCCCGCGCTCGGCGTCGCTCGCCGCGTGCAGCCAGTTGCCCTCGTAGGTGTACGGCATGACGTCCGGCGGCACGCGTCCCGCCACCCGCTCCATGACGAAGAACGGCGCGCCGAGCGGTGCTCGGTCCTCCTCCAGCCACAGCACCCTCGGCACCGGCAGGTCGGTGTGCCGGGCGACCAGGCGCATGGTGCGGTACTGGCGCGGCATGTCGTACACCGGGAAGACGGTGTACGCCGCGGGATCGGCCGCCAGTCTCAACGCGCAGGCGCGCAGTGGGGGTTCGGGGTGCTCGAGGTCGAAGAGCAGGGTCTCGCTGGACATGCCGTTGGACTCCGGGACGCGGACGCCGGTCGCCTTGGCGCCGGGCAGGCGGGTGCCGAGCCAGGCGGTGAGGCGGCGGGCGATGTCCTCGGGGTCACGGGTGGTGGTGCGGGGACGCGGCGCGGTGGGTGCCATGTCACATACCGCCTAGGGTGCGACCGATGTGAAGTCCGTGAAGCCGCTCGGGTCGTGCCGCCCGAACGAGCCGTGCTCGAAGATGCCGTGTCCCACCCGCCCGTCCAGGCGGAAGCGTGCCGCGTGGTCGGTGACCCCGTAGGCGGCGAGCGGGTGCACCGCCGTCAGGTCGTAGGTGCGCCGGTCGGTCCAGCCCCGGCCGCGCCAGGTGCCGTGCTGCCAGTCGTCGGCGGGCGGGTAGCCGGCGCCGACGGCGAGCGGGGAGGAGGTGAGGATCTCCACCTCCAGCTCCTGGGGCTTGCGCGGGTCGCCGAGGTGGACGAGGGCGCGCTCGGGGTGACGGGTGCCCGGGCGGTAGGTGATCTCGGGCTGGGGCCAGCCCAGTTGACGATCGCGGTGGCCGGGGCGGACGAGGGTGGCGTCGTTGAGGGTGCGGTAGCCGTCGGCGTCCTCCTGCACGATCACCATCAGGAACCGGTCCTCGAAGCGGACCGGGCACCACAGCCAGTGGAAGCCCTCGGTGGGGTGCTCCTCGGCGAGCCGGCCGCCCTCCTCCCCCGGCAGCGGCCGTACGCCCCAGCTGCGGTCGCGGGTGCCCGTCCAGCCGCCGGCCGTGACGCGGAACTCCTCCCCGGCGGCCCGGACGACCCCCTCCACGCTCCCCGCCTGCACGAAGCGGCGCCCTTCCAGGGTGAGCCGGTCGCCGCGGCGCTGGAGGTGGTGGGGCTCCCACAGAGCGGGGAAGCCGGCGGTCCACAAGAGGTCGTACGACAACGACTCGTCGTCGCAGCGCAGCCGGATCCGGCGCAGCGGCTCCTCCACCTCGATGCGCAGCGGGCCCACCGAGAGCCGCATGCGGTCCTCGCCGAGCGCGTCCGACGCCCGGACGGCGTGCAGCATGTCGCCGGTGCGCAGGGTCGCGTAGGCGTCGATGACGCCGACGTTCGGGTAGACGCCGAGACCGGTGATCAGCAGCGCCCGTCCCTCGTGGTCGAGGACATGGAAGATGCACCGGTCGTAGGCGTTGCGGTCGCCGGTCGCGACGTGCCTCATGGACAGGGCGACCTGGTGCACGGGGTACTCGTCGAGCGGTACGGGACGGTCGTCGGCCATGCCACACCTCCCTGGGGACGGCTTGGCTGACGGTACGTCAGGTGGCGTCGACCCACCAGATCCGCGGGCGGACAACCGCGAACTCACGGTCGATTCCGGGGACGGGTGACCTGCCCCATTGCCTTTCCGTTGCCTTGGTATGACCTCGACCTACGCAGCGGCCCAGCGGCAGCGCCGGGTGTTCGTGCCTCCGCCCACAGGAACGGTTCCGCGTCCCCCGGCGCCGCCCCAGGACCCGCCCATCTACCGTGATCTGCTGCGCGCCTGGGCCGACCGGGGCCGCACCCTGCCCGGGCGCCACGACCCCGAGTGGGCCCGGCTCGCGGCGCCGCAGGTCAGAACCGGCGAGTTCAGCGGGTTTCCGGACCCGCGAGGTGACGGGCGATGACCATCCGCTGGATCTGGTTGGTGCCCTCGACGATCTGCAGGACCTTGGCCTCGCGCATGTAGCGCTCGGCCGGGAAGTCGGCGGTGTAGCCGTAGCCGCCGAGGATCTGCACGGCGTCCGTGGTGACCTTCATGGCCGTGTCGGTGCAGTGCAGCTTGGCCATCGCCGCCTCCTTGGCGAACGGCCGTCCGGCGTCGCGCAGCCGCGCGGCGGTCAGATACAGCGCCCGGCCCGCCTCGATCTGGGTCGCCATGTCGGCGATCATGAAGCGCAGGCCCTGGAAGTCGGCGATCGGCCGTCCGAACTGCCGCCGGTCGGTGGCGTACGCGACCGCCTCGTCGAGCGCGGCCTGGGCCAGGCCGATCGCACAGGCCGCGATGCCGAGCCGGCCGGAGTCGAGCGAGGACAGGGCGATCGCGAAGCCCTGGCCCTCCTCCCCGATGCGCCGCTCGTCGGGCACCCGCACCCCGTCGAAGTGAACCTGGGCGGTCGGTGAGCCCTTCATGCCCATCTTCTTCTCGGGCACCGCGCCGCTGAGGCCCTCGGCGTCGCCCGGGACCAGGAACGCGGTGATGCCGCGCGGCCCCTCCTCGCCCGTGCGGGCCATGACCGTGTAGAAGTCGGCGATCCCGCCGTGCGTGATCCAGGCCTTGGTGCCGGTGATCACCCAGTCCTCGCCGTCCCGCACCGCCCTCGTTCGCAGGGAGGCCGCGTCCGAGCCGGAGGACGGCTCCGAGAGGCAGTACGCCCCCAGCAGGCCCCCGCCGAGCATCGCGGGCAGGTACTCGATCTGCTGCTGCTTGGAGCCGTAGGCGGCGAGCGCGTAGCAGGCGAGGGTGTGGACGCTGACTCCGAGGCCCACGGTGAGACGGGCCGCGGCGAGCTCCTCGAGCACCTGGAGGTAGACCTCGTAGGGCTGGTCGCCTCCGCCGCACTCGGAGTCGTAGGGCAGACCGAGCAGTCCCGCCTTGGACAGCAGCGTGAAGACCTCGCGCGGGAAGCGTCCCGCGTCCTCCTCCTCGGCCGCCTTCGGAGCGATCTCGCGCTGGGCGATGTCGCGGACGAGCGAGATCAGATCCCGGGCCTCGTCCGTGGGCAGTTGACGGTCCACCGGCTGCGCGGCGCGATCGGGCATGGCGACGCTCTCCTCCCTCTTTCGGGCACATCGGCGGACGTGCGCCTTGGGTGGGGGCGGCCGCCGGGTCTTCCACGGGCCCAGCCGACGCTCGCCCTCCCGGGTCTCGGAAGCTGCTGACCAGCGGCTGTGCGCTGTGAGTATGCCCGATCGGGGCCATCCCGTCACCAGTTAACGACCGCTTACTTCAAGAATATCCGAAGCGGCTCACGACGCGTTCCGGCCGGCACCTCATTGGTCCGCACCATTGACCCGACTGGTCTAGTCCTCCTAGGGTTCATGACCAACGCTTTACCGCGTTCATGCCAATCGGCGCGCGTTCCCCTCTCCCCCACGAGGAGACACCCGATGCACTTCCCCCACCACGCCCGCTTCCGGGCACTGCTGTCCGCCGCCTGCTGCGCCGCTCTCGGCGCCGGGCTGCTGGCCGGCGCGAGCACGGCCACCGCGGAGCCCTCGGCCCGGGAGGCGGCCGGCTCCAAGGTCGTCGGCTACTTCACCGAATGGGGCACCTACGACCGCAAGTACTACGTCAAGAACATCGAGACCTCCGGCTCGGCGGCGAAGCTCACGCACATCAACTACGCCTTCGGCAACGTCACCGGCGGCAAGTGCGCGATGGGCGACTCCTACGCGGCGACCGACCGCGCCTACACCGCCGCCGAGTCGGTGGACGGGGTCGCCGACACCTGGGACCAGCCGCTGCGCGGCACCTTCAACCAGCTGCTGAAGCTGAAGAAGAAGCACCCGGGACTGAAGATCATCTGGTCCTTCGGTGGCTGGACCTGGTCCAGCGGCTTCGGTGAGGCCTCGAAGAACCCGGCCGCGTTCGCCCAGTCCTGCTACGACCTGGTGAACAACCCCAAGTGGGCGGGCCTGTTCGACGGCATCGACATCGACTGGGAGTACCCCAACGCCTGCGGCAACACCTGCGACTCCAGCGGCCGGGAAGCCTTCAAGAACCTGATGGCGGCGCTGCGTTCGAAGTTCGGCGGCGGCGCGCTCGTCACCGCCGCGATCACCGCCGACGCCACCGCCGGGGGCCGGATCGACGCGGCGGACTACGCGGGCGCGGCCCCGTACGTGAACTGGTACAACCCGATGACGTACGACTACTTCGGCGCCTGGGACGCGAGCGGCCCGACGGCCCCGCACTCCGCGCTGACCTCCTACCCGGGCATCCCCAAGCCCGAGTTCAACACGTCGGCCACCATCGCCAAGCTCAGGGGACTGGGCGTTCCGGCCGCCAAGCTGCTGCTCGGCATCGGCTTCTACGGCCGCGGCTGGACGGGCGTGACCCAGGCCGCACCGGGCGGCACGGCGACCGGCCCGGCGGCGGGCACCTACGAGCAGGGCATCGAGGACTACAAGGTCCTCAAGGCCAAGTGCCCGGCGAACGGCACGGTGGGCGGCACCGCCTACGCCAAGTGCGGCAGCGACTGGTGGAGTTACGACACGCCCTCGACCATCGCGACGAAGATGACGTACAAGAACCAGCAGGAGCTCGGCGGCACGTTCTTCTGGGAGCTGAGCGGGGACACGGCGAGCGGGGAGCTGATCAAGGCCATCAACTGACCGTGAGCGCAAGGCACTTGGGGCAAGGGCGCGGGACCGTCCCGGGCGCCTCGCCTCAGGTGTCGCGGCGGGCCGGGGCCGGGGCCGGGTAGGCCGGGTCGAGTTCCTCGACGGCGCGCATCGAGCCGCCGAGGTTCTTGACCAGCAGTTCGCGCATCTGGTCACGGGTGAGCGAGGGGCGGTCGATCCAGTCGAGGACGGCGCCCTCGACGCCGCACACCCAGCTGAACAGGCCCATGCGGGCGAGCGGCGAGATGTCGGTGCGGCCGTAGGCGCCGTCGGCGATGGTGGCCACGATCGCCTCGCGCACCCCGTCCCGGATGGCCTGCACCTCGGCGTCGAAGCCGACCCCGCCGCTGACGATCGTGCGGTAGGCGGCCTGGTTGTGCTCGGCCCAGCGCAGATAGCTCTCCATGGTGCGGTGGACCCGGTCCAGCTGCTCCAGTTCGACGCCGCTCGCCGCGAAACTGACGAGGTCGGCGACCGAGTCGTGGATGATCGCCAGGTAGTAGCCGCGCTTGGACTGGAAGTAGTAGTAGATCAGCCCCTTGGCGACCCGCGCCTGCTTGGCTATGTCGTCCATGGACAGTGCGTCGTAGGAGGTGTCGGCGAACAACTTCCGCCCGATGGCGATGAGTTCGGCGCGGCGCGCCAGCGAGCGTTCGGTGCCGCGCGCTCGGGGACGGGCGCCGTCGCGCCGTTCGCTGATCTTCAATTTCGACCCTGGTCTCGGGCGGGGTGGCGGGACATCCGAAGTATGTCAGAACAACAACGTCCACTCGTTCGACTCTGATCGACGAGCGGGCGCGCGGCGGACGCGGGCCGTCCCCCGCCGGATCACAGCAGGCCGAGCTGGGTGACGAGCATGGCGACGACCATGACGAGGGTCCAGCCCATGACGTGCTCGAGGACCTTCGAGCCGTCGTTCCCGGGACCGCCGGTGCGGGTGCGGACGGCGGTGGCGGAGTGTGCGGTCATGGTGTCTCACTGAGGTCGGACGCGTGCGGTGGACTCCCCCCACCCTTCTGTCCACCTTGCCACCCCGGACGGCTTTCGCGGCGGAGACGTCGGTCACAGCGTGCAGGCCCCGGTTCGTCCGGGGCCTGCACGCTCCCACCGTGCCGTCAGCGCACACCCACCGCGGCCAGCGCCCTGCGCATACGGATGCCGAGCCGCGCGGGGAAGTACAGGTAGCAGACGCCGCCGCTGCCCGAGACGACCTTGCCCGAGGCGTTGTACCGCTTGGTCCGCAGCCAGATGTTCTCAAATTCCCGCCGCGCGTACACCCGTCGCACCGCCTCGTCGTCCGGCGAGAACGGGTCGTTGGCGATCACGTCGCCGTCGGCGGTGAAGCCGATGACGGTCATCAGGTGCCCCGCGGTGCCGTAACCGGCCCCGGTCAGCTCCCCCTTGAGGAACGACTGGGACGTGATGGCCGGGATGCCGGCGCCGATCAGCGTCTCCAGGTCGGTGAGCGAGCCGAGCCGGGTGACGACGCCCTGCAGTCCCTTGTACGTGGCCGCGTAGGCGGCGTTGAACGGCCAGTTGCCGCAGCCCTCGTACTGGTAGTCGTAGGTGTAGCGGGCCGCGTGATCGACCTGCGGGTCGGCGTAGGAGGGGTCCACCCAGGACAGCTGCTCGGGGGTGAGCCGCCCGCCCCAGTACTCGATGATCATCTGCGAGGAGGTGGGGCTGCACCACGCCTCGCCGCCGTTGTCGTACTCGGGGTACTGGCCCTTGTGGATCTCCTGCGAGTACCGCGGGACGAGCAGCTCCTTGGCCGGGCCGGGGGTGGAGGCCGGGACGGTGAAGCGGTCGGGGACGTCGGAGCCCATCGCGCCGAGCCGCCACACGGTGGGGGTGAGGTCGGTGCCGGGCCTGCGGTAGAGGGTGAGGCGGAGGCGGTAGGCGACCAGGCGCAGCCCGGTGGTGGCGTCGTCGACGGCAAAGGTGTCGGTCCAGATGCTGCTCCTGCCGTCGCCCTGGCCGTCGACCGAGGTCCGCCTGATGTCCTCGTCGCCCGCCGCCCAGCGGCCCATCACGTACCAGGGGGTCTCGGTGCCGTCGGAGTACGTGCCGTGCAGTTCGACCTGGAGCCAGGTGCCGGCCGGGGTGTGCGCGTTCCAGGAGGCGATCGCCTCGGTGGCCGGCACCCGCAGCCGGTGCACCGGGGAGGTCCAGGTCGCGTACTCCCAGGAGGCGGTCCTGCCGGTGTGCGGGTCGGTGTAGTCCACCGTGCCGGCCGGGTGCGCGAGGACGACGCCGGGACGCACCCCCGCGACGGCACGGGCGCCCTGCGCGCTGCCGGCGCGCCAGTCGGTGTACGAGGTCCAGGCACGGTAGTCCACCGTGCGGGCGGGCTCCTCGGCGGTGTCCGCCGCGTCGGCCACGCCCTGGGTGACCGAGGGGCCGGCCACCGCCGCGGCGACCGCCGCGGCGAGAACGGTTCGGCGGGACGGCTGTTCGGCTCTGCTCATGGGTGGGATGACCCCCAGGTGTCCGAGTCGGGGCAGGTCCGATCGCACAGCGGTGCACCACTTTTGACATGCACCGTTGTGCGCCCACTATGGCCGCCGACCGGCCCCGCGGCCAGCACTTCGGGCCGTGCCGCGCGCATCAATATTGGTCTGCACCACTGGCGTCACCTGCCAGGACGCGGCCGGGGCCGGTCTAGACTGGCCCCGAGGACCCCACCCCTCCCCCGAGTCAAGGAACGACGATTCAGCACCTCGCCTCCCTGCTCCGCCGGCTGCCCCCGTCCTGCGGCCCGGTCCGTCTGGTCGGCGTCGACGGACACGCCGGGTCGGGGAAGACCACGTTCGCCGGGCGGTTGGCCCGGGCCCTGGACGACGCCCCGGTGCTGCACCTCGACGACATCGCCACCCACGACGAGCTGTTCGCGTGGACCGGCCGGCTCCGGGCCGAGGTGATCGACCCGCTCCTGCGCGGCGAGACCGCCCACTACGCCCCCTACGACTGGCGGGCCCGCCGCCCCACCGCCCCCCGGGCCCTGCCGCCGGCCCCCGTGATCCTCGTCGAGGGCGTCGGCGCGGGCCGCAGCGCCCTGCGCCCGCACCTCGCCCAGCTGCTGTGGATGGAGTTGCCGCACGAGGAGTCCTGGAATCGAGGGCGCCTGCGGGACGGGGAGGAGCAGCGGGAGTTCTGGGCCGCGTGGGTCCGCGCGGAACGGCGGCACTTCGCCGAGGATCCCTCCCGGCCCTTCGCCGACCTGCTGGTACGGCAGGGCGAAAAGGGATATGTGGTGCTGCCGGGACCCGCGCACACACTTGGACCGGACCAGGCGAACACGCACAGTGACGGACCATCCGCAGTGTGCTGAACTTGTGAAGATCGGCGCGCGGGAACTTCCCGGAGGGCCTCAACTCGGCTTGACCGAGGGGCCGTACAGGTCTTACGTTTCCAATGTGCGGTCAAGCGCGGCCGCCCACGCACGCGAAGCCCCCGGTTGTTCCCCCGTGATCGGGGGCTTCGTTCTGCCCTCAGCCGCCCATCCGGACGCTGTGCGCCGCGTTTTGCTCACCCTCGGTCACCGTCCGATCCGGGGCTCATCCGCTCCCACCTCGCCAAACGTCCTGTGCGGCACCCTTCGACGGGCGACACAGCGCAGGTACGATGCCCTCGGTGCGACCTAGGACGACGGCTGCGCGCACCGCAACTCCGGTCCGCGGTACGGCGGTTCGATCAAGGAGGCCACCGGGTGACCGCCCGGCGGCCAACCGACGGGGGCACGGTTTGTGGGGGACGTGATGGACTTCGGCACGCAGGGCCCCGAGGCCCCGGCCGACCTCGCCTGGCTGCGAGGTGTGGACGCCTACACGATGGGCGCCTATCCACAGGCGGAGGAGGAGTTCCGGGCCGCGGTGCGGATGGACCCCGGGATGGCCGACGGCTGGCTCGGGCTGCACGCGCTGCGCGTCGACACGACGACCGCGCTGCTCAGGATGTTCCGCCACCGGGACCGCTTCGGGGAACAGCGCGCCCGGCACCGCCGCGCCCTCAACTCCTGGTACTGGCTGGGCTGGTGGGTGCAGCCGGTGCTGGAGAGCCCGCGCGACCTGCTGCTCGCCCACGCCTCGCACTGGCTGGACGGCCGCCACGTGCCGGAGCTGGACCGGGCGCTGGCCGGGCTGCCGCCCGTCGACACCGACCACCAGGTCCGGTTCCTGCACGCCTGCCGCGCCTACCTGGTCAAGGACTGGGAGCAACTCGTCCGGCACACCGACCCGTTGATCGACGACCCGCTGCTGGGCATCGAGGCGGGCCTGTTCGGCGGGATGGCCCGGGTCCGGCTGGAGATGTACCGCCAGGCCGAACCCCTGCTGGCGGCCGCCCTGATGCGCTGCCGCAGCGAACAGCCGCAGCGCAAGGAGCTGCGCTACTGGCTGGCCCGCGCGCACGAGGGGACGGGCCGCTCCGCCGCCGCGCTCCCCCTGTACCGGGCCGTGCACCGCGTCGACCCCGCCTTCATGGACACCTCGGCCCGGCTCGCCGCGATCGCCGAGGGCGACGGCTACGACGACTCCGCCGATCTCGCGGCGATCGCGCTGTCCGGCGGCCAGGACGTGCTGGAGGGCCCCGACGGGTTCGACCCGCTCTTCGGCTCCGACGGCCGGGAGCTCAGGTTCCCCGAGCCCGACCTGCCGCCGGCCGGGTCAATGCCGTCCACGATCGATCCGCTGGTGCGGGAGAAGACCGTCCCCGGCACGCCGCTGCCCGCCGGTCCCACCGACCCCGCGCTGCTGGAGGAGGCGCTCGCCGAGCTCGAGCGCATGGTGGGCCTGGAACCCGTCAAGCGCCAGGTCAAGGCGCTGTCCGCGCAACTGAACATGGCGCGGCTGCGGACCGGCCAGGGGCTGCCGGTCCAGCCGCCCAAGCGGCACTTCGTCTTCTCCGGCCCCTCCGGCACCGGCAAGACCACGGTGGCCCGCATCCTGGGCCGCGTCTTCTACGCCCTCGGGCTGCTCGGCGGCGACCACCTGGTGGAGGCCCAGCGCGCCGACCTGGTGGGCGAGTACCTGGGCCAGACGGCCGTGAAGGCCAACGAGCTGATCGACTCCGCCATCGGCGGCGTGCTCTTCGTCGACGAGGCCTACTCGCTCTCCAACTCCGGCTACGGCAAGGGCGACGCGTACGGCGACGAGGCGCTGCAGGTCCTGCTGAAGCGGGCCGAGGACAACCGGGACCACCTGGTGGTGATCCTGGCCGGCTACCCGGAGGGCATGGACCGGCTGCTGGCCGCCAACCCCGGACTGTCGTCCCGCTTCACCACCCGCGTCGACTTCCCGTCCTACCGGCCCCTCGAACTGACCTCCATCGGTGAGGTGCTGGCCGCCGACAACGGTGACGTGTGGGACGAGGAGGCGCTGGACGAGCTGCGCTCGATCGCCGGGCACGTCGTGGACCAGGGGTGGATCGACGAGCTGGGCAACGGACGGTTCCTGCGGACGCTGTACGAGAAGAGCTGCGCGTACCGCGACCTGCGGCTGTCGACGTATCCGGGCGCGCTGTCCCGTGACGACTTGTCGACGCTGCGACTGCCGGACCTGATGCAGGCGTACGGCGAGGTGCTGTCCGGGCGGGGCCCGCAGGACCCTTCGGGGACCTGAGCCGGGCGCCTACGAGCCGGCTTGTCGCGCGGTTCCCCGCACCCCTTTCAGGGCGCGGGGACTCCGCGTCAGCCGGGCAGGGCCGCTTCTTCCTTCGGCTCGGCCAGCCGCGGGGCGGGCGGGACCTCCCGGTGCGCCGGGTCCGTCACCTCGCCGACCAGCAGCTCCAGGACGTCCTCCAGCGCCACCAGGCCCAGCACCTTGCCGGACCCGTCGGCCACCTGCGCCAGATGGGTGGCCGCGCGGCGCATGACCGTCAGGGCGTCGTCCAGCGGGAGGTCGGAGCGCAGGGTCGTCATCGGCCGCCACAGCTGCTGCGGCACGGCCCGCTCGGAGTCCTCCAGGTCGAGTACGTCCTTCACGTGCAGGTAGCCCATGAAGGCGCCGTTGACCGCGGCGACCGGGAAACGGGAGTACCCGGTGCGGGCGGTCAGCTCGACGATCCGCCCCGGGGTGACCGACGGCGGGACCGTCACCAGCGACTCCCGCTTCAGGAGCACGTCCGTCACCGGGCGGGAGCCCAGCTCGAGGGCGTCCTCCAGGCGTTCCTGCTCCTCGGGGTCGAGGAGGCCGGCCTGACCGGCGTCCTCCACCAGCCGGTTGAGCTGCTCGCTGGTGAAGACGGACTCCACCTCGTCCTTCGGCTCGACACGGAAGAGCCGCAGGATGCCCCGGGCGCAGGCGCCGAGGGCCACGGTGATCGGCTTGCAGATGCGGGCGAAGTAGACCAGCCCGGGGCTCAGCCACAGCGCGGCCTTCTCCGGGGCGGCCATGGCCAGGTTCTTCGGGACCATCTCGCCGATGACCAGGTGGAAGAAGACCACCGCGGCCAGCGCGATGACATAGCCCAGCGGGTGGATCATGCCCTCCGGCAGGTGGATCCACTCGAAGACCGGTTCCAGCAGGTGGGCCACCGTCGGTTCGGCGACGGCGCCCAGGGTCAGCGAGCAGACCGTGATGCCGAACTGGGCCGCCGCCATCATCTGGGGCAGCCGCTCCAGGCCGTAGAGGACCTGGCGGGACCGTGCCGTGCCGAGCGGTTCGATCTGGCTGCGGCGGACCGAGACCAGGGCGAACTCGGCGCCGACGAAGAAGCCGTTGGCGAGCACGAGCAGGCCGGCGAACAGGAGTTGGAGCACGCTCATCGGGCGACCTCCACGACCGGGCCGGTGCGCACCAGGCGGACCCGCTCGGCGCGGTAGTGGCCGACGCGGCGCACGGTGAGCCGCCAGCCGGGCAGTTCGGCCCGGTCGCCGGCGGCCGGGATGCGGCCGAGCAGGTCGGCGACGAGCCCGGCGACGGTCTCGTACGGACCCTCGGGCACGTCCAGGCCTATGCGCTGCAGGATGTCGACGCGGCAGCTGCCGTCGGCGTCCCAGGCGGGCTTGCCGTCCTCCGGCGGGGCGGCGGCGAGCTCGGGCACGTCCTGGCCGTCGTGCTCGTCGCGGACCTCGCCGACGATCTCCTCGACGATGTCCTCCAGCGTCACCACGCCCGCCGTGCCGCCGTACTCGTCGACGACGACCGCGATGGGCTGCTCGCTGCGCAGCTGGGCCAGCAGCGGCTGGACCGGCAGGGTCTCGGGGACCAGCAGGGCCGGGCGGGCGATGCGGACCACGGGGGTGCGCAGCCGTTCGTGCACGGGGACCGCGAGCGCGTCCTTCAGGTGGACCATGCCGACGACCTCGTCGATCTTCTCCTTGTAGACGGGGAAGCGGGACAGGCCGGTGGCCCGGGTGAGGTTGACCACGTCCTCGGCGGTCGCCGAGGACTGCAGCGCGCTGACCTTCACGCGCGGGGTCATGACGTGCTGGGCGGTCAGCTCGGCGAGCGACAGCGTCCGCACGAAGAGGTCGGCGGTGTCCTGCTCCAGGGCGCCGGCCTGCGCGGAGTGCCGGGCCAGGGAGACCAGTTCGCCGGGGGTGCGGGCGGAGGCCAGCTCCTCGGCGGGCTCGACGCCCAGGGCGCGCACCAGGCGGTTGGCGACCGTGTTCAGCGCGGCGATGACCGGGCGGAACAGCCGGGCGAAGACATGCTGCGGGCCGGCCACGAAACGGGCGACCTGCATGGGCTTGGACACCGCCCAGTTCTTGGGCACGAGTTCGCCGATCACCATCTGCACGGCCGAGGCCAGCAGCATCCCGACGACGACCGCGACGCCCGAGACCGCGCCGGCGGGGACGCCGACGGCCGTGAACGGGCCGTGCAGCAGCCGGGCCAGCGCCGGTTCGGCGAGCATGCCGACGACGAGGGAGGTGATGGTGATGCCGAGCTGGGTGCCGGAGAGCTGGAAGGAGAGTTCCTTCAGCGACTCGGCGACCCTGCGGGCGCGTTTGTCGCCCTCGGCGGCGGCCTTCTCGGCGTCCGTGGACTCGACCGTGACCAGGCCGAACTCGGCGGCCACGAAGAAGCCGTTCGCGAGGATCAGCAGGAACGCCGCTCCGAGGAGCAGCAGGGGGGTGGTCATGATGCCGCCGCCTCGGTATGTCGGGAGGGGGCGGCGCAGGTACTACAGGACGATCCGTCCATCGCTGGAGGGAGTCACTCCTCGGGTAGCAGGGGCAGCCGGTGTCCGCGGGAGCACCGGCGGCGGAGGCGCGACGAAAACGCCTCCGCCAACAGATTAATCAAGACCGGGGTCTCTAGGGCAGATCCCTCGGCGAGCGGGCTTCGGCGAGGGCGCGCAGGGTGCGCGCGTCGGCGATGGCCCGGTCCCTGGCGATGCCGGGCTGGATGCCGAGGGCCGGCAGGCTGGTGCCGTCGCTGAGGTCGAGGAACACCCAGGGGTCGCCGGGGCGCAGGTTGACGTGCAGGATCTCGGGCCAGTCCAGGTGCCGCCGGGTGGCGATGTTGACCACGGTGACGCCGGTGTCGTCGGCGACCACCTTCACTCTGGCGAGCAGCGCCAGAACGCCGGCCATCAGGGCGCCGGTGAGGATGAAGCTGAGCCGCTCCCCCGGGCCGAGGCCCTCCAGCAGCAGCGCGACCGCGGTGATGACGACGAAGATCGCGACGGCGGCGGTGAGCAGGACCGCGCGGGTGCGGCCCGGCCGGAACGTGACGGGAAGGGTGGGCAGGTCGGACATCTCTCAGGCTCTCCGGGGCTTCCTGCGGGTGTCAGAGACGGCTGTCACAGACGGCAGGCGTGGATGGCCGTGGTCAGGATGGCCCGGGCGCCGATGTCGTAGAGGTCGTCCATGATCCGCTGGGCCTCCTTGGCGGGGACCATCGCGCGGACGGCGACCCAGCCCTCGTTGTGCAGCGGGGAGACGGTCGGGGACTCCAGGCCGGGGGTGAGCGCGACGGCCTTCTCCAGCTGCTCGACCCGGCAGTCGTAGTCCATCATCACGTACGTCCTGGCCACCAGGACGCCCTGGAGCCTGCGCAGGAACTGCTGCACCTTGGGCTCCTGGCCGTCCGCGCCGGTGCGGCGGATGACGACGGCCTCGGACTTCATGATGGGCTCGCCGAAGACCTCCAGGCCGGCGTTGCGCAGCGAGGTGCCGGTCTCGACGACGTCGGCGATGACCTCGGCGACACCGAGCTCGATGGCGGTCTCCACGGCGCCGTCGAGGTGGACGACGGAGGCGTCGACGCCGTTCTCGGCCAGGTGGCCGGCGACGATGCCCTCGTAGGAGGTGGCGACGGTCTTGCCCTTGAGGTCCGCCAGGCCCGTCGCGGCACCCGGCTTGGAGGCGAAGCGGAAGGTGGAGCGGGCGAAGCCGAGCGGCAGGATCTCCTCGGCGTCGGCGCCGGAGTCGACCAGCAGGTCACGGCCGGTGATGCCGATGTCGAGCTGACCGGAGGAGACGTAGATCGCGATGTCGCGGGGGCGGAGGTAGAAGAACTCGACGTCGTTCGTCGGGTCGACGGTCCGCAGTTCCTTGGACTCGCGGCGTTGCCGGTAGCCGGCCTCATGCAGCATCTCCGCCGCAGGTCCTGAGAGGGAACCCTTGTTGGGGACGGCGATGCGCAGCATGAGGTCGGCTTCCTTCGCGTGTGTTTCGGGTGGGAACGGTGGTGCGGCTTACAGGTGGGCGTAGACGTCGTCCAGGGAGATGCCGCGGGCGACCATCATCACCTGGACGTGGTACAGCAGCTGCGAGATCTCCTCGGCGGCCGCCTCCTTGCCCTCGTACTCGGCGGCCATCCAGACCTCGGCGGCCTCCTCGACGACCTTCTTGCCGATGGCATGGACGCCCTTGCCGACCAGTTCAGCGGTGCGGGAGGTGGCGGGATCGCCGTGGGCGGCCTTGTGCTGGAGCTCGGTGAAGAGCTCCTCGAACGTCTTATTGGACATGGTGAGCGTCAGACTACGCCAAAGGGACGTTGGCTCAGTGCCACGGTTCAGATACTGAGCGGAGGGTGGCCGCGGTCGCCACCGCCGCCGTCACCGCCTCGTGCCCCTTGTCCTCGTTGGAGCCCGCAAGGCCCGCCCGGTCCAGCGCCTGCTCCTCGTTGTCACAGGTCAGCAGGCCGAAGCCGACCGGGACGCCGGTGTCGACGGAGACCTGGGTGAGGCCCTGGGTGACGCCCTGGCACACGTAGTCGAAGTGCGGGGTGCCGCCGCGGATGACGACGCCGAGGGCGACGATCGCGTCGTAGCCGCGGCCCGCGAGGACCTTGGCGACCACCGGGAGCTCCCAGCTGCCGGGGACCCTGAGAAGGGTCGGCTCGTCGATGCCGAGGTCGTGCAGGGCGCGCAGCGCGCCGTCCACCAGGCCGTCCATCACCTTTTCGTGCCACTGCGCCGCGATGACGGCGACCCGCAGGTCTCCGACGTTGCGTACGGACAGCTCCGGTGCGCCCTTGCCGCTCACGTTCTTCTGTCTCCTCGGGGTGCTGTTACTGGTTGTTGCAGGTGGACGCCGGGACGGTGTCCAGCCAGGGCAGGTCGTGTCCCATCCGGTCCCGCTTGGTGCGCAGGTAGCGGAGGTTGTGCTCGCCCGCCTGTACGGGCATCGGCTCGCGGCCGGTGACCTTGAGGCCGTGGCGGACGAGCGCGTCGGTCTTGTCGGGGTTGTTGGTCATCAGACGCAGGCTGCGGACGCCGAGGTCCTTCAGGATCTGGGCGCCGGCGCCGTAGTCCCGGGCGTCGGCGGGCAGGCCGAGCTCCAGGTTGGCGTCCAGGGTGTCGCGGCCGCGCTCCTGGAGCTCGTAGGCGCGCAGCTTGGACAGCAGGCCGATGCCGCGTCCCTCGTGGCCGCGCAGGTAGACCACCACGCCCCGGCCCTCTTCCTGGATGCGGTCCAGGGAGGCGTTGAGCTGGGGGCCGCAGTCGCAGCGCAGGGAGGCGAAGATGTCGCCGGTCAGGCACTCGGAGTGGACGCGGACCAGGACGTCATCGCCGTCGCCGATCTCGCCGTGGACGAGGGCGACGTGCTCGACGCCGTCGACGGTGGAGCGGTAGCCGTAGGCGGTGAACTCGCCGTGGGCGGTGGGCAGCCGGGTCTCGGCCTCGCGGCGGACGGTGGGCTCGGCGCTGCGGCGGTAGGCGATCAGGTCCTCGATGGAGATGATCGTCAGGCCGTGCTTGCGGGCGAACGGGATCAGTTCGGGCAGGCGCAGCATGCGGCCGTCCTCACCGGCGATCTCGACGATCGCGCCGGCCGGGCGCAGGCCCGCGAGCCGGGCGAGGTCGACGGCGGCCTCGGTGTGGCCGTTGCGCACGAGCACGCCGCCGGAGCGGGCGCGCAGCGGGAAGATGTGGCCGGGGCGGACGAAGTCGCCCGGCTCGGCGTCGCCGCTCGCCAGGAGCCGCAGGGTGGTGGCGCGGTCGGCGGCGGAGATGCCGGTGGTCACGCCGTGGGCGCCGGAGGCGTCGACGGAGACGGTGAAGGCGGTCTTCATCGACTCGGTGTTGTCGTCGACCATCTGCGGAAGGTTCAACCGGTCGAGTTCCTCGCTCTCCATGGGGGCGCAGATCAGGCCCCGGCACTCGCTCATCATGAAGGCGACGATCTCGGGGGTGATCTTCTCGGCGGCGATGACGAGGTCGCCCTCGTTCTCGCGGTCCTCGTCGTCGACGACCACGATCGGGCGGCCCGCCGCGATGTCGGCGACGGCCTGCTCGATCGGGTCGAGGGACCAGTCCTCGATGCCGTCCGCGCTGTACAGGATCGGTGCCGTACTCATGCCGGCGCTCCTTCCAGGACGGGCTGCGGCGTCCTGCGGGAGCGCAGCCACCAGTCGCGCATGCCCCACAGGACGAGTGCGCCGTAGATGACGTAGACGAAGCCGGAGAAGGCGTAGCCGTTGGCGAAGTTCAGGGGCACGCCCACGACGTCGACGAGGAGCCAGGCGATCCAGAACTCGACCATGCCGCGCGCCTGTGCGTACATGGCGACGACGGTGCCGACGAAGATGTAGGCGTCGGGCCAAGGGTCCCAGGACAGGCTCGGGTACGCCTTGAAGAGCAGGGCGACGGCGACCGTGCCGGCCGCGGCGGCGGCGACCATCGCGCCGCGCTCGCGCCAGGTGGCGAACCGCGGGTTGATGTGGCCGTCGGCCGAGCCGTCCTTGTCGCGGTTCCAGCGCCACCAGCCGTAGAGGGCGACCACCATGACGACGACCTGCTTGCCGGCACTGCCGGCGAGGTGGCCGTAGAAGGCGACGAACAGCACCAGGCCGGAGAGGAACTGCACGGGCCAGGTCAGCAGCGAGCGGCGCCAGCCGAGGGCGAGGGTGATCAGGCCGAGGATGTTGCCGATCATGTCGGACCAGATGATGTGCTGGCCGAACATGACGAACGCCTTGGAGTTGAGCCAGTTCACTTGGCCGCCCCCCGACCGCTCGCGAGCAGGCGCTCGACGTACTTGGCGACGACGTCGACCTCGAGGTTGACCGGGTCGCCGGGCTGCTTGATGCCGAGGGTGGTCAGGGCGAGGGTGGTGGGGATGAGGCTGATCGTGAAGTAGTCGGGTCCGGCGTCGACGACGGTGAGGCTGATGCCGTCGACGGTGATGGAGCCCTTCTCCACGACGTAGCGCGAAAGGTCCGCCGGGAGCGAGATCTTGACGATCTCCCAGTTCTCGGAGGGCTTGCGCTCCAGGACCTCGCCCGTGCCGTCGACATGGCCCTGCACGATGTGCCCGCCGAGGCGTGCGCCGACGGCCGTGGGGCGTTCGAGGTTGACGCGGGAGCCGGCCGCGAGGGCGCCGAGGCTGGAGCGCTGGAGGGTCTCCGCCATGACGTCGGCGGTGAACTCGTCGTCCTCGTGGTCGACGACGGTGAGGCAGACGCCGTTGACGGCGATGGAGTCCCCGTGCTTCGCGCCCTCGGTGACGACGGGGCCGCGCACTCGGAAGCGACAGGCGTCGCCGAGGTTCTCGACCGCGGTGATCTCGCCCAGCTCTTCGACGATTCCGGTGAACACTTCCCGGGTCCTCCTGCCTCATGGGGGCACGGACTCCGGGGCTGTCGAAGACGACAGAGTACGAGCGAGGACACCGGGGGCGACGCCGGACAGACTCATCCACATGGATGAGCGCATACGGCGGCGCGCACGAATGCCCGCCCGCCGCGCACTGCCTCCCATCCGGACTTTAACCGTCGGTCCAGGAATTCCACCTGGTCAACCGGCCGCTGGAAGCGGACGGGTCGCGGACTGTAACCGCCGGTTCGGAATTTCACCGACCCCGGAGTGCGCTGCTTCTGGTACAGGGCCAGTGTGCCACGCCCGATCGACGTCCATACGGGTGAGGGGTGTGCATTGGCTCACAGCGGACGTCACTGGACTTCTCAATGACCGCCTCCCTGGTGGACCCTATGGTCTAGTCCTTTTTGGATCTCTCGGACCGGTCCGGCGGCGGTGACGACGGCCCTTGCCCGCCGCCGGGCCTCCCCACCGCGTGTCCGGCACGCTCTGGCAGGGTGATGCCATGAGCAGCGCGACCGCCGAGGAGTTCGAGCTCCACCGCCCCCGTCTGTTCGGGCTGGCCTACCGCATGCTGGGCTCGGCCGAGGAGGCCGAGGACGCCGTCCAGGACGCGTATCTGCGCTTCAGCGGCGCCGATCGCGCGGGCATCGAGCATCCGGCGGCCTGGCTGGCCAAGGTCGTCACCAACCTCTGCCTCACGCGCCTGACATCGGCGCGGGCACGGCGCGAGCGGTATGTCGGGCCCTGGCTGCCGGAGCCCGTGGTCACCTCGGACGGCACGCTGGGCCCCCTGGAGTCGGCCGAGCAGCGGGAGGCCGTGTCGATGGCGCTGCTGGTCCTGCTGGAGCGGCTGACGCCGACGGAGCGGGCGGTGTACGTGCTGCGGGAGGCCTTCGGCTACGGCCACCGGGAGATCGCCGGGGTGCTGGACGTGACCGAGGCCAACTGCCGTCAGCTGTACCGGCGGGCGGTGCGGCGGGTCGGCGAGGAGCGCTCGCGGTTCGAACCGGTGCCCGAGCGGCAGGCGGAGCTCGTCGCCTCGTTCCTCGGGGCGGCCCGGGACGGGGATCTCGCCGGGCTGGAGAAGCTGCTCACGGCGGACGTGACCTGGTCGAGCGACGGCGGCGGCAAGATCAGCGCGGCCCGCCGGCCGGTCGAGGGGCGCGAGAAGGTCGCGCGGCTCGCGGTGGGCGGCGCCGAGCGGTTCGCGGCCGGGCTCAGGTACACGCCGGCCGAGATCAACGGCGAGTACGGGCTGGCCGCGTGGGCGGGCGACGTGCTGGCCGGCGTGGTCGCGTTCGAGGTGCGCGACGGTCTGATCGCCCATCTGCGGGTCGTGGTGAACCCGGACAAGCTGGACTTCGTACGGCGTCAGCTCGCGCGGCCGTAGGGGCATGTCACATTTCGCCGGGGCCGCGCGGTCTCAGCTGACGTGGGGCGTTCCAGCGGGGAGCGCCCTCGTTCGAAGGGACTGACGGCATGACCACGATTCTGGTGACCGGCGGGACGGGGACCCTCGGCCGACTCGTCACCGAGCGGCTGCGCGCGGACGGCCACGAGGTGCGCGTGCTCAGCCGGCGCACCCCGCCGTACGCCGTCGATCTGCGCGAGGGCGGTGCCGGGCTGGACGCGGCGGTCGACGGCGTGGACACGGTCGTGCACTGCGCCTCCACGCAGACCGGCGGGGACGAGAAGGCGGCGGCGCACCTGATCGCGGCGGCACGGCGGGCGGGCGTGCGCCATCTGGTCTACATCTCGATCGTCGGCGTCGACCGGGTGCCCTTCCCGTACTACCGGGCCAAGCTCGCCGTCGAGAAGGCGGTGGAGGAGTCGGGGCTGGGCTGGACGGTGCTGCGCGCGACCCAGTTCCACGACCTGCCCGTGATGCTGTTCCGGACGCTGGCCAGGCTGCCGGTGCTGCTGCTGCCCGCCAGGGTGGCGGACCAGCCGATCGAGGTGGCCGAAGTGGCGGACCGGCTGGCCGAGTTGGCGCAGGGCGAGCCCGCCGGGCGGGTCGCGGACATGGGCGGTCCGCAGATCCGCACCCTGGAGTCGCTGGCCCGTTCCTGGCTCAAGGCGACCGGGCGCCGCCGCGCCGTGCTCCAGGTCCCCCTGTTCGGCAAGGCGTACCGCGCCTTCCGCGAGGGCGGCCACCTGACCTCGCAACACGCGGTCGGCAAGGGAACGTTCGAGGACTACCTGGCGCGGCTGGAGGAATAGACCGGGTCACCGCTCCGCCGGCGCGAACAGGTCGTCCTGGGCCCGGTCCCGGGCGGTGAGCAGGGCGCCGCGCAGTACGGCGCCGCCGCCCAGGGCGCCCGGCCGGACCTCGGTGACCAGGGGCGACATCCGCCGCACGCGTTCCTCCACCCGTGCGGCGAGCTCCTGGCCGCCGGCCTGGCCCACCTCGCCGCCCAGCACGACACACCCCGGATCGAGGATCGCCACGACGGAGGCCACCCCCACGGCGAGCCGGTCGGCGAGCTCGTCGAGAAAGCGACCCGGCCCGCTCGGCGTCCGCTCCCCCGCCGTCGCCTCCACCGCCGCTCTCACCAGCGCAGCGGCAGGCGGCTCCTCTCCCGTCGTCGTCACGTTCACGCCGTGCCGGCGGGCCAGTTCCGTGATGGCCGCCGAGCCGGCCAGGGAGTGGAAGCCGCCGTCGCAGTCCGTCGCGGACGGCAGTCCGGTCGTGCCGGGGACCGGCAGGAAGCCGATCTCACCGGTGCCGCCGGAGGCCCCCCGGCGCAGCGCGCCGTCCAGCACGACCGCCGCGCCCGTGCCGTAGCTCAGCCAGAGCAGGACGAACGTGTCGCGGTCGCGGGCCGCGCCGTCGCGCTGTTCGGCGAGGGCGGCGAGGTTGGCCTCGTTGTCGATGCTCACATGGGCCTCGGGGAACCGGTCCTGGAGGGCGGCGGCCAGGCGGCGGTGCCAGGCGGGCAGCCCCGAGGAGTCGCGGAGTTCGCCGGTGGCGGGGTCGATGAGGCCGGGCGCGCCGATGCCCACGGTGTGCAGGCTCCCCCAGCCCCGCACCCCGGCGTGCGGCGGCGCACCGCTCGCCTCGGCCTCCTTCGCGACGCGCTCGACCAGCGCCACCGCCTGCTCCACCACCGGGCCCGTGCCCGTCTCCCCGCCGATCGGCACCGACGCCTCGGCCAGCACCCGCCCCACCAGGTCGGCGACCACCACCGCGACGCCGTCGGTGCGCACGTCCAGCGCGGCCAGCCGGGCGCGGTCGGCCACGATCCCGTACAGCCTGGCGTTCGGTCCGCGGCGCTGCTCCCCCGCCTCTCCGACCACCTCGATGAGAGCGGCCTCGGTCAGCCGCTCCACGAGGTCGGCGACCGTCGGCCGGGACAGTCCGGTGAGCTGTTTCAACTGCCCGGCCGTCAACGGGCCTTCCTGCTGCAGCAGACGCAGGGCGAGCCGGTCGTTGATGGCCCGGGCGGTGCTGGGGGATGCGGGCATGCCGGGGATCCTTCCAGATCGGCGGGGCCGCGAGGGCGGGGCTCGGGACCCCGCTCGGCCAGTAATCCTCTATCTATCAGGAAGGGACCCTGATAGTTTACGCGGCGCGAGTGAGGTCCGGGAAGAAACGGGAGGGGACGGAGAATGAGCGACGTGGCAGAGGACCTGCGTGAGGTGAGGCGCTCCCGGTACGCCGTGGCCGCGGTGTTCGCCGTGCACGGCGCCGTCACCGGCTCGTTCGCGACCCGGGTGCCGTGGATCCAGGAGCACGCGCACCTCAGCGCGGGCGAGCTGGGCTTCGCGCTCGCCTTCACCGCGTTCGGCGCCTCCTGCTCGATGCCGCTGGCCGGCCGGATCAGCCACCGCTTCGGCAGCCGTAACGCCCTGCGCGGGCTGATCGCCCTGTGGACGCTCTCCCTCGTCCTGCCGTCCGTCGCGCCGAACATGCTCACCCTGTGCCTGGCGATGTTCGTCTACGGCGCGAGCGCGGGCATGGCGGACGTGGCCATGAACGCGCTGGGCGTGGAGATCGAGCACCGGCTGAACAAGTCGATCATGTCCGGGCTGCACGGCATGTGGAGCGCGGGCGCCCTGATCGGCTCGGCGGGCGGCACGCTCGCCGCGCACCTGGGGGCGGACGCGCGGCTGCACTTCGCACTGGCGGCGGCGACCCTCACCTTCCTCGGCGTCCTGGCCTGCTCCTGGGTGCTCGACCTGCAGCCCGCCGAGGACGAGGAGCCGCCGCCGCGGTTCGCGCTGCCTCCGAAGTCCGCGCTGCTGATCGGCGCGGTCGGGTTCTGCGCGGTGTTCGCGGAGGGCGCCAGCCTCGACTGGTCGGCGGTCTTCCTGCGCGACCAGCTGGAGACCTCGGCCGGCCTGGCGGCCGCGTGCACGACCGGGTTCATGCTGACCATGGCGGCGGCCCGGCTGGTGGGCGACGCGGTGGTCGACCGGCTCGGCGCGGTCCGCACGGTCCGGGCGGGCGGGGCGTTCGCGGTGCTCGGCGGCGTGCTGATCGTCCTGGCGGGTCATCCGGCGGTGGCGATGACGGGCTTCGCGCTGCTGGGTCTGGGCATCGCCGTCGTCGTGCCGCTGTGCTTCGCGGCGGCCGGGCACAGCGGACCGAACCCGAGCCAGGCCATCGCGGGCGTCGCCACCATCACCTACACCTCGGGCCTGATCGCGCCCAGTCTGATCGGCGGGGTGGCCCAGGCGACGAGCCTGGTGGTGTCCTTCGTACTGGTGACCGTCCTGGCCTCGGGGCTCGCCGTCTTCGCGGGCGTCCTGCGCACGGGCGAGCGCGGGGTGCGTGCCGCGGTCAGTCCGCAGGCCGCAGCAGTGCCCGACCCGCGGCCCTGAAGGTCTCGCTCCACGGCGCGGGACGCATCGTGGCCGCGTCCAGCCGGACCAGGACCCGGGTGCCCCGCGCGTAGGTCGCGGTCCCGTCGGCCGAGCAGAACCGGAAACCGTAGGTCAGGCCGGTGTTGCCGAGCCGTTCCAGCCACAGGTGGACGGCGTACTCGCCGGGCCGGGTCACCGGCGCCTCGTAGCTGACGGTCAGCTCCTTGACCGCGTTGCAGGCGTCTCCGGCCGCGGCCCAGTCCCCCTCGAAGTGGATGCCGTGCTCCTGCCACAGCTCGGTCCATGCCTGCTCGACCTTCAGCGGGTAGCGGGCGTTGTGCAGCAGTCCGAGCGCGTCCAGGTCGTCGAAGTGGACGGTGACGGGGATCAGCCGGCCGTACGACAGGGCGGGGGCGATCGGGGCTTCGGCGGTCACGGGTGGGACTCCTGAACGTCAAGGGTGAAGCGGTGGGGTCACCCCATCCTAAGCGGACGCTCAGGAGTCCCGGTCGGGAAGGGCCTGGTCAGCCCGCGATCGAGTCCAGCTGCTCGGCCGCCGGGCGCAGCGCCCAGAGGTCGCCGCCGGGCGGGGCCTGAAGCTTCCCTACGGCCGCGCGGGCCGCTTCGTCGCCCGCGTCCGCCGCCGCGTGCACGACGTCGCTCGCGGCGTACCGGTGGAACTCCAGCTCCGGGTGCGGCCATTGCGCGGCCGCGGTGGCGGCGGGCAGCAGGTAGTCGACGGCCTTGGACAGGCTCTGCCCCTGCGGCCCCCGGTAGGCCCACAGATCCACGCCGACGTGCCGGCCGATCGCCGCGAGCCGGGTGTAGGCGACCAGGTCGAAGGTGGAGTAGTGCCAGCTCCGGGTCCGCGCGAGCTCCTGCGGCTGACTGCCGTCGGCGGCGATCTGCGGGTCGATGCGCCGGGTCCGTGCGTCGAGGACCGTCCGCCGGGCCAGCGCCCGGTCGCCGGTGGCGCGGGCGAGGGCGGCGAGCTGCAGGTCGTAGAAGGTGCCGTGGTTGTTGGCGGCCGCTCCCTCCTGCCTGCCGAAGTCGCTGTTCTCCAGCCAGTCGCGGAAGTCGGTGTTCCACCGGCGCATCGCGGCGCGGTCCTCTGCGCTCCAGCCGGGCGCCCCGCCGGCCAGGAGTGCCTGGGCGTCCAGGACGCTCGTGTACGACTGGGAGAAGTCGATGATCCCGATGGCCCGGCCGTCGTACCTGCACGGGATGAACTGGGCGTGGTCCAGGTTCGGGTTCATCCGGGTGGCCGGGTCCAGGAACCAGGTGCGCAGGATCCCGGCAGCCTTCTCGGCGTAGACCTTCCGGCCCGTGTAGTACCAGGCCAGCGCGAGGTCGTAGGTCGAGTCGAAGACCTTCTCGGCGTCCTGGCGGTCGGTGCCGGTGTCGACCTCGGGATTGCGCTGTCCGTCCTTCTGGACGTACGGGCAGCCCCAGGGGTTGTCGGCGGTGGGGGTGGTGGTGGGCCACCAGTAGGGGGCCTGGCTGAGGTAGTCGTGGGGGTCGCCGCCCGGGGTGGGCCGGGGCTTGTCGACGACCGTCCAGGGGCCCTGGTGCAGCCAGTCGTCGGCGCGGGAGGTCAACGCCGCCAGTTCCCGCCGGAGTTGCGGGTCGCCGTCGTCGAGGAGGGCTTTCGTCCGCTGGAGTCGGGCGCCGTCGAGGACGACGGTCGCGGGCGCCCTGGGGCTCGCGTGCGCGGAGGGGACCAGGGCGACCGCGAGGGTCACCACCGTCGCGAGCAGCACGGCCGTGCGGGATCTTCCACTCATCCGGACTCCGATCCATCCCATCGAGGAGCGGTCAGAAATGTGAACGTCGTTCACGAGGGGGACCGTGCGAGCGTAGAAGCCCGAGGTACCCGTGACAATGGTCCGGACAAGACTTCAGGTACGAAGAAAGCGAACCCTCACCATGGACCTCGGCGTGCGCTGGAAACTGCACGGAGACGGGCGGTCGCCCGCGCCCGGAGCGGTGGTACGCCCCGACGAACGGCTCTCCTGGCCCCGCACCGTCGGCCTCGGCGCCCAGCACGTCGTGGCGATGTTCGGCGCGTCCTTCGTGGCGCCGGTGCTGATGGGCCTGGACCCCAACCTCGCGATCATGATGTCGGGCGTCGCGACGGTGATCTTCCTGCTGGCCACGCGCGGCCGGGTGCCGAGCTACCTGGGCTGCTCGCTGTCGTTCGTCGGCGTGGCGGCCGTGATCCGCGCGCAGGGCGGCACGAGCGCCACCGTCACCGGCGCGGTCCTCGTCGTCGGCTTCGCGCTGTTCCTGGTCGGTCTCGCCGTGCAGCGGTTCGGCGCGCGGATCATCCACGCCGCGATGCCGCCGGTGGTCACCGGCGCGGTGGTGATGCTGATCGGCTTCAACCTGGCGCCCGTGACGGCCTCCACCTACTGGCCGCAGGACCAGTGGACGGCCCTGCTGGTCATGGTCTTCACCGCGCTGGCGGTCGTCGGTCTGCGCGGCTTCTGGTCACGGATCGCGATCTTCCTGGGGCTGGTCTTCGGGTACGGCATCTCGTGGGCCTTCGACCGGATCTTCGGCCGCATCCACTCGGCCGACGCGAGCGGCAAGGTCACCGACCACTGGCGGCTGGACCTCTCCGGCGTCGGCAAGGCGGACTGGATCGGCCTGCCGTCCTTCCACGGGCCGACCTTCCAGTGGTCGGCGGTCCTCGTCGCGCTCCCCGTCGTCATCGCCCTGGTCGCGGAGAACGCCGGCCACGTCAAGGCGGTCGGCGAGATGACCGGTGACCCGCTCGACGACAGGCTCGGCACGGCGATCTCGGCCGACGGCGTGGGCTCCATGCTGTCCACGGCGCTCGGCGGCCCGCCCAACACCACGTACTCCGAGAACATCGGCGTGATGGCCGCGACCCGCGTCTACTCCACCGCCGCCTACTGGGCCGCCGCCGGCTTCGCCCTCCTGTTCGGCCTGTGCCCGAAGTTCGGCGCGGTCGTCGCCGCGATCCCGGGCGGCGTCCTCGGCGGCATCACCGTCATCCTGTACGGCATGATCGGCCTGCTCGGCGCGCAGATCTGGACCAACGCCCGGGTGGACCTGCGCAATCCGCTCAACCTGGTCCCGGCCGCCGCGGGCATCATCATCGGCGTCGGCGACGTGACCATGAAGTTCTCCGACCACTTCTCCCTCAGCGGCATCGCGCTGGGGACGATCGTCGTCATCACCGGCTACCACGCGCTGCGCGCCCTGGCCCCCGCCCACCTCAAGCGGCAGGAACCGCTGCTCGACGAGGGCACCTCCTCCTACGACGAGGCCAAGGCGTAGGCGTACGACGGGCTGAACGTCCCCGGCGCCCCCTTGCACCCGTCGGACTCCCCCGGCAGCTTCACCCACAGGTAGGCGTCGACCCGCGCCTGCCCGGTGCGCAGCGTCGGCGCCTGCCCGAGTCTGCGGCCGGCCGGGTCGCACCAGGAGCCGTCGGCCGGGGCGCCGTTGCCGTTGCGGCTGGTGTCGATGACGGCGCCGAGGCGCGCGGGGCCGCCGAGGGCGTCCAGGACCCGGCGGTCGTAGGTGATCTCGTCCGAGGTCGGACGGAAGTTGGAGACGTTGCTGAAGATCCCGTCGGAGGACGCCGGTGAGGCGGCGCCCGCCTGCCGGAGCAGGGCCGCCTGCACCCCGGCGGGGTGCCAGCCGGAGTGGCCGGCGTCGTAGTAGACCCGGGCCTCGGGGTCGGCGGCCTTCAGGACGCGGCCCGCGCGGGCCAGCGACGCGAGACGCGCGGCACGCCGGGCGGCGGACAGGCAGCCGGCCTGGGCGAGGGAGTCGGGCTCCAGCACGACGACCACCTCGCCGGAGCCGAGGCCGGACGCGAACGCGTCGATCCAGCCGTCGTAGGCGGCGAGATCCGGCACCCCGCCCCGGGAGGCCCCGCCGCAGTCGCGGTCCGGGATCGCGTACGCCACGAGCACCGGCACCCGGCGCTGCGCGGCGGCGCCCGAGGTGACCGCGCGGACCTGGGAGGCGACGGCCGACGGCGAGGGGTCGGTGAGCCACACCGCGGCGGGCCGGTCGGCGATCCGGGACTGGATGACCGGCGTACGCGGATCGGTCGGGTGGGCGCGGACCCAGTCCAGGACGTGGGAGTCGGGATGGCGGTAGAGGAGGGCGGAGACGGCCGGGGAGGGCTGCTTCTTCTTGGACGCCGTGGGCGCGGAGGCGGTCCGGCCCGGTGACGAAACGGGCGAAGTCGGGGTCGGCGAGGGGGATGGGGTGGCGGCGGACGGGGAGGGCGCCGCCGTCCGCCGGTCGAGGTGCGGCGAACCGCTCGCCGTGGACCTCGCCGCATCGGCGCCGCGGCCGTCGTCGAGCGCGGAGATCGCTCCGGTCACCGTCGCCACGGCGACCACCGCCGAGGCCGCCGCGACCATCGCGGCGCGCCGGGCGCGTGCGCGCCGGGCCCGGCGGGCTGCCAGACGCTGGGCGCGCAAGCCTGACACCGCGTCGCTCCCCCTCCCCCACGGCGGGGCGTTCCCCCGTTTCGGGGAAGCCTCGGGCCCGCCGCCACTGCGGTCAGCGTAGGACTGGGACCCTTCCCCCATGCCGCAACTGCAACAGTTCGACCCGACCGTGGACGCGGTGGTCTCGCGTATGCGCGCCCTCGACGCGGCCCTGCCCGAGCGGGACGGGATCGCGGTGTTCAACCGCGTCTACCTCGCCGTCACCGAGGCCGTCGACCGCCGGATCGACGCCGGCCGCTTCCCGGACGCCCGGGCGGCGATCACCCTGGACGTGCGGTTCGCGGAGCGCTATCTCGCCGCCGTCGACACGGTGTCCGACGGACGGCGTCCGCCCGCCTGCTGGCGGCCCCTGTTCCAGTTCCGCCGGCATCCCGGGGTACGTCCGCTGCAGTTCGCGCTCGCGGGCATCAACGCGCACATCGGGCACGACCTGGCGCTCGCCGTGGTGGACAGCTGCCGTAGCCTGCGCTGCGAACCGGCCGATCTGGAGGACGAGTTCGACCGCGTGGGCGACCTCCTCGTCTCGCTGGAGGAGCGCATCCGCGAAGAGCTGATGCCGGGCCCCGACCTCCTCCAGGTCGCCGACCCGCTCACCCACCTGCTGGGGTCGTGGAGCCTGGAGCGGGCCCGGGAGGCCACCTGGACGGCCGCGCGGGCCCTGTGGGCACTGCGCCGACTGCCCGACGTGGCCGAGGAGTTCACCGAACGGCTGGATACGGCCGTCGGCTTCGCGGGCCGCATGTTGCTGACGCCGCTCCCCGATTAAGTTGACCGTTGTACCGACGCAAAGGAGCGTACGCATGGCCATCCGGCTGGGACTGAGCCTTCCCCAAGCGCGGCAGTACGACATCGGACGGGACGTGCCCGACGTGGCCCGCGCCGCCGAACGGATCGGGTACGAGAGCCTGTGGGTCTACGAGCGGGCCCTGTTCCCCGAGCCCGCGACCCAGGGCCTGTACGGCATCGAGGGGCTGGCGTGGCCCGACATGTACCGCGGGGTTCCCGACCCCCTGGTGACGCTGACCCTGGCGGCCGCGTCGACCGAGCGGGCCCGGCTCGGCACGAGCATCCTGGTGGCGCCGCTGCACAACCCCTTCCAGCTGGCCAAGTCCCTCGCGACGCTCGACGCGGCGAGCGGCGGCCGGGTGCTGGCGGGCCTCGGCACGGGCTGGTCCCTCGACGAGTACGCCGCGGCCGGCGTGGCGCCGTTCGAGGAGCGGGGCCGGGTCCTGGACGAGATCATCGGCGTCTGCCGGGCGGTGTGGGGCCCGGACCCGGTGACGTACGAGGGCCGGATCACGAAGATCGCCTCGGCCGTGGTGGCACCCAAGCCCGCCCGGCCGATCCCGATCCTGCTGCCCACCAACAGCAGGAAGGCGATGACCCGGCTCGTCGACCGCGCCGACGGCTGGATGCCCATCGCCATGGGGGTCGAGCAACTGGCCGCGCAGTGGCGGCAGTTGCAGGACCTGGCGGCCGAGCGCGGCCGCACCGAGCCGATCGAGACGGTGGTGCGGATCAACGCCCGGCACTCCCCGAAGGCGTACGACGGCGCGGACCGCTCCCCCTTCCAGGGCAGCACCGCGCAGATCGTCGAGGACCTCGCGGCCCACGTCGACGGCACCGGCCTCGACGCGTTCTTCTTCGAGCTCCAGGGCAGCGCCCGGGACGCCGAGGAGCTCAAGGACGTGGCCGCCGAGATCCACGAAGCGGTCCGCGCCGCCGGGATCTAGCCCCGGCGGGTCCTAGTCCTCGGGCAGTTCGACCGGGGCGATCTCGTCGTAGAGGTCGCCCGGGCCCGGGTTGGACGGGTCGGTCGAGCCGCCGAGGTGGTGCATGACGCCCCAGACCGCGTTCAGCGCGGTCTGGACGGCGCCCTCGGCCCAGCCGGCCGTCCAGGAGATGTCATCGCCGGCGAGGAAGATGCCCCGCTTCTCCTCGGGCAGCCGGTCCTGCATGAAGTGCGTGAACAGGCGCCGCTGGTAGCGGTAGTGGCCGGGCAGGTTGGCCTTGAACGCGCCCATGAAGTACGGCTCGTTCTCCCAGGAGACGGTCACCGGGTTGCCGATGATGTGCTTCCTGATGTCGACCTTGGGATAGATCTCGCCGAGCGACTTCAGCATGACCTCCATCCGCTCGTTCGCGGACAGCGGCAGCCACTTCAGGCTGTCGTCGCACCAGGTGTACGACAGGCAGATCACGGCCGGCTTGTCCGGACCGTCGTCCAGCAGATAGGTACCGCGCGTCATGCGGTCGGTGAGCGTCATCGACATGACGTCCCGGCCGGTCTCCTCGTCCTTGTCCAGCCAGAACGGCCGGTCCACGGGCACGAAGAGCTTGCTGGACTCCATGTAGTGGGTGCGCTCGATGGCGGTCCAGTGGTCGATCGGGAAGAGCGAGTCGTCACAGGCGATCTTCGACAGCAGCATCCAGGACTGGGCGGTGAAGACGGCCGCCTTGTAGGTGCGGATGTCGCCGGCCGCGTCGGTGACGGTGATCCGGTTGCCGGCCGCGCGGTGCAGGCGGGTGACGGCCGGGCGGGGCTCGCCGTTCACGTGCAGGGTCGCCAGCGAGGTGCCCTGGGCCCAGTGGACGAGCTTCCCGGGCGCGCGCTCCCACAGCCGCAGCGGCAGCTGCTGGGAGCCGCCGACGATCCCGCGGTGGTGGTCGTCGGCCTCGGTGTAGACGACCCGCAGGATCTCCAGGATGGAGTTGGGGAAGTCGGTGTCCCAGCCGCCGGTGCCGAAGCCGACCTGGCCGAAGATCTCGCGGTGCCGGAAGGACTTGAAGGCCTCCGAGTCGCAGAGGAAGCCGTAGAAGGTCTGGTTGTCGAGCTTCTCGACGAGCCGGCCCCAGATCTCGCGGATGCGCGGCACGTCCCGCTCGCGCAGCGCGCGGTTCATGTCGGAGAAGTCGGCGCCCTCTTCGAGGCACCTGTTCCAGGCGTCGGCGACATCGCGGTAGACCTGCGGCAGGTCCTCGATCGTCTCGGCGTAGTGCGACTCGCCCTTGAGGTCGACGACCGTCGAAGGGGTCACCTCGGCGAGGGGGTTGGGGAAGGGGCGGGTCTCCAGATCGACCAGGTCGATGTAGTGCTGGAGGGCGGTCGAGGAGGGCGGGAAGCGCATCGCGCCCATCTCGGCGGTCAGGCCGTCGGTGCTGGGGCCGTCGAAGCCGACGGTGCGCAGCCGGCCGCCGATCTGGTCGGCCTCGTAGACGACCGGCTTCAGGCCCATCTTCATCAGCTCGTACGCGGCCACGATGCCGGAGAGCCCGCCGCCGATCACCGCGATCTCGGTGCCGTGCTCGGTCGCCGGTATCTGGCCGAGGCCCGCCGGGTGGGCGAGGAAGTCGTCGTAGGCGTAGGGGAAGTCCGGACCGAACATGGTGATCGGCGGCAGCTGCTGCTCGTCCGCATGCTCGACGGCGTTGGGCACGGTGGACGTCATGGGGTACGGACTCCTTGCGAGAACTGCTGGTGAGGGCTGGGAAGGGGTGTTCAGACGAGCGACCGGTACAGACCGGGGCGGCGGTCCTTCAGGTACGGGTTCGCCTCGCGGGAGGCGGCGAGGAAGGCGGGGTCGACGTCGGCGACGACCAGTTCCTCACCGCGGCCGGCGCGGGTGCGGGCGATGCCGTCGGGCCCGGCGAGGGCGGACAGCCCGAAGAACTCGAACTCGCCCTCCGGGCCGACCCGGTTGACGTAGGCGACGTACATCTGGTTCTCCCAGGCCCGCACCGGAACCATCGACTCGGCGACGAACTGGAACGGGTGCATGTTCGCCGTCGGCACCACGAGCAGGTCGGTGCCGGCCAGGGCGTGGGCGCGGGCGTTCTCGGGGAACTCCACGTCGTAGCAGATCATGAGGCCGACGGTGAGGCCGCCGAGCCGGGCCTGGACGAGGGACTGCTCGCCCGGGGTGAAGTGCTCGCGCTCGGCGGCGCCGAAGAGGTGGGTCTTGCGGTAGTTCGCGAGCCGCGTGCCGTCGGCGGAGATCAGCTGCGCGGAGTTGAACACCGTCTCGCCGTCGCGCTCCGGGTATCCGTAGGCGATCGCGAGCCCGTGCCGCCCGGCGATGTCGGCGACCGCGTCCGCGGAGTCCCCGTCGGCGGGCTCGGCGAGACGCGCGATGTCGTCGCCGATCGCGTACCCGGTGAGGAACATCTCCGGCGCGGCCAGCAGCGCGGCGCCCCCGGCGGCGGCACGGCTCGCGGCCGCGTCGAGGACCTTGAGGTTCTCGGCGACGGATCCGGGGCGGCCGGAGCTCTGGAGCAGGGCGGTACGCATGCGTGTTCCTCGACGGTGCGCAGGGGTGTAAGGGCCATTTAGAAGGTACGGTCGGCGGGCCCCGACCAGCAAGAAGGAGCCGTTGCGCGCCGGTGAGCGGTTCATTGCGTACGACAGCCCCGACGCGGCGATTCGTTGCGCACCCTGGTACGGGCGCGGAACGCCAGGACGAGCGCCGTCAGCGCGTACGGCAGCGAGAACAGCACGAAGGCCGTGCTGTGGGCGGCCCCGGACGCGATCGCCGCGTATCCGGCGTACACCGCGACCGTGACCAGTTCCGTGCCCAGGCCGGCGACCGAGGTGAGGGTGGCGCGGCCGGTGTCGTCGAGGCGCCGCTGGAGGCGGACGTCGGCGAGGACGGTCGCGAGCTGGAAGCCGCCGAAGGCGACGGCCACCAGCCCGAGGGCGAGCGGTGTCCCGGCGGCCGCGCCCGCGGCGAGGGCGACGGCGGCCACCCCGAGGAGCCAGGCCAGCCCCCTGATTCCCAGGCGTTCGAAGCGGCCGGCGAGGAGGCTGCCGGCCGTGGCGCCCGCCCAGATCAGCAGGAGCAGGTAGGGCACCCGGGCGTCGGGCACCCCGGTCTCCCGCACCAGCAGCGGCGTGTACTCGTCCAGCGCGCCCCACACGGCGGCCACGGAAGGCACGAGCAGGATCGCCCCGCGCACCGAGGGCTCGCGCCGGATGCGCGCGAGCCCGGCCCGCAGGGTCGCGGCACCGCTCCCGGCGTCGTCCGCGGCGGCGGACCGGTGCTCGGGGAACGCGGTCGCCGTCACCGCGGACGCCACGCAGGCCAGCACGCTCGCCGCGCCGACGGCGCCGTAGCCGCCCCGGGCGAGGACGGGCCCGGCGAGCCCCATCGCCGTCATGACCGCGACCAGGCCCACCGCCCGGGACCGGCCCATGAGACCGGCGTACCGCTCGGCCGCACCGAGCCGCTCCAGCTCCTCGTACACCAGGGCCTCCAGCGCCCCGGAGACGAACGCTCCGCGCGCGCCCCACAGCACGAAGCCCACGGCGAAGGCCCCGTACGACGGCACGAGCACCCACAGCGCGAAGCCGGCGGCGGTCAGCAGCGGGCCCAGCCACAGCAGCAGCCGCCGCGAGACGGCGTCGGCCCAGGCGCCGGAGGGCACCTCCAGCAGCACGCCGGTGAGCGACCACAGGGCGAACAGGGAGGAGATCTGCCAGACGGACAGCCCGGTGTCGCTGAACAGCAGCGTGTACACCGGGTAGAGCAGCACGCACTCGTCCAGGAACGAGTAGCCGTACAGGGTGGTCGTCAGCCGGCGGATGGCGGTCGCGGGCGGACGGGTGGAGGAGAGTGTCATGTGGCCTTCCCTGAGGGGCGGTTCGGACGTCGTGGGTACGGCGTCCGAGGCGGCCCTCGGGAGGCCCGGTCGGTGGATCAATGTCGCCAGGTCATGCGACCGATGCTAGAGAGTTCCGGGCGCTACGCCCAGCGAGAATGCGGAGGGTGCGGTGAACGTCCAGGAGTTGCCGAGGATCGACGAGCACGCGACGGTGGTCGCGGCCGGGGACGGTGCCGTCTGGCACGCGCTCGGCGAGAGCCTGGAGCGGTCCTTCGGGCGACCGCGCTCCGCCCGCTACGCCCGTCTCGTCGGCGTCGCCGACCGGACGGCGTCCGGGCCCCGGCCCCTCGCCCGGGGGTCGGCGTTCCCCGGGTTCCGGGTGGCCGACGCGGTTCCGGGACGGGAGCTGGTCCTCGTCGGCCGGCACCACTTCTCGACGTACGCCCTGGTCTTCCGTCTGGAGTCGGCCGGGAGCGGGCGGACCCGGCTGCGGGCCGAGACCCGGGCCCGGTTCCCCGGGCCCGGGGGCGCCCTCTACCGGCTGCTGGTCATCGGCACGGGCGCGCACGCGCTGCTGACCGGACGCCTGCTGGCGACGGTCCGGCGCCGGGCGGAGGCGTCAGGTGGGTGAGCCCGAGGAGAAGCGGCGCAGCAGCGGCGACAGCACCAGGACGGACTTGGTGCGCTCCACGAAGGGCTCCCCGGCGATCCGCTCCAGCACCCGCTCGAAGTGCCGCATGTCGGAGGCGAAGACCTGGACGATCGCGTCCGCGTCGCCGGTGACGGTCGACGCGGCCACGACCTCCTGGTAGCGCTCCAGACCGCGCCGGATGGTCTCCGGCGAGGTGTTGTGCCGGCAGTAGATCTCGACGAACCCCTCGGTCTCCCAGCCGAGGGCCGAGGGGTCGACGCGGACGGTGAAGCCGGTGATGGCCCCGGTGGCGCGCAGCCGGTCCACGCGCCGCTTGACGGCGGGCGCGGACAGGCCGACCAGTTGCCCGATGTCCGCGAAGGAGCGGCGGGCGTCCTCGGCGAGGGCGTGCACGATGCGTTCGTCGAGATCGTTCAGCACGGTGGGTCGTTCAGCTTTCAGGCGTTGCGAGTCGGGAGCGGCGGTGGCCGTACCCGAAGTAGAACACGAGCCCGACGGCCATCCAGACACCGAAGACCACCCAGGTGACGGCGGACAGGCTGCCCATCATCCACACGCAGAAGCCGAAGCCGAGCGCGGGCAGGACGGGCGAGAGCGGGACGCGGAAGGTGCGGTTCATGTGCGGGCGGGTGCGGCGCAGCACCACGACGGCGATGTTGACCAGGGCGAAGGCGAACAGGGTGCCGATGCTGGTGGCGTCGGCGAGCTGGCCGAGCGGGATCGCGGCGGCGAGGACACCGCAGAACAGCGAGACGATCACGGTGTTGGCGCGGGGGGTGCCGGTCTTGGGGTGGACCTTGGCGAACACCTTGGGCACCAGGCCGTCGCGGGACATCGCGAAGAGGATGCGGGTCTGGCCGTACAGGACGGTCAGCACGACGCTGGCGATGGCGATGACGGCGCAGGCGGCGAGCAGGGTGCCCCAGAAGGTCTGCCCGGTGACGTCGCGCATGATCTGGGCGAGCGCGGCCTCGGAGTCGTTGAACCGCCGCCAGGGCTTGGCGCCGACGGCGACGGCGGCGACGAGGACGTACAGCGCGGTGACGATGACCAGCGACAGCATGATGGCGCGGGGCAGGTCGCGCTGGGCGTCCTTGGCCTCCTCACCGGCGGTGGAGGCGGCGTCGAAGCCGATGTAGGAGAAGAACAGCGTGGCCCCGGCGGCGCTCACACCGGCCATGCCCAGCGGCATGAAGTGCGCGTAGTTGCCGGAGCGGAAGCCCTGGACGCCGATGGCGCAGAACAGCACCAGCGCGGCGATCTTCACGCACACCATGATCGTGTTGGCGCGGGCCGACTCCCGGGCGCCGCCGAGCAGGAACGCCATGGCGAGCAGCACGACGATCAGCGCGGGCAGGTTGAAGACGCCGCCGTCGCCGGGGGGCGCGGACAGGGCGTCGGGGATGGTGACGCCGATGGTGCCGTCGAGGAGTTCGTTGAGGTATTCGCCCCAACCGACGGCGACGGCCGCCACGGACACGCCGTACTCGAGCACCAGGCACCAGCCGCAGATCCAGGCGATCAGCTCGCCCATCGTTGCGTATGCGTACGAGTACGAGGAGCCGGAGACGGGGATGGTGCCGGCGAGTTCGGCGTAGGACAGCGCCGAGAACAGCGCGGTCAGGCCGGCTATGACGAAGGAGAGGGTGACGGCCGGGCCGGCCTTGGGGACGGCCTCGCCGAGGACCACGAAGATGCCGGTGCCCAGGGTGGCACCGATGCTGATCATGGTGAGCTGCCAGAGCCCGAGGGACCGGCGCAGACTGCCGCCCTCGCCCTGACCGCCCTCCGCGACCAGGCGTTCCACCGGCTTGCGACGCATGAGGCGCGCGCCGAGGCCCGGGGACGGCGGGGCTTCGGTGGTACTGCTGTGCGGGGGTGCGCCTTGGTCGAGCACGCGCTGACTCCTTCGTCGCTGCGGTCGGCGCGGCGGGACCGTCAGGCGTCCCCGCGCGAGCAGGGACCCGTCGAGCGGGGTCCGTGCCACGCCAGGTACAGCGCATGACCCTACGGGCCGGGCCTTCGCAGGCGAAATGCAGCAACCTTGCGCATCCACGCAAGATCGTTGCGTTCATCGGAGGGGGGATGGGGGTTCGTTGCACCGGTGCCGTCGGAACGTGTCAGGGCCGCGGAGGACGACGCCCCAGGGGCGCGGGGAACTGCGCGACCGGCCAGGACCGGCCCGCAGCGACCCCACGTCCCGAGCACCCCCAGCGGGGCGTCTAGTTCCAGCTGGCGTGCAGCGGCTGGCCCTCGGCGTAGCCGGCGGCGCTCTGGATGCCGACGACGGCCTTCTCGGTGAACTCCTCCAGGGAGCCCGCGCCGGCGTAGGTGCAGGAGGAGCGGACGCCCGCGATGATCGAGTCGATCAGGTCCTCGACGCCCGGACGGGCCGGGTCGAGGAACATGCGGGAGGTCGAGATGCCCTCCTCGAACAGCGCCTTGCGGGCGCGGTCGTAGGCCGACTCCTCGGAGGTGCGGTTGGCCACGGCACGGGCCGACGCCATGCCGAAGGACTCCTTGTAGAGCCGGCCGGAGGAGTCCTGCTGGAGGTCGCCCGGCGACTCGTAGGTGCCCGCGAACCAGGAGCCGATCATCACGTTGGAGGCGCCGGCCGCGAGGGCCATGGCGACGTCCCGGGGGTGCCGGACACCGCCGTCGGCCCACACGTGCTTGCCGAACTTGCGGGCCTCGGCCGCGCACTCCAGCACGGCGGAGAACTGCGGCCGGCCGACGCCGGTCATCATGCGGGTGGTGCACATGGCGCCCGGTCCGACGCCGACCTTGATGATGTCGGCGCCGGCCTCGACGAGGTCCCTGACGCCCTCGGCGGCGACGATGTTCCCGGCCACGATCGGCACGCCCGGGTCGAGCGCGCGGACCGTGCGGATCGCGCTGATCATCGACTCCTGGTGGCCGTGCGCGGTGTCGATGACGAGGGTGTCGACGCCCGCGTCGAGGAGCTGCTTGGCCTTGCCCGCGACATCGCCGTTGATGCCGACGGCGGCGGCGATGCGCAGCCTGCCGTTCGCGTCGACGGCCGGCGTGTAGAGCGTGGCGCGCAGGGCGCCCTTGCGGGTGAGGATGCCGGCCAGGCGGCCCTCGGCGTCGACCGCGGGGGCGTAGCGCCGGTTGGCGCCGTCGAGGCGGTTGAAGGCCTCGCGCGGGTCGATGTCGGCGTCGATGAGCAGCAGATCCCTCGACATGACGACCTCGAGCTGGGTGAAGCGGTCGACGCCGGAGAGGTCCCGGTCGGTGACGACGCCGACGGGCCGGCCCTCCGCGTCGACGACGACGCCGGCGTTGTGCGCCCGCTTCGGCAGCAGGGACAGCGCGTCGGCGACGGTCTGGTGCGGGGTGAGGACGATCGGGGTGTCGAGGACGAGGTGGCGGCTCTTGACCCAGGAGACGACGTCGGTGACGACCTCGATCGGGATGTCCTGCGGGATGACCACCAGTCCGCCGCGCCGGGCCATCGTCTCGGCCATGCGGCGGCCGGCGATGGCGGTCATGTTGGCGACGACCAGCGGGATCGTGGTGCCCGTGCCGTCCGGGGAGCGGAGGTCCACGCCCTGCCGCGAGCCGATCGCGCTGCGGCTCGGGACCATGAAGACGTCGTCGTACGTCAGGTCGTACGGGGGCTGGATGTCGTTGAGGAAACGCACGTGCTGCACATCCCAGTCGATCAGAGGTGGCCCCCGGACAGGTCAGCCAGGGGGAAGAGCACGTACTTCATTGTCCCATGGCGGCCGGAATGCGATGCCCGGGCGAATCGTCCAGGCAGGTCAGGGGGGTGTTAGGAGGATGCTCCAAGAGCCAGGGCCACGGTGGCGCCGGAGGCGTGCGTGAAGACGTCCACGGCGGTTTCCCACTCCTCCGGCCGCGCCTCGGCGTAGGGCCGCCAGTTGCGCACGACGACCAGCAGACCCTTGCCGGCGGCCTCCTCGGGCCACACGCCCGGGTCCGACAGGACGTCGGCCAGCGCGTCCCAGTTGCGGCCGAACCAGTCCGGCAGCATCAGGTCCCGCGTGCACCGGTCCATCAGCCCGGCCTTGTCCCGGACCCCGTCCAGGTCCAGCGTGACCACGTGCTCCGTCATCTCCGTACCACCTCGAACGACTGGTAGTGATCATCGGTGTAGTAGATCTCGCCGCCCTGCCCGGTGACGATGCGCCGGGCTCCGCGGTCGTGCGAGCCCGGCGTGGGGACCGTGTACTCGTGGTAGTAGCCGCGCCGCCGCCGGGGCAGCAGCCCCTCGAAGTTGCCGAAGACGGCGCCGTCCTTGGCATACGGGAAGGGGCCACCCTCGTCGATGAGGGCGAGCGTGTGCCGGGCCTCGGCGGGGAGCCGGGACGCCTGGACGGTCGCCGTGCCGGAAGGGGAACGCGGGATCGTCGCGTCGCCCGGCGAGCACGCCGTCAGCAGCGCGAGGAGCAGGCAGAGCAGCACACGGGGGACGAACCGGAGCACCATGCGCCCGATGCTGCCACGGCCGTCCCCTCATGACCTTCCGTCAGGGCCCGTCGGGGTCCGCCCTGTTGAGGGCCGGCCGCGGCGTCGGCCCCGCCGTCATCAGCACGTCCGCGGCCGAGGTGTCCGTCACCAGGCTGGTCACCAGCCCGGAGCGCAGCACCGCGTCGATCGCCGCCGCCTTGCGCGCGCCGCCCGCTATGGCGACGACCTCCGGGATACGGCGCAGCTGGTCGGCCTTGACCGTGATGCACCGCTCGCCGAGGTCCCGTCCGACGCGGCGTCCCTCGGCGTTGAACAGGTGCGCGGACATCTCGGCGGCGACACCGAGGGAGGCGTAGTGCGCGCGCTCCTCGTCGCTGAGCATGTCGTGCACCGTCGAGATGCCGGGCTCCCAGGAGCCGATGGAGACGCAGGCGACGGTGACCTTGTCGAAGTACTCGAAGGCCCGCGCGATGCCGGTCTGGTGGCGCAGCGCCGCCGCGGTGGCCGCGTCCGGCAGCAGCATCGGCGCGTAGATGGGGTGGGCGTCGCCGCCGGAGACCTGGGCGGCGCGGCGCACGGCCTCGACGGAGCCGCGCTCGGCGGTACCGGCGTCGTACACGCCCGTCAGCTGCACCACGGTGCACGGTGGCAGCCGGTCCAGGGCGGCGGCCATGTGGATGGTGGAGCGGCCCCAGGCGAGCCCGAGCACATCGCCCTCGTTGACGAGCTCGCCGAGCAGGTCGGCGGCCACCTCACCGAGGTTCTCGGGGTCGGGGGTGTCCTCGGCCTCGGCCGGCGACTCCACCACGACGGCGTGCCTGAGGCCGTAGCGGGCGCGCAGCGCGTCCGAGCGCTCCGCGTCCAGCTCGGCCGGGACTCGGATCTCGATGCGTACGAGATCCCGTTCGAGGGCGGTCTCCAGGACCCGGGCCACCTTGAAGCGGCTGACGCCGAACTCCTCCGCGATCTGGATCTTGGACTTGCCCTCGAGGTAGAAGCGGCGGGCCATGGCCGCCGCCTGCACCAGCTCGGCGGGTCCCATCCGCACTGCTGACCGGCCGCCCGCCGTCATACCCGACACGGCGTTCTCCTCACTGCTGTTCACACTCTGGATTCGCCGTTCATCCTTGCAGATCCGGCGTAGTTGATCCGCCCCGATGGGCGCCGTTCACAGCTGTTCACCGACCTGTGGCTCAGTGGTCGCACGCCCAGGACGCCTCAGCGGTCACCGACTCCGCCTGGTTGCGCAGGGCACGTACCGCCTCGGCGGGGTCGTCGGCCCCGTACACCGCGGAACCCGCGACGAAGACGTCCGCGCCGGCCTCCGCGCAGCGCTCGATGGTGGCGGCCGAGACCCCGCCGTCGACCTGGAGCCACAGCTCCAGCCCGTGCTTGCTGATCAACTCGCGGGTGCGCCGAATCTTCGGAAGCATGATGTCCAGGAACGCCTGCCCGCCGAAGCCCGGCTCGACCGTCATGATCAGCAGCATGTCGAGCTCCGGCAGCAGATCCTCGTACGGCTCGATGGGCGTCGCGGGCCGCAGCGCCATGGAGGCTCGGGCGCCCTTGGCCCGGATCTCCCGGGCCAGCCGCACCGGGGCGGTGGCCGCCTCGACGTGGAAGGTGACGGAACCGGCCCCCGCTTCCACGTACTGGGGCGCCCACCGATCGGGGGCCTCGATCATCAGATGGCAGTCCAGCGGGGTGTCCGTCGCACGGGCCAGGGACTCTACGACCGGCACACCGAGCGTGAGGTTCGGGACGAAATGGTTGTCCATGACGTCGACGTGGAGCCAGTCGGCTCCCTTGACCGCCTTCGCCTCGTCCGCGAGGCGGGCGAAGTCTGCGGACAGGATGCTGGGGTTGATCTGCACGGCCATGACCCAAGCCTGCCATGTCCGGGCACGTTTGTTCGCGCCGGTCCGGACCTGAGCCGTTCATCGGATGCCGTCCGCGGCCGCCGCGTGCCATGCTGGGCCGCCGTACGGCACCACGTACATCCACGGGGGTAGCCATGCGGCAGCTGTACGTCTGGAAGCGGAACGCCGTCCGGTTCGTGTGCGGCCGGCGCTCGAAGTGGCTGATCGTGATCCTGTGGCTGGTGGTCCTGGTGATCGCGGCCCCGTTCGGTTCGAAGCTCAACAGCGCCCAGGACAACGACGCCCAGTCCTGGCTGCCCGGTTCCGCCGAGTCCACCCGGGCCCTGAACGCCTCCGAGCACTTCAGGCCCGAGCAGATCCCGGCGGTGGTCGTCTACGTCCGCGCGGACGGCCTGACGGTCCGCGACCGGCAGCAGATCGCGCAGGACGTCCGGCAGATCAGGACGCTGAGTGCCCACGGCGTTCGCGGCGCCGAGACCCGCGGCCCGGTCTACGACCGTGCGACCGCGCCGCGCGCCGCGCAGATCTACGTGCCCATCACCATGGACGCGCAGGGCTGGCAGCGCATCGCGCCCGCGGTCGACTCCATCCGCGAACAGGTGGGCAGGGGCGGCGGCGGACTGGCGGTGCACATCACCGGGCCGGGCGGCACGTCCGCGGACTTCTCCAAGGCCTTCGAGGGCATCGACTCCACGCTGCTGTTCTCGGCGATGGCCATCGTCGTGGTGATCCTGCTGTTCACCTACCGCAGTCCGACGCTGCTGTTCGTGCCGCTGATCGGGGTGGTGGCCGCCCTGTTCACGGCACAGGCGCTGATCTACGTGCTCGCCAAACACGCCGGTCTGACGGTCAACGGGCAGAGCGCGGGCATCCTGACGGTCCTCGTCTTCGGCGCGGGCACCGACTACGCGCTGCTGCTCGTCGCCCGCTACCGGGAGGAGCTGCGGCGGCACACGGACCGCCACGAGGCGATGGAGCTCGCCATGAACCGGGCCGGCCCCGCGGTCCTCGCCTCCGGCGCCACCGTCGTGCTGAGCATGCTGGTGCTCCTGGTCGCCGAGATGAACTCCACCCGCGGCCTGGGGCCGGTGGCCGCCATCGGCGTCGTGGTCGCGCTGCTGGCCATGCTCACCCTCTTCCCGGCCCTGCTGCTGGTCTTCGGCCGGTGGATCTTCTGGCCCGCGATCCCGCACCACGGCTCGGCCGATCCCACCGAGCGGGGAATCTGGGCCCGCATGGGCCGCAGTATCGCCGTGCGCCCGCGGATGATCTGGGGCATCACGACCGCGGTGCTGGTCGCGCTGTCGCTGGGCCTGTTCCAGTTGCGGGCGGACGGGATCGCCAACGCGGACGCCTTCACCAACACCCCGGACTCCATCACCGGACAGAAGGTCTCCGCACGCTACTTCCCGGCGGGCACCGGCGATCCGCTCGTCATCGTCGCCGACCGGGCGCGGGCCGAGCAGGTGGGCCGCGCCGTCGCCGCGGACCGCGGTGTCGTCCCGCAGAGCATCGGCATACCGCCCGGCGCGGCGCCCGAGCACAACGGCCAGGTGCTGCTGGAGGCGACCATGCGGGCGCCCTCCGACAGCGACGCGGCCAAGGCGACCGTGCAGCGGGTGCGCGACGCGGCGCACGCCGTGCCGGGCGCCCACGCCCTGGTGGGCGGTGGCACGGCGGCGCTGCTGGACATGGAGAACGCCCAGGTCCACGACAACTACCTGGTGATCCCGCTGGTCCTGGCCGTCGTCCTGCTGGTGCTCGCCCTCCTGCTGCGCGCGCTGGTGGGCCCGCTGCTGCTGGTCGCGACCGTCTGTCTGTCGCTGGCCACCGCGCTGGGGCTGAGCGCCCTGGTGTTCCGGCACATATTCGGCTACGCGGGCGAGGACGTGGCCTTCCCGCTCTTCGTCTTCGTCTTCCTGGTGGCTCTCGGCATCGACTACAACATCTTCCTGACCACCCGCATCCGCGAGGAGGCCGTGCGCCAGGGGACCCGCCCCGGCGTGGTCACGGGTCTCGCCGCCACCGGCGCGGTCATCACCTCGGCCGGCCTGGTCCTCGCGGGCACCTTCGCCGCGCTGGCCACGCTGCCCATGGTGGGCTTCGCCGAGATCGGCTTCGCGGTGGCGCTGGGCGTGCTGCTGGACACGTTCATCGTGCGGTCGGTGCTGGTGACGTCGCTCTTCCTGGACGTGGGCAAGAAGGTGTGGTGGCCGCACCACCTGTCCCGCGCCGACGGGGAGACCCGTCCCGCCGAGGCGGTCGGGCCCAGGGTCAGCCAGTCCTCCGAATGAGCGCCAGATACATGGCGTCGGTCCCGTGCAGATGCGGCCACAGCTGTACGTCGGGGCCCCCGCCCAGGTCCGGTACGCCCGGCAGCAGCGGCCGGACGTCGAGGAGTTCGGTCTCGGTGCGCTGCTTGAGCACGTCGTCGACGACGGCACGGGTCTCGGCGAGATGCGGCGAGCAGGTGGCGTAGCCGACCACGCCGCCGACGCGCACGGCGTCCAGGGCGGAGTGCAGCAGGGCCCGCTGCAGGGGCGCGAAACCCTCCAGGTCCTCGGGGCGGCGCCGCCAGCGCGCCTCGGGTCGCCGCCGCAGAGCGCCGAGCCCGGTGCAGGGCACGTCCATCAGCACCCGGTCGAAGGAGCCGGGCCGCCACGGCGGGCGGGTGCCGTCGGCCGCGATGACCTGATACGGCCCGGGGTTGCCGCTGAGTGCCTTGGCGACCAGGCCGGCCCGGTGCGGCTGCTTCTCGGAGGCGAGCAGCACGGCCCCGCGGGCGGCGGCCACGGCCGCCAGCAGCGCGGCCTTCCCGCCCGGTCCCGCGCACCCGTCGAGCCACCGCTCGTCGGGCCCGTCCAGCGGCGCGTTGGCCAGTGCGAGCGCGACGAGCTGGCTGCCCTCGTCCTGCACGCCGGCCCGCCCCTCCCGCACGGCCCCGATCGCCCCGGGCTCGCCGCCCTCGGCCAGCCGCACGGCGTACGGCGACCAGCGCCCCGGCACCGCGGCCTCCTCGTCGAGCAGCTCCTCGGTCGTGCAGCGGCCGGGACGCGCGACGAGGGTCACCTCGGGCCGCTCGTTGTCGGCCGCCAGCAGCGCCTCGATGCCGGCGCGTCCGCCGCCGAGCGAGTCCCACAGCGCGGAGACCACCCAGCGCGGATGCGAGTGCACGACGGCGAGATGGTCCTCGGGGTCCTCGTCGTAGGACGGCGCGACCTGCTCGATCCACCCGGCGAGATCGTGCTGGGCGACCTTGCGCAGCACGGCGTTGACGAACTTGGCCCGCCCGTCGCCGAGCACGACGCGCGCGAGCTCCACGGAGGCGGAGACGGCGGCGTGCGTCGGGATCCGGGTGCCCAGCAGCTGGTGCACGCCGAGGCTGAGCACATCGAGCACCGGCGGGTCGACCTCGCGCAGCGGCCGGTCGACACAGGCCGCGATGACCGCGTCGTACGTCCCCTGCCACCGCAGCGTCCCGTAGACCAGCTCGGTCGCCAGCGCCGCGTCCCGCCCGTCGAACCGCTCGGGCCCCTCCTTCTCCCGCGCCTTGCGCAGCAGCGGCGGCAGGACGAGGTTGGCGTAGGCGTCCCGCTCGTCCACGGCCCTCAGCGCCTCGAAGGCGAGGATGCGGACGGGGTCCTTCTTGGGCCGCCGGTAGGGCTTGCCGGGCTTGCGGGGCCCACGGGGGGTGTCGCTCACGAAAAAGGTGCTCCGGAGGTGAGATCAGGGAAATACGTCCCCAGCGTACGTCGCCCGGGCCGGCCGGTTGCTAGCCGAGGCTCTCGCCGTCCGCGATGCGCACCCCACGGGCCCAGTCGGCGGCCCGCATCGGCTTCTTGCCCTGGGCCTGCACCCACAGCAGCTCCACGGCGTACGAGCCGGTGCCGACGTGCACGCTGTTCTTGCCGACGGCCGGCTCGGCGGGCGCGAGGTCGGTCCGCTCCGGCACGGGCGCGACCTGGATGAGCTTGAGCCGCTCGCCCCGGAAGACGGTCCAGGCGCCGGGCGCGGGCGTGCAGCCGCGCACGACCCGGTCGACCCGCAACGCGGGTGCCCGCCAGTCCACCTGGGCGTCCTCGACGGTGATCTTCGGGGCCAGGGTAATGCCGTCGGCCGGCTGCGGTACGGCCTTCAGCGTGCCGTCCTCGATGCCGTCCATGGTCGCGGCGAGCAGGCCGGCGCCGGCGAAGGCGAGCCGGGTGAGCAGGTCGCCGCTGGTGTCGGTGGGCCGGATCTCCTCCGTGACGGTGCCGTAGACGGGCCCGGAGTCCAGTCCCTCCTCGATCAGGAAGGTCGAGGCTCCCGTGATCTCGTCCCCGGCCATCAGGGAGTGCTGCACGGGCGCCGCGCCCCGCCAGGCGGGCAGCAGTGAGAAGTGCAGGTTGACCCAGCCGTGGGCGGGGACGTCGAGGGCCACGCGCGGCAGCAGGGCGCCGTAGGCCACGACGGGACAGCAGTCGGGCGCGATCTCCCGCAGCCGCTCCAGGAACTCCGGGTCGCGCGGCTTGAGCGGCTTCAGCACCTCGATGCCGGCCTCCTCCGCCCGCTGGGCCACGGGCGACGCGACCAGCCGCCGCCCTCGTCCCGCCGGCGCGTCGGGCCGCGTGACGACGGCGGCGACCTCGTGCCGCCCGGAGGAGATCAGAGCGTCCAGGGCGGGAACGGCGACCTCGGGGGTCCCGGCGAAGACGAGCTTCATGGGTGGGTTCGGACCTCTCGGGGAGCGGGGTGCGGGCAGCGACCCAGTCTATGACCTCGGGGCCGACGGGAAACGGCTGGTGCGGGCGGCGGAAGGGCCGGCCCGCGGCCGTCGGCCGAGGCGCGCCGCCTGCGGCCGGGGCGCGCGCATATGCCCACACGCCCCCACTGCGTGACCCGCGGAGCGTTGCCGCGTTGGTCAAGAAAGAGTTGACCACAAAGGGCCGCTTCAGCGCGGCCCGATCCTTTTCAACGCCGGTTCGAGAGGCTTGTTCATGGCCGACCATGCAACCCACGACGCCCAGGCTCGGGCCAGCCTGCACTTGCTGGTGCGGGACATCGAGCGGGTCCGCCGGCAGGTGGACGCACTGCGCACGCTCACCGCCCAGTTGGGCAACGTCTACCGCCCGCGCCGCTCCGGCCCCTCCACGGGCTTCGTCGTCTACGGACGGGCCCCCGCCCCGACCGTCCGGCTCGCCCAGGAACTGCGGGACAGCGTCGAGACCCTGGTGACGGCGGCGGTCGACTTCGACCGCTCCCTCGGCTTCTCGTGGGACGCGGTGGGTTCCGCACTCGGCGTCACCAAGCAGGCGGTGCACCGCCGTTACGGCGCCCGTCGTGCCGCGGCCCAGGCCGCCGCCGAGGCCGAGCGCACGGCCGAGCCGTCGGCGAGCAGGACGGTCGGCGTGAACACGGGCCTCCCCACGGTGCCGACGGTTCCCGCGGCCCGCGCCATGCCCACCCAGCCGACGGCGGGCAGCCCCGCCCTCCGCGAGGAGGCCCGGCCGACGGCCTTCCCCGGCCCACGCAACGGCTGAACCACCTTTTCCTCCTGCCCTCCCGGCCCACATCCGGCTCCGGGAGGGCAGACGCTTGCCCGGGACGCGGGCAGGGACGTGCCGGCTCGGCCGCCGGGGCAGCGCTTCCTCCGGGTGGCCTCTGTGTGGGCAGAAGGCGGGTGGCCTCTGTGTGGGCAGAGGGCCCGCCTGGTGCCGCGCCCTCTGTGTGGGCAGAAGGCCCGCCTCGTGCCGCGGCGCACCCGCACGCCGGGCCGCCCCGCGGCCTCCGGTACGGGCCCGGCCGGCGCCGCCGCAACCGTCACAGCCGCGCGAACCGCGGCAACGGCGGCGCCCGAGGCGAGAGTCGAGGAGACTCAGCCGATGTCCGGTGGATCGATGCGCACCCGGACCGCCGCCGCTTCGCCGGCCCCGGCGCCCCGGGCCGTCCGCGCCGCCTGTGCGGCCTTCAACGCCGAGGCGAGCGCGGCTCCGCTGCCGGGCGGCACACGCACCAGCGCCCGCTCCCAGTGCTCACCGGGAGGCGGCGCCCCCACCCGCCGCGGCCGGCCCACCGACGTGACCGGCAGAGGAACGGGCCCCAGCACCTGGGCCTCCGACGGCAGTTCGGCCATGCGCAGGAACTCGGCGACCGCCTCCGACGTCCCCGACACCGCCGCCATCCGTGACACGGGCGGAAAGCTCAGCTCGGCCCGCTCGCCGAGTTCGCGCACCGCGTGTCCGACGGGGTTCCAGCGCACCAGCGCCTGCACGGGCCGCAGCGTCGGTTCCGCCACGACGACCACGGTGCCCCCGGCGCCCTGCGGCCGGACCAGCGCGGCGGCCGCGATCCACCGCCGCAGCGCGTCCTCGCCGGCCCGCAGATCGGGCCGCCCGAGCATCGCCCAGCCGTCCAGCAGCAGCGCGGCCGCATAACCGCCCTCGGCGACGGGCTCGGCCCCCGGGGTGCTGACGATCAGCGCGGGCGCCTCCGGCACGGTGTCCAGCACCTGCTCACGCCCCGAGGTCCGCACCGGCACGGCCGGGAAGGCCCGCCCGAGTTCCTCAGCGGTCCGGCGCGCACCCACGACCTGCGCCCGCAGCCGGAATCCGCCGCACTCCGGGCAGTGCCAGCCGCTCTCCTCACGCCCGCACCAGCCGCACCGCAGCGCCGCCCCCGACTCCTGCCCCTCCAGCGGCCCGGAACAGTGCCGGCACCGGGCGGGCGCACGGCAGTTGGCGCACGCCATCCGCGGCACGTATCCCCGCCGGGGCACCTGTACGAGCACCGGCCCGTGGCGCAGCCCCTCGCGGACGGCCTGCCAGGCGAGGGTCGGCAGCCGGGCGGCCCGGGCGGCCTCGTCGCGCGCTAGATCGGTGTCCCCCACCGTCCGCACGAGCGGCGCGAAAGCCCGCACCTGCTCCCGCGCTGCTACGAGCGGCCGCGCCCAGCCGCTCTCGACGAGCTGGGCCGCCTCCACGGTGCAGCTCCACCCGCCCAGCAGGAAGCCGCACTTGTCCAGCGCGGCCCGCAACAGCAGCACCTCGCGCGCATGCGGCTGAGGGGCGTGCAGTTCGCTGTGGCTGTCGTCGCCGTCGTCCCAGATGGCCACGAGCCCGAGGTCCCGCACGGGAGCGAACATGGCGGCCCTGGTTCCGACGACGGCCCGTACGGACCCGCGCCGCACCGCCAGCCACTCCCGGTACCGCTTCTCGGGCCCGGCGTCGGCGGTGAGCACCGCGTGCCGCCCCTCCCCCAGCAGAGCGGTCAGCGCGGCGTCCACGCGCGCGACGGCCCGCCCGTCCGGCAGGACGACGAGGGCCCCGCGTCCGGAGGCCAGCGTCGCCACCACGGCCCGCGCGATCTCCTCGCTCCACGCCGGCCCGGGCAGCGCGTTCCACACGGCACGGGGGGCTCCGCCGGACGCCAGCGACTCCAGGAACGCGGCCCCCCGCTCGTACCGCGCCCAGGACCCCGTCTCCGGCGCTCCGGGCGGCGGCAGGGGCTCGGGCGAGGGCCGCTGCTCGGCGCGGGCGCTGCGCGGCGGCACGGCGAGCTGCAGCACGTCGGCGAGGCTGCCCGCGTACCGGTCGGCGACGGCTCGGGCGAGCCCCAGCAGTTCCTCGCTCAGCACCGGCTCGGGCGAGACGACCTGGGCGAGCGCGGCCAGCGGCCCCGAGTAGTCGGACTCGGCGCGCCGCTCGATCAGGAAGCCGTCGATCAGCCCGCCGCCCTCGCGGCGCCCGTCCCGCACGCGGTGCCGCCCGGCCCCGAACCGCACCCGCACCCGGACGCCGGGCTGGGCGTCGGCGTCGAGTTCCTCCGGCACCGCGTAGTCGAAGTACCGGTCGAGGTGCAGCACCCCCTTGTCGACGAGCACCCGGGCGACCGGCAACTGCCCGGCCAGCGCGGCGCCCCGCCAGGTCCGCGGCTTGGCCCGCGGCTCCCTGGCCTTCCGCACACTCTCCCTGATGAGCGCAAGCTGCTCCGGCGGCGCACCCTCGCCGCCACCGCCCCCCGATCCGTTCTCGCTGCTCACGCTTGCATTCTTACCAAATGCCACTGACAGACGGCGCCGTGGCGATCCCCGGGAACGACGAAGAGGGCCCGGCCCCCCGAGGGGAACCGGGCCCTGCGACGACGGGGAGGGTTACAGGCCGACGGCCTTCTGCAGCGCCTCCACCCGGTCCGTCCGCTCCCAGGTGAACTCGGGCAGCTCGCGGCCGAAGTGGCCGTAGGCCGCCGTCTGGGCGTAGATCGGGCGGAGCAGGTCGAGGTCGCGGATGATGGCGGCCGGACGCAGGTCGAAGACCTCGTCGATCGCCTTCTCGATCTTCTCGTGGTCGATGGTGGCGGTGCCGAAGGTCTCGACGAACAGGCCGACGGGCTCGGCCTTGCCGATCGCGTAGGCGACCTGGACCTCGCAGCGGGAGGCGAGGCCCGCCGCGACGACGTTCTTGGCGACCCAGCGCATCGCGTAGGCGGCCGAGCGGTCCACCTTGGACGGGTCCTTGCCCGAGAACGCGCCGCCGCCGTGGCGGGCCATGCCGCCGTACGTGTCGATGATGATCTTGCGGCCGGTCAGGCCCGCGTCGCCCATCGGGCCGCCGATCTCGAAGCGGCCGGTCGGGTTGACCAGGAGGCGGTAGTTCTCGGTGTCGAGCTTGATGCCCTCGTCCAGGAGCGCCTTGAGCTCCGCCTCGACGACGAACTCGCGGATGTCGGGTGCGAGGAGCGAGTCGAGGTCGATGTCGGACGCGTGCTGCGAGGAGACGACGACCGTGTCGAGGCGGACGGCCTTGTCGCCGTCGTACTCGATGGTGACCTGCGTCTTGCCGTCGGGGCGCAGGTAGGGGATGGTGCCGTTCTTGCGGACCTCGGACAGGCGCTTGGACAGGCGGTGCGCCAGGAAGATCGGCAGCGGCATGAGGGTCGGCGTCTCGTCCGTGGCGTAGCCGAACATCAGGCCCTGGTCGCCGGCGCCCTGCTTGTCGAGTTCGTCCTCGTCGCCCTCGACCCGGGACTCGTACGCCGTGTCCACGCCCTGCGCGATGTCCGGCGACTGGGCGCCGATCGAGACCGAGACACCGCAGGAAGCGCCGTCGAAGCCCTTCTTGGAGGAGTCGTAGCCGATCTCGAGGATCTTGTTGCGGACGAGGGTCGCGATGTCCGCGTAGGTCTTGGTGGTGACCTCTCCGGCCACGTGCACCAGGCCGGTGGTGATCAGCGTCTCGACGGCGACCCGGGAGGTCGGGTCCTCCCGCAGGAGCGCGTCGAGAATGGTGTCGCTGATCTGGTCAGCGATCTTGTCGGGGTGACCCTCGGTCACGGACTCCGAGGTGAACAGGCGACGGGACACAACGCTCCCTGGGGTTGCAGCGGCTGCTGGCTGATCATGGGCGGACGGGCTCGGGGGCTGCGCCCGGCACCGTCCGAGAACAGTTTATCGGTCGGTCTCGGCCACTGGCCTCCCCGTCTCGCCTCTCGGGAGGGCTGTGACCAGCGGCACGGGCATTCTGCCCAATCCCCTGCGGGCTTGGCCAGGGTCGCCACACCCCTGTGGCAGAGGTTTGAGAGGTCCGAGAAGCGAATGAAACCTTCAGTGGAGCCGCTCCGCCACCAGGTCCCAGACGATTTCGGCCAGATGTTCCTTCGGCCCGTGCGGCACCGGCGTCTCGGTGCCGTCCGCGCCCAGCACCACCGCCTCGTTCTCCTCGGAGCCGAACGTCTTGCGCTCGCCCACCTCGTTCACCACGAGGAGGTCGCAGCCCTTGCGCCGCAGCTTGGAACGGCCGTTGGCCAGGACGTCGTCGGTCTCGGCGGCGAAGCCCACGATCACCTGCCCCTCACGGGGCCGTTCGGAGGAGATCTCCGCGAGGATGTCCGGATTCCGCACCAGCACGACCGGCTCGGGGTCCTGGCCGTCCCTCTTCTTGATCTTCCCGGCGGCGTAGGCCGCGGGGCGGAAGTCCGCGACGGCCGCGGCCATGACGACCGCGTCGGCGTCCGCGGCGGCCTTGAGCACCGCCTCGCGCAGCTGCACGGCCGTGCCGACCTGGACGACGTCGACGCCGGCCGGGTCCGCCATGCCGGTGTTGGCGGCGACCAGCGTGACGCGGGCGCCGCGCGCGGCGGCGGTGCGGGCGAGGGCGTAGCCCTGCTTGCCGGAGGAGCGGTTGCCGAGGAAGCGGACCGGGTCGAGGGGTTCGCGGGTGCCGCCCGCGCTGACGACGACGTGCCGGCCGACGAGGTCGGGTGCGGTGACGCCCCGGGCGAGGACGCGCCGGCAGACCTCGAAGATCTCGGCGGGGTCGGGCAGCCGGCCCTTGCCGGTGTCGACGCCGGTGAGGCGGCCGACGGCGGGCTCGATGACGACGGCGCCGCGGCGGCGCAGCGTCGCCACGTTCTCCTGGGTGGCCGGGTGCTCCCACATCTCGGTGTGCATGGCGGGGGCGAAGACGACCGGGCAGCGGGCGGTCAGGAGGGTGTTGGTGAGCAGGTCGTCGGCGAGTCCGTGGGCGGCCTTGGCGAGCATGTCCGCGGTGGCGGGGGCCACGACGACCAGGTCCGCGTGCTGGCCGATGCGGACGTGCGGGACCTCGTGGACGTCGTCCCAGACCTCGGTGGAGACGGGGTGACCGGAGAGCGCGGACCAGGTGGCGGCGCCGACGAAGTGCAGCGCGGAGGCCGTCGGCACCACGCGGACGTCGTGACCCGACTCCGTCAGCCTGCGCAGCAGCTCACAGGCCTTGTACGCGGCGATGCCACCGCTGACCCCCAGAACGACCTTGGGCTTGTCCACCGTCTCTCCCCGGCTCGGCAACGTGCAGGTCCCACTACACACCACAGGCCCGACAGTCGCGCTGCCGGGCCTGTGGATAAGTCAACCGCGATATGAGAGTCCTACTGCGCGGGGCCTTCGACGGCCTCGGACGTCAGCAGACCCGCGTTGATCTCACGCAGGGCGATCGAGAGCGGCTTCTCGTGCACGTGGGTGTCGACGAGCGGACCGACGTACTCGAGGAGGCCCTCGCCGAGCTGCGAGTAGTACGCGTTGATCTGGCGGGCCCGCTTGGCCGCGTAGATCACGAGGCTGTACTTCGAGTCGGTGGCCTCGAGGAGCTCGTCGATCGGCGGGTTGATGATGCCCTCGGGCGCGGAGATGGAAGAGGACACGCTCTACCTTCCGATGGATGGGAAAAGATCGGTCGTGATCACATCACGTGCGATCACAGAACATCCATCAAGGCTAGCAGCTCGCGAGCCACGTCCTCGACGGAGGTGTTGACCAAGGTCACGTCGAACTCCGGCTCGGCGGCCAGTTCGACCTTCGCCGCGTCGAGGCGACGCTCGATCACCTCGGGCGGTTCGGTGCCCCGTCCGGTGAGCCGGCGCACGAGCTCCTCCCATGAGGGAGGGGCCAGGAACACCAGCTGGGCGTCGGTCATCGACTCGCGCACCTGCCGGGCGCCCTGGAGGTCGATCTCCAGCAGGACGGGCTCCCCCGCCTCCAGCCGCTCCAGGACGGCCGCGCGCGGCGTGCCGTAGCGGTTGCCGGCGAACTCGGCCCACTCCAGCAGCTCGCCGTTGGCGATCAGCTTGTCCATCTCCTCGTCGGTGACGAAGAAGTACTGGACGCCGTGCTTCTCGCCGGGGCGGGGCCTGCGGGTCGTCGCCGACACCGAGAGCCAGACCTCGGGGTGTTCCTTGCGCATATGGGCGACGACCGTGCTCTTGCCGACCCCGGAGGGGCCGGAGAGCACGGTCAGCCGCGGACGTGCGTCCGGGGGCTCGGGGGTCGTCCCCCGGAATGTTGCAGCCATGCAGCGATTATTCCAGCAATCCCGGTGTGCCCGGGACTCCCGGTCCCAAGGTCCCGGACTCAGGAACCGGTGCTGCCGAACTCACGCTCCAGGGAAGCGATCTGGTTGGAGCCGAGGCCGCGAACCCGGCGGCTCTCGGAGATGCCGAGTCGTTCCATGATCTGCTTGGCGCGGACCTTGCCCACGCCCGGCAGGGACTCGAGCAGCGCGGAGACCTTCATCTTGCCGATGACGTCGTTCTCCTGGCCCTGCTTGATGACCTCGTGCAGGGAGGCGCCGGAGTGCTTGAGTCGATTCTTGACCTCGGCCCGCTCCCGGCGAGCCGCGGCGGCCTTTTCGAGCGCGGCTGCGCGCTGTTCAGGGGTAAGGGGCGGAAGAGCCACGCCTACGTCACCTCGGATGTCGAACTGTCGGATACGGACCGGTGAGGAACCTAGTCGCCCCACACCTGGGGAGCCACGAGCAACACGCTTGCCCTTTGACTCTCGTCGGAGACTAGCGGTCAAGTCCGCCAGAGTCAGCGAGAACAGCGGAAAAGTCCTGGTCAGCCTCCGTCAGGCCGGACATTTAGGACATAATGCCCCGGATTTGAGGATGTATTCAGACTCAAGCGGGCTCCCGAACACCTGTTGGAAGACTCCCGCGACCTTCTGGAACGCCGAAGACGGCCGTCATGAACGCCTCATGCGGCCGTCCCGGGGGCCCTTCACGTGGTACAGCTCACACGCCGGCCAGCGCCGTCCGGATCTCCTCCGCGAAACGGTCCGCGGAAGCGCGCAGCGCGGCGAGGTCGGGTCCGTGGCGGAGCACGCCCCGGCTGACGTTCGGCACGACGTTGCGCACGGCGGCCCCGAAGACCTTCGGAAGGTCCGCCGGGGTGGCCCCCTGGGCGCCGACCCCGGGCGCCAGGAGCGGTCCGTTGATCGCCAGGTCGTACGAGGACAGGTCGCCCAGCGTGGCGCCCACGACGGCACCGAAGGAGCCCAGCGGCTCCTCACCCTCGTTCTCGGCCGCCAGATGGCCCAGGATCGTCGCGCCGACGTTCCGGCCGTCCGGGCGCACCGCGTGCTGGACCTCGCCGCCCTCCGGGTTGGAGGTCAGGGCCAGCACGAACAGGCCCGTGCCGCTCTCCCGGGCCAGCGCGACGGCCGGGCTGAGCGATCCGTAGCCCAGGTAGGGCGAGACGGTCAGGGCGTCCGAGAACAGCGGGGAGTCCTTGTGCAGGAACGCCTCGGCGTACCCGGCCATGGTGGAGCCGATGTCGCCGCGCTTGGCGTCCGTCACGACCAGCGCCCCGGCCGCGCGCGCCTCCTGGACCGTCTTCTCCAGGACGGCGACCCCGCGCGAGCCGAAGCGCTCGAAGAAGGCGCTCTGGGGCTTGAGGACGGCGACCCGGTCGGCCACCGCCTCGACCACCGTGCGGCTGAACCGCTCCAGGCCGGCCACGTCGTCGTTCAGGCCCCACTCGGTGAGCAGGGACGCGTGCGGGTCGATGCCGACGCACAGCGGGCCGCGGGCGTCCATGGCGCGGCGCAGACGGGTGCCGAAGGGTTCGAGAACGCTCATGCGGACTTCCTCACGTCGGCGCCGACCGCGTCGGCGAGGGTGGCGTACGGGCTCGTGCGCAGGCGCGCGGCGAGGCCCTTGTGGATGGCTCGGCCCCAGAAGGGCCCCTCGTAGACGAACGCGCTGTAGCCCTGCACGAGCGTGGCGCCGGCGAGGATGCGCTGCCAGGCGTCCTCGGCGTTCTCGACGCCGCCGACGCCCACCAGGGTGATGCGGTCGCCCACGCGCGCGTAGAGGCGGCGCAGCACCTCCAGGGAGCGCGCCTTGAGCGGGGCGCCGGAGAGCCCGCCCGTCTCCTTCACCAGCGCGGGGTCGGAGGTCAGACCGACGCCCTCGCGCGCGATGGTGGTGTTGGTGGCGATGATCCCGTCCAGGCCGAGTTCGACGGCGAGGTCGGCGACGGCGTCGACGTCCTCGTCGGCGAGGTCCGGCGCGATCTTGACGAGGAGCGGCACCCGGCGCGTGGTCACGGTGCGGTCGGCGGCCTCGCGGACGGCGCTCAGCAGCGGCCGCAGGGCCTCGGTGGCCTGCAGGTTGCGCAGCCCGGGCGTGTTCGGGGAGGAGACGTTCACGACCAGGTAGTCGGCGTACGGCGCGAGCCGCTCGGTCGACTTCACGTAGTCGCCGACGGCGTCCTCCTCCGGGACGACCTTGGTCTTTCCGATGTTGACGCCCACGACCGTCTTGAAGACCGGCTCGCGGGAGGCGAGGCGGGCCGCGACGGCCAGCGAGCCCTCGTTGTTGAAGCCCATCCGGTTGATCAGCGCCCGGTCCGGCACCAGGCGGAACAGCCGCTTCTTCGGGTTGCCGGGCTGGGCCTCCCCGGTGACGGTGCCGATCTCGACGTGGTCGAAGCCGAGCATCGACATGCCGTCGATGGCCACGGCGTTCTTGTCGAAGCCCGCGGCCAGCCCGAACGGGCCGTGCATGCGCAGCCCGAACGCCTCGGTGCGCAGCTCCTTGTGGCGGGGCGCGAGGGCGGCGGCGACGAAGGTGCGCAGCACGGGGACGCGGGCGGCGAGGCGGATCCAGCGGAAGGCCAGGTAGTGCGCCGCTTCCGGGTCCATGCGCCGGAAGACGAGGTTGAAGAAGATCTTGTACATGGTGTCCTCACGACGAGGGGGACACCGTTTCCGGTGTCCCCCTGTCGGCTGCTAGTCGCGGGCCGCGGTCAGGTGTTCGGCGTGTTCCTGGAGCGAACGCACGCCCACGTCACCGTGGTTGAGGGCGTCGATGCCCTGGACGGCGGCGGCGAGCGCCTGGACCGTCGTCAGGCACGGGACCGAGCGCGCCACGGCCGCCGTACGGATCTCGTAGCCGTCGAGGCGGCCTCCGGTGCCGTACGGGGTGTTGACGATGAGGTCGACCTCGCCGTCGTGGATGAGCTGGACGATGGTCTTCTCGCCGTTCGGGCCGGTGCCCTCGGACTGCTTGCGCACGACGGTGGCGTTGATGCCGTTGCGCTTGAGGACCTCGGCGGTGCCGGAGGTGGCCATCAGCTCGAAGCCGTGGGCGACCAGCTCGCGCGCGGGGAAGATCATCGACCGCTTGTCGCGGTTGGCGACCGAGATGAAGGCGCGGCCCTTGGTGGGCAGCGGGCCGTAGGCGCCGGCCTGCGACTTGGCGTAGGCCGTGCCGAAGACGGCGTCGATGCCCATGACCTCGCCGGTGGAGCGCATCTCCGGGCCGAGGACCGTGTCGACGCCGCGGCCCTGGACGTCGCGGAAGCGCGACCACGGCATGACCGCCTCCTTGACGGAGATCGGCGCGTCGAGCGGCAGCTCGCCGCCGTCGCCGGTCGCCGGGAGCAGGCCCTCGGCGCGCAGCTCGGCGACGGTCGCGCCGAGCGAGATGCGGGCGGCGGCCTTCGCCAGCGGCACCGCGGTCGCCTTCGAGGTGAAGGGGACGGTGCGGGACGCGCGCGGGTTGGCCTCCAGGACGTAGAGGATGTCCCCGGCCATCGCGAACTGGATGTTGATCAGGCCGCGGACGCCGACGCCCTTGGCGATGGCCTCGGTCGAGGCCCGCAGGCGCTTGATGTCAAAGCCGCCGAGCGTGATCGGGGGCAGCGCGCACGCCGAGTCGCCGGAGTGGATGCCGGCCTCCTCGATGTGCTCCATGACGCCGCCGAGGTAGAGCTCCTGGCCGTCGTAGAGCGCGTCGACGTCGATCTCGATGGCGTCGTCGAGGAAGCGGTCGACGAGGACCGGCCGGGAGGGGCTGATCTCGGTCGACTCGGCGATGTAGGACGCGAGGCGGGTCTCGTCGTAGACGATCTCCATGCCGCGCCCGCCGAGGACGTACGACGGCCGCACCAGGACCGGGTAGCCGATCTCGTCGGCGATGGCCTTGGCCTCGGCGAAGGTGGTGGCGGTGCCGTGCTTGGGGGCCGGCAGGCCGGCCTCGGCGAGCACGCGGCCGAAGGCGCCGCGGTCCTCGGCGGCGTGGATGGCCTCCGGGGAGGTGCCCACGATCGGCACGCCGTTGTCCTTGAGCGCCTGCGACAGGCCCAGCGGGGTCTGGCCGCCCAGCTGCACGATCACGCCCGCCACCGGGCCGGCCTGCTGCTCGGCGTGGACGATCTCCAGCACGTCTTCCAGCGTCAGCGGCTCGAAGTACAGGCGGTCGGAGGTGTCGTAGTCGGTGGAGACGGTCTCGGGGTTGCAGTTGACCATCACCGTCTCGTAGCCCGCGTCGCTCAGTGCGAAGGAGGCGTGGACGCAGGAGTAGTCGAACTCGATGCCCTGGCCGATGCGGTTGGGGCCGGAGCCCAGGATGATGACCGCGGGCTTCTCACGCGGCGCGACCTCGGTCTCCTCGTCGTAGGAGGAGTAGAAGTACGGCGTCCTGGCGGCGAACTCGGCGGCGCAGGTGTCGACGGTCTTGTACACCGGGCGGACGCCCAGCGCGTGCCGCACCTCGCGCACGACGTCCTCGCGCAGGCCGCGGATCTCGGCGATCTGGACGTCGGAGAAGCCGTGCCGCTTGGCCTCGGCGAGCAGCTCCGGCGTCAGCTCGGCGGCCTCGGCGAGCTCGTCGGCGATCTCCTTGATGAGGAAGAGCTGGTCGACGAACCAGGGGTCGATCTTGGTGTACTCGAAGACCTCCTCGGGCGTGGCGCCCGCGCGGATGGCCCCCATGACGGTGTTGATCCGGCCGTCGGTGGGCCGCACCGACGCGCGCAGCAGCTCTTCCTTGTCGCCCGGCTCGCCGACGAAGGTGAACTGGCTGCCCTTCTTCTCCAGCGAGCGCAGCGCCTTCTGGAAGGCCTCGGTGAAGTTGCGGCCGATGGCCATGGCCTCGCCGACCGACTTCATGGTCGTGGTCAGCGTGGAGTCGGCCTGCGGGAACTTCTCGAAGGCGAAGCGGGGGGCCTTGACGACCACGTAGTCGAGCGTGGGCTCGAAGGAGGCCGGGGTCTCCTGCGTGATGTCGTTCGGGATCTCGTCGAGGGTGTAGCCGACGGCGAGCTTGGCGGCGATCTTGGCGATCGGGAAGCCGGTCGCCTTGGAGGCGAGGGCCGAGGAACGCGACACGCGCGGGTTCATCTCGATGACGATGACCCGGCCGTCCTCGGGGTTGACCGCGAACTGGATGTTGCAGCCGCCGGTGTCGACGCCGACCTCGCGGATGATCGCGATGCCGACGTCGCGCAGCACCTGGTACTCGCGGTCGGTCAGGGTCATCGCGGGCGCCACGGTGATCGAGTCGCCGGTGTGCACGCCCATGGGGTCGAAGTTCTCGATGGAGCAGACGACCACGACGTTGTCGTGCTTGTCGCGCATCAGCTCCAGCTCGTACTCCTTCCAGCCGAGGATGGACTCCTCCAGGAGCACCTCGGTGGTCGGCGAGAGGGTGAGGCCCTGGCCGGCGATGCGGCGCAGCTCCTCCTCGTCGTGGGCGAAGCCGGAGCCGGCGCCGCCCATGGTGAAGGACGGGCGGACGACGACCGGGTAGCCGCCGAGGGTCTCGACGCCCGCGAGGACGTCGTCCATGGAGTGGCAGATGACGGAGCGGGCGGACTCGCCGTGCCCGATCTTCCTGCGGACCTCCTCGACGACCTCTTTGAACAGGTCGCGGTCCTCGCCCTTGTGGATCGCCTGCACGTTGGCGCCGATCAGTTCGACGCCGTACTTCTGCAGGACGCCGTTCTCGTGCAGGGAGATGGCCGTGTTGAGGGCCGTCTGGCCGCCCAGGGTGGGCAGCAGGGCGTCGGGGCGCTCCTTGGCGATGATCTTCTCGACGAACTCCGGGGTGATCGGCTCGACGTAGGTGGCGTCGGCGATCTCCGGGTCGGTCATGATCGTCGCCGGGTTGGAGTTCACGAGGATCACGCGCAGGCCCTCGGACTTCAGGACGCGGCACGCCTGGGTGCCGGAGTAGTCGAACTCGGCGGCCTGGCCGATGACGATCGGGCCGGAGCCGATGACCAGGACGGACTGGATATCGGTGCGCTTAGGCACGCTGGCCCTCCATCAGGGATACGAAGCGGTCGAACAGGTAGGCGGCGTCGTGCGGACCGGCTGCCGCTTCGGGGTGGTACTGGACGCTGAAGGCCGGGCGGTCGAGGAGCTGCAGGCCCTCCACCACGTTGTCGTTGAGGCAGACGTGGGAGACCTCGGCACGGCCGTAGGGGGTCTCGGAGATCTGGTCGAGCGGGGCGTCGACGGCGAAGCCGTGGTTGTGCGCGGTGACCTCGACCTTGCCGGTCGTACGGTCCTGCACCGGCTGGTTGATGCCGCGGTGGCCGTACTTGAGCTTGTAGGTGCCAAAGCCCAGCGCGCGGCCCAGGATCTGGTTGCCGAAGCAGATGCCGAACAGCGGGGTGCCGCGCTCCAGGACCGCCCGCATCACGGAGACCGGGTGGTCGGCGGTGGCCGGGTCGCCGGGGCCGTTGGAGAAGAACACGCCGTCGGGCTCGACGGCGAAGACGTCGTCGGCGGTGGCCGTGGCGGGCAGGACGTGCACCTCGATGCCGCGCTCGGCCATCCGGTGCGGGGTCATGCCCTTGATGCCGAGGTCGACGGCGGCGACGGTGAACTTCTTCTCGCCGATCGCCGGGACGACGTACGCCTCCTTGGTGGCGACCTCGGCGGAGAGGTCGGCGCCCTTCATCTCGGGGGCCTGGCGGACCTCGGCGAGCATGGTGCCCTCGTCGGGCAGGGCGTTGCCGGAGAAGATGCCGACGCGCATGGCGCCGCGCTCGCGCAGGTGGCGGGTGAGCGCGCGGGTGTCGATGCCGGAGATGCCGACGACGCCCTGGTGGCGCAGCTCGTCGTCGAGGGAGCGGCGCGAGCGCCAGTTGGACGGCACGCGCGCGGGGTCGCGCACGACGTATCCGGCGACCCAGATGCGCTTGCTCTCCGGGTCCTCGTCGTTCACGCCGGTGTTGCCGACGTGCGGGGCGGTCATGACGACGACCTGGCGGTGGTACGAGGGGTCGGTCAGGGTCTCCTGGTAGCCGGTCATGCCGGTCGAGAAGACCGCCTCGCCGAAGGTCACCCCCACGGCCCCGTAGGCACGGCCGCGGAACATCCGGCCGTCCTCCAGGACGAGTACGGCGGGAGTCCTGCTGGCTCCCCTGGTGGAGGTTGTCATCGTGCGCCTTCCGTCTTGTTGATCATCTGGTTCAGGGTGTCGACCCACTCCGTGTGCTCGGCCGCCCGGTCGGAGCGGAAGCCGGAGTCGATCAGCCGCTCACCGTGCTGCCAGGTCACCACGAGCAGGCCGCCCTCGGTCAGCACCTTGCCGGCGATGCCCTTGTCCAGCCGGGCCTCGCGCAGTCGCGCCGCCGGGACGAAGAAGTCGCTCGCCCCGGGGCGTACGACGTCCAGGCCCGCGTCCGTCAGCGTGAGCTCGGCCCGGCTGCGGGTGCCGAGGCCGTGCGCCACGATGCGGTCGAGCCACTGACCGGCGGTGGTGGAGCCGTGGTAGCGGCCGCTCATCGTCAGTCTGGCCTCGCCGGGCTCGTCCGGCGCGCTGGGCAGCTCGGGCAGGTCGCCCTGGAGCGTGCCGCGCCATTTCCAGCCCTCGCGCATCAGCCAGTAGACGAGCGCGACGAAGAGCGCGAGCCCGACGAGCCAGCCGATGCGCGCGGCCCAGTCGGTGACCTCGGCCGACTTCTTCTCGGCGGCCAGCAGGATTACAGGTGTCACGTGAGCTTCCCGTCGACGAGCGTGGCCTTGCCCCGCAGCCACGTGTGCGTCACACGGCCCGGCAGCTCACGCCCCTCGTAGGGGGTGTTCCGGCTGCGCGAGGCGAAGCCCGCGGGGTCCACCGACCCACGGTATGCCGTGTCGACGAGCGTGAGGTTGGCGGGCTCACCAGCCGAGACGGGACGCCCGTGGCCCTTCGCCCCGCCGATCGCGGCCGGCTTGAAGGACATGCGCTCGGCGACGCCGGCCCAGGTGAGAAGCCCGGTGTCCACCATGGTCTCCTGCACCACCGACAGCGCGGTCTCCAGGCCGACCATGCCCATGGCGGCCGCGGCCCACTCGCAGTCCTTGTCCTCGTGCGGGTGCGGGGCGTGGTCGGTGGCGACGATGTCGATCGTGCCGTCGGCCAGCGCCTCGCGCAGGGCGAGGACGTCGCGCTCGGTGCGCAGCGGCGGGTTGACCTTGTAGACCGGGTTGTAGGTGCGCACCAGTTCGTCGGTGAGCAGCAGGTGGTGCGGGGTCACCTCGGCGGTGACGTCGATGCCGCGGGACTTGGCCCAGCGGACGATCTCGACGGACCCGGCGGTGGAGAGGTGGCAGATGTGCACGCGGGAGCCGACGTGCTCGGCGAGCAGGACGTCCCGGGCGATGATCGACTCCTCGGCCACCGCGGGCCAGCCGCCGAGGCCCAGCTCGGCGGAGACGATCCCCTCGTTCATCTGGGCGCCCTCGGTCAGCCGCGGCTCCTGCGCGTGCTGGGCGACGACACCGCCGAAGGCCTTCACGTACTCCAGCGCCCGCCGCATGATCACCGCGTCGTCGACGCACTTGCCGTCGTCGGAGAAGACGGTGACGCCGGCGGCCGACTCGTGCATGGCGCCGAGTTCGGCGAGCTTCCTGCCCTCCAGGCCGACGGTGACGGCGCCGATGGGCTGCACGTCGCAGTAGCCGTGCTCCTGGCCGAGCCGGTAGACCTGCTCGACGACGCCGGCGGTGTCGGCGACCGGGAAGGTGTTGGCCATGGCGAAGACGGCCGTGAAGCCGCCGCTCGCCGCGGCGCGGGTGCCGGTCAGCACGGTCTCGGAGTCCTCGCGGCCGGGCTCGCGCAGGTGGGTGTGCAGGTCGACCAGGCCCGGCAGCAGGACCTTGCCGTCGGCCTCGACGACCTCGGCGCCCTCGGCGGACAGCCCCGTGCCGACCGCCTCGATGACGGAGCCGTCGATCAGGACGTCCTGCGCCTCGCCGCCGAGCACCTTCGCACCACGGATCAGGATCTTGCTCATGTGACTTACTTCTCCTCGATACGGGCGTGGGTGACGGCGGGTTCGTTGCCACCGAGCAGCAGGTACAGGACGGCCATCCGGATGGAGACTCCGTTTGCGACCTGCTCGACGACGGTGCAGCGGTCGGAGTCGGCGACCTCGGCGGTGATCTCCATGCCGCGGACCATCGGGCCGGGGTGCATCACGATGGCGTGCTCGGGCATCCGCGCCATGCGCTCGCCGTCGAGGCCGTAGCGCCGCGAGTACTCGCGCTCGGTCGGGAAGAAGGCGGCGTTCATGCGCTCGCGCTGGACCCGCAGCATCATCACCGCGTCGGACTTGGTGAGGGTGGAGTCGAGGTCGTACGACACCTCGCAGGGCCAGGTCTCGACGCCGACGGGCACCAGGGTGGGCGGGGCGACCAGAGTGACCTCGGCGCCGAGGGTGTGGAGCAGGTCGACGTTGGAGCGGGCGACGCGGCTGTGCAGGACGTCGCCGACGATCGTGATGCGCCGGCCGGCCAGGTCCTGGCCGAGCCCGGCGTCCCGGCCGACGAGGCGGCGGCGCATGGTGAAGGCGTCCAGCAGGGCCTGCGTGGGGTGCTGGTGGGTGCCGTCGCCCGCGTTGATGACGGCGGCGTCGATCCAGCCGGAGTTGGCGAGGCGGTACGGGGCCCCGGAGGCGCCGTGCCGGATGACGACGGCGTCGACGCCCATGGCCTCCAGCGTCTGGGCGGTGTCCTTCAGGGACTCGCCCTTGGAGACGCTGGAGCCCTTGGCGGTGAAGTTGATCACGTCGGCCGAGAGGCGCTTCTCGGCGGCTTCGAAGGAGATACGCGTGCGCGTGGAGTCCTCGAAGAAGAGGTTGACGATCGTACGGCCGCGCAGGGTCGGCAGTTTCTTGATCGGCCGGTCCGCGACCCGGGCCATCTCCTCGGCGGTGTCGAGGATCAGGACGGCGTCGTCGCGGGTGAGGTCGGCGGCCGAGATGAGATGACGCTGCATCTGTCAGGCTCCGTAAGGCAATTCGGGATTCGGGAGATTCCGGGCAGACCAGGGCACGCCGAAAGGGCGCGTGCCCAGCGGCCGCTACGGGGTCTGCTTCGCACCGAGCAGCACGGTGTCCCGACCGTCCTCCTCGGCGAGCTGGACCTTGACCGTCTCCCGCAGCGACGTGGGGAGGTTCTTGCCGACGTAGTCGGCGCGGATGGGCAGTTCGCGGTGGCCACGGTCGACGAGGACCGCGAGCTGGACCGCGCGGGGGCGCCCGACGTCGTTCAGGGCGTCCAGGGCGGCCCGGACGGTACGGCCGGAGAAGAGCACGTCGTCGACGAGGACGACCAGCTTGCCGTCGATGCCGTCGCCGGGGATCTCAGTGCGGGCCAGCGCGCGCGGCGGGTGCATGCGCAGGTCGTCGCGGTACATGGTGATGTCGAGCGAGCCGACCGGGATCTTGCGTTCGGTGATCTGCTCGAGCTTGGCGGCGAGCCGCTGGGCGAGGAAGACGCCCCGGGTCGGAATGCCGAGGAGCACCACGTCGTCGGCGCCCTTGGCGCGCTCGACGATCTCGTGGGCGATGCGGGTCAGCACCCGCGCGATGTCGGGGCCCTCCAGAACGGGCCGGGCATCGGAGCCGTGCGTGTCTTGCGTGTCCATACGAAACGGACCTCCTTCTCCGCCTCACGGGACGGACCTTAAAGGACGTCGGATTTGCGCCATCCACGGTAGCAGGCCCGTGCGACTGCCCTGATCACCCCCCTGGCCTAATCGGCCACCGTCACCACGGAAGAGTCGGTGTGGACCATTCGGCTTGACGCAGGAGAATCACGCTGCGTAACCTCACAGTGAGTTACCAGACGCGCGGCGGCGGAACATCCGCAGCCGCGTCGACCCAGTGTCCGGGGAGCTATATGTCCAGCGAATACGCCAAACAGCTCGGGGCCAAGCTCCGGGCCATCCGCACCCAGCAGGGCCTTTCCCTCCACGGTGTCGAGGAGAAGAGCCAGGGACGCTGGAAGGCGGTCGTGGTCGGGTCGTACGAGCGCGGTGACCGCGCGGTGACCGTACAGCGCCTTGCCGAACTGGCGGATTTCTATGGCGTGCCCGTACAGGAGCTGCTCCCGGGCACCACCCCCGGCGGCGCCGCCGAGCCCCCGCCGAAGCTGGTCCTGGACCTGGAGCGGCTGGCCACCGTGCCGGCCGAGAAGGCGGGCCCGCTGCAGCGCTACGCGGCCACGATCCAGTCGCAGCGCGGTGACTACAACGGCAAGGTGCTGTCGATCCGCCAGGACGACCTGCGCACACTCGCCGTCATCTACGACCAGTCGCCCTCGGTCCTGACCGAGCAGCTGATCAGCTGGGGCGTGCTCGACGCCGACGCGCGCCGCGCGGTGGCTCACGAGGAGGGCTGAGCCCCACCGCACCACAGCAGAAACGTGCCGCCGGGGTGGCCGGAACTTCACGGTTCCGGCCACCCCGGCGGCTTTCTGCGCCCTTCGGGCGCCAGGGCGGTGCGGGAACGCCAGGGGGCCCGCAGCGGTCGCGCTGCGGGCCCCCTGGCGATGTGAACTGCCTTCTACGCCTCGTCGCGGCGCAGGGAGGGCTTCAGCTCCTTGAGCCGGCCGAGCAGACCGTTGACGAACGCGGGCGACTCCTCCGTGGAGAACTCCTTCGCCAGCTGCACCATCTCGTCGAGCACGACGGCGTCCGGGACCTCGTCCACCCAGATCAGCTCGTAGGCGCCCAGGCGCAGGATGTTGCGGTCCACGACCGGCATCCGGTCGAGCGTCCAGCCGACCGAGTACTGCGCGATGAGCTCGTCGATCCGCTTCGCCTGCGTGGCGTAGCCCTCGACCAGCTGCATCGTGTACTCGCTCACCGGCGGCTGCCGGGTGTCGTTCCGGGAGAGCCGGATCCAGTCCGCGAGGACGGTCAGCACGTCGGCGCCGCGCTGGTCGCCCTCGAAGAGGATCTGGAAGGCGCGCTTGCGGGCCGTGTTGCGGGCAGCCACGGTTAGCTGTTCACCCGGCCGAGGTAGTCGCTCGTGCGGGTGTCGACCTTGATCTTCTCACCGGTGGTGATGAAGAGCGGGACCTGGATCTGGTGACCGGTCTCCAGGGTGGCGGGCTTGGTGCCACCGGTGGAGCGGTCGCCCTGCAGACCCGGCTCGGTCTCCTGGACGGTGAGCTCGACGGCGGCCGGCAGCTCGACGAAGAGCACCTCGCCCTCGTGCTGGGCGACGGTGGCGGTGAAGCCCTCGACGAGGAAGTTGGCAGCGTCACCGACGGCCTTGCGGTCGATCATGAGCTGGTCGTAGGTCTCCATGTCCATGAAGACGAAGTACTCGCCGTCCATGTACGAGAACTGCATGTCGCGCTTGTCGACAGTGGCCGTCTCGACCTTGACGCCGGCGTTGAAGGTCTTGTCGACGACCTTGCCGGAGAGCACGTTCTTGAGCTTGGTGCGCACGAAGGCGGGGCCCTTGCCGGGCTTGACGTGCTGGAACTCGACGACGGACCAGAGCTGGCCGCCTTCGAGCTTGAGCACCAGGCCGTTCTTGAGGTCGTTCGTGGAAGCCACGGTTGCGGAATCTCCTGGACTGACGTGGACGACCCCGGCGCACGCACCTTCTCTATAGTGCGAGCAGCTCCTTGGTCGTGATGGTGAGTAGCTCGGGTCCGCCGTCCGCCTCGGGGCGGACGACGAGCGTGTCATCGATCCGGACGCCGCCCCGGCCCGGGAGGTGGACCCCCGGTTCGACGGTGACCGGCACGCAAGCGTCCAGTTTACCCATGGCCGCAGGGGCCAGCTGCGGGTCCTCGTCGATTTCGAGTCCCACGCCGTGGCCGGTGAGGGACGGCAGCGCCCCGGCGTACCCCGCGGTGTCGAGCACCTGACGGGTGAGGCGGTCGACGTCACGGCAGGCCGCGCCGGGTGCGAGGGCCTCCCGTCCGGCGCGCTGGGCGGCGAAGACGAGGTCGTACAGCTCGATCTGCCAGTCCGCGGGCGAGGTGCCGATCACGAACGTCCGGCCGATCTCGCAGCGGTAGCCGCGGTAGGTGGCGCCCAGGCAGACGGAGAGGAAGTCGCCCTCCTCCACGCGCCGGTCGGTGGGGCGGTGCGCGCGGCGCCCGGAGTTCGGGCCGGTGGCGACCGAGGTGGGGAAGGCCGGGCCCTCGGCGCCGTGGTCGACCAGCCGGCGTTCGAGTTCGAGGGCGAGATGGCGTTCGGTGCGGCCCACCAGGATGGACTCCAGGAGCTCGCCGAGTGCCTGGTCGGCGATCTCGGCGCCGATGCGGAGGCAGGAGATCTCCTCCTCGTCCTTCACCACCCGCTGCTGTTCGACGGCGCCGCCGAGGTCCGCGATGCGCAGGCGGGGGGCGACGGAGCGGATCTCGCGGTGCCGGGCGACCGTGAGGTGGTGTTCCTCCACGGCGAGGGAGTCGGCGCCCTGGGCCGCGGCGAGGTCGGCGGCGGCGACCGCGGGATCGCCCTGGCCGGCGGTGAGGTACTGCACCCGCAGGGCCTCGTCGGGCCGGCCCTCCGTGGGACGGTCGTCGGGCGGGCCGGGGCAGACCAGGAGGTCTTCCGTCCGGCCCAGGAGGAGGACGGCGCCCTGCGGGGCGGTGCCGGCGAGGTAGCGGACGTTGGCGGGGCGGGAGACGAGCGCTGCCGCGTGGCCGGCCGCGCTGTGTTGCTCCCTGAGCCGGGTTCGGCGGTTCGCGTGCATCTCTGACATGAGATGAGCGTAGGAGGAGTGGGCGATTTGTGCCGGTTCAGGTGTCGATCGGGGGATGGGGTGCGTGGGCGGTGGTGTGCCGGGTGCGGATGAGTGGGGGCTTGTCGCGCCCCGCGGCGGAGCCGCATGTCGACACAGCCCCGCGCCCCTCCGGGGGCGCTTACGCACCGGAGTTCACCAGCTCGGCGGGCTCGCGATCGACCGTGCCAGTACGTCGTCCAGGACCCTGGCCGTCTGGGGGACGTCCAGCTGGCTGTTGTCGATGATCGGGAGACCGGAGCCGTACCAGCCCGCCATGCGGCCGTGGATGCGGGCGACCTCCTCGTCGGTGAGGCGGCGGTTGCCGGAGCGCTCGGCGTTGCGTTCCAGGACGATCTCCAGTCCCGGGAGCAGGACGACCGGCAGCAGGCCCGGGCCGACGTGCCGCTTCCAGCCGCCGAGGCCGACCACGGGGCGGTCGGGGAAGACGGCGTCGTCGAGGATGCAGGAGATGCCGTTGGCCAGGAAGTTGCGGGCGGCGAAGCCGCAGGTGCGGCGGGCCAGGCGGTACTGGGCCTCGGAGTTGTCGTTCCACCCGGACTGCGGGTCGGCGAAGCCGGAGCGCACCCACTCGCGCACGTCGTCGAGGCTGATGTGGGCCGTGGGCACCCTGCGGTGCTCGGCCCAGTACTTGGCGACGCTCGTCTTGCCGGCGCCCGCGGGTCCGATCAGCAGGACCGCGAGGGTCGTAGTGGCCGGGTCCGGGGCGCTCGCGGGTGCCGTGCCGGGCATGGTGACCGGGCCGCCCGGCGGCAGCGGGACATGGCCGGTGGTGTCCGGGGGCGGCGGGGCCGGGCTGTGGGGCGGGCCGGGCGGGACCGCGCCCTGGGGTGCGAAACCCGGCGCGGGAGGCGGCGCGGGCACGGGGGCGGAGCCCTGGTGCGGCCCCGGGTGGCCCGGGTGGTGTGCGGCCGGCGACCAGCCGGCGCCAGGTCCGTGCCCCGGCTGGTGGGGCGGCGGCAGCGGAGAACCCACTGCGTGCTGCATCCGGTGCCACTCCGTCTCGTACAGGCGATTGACCCTGGCGGCAGGGCACGGGCCCCGCTTCCTACCGAACGGTACCGTCCCCGGCCGCCGTTTGCTGAACGGCCGGGGACGGCCCGAAGTGCCCACTCCCACAAGGCAAATGGGACAGAAGGCGCTCCGGCTGACTTACTCGCCCACTTCGCCGTACGCGGCGAGCAGCACGGCCGGGTCGGGGCCCTCCAGGACGGTGGGCTTGGCCAGGCCGTCGAGGACGATGAAGCGGAGCAGGTCGCCGCGGGACTTCTTGTCGACCTTCATCGCCTCCAGCAGCTTGGGCCACTGGTCGTAGCGGTAGTGCAGCGGGAGGCCGACGGACTCGAGGATCGTGCGGTGCCGGTCCGCCGTCGCGTCGTCCAACCGGCCCGCCAGACGGCCGAGTTCGGCGGCGAAGTGCATGCCGACCGAGACCGCGGCGCCGTGCCGCCACTGGTAGCGCTCGTTCTTCTCGATGGCGTGGCCCAGCGTGTGGCCGTAGTTGAGGATCTCGCGCAGTCCCGACTCCTTGAGGTCCGCGGAGACGACCTCGGCCTTGACCCGGATGGAGCGCTCGATGAGTTCGGCGGTGTGCGGGCCCTGGGGGGTGCGGGCGGCCTGCGGGTCGGACTCGATCAGGTCCAGGATCACCGGGTCGGCGATGAAGCCGGCCTTGATGATCTCGGCGAGCCCGGAGACGTAGTCGTTGACCGGGAGGGAGTCCAGCGCGGCCAGGTCGCACAGGACACCGGCCGGCGGGAAGAACGCGCCCACCAGGTTCTTGCCCTCGGCCGTGTTGATGCCGGTCTTGCCGCCGACCGCGGCGTCCACCATGGCCAGCACGGTGGTCGGTACGGCGATCCAGCGCACCCCGCGCAGCCAGGTCGCGGCGACGAACCCGGCCAGGTCCGTGGTGGAACCGCCGCCGACGCCGACGACGACGTCGGAGCGGGTGAAGTGGGACTGGCCCAGGGCCTTCCAGCAGTAGGCGGCGACCTCGGCGGTCTTGGCCTCCTCGGCGTTCGGCACCTGGATGGCGATCGCCTCGTAGCCCTGCTCGGCGAGGTCGGCCCGCAGCGCGTCGCCGGTCTCGGCGAGCGCCTCGGGGTGGACCACGGCGACGCGCTTGGCCTTCTCCCCGATCAACCCGGCCAGTTCGCCCAGGAGTTGACGCCCCACCAGGACTTCGTACGGCTCGGAACCCGCCGTGCCGCCGACCTGGATCCGGGTGACTGCCTCGCTCATGCCTGCTTCAACTCCAAAGCGTCGAGGGCGACTTGCGCGACCTCTTCGGGGGTGCGGCCGTCGGTCGCGACGACGACCGTGGCGACCTCCTCGTACAGCGCGCGCCGGGCCTCCATCAGCTCGCGCCACTGCTTGCGCGGGTTGACCGCGAGCAGCGGGCGGGCGGCGTTCAGCCCGGTGCGCTTGACGGCCTCCTCGACGTCCATCGAGAGGTAGACGACCCGGTGCCCGGCCAGCAGCGCCCGGATGTCGGCGTCGAGGATCGAGCCGCCGCCCAGCGCCAGCACGCCGTCGTGCCCGGCCAGCGCCTCGCGCACGGCGGCCTTCTCGATCGCCCGGAAGGCCGGCTCGCCGTCGTCGACGAAGATCTCGGCGATGGTGCGGCCCTGGGCGGCGACGATGTCGTCGTCGGTGTCCCGGAAGCCCACGCCCAGCGCCTCGGCCAGCAGCCGTCCCACCGTGGACTTGCCCACGCCCATCGGCCCGACGAGGACGACCTGCGCAGCGGTCATCGGATGGCCAGGTTGTCGAGGTACGACTGCACGTTGCGGCGGGTCTCGGCGACGCTGTCGCCGCCGAACTTCTCCGCCACCGCGTCCGCCAGGACCAGGGCCACCATCGCCTCGGCGACGATGCCGGCGGCCGGCACAGCGGAGACGTCGGAGCGCTGGTGGTGGGCCTGGGCGGCCTCGCCGGTGGCCACGTCCACCGTCCGCAGGGCCCGCGGCACGGTCGCGATGGGCTTCATCGCGGCCCGCACCCGCAGCAGCTCACCGGTGGACAGGCCGCCCTCGGTGCCGCCGGAGCGGCCCGAGACCCGCCGGATGCCCTCGTCGGTGCCGACGATCTCGTCGTGCGCCTTGGAGCCGGGGACCCGGGCGAGTTCGAAGCCGTCGCCGAGTTCGACGCCCTTGATCGCCTGGATACCCATCAGGGCACCGGCCAGGCGGGCGTCCAGCTTGCGGTCCCAGTGCACGTGCGAGCCCAGGCCGACCGGGACGCCGTAGGCCAGGATCTCCACCACGCCGCCGAGGGTGTCGCCGTCCTTGTGTGCCTGGTCGACCTCGGCCACCATCGCCTTGGAGGTGTCCGCGTCCAGGCAGCGCAGCGGGTCGGCGTCCAGCTTCTCCACGTCGGCCGGGGTCGGGTACACGCCGTGCGGGGCCCTGACCGAGCACAGCTCCACCACGTGGCTGACGATCTCGATGCCGGCCGTCTCCTTCAGGTACGACCGGGCGACCGCGCCGAGCGCGACCCGGGCCGCGGTCTCACGCGCCGAGGCGCGCTCCAGGATCGGGCGGGCCTCGTCGAAGCCGTACTTCTGCATGCCCGCCAGGTCGGCGTGGCCGGGACGCGGGCGGGTCAGCGGGGCGTTGCGGGCCAGCCCGGCGAGGATCTCCGGGTCGACCGGGTCGGCCGCCATGACCTGCTCCCACTTGGGCCACTCGGTGTTGCCCACCATGATCGCGACCGGGGAGCCGAGGGTGAGGCCGTGCCGGACGCCGCCGAGGAAGGTGACCTCGTCCTGCTCGAACTTCATACGGGCGCCGCGTCCATAGCCGAGCCGGCGCCTCGCGAGGTGGTCCGCCACCATCTCCGTCGTGATCGGCACGCCGGCGGGAAGGCCCTCCAGCGTCGCCACGAGTGCGGGACCGTGGGACTCCCCCGCGGTCAGCCAGCGCAACCTGCTCAACGGTGCTCCTCAGTGCTCGCGCCCCGGTACTGCCCTGCGTACGCGCGTCCTCGCGTACGGCGACGGCGCGACCGGGTGCGCGGATCCGGCCCGCCACCCCCGATCCTCCCATGTCCGGGATGGGACTCCGATCCGCGTCCGGCAAACGGACAGATCAGGCCGTCCGCGCGGCCTGGCGCATCGCGGCCAGCGGCGACCGCGGGTCCCCCGTGAACTGCCGGAACTGGAACACGGCCTGGTGCACGAGCAGGTCGAGGCCGCTCAGCACCGGGCCACCGCGGTCCTGCCAGGCGGCGGCGAGGGGCGTGGGCCAGGGCTCGTAGAGGACGTCGAAGAGGGTGCCGACTCTGGCGGGAAGCCGGGCGGCGAGGTCGTCGGTGCCTCCGGCGGGCGTCGTGGAGATCACCAATGGCGCGTCGAAGGCGCGTACCGCCTCGGCCCAGTCCGCCGGCCGCACCTGGACGCCGAGTCGTTGGCCCCACTGCCGCATCTCGTCGGCGCGCCGCTCGCTGCGGACGTACACCGTGACCTCGCCGGTGCAGAGCAGGGCCAGTGCCGCCAGTGCCGACGAGGCGGTGGCACCCGCGCCCAGGATGGCCGCCGACTCGACCTTCTCCACGCCCCGCTCCTGCAGCGCGGCGATCAGCCCGGGGATGTCGGTGTTGTCGCCGACGCGCTTGCCGTCCTCACGGAAGACGACGGTGTTGACGGCCTCCACCGAGGCCGCCGTGTCGGTGATCTCGTCGAGCAGCGGGATCACCGCCCGCTTGAGCGGCATGGTCAGGGACAGTCCCGCCCACTCGGGACCCAGCCCCTCGAGGAAGCCGGGCAGCGCGGCCTCGTCGATCTCGAACCTGTCGTACGACCAGTCGTCCAGGCCGAGCGCCCGGTAGGCGGCGTTGTGCAGCCGCGGGGACAGGGAGTGGCCGATGGGCGAGCCGAGCACGGCCGCCCTGTGGGTCGGTGACATCAGTTCTTGTTCCTCGACGCATTGAATTCGTCGACCAGCTTGTTGTGCTCGGCGAGCGTCCTGGTGAACTTGCTGGTCTTGCCGTCCAACGAGATGAAGTAGTACCACCCGTCGTGCGTGGGGTTGAGCGCGCCCCGGAGGGCTTCCTCGCCGGGGTTGTCGATCGGGCCGGGCGGCAGGCCCTTGACGTAGTACGTGTTGTACGGGTTGTTGTACTTGCGCAGCTCGGAGATGCTCAGGTCGATCTTGCTCTGGTTCTTGATGTAGTTGTACGTCGAGTCGAACTCGAGCGAGCCGTAGGTCTCGGGGTTGTTGCGCTTGAGGCGGTTGTAGACGACCTCGGCCATCTTGCGGAAGTCCTCGTGGCTGACGCCCTCGGCCTGGACCAGGCTGGCCACGGTGAGCAGCTGCCAGGGGTTGTCGAGGCCGAGGCCCTTGGCCTTGTTCACGAGGCCGAGCGCCGCGTACTTGTCGCTGGCCCGGGTGACCATGTCCTTCAGGACGGCCTCGGGCTTCTGGCCCTTGCTGGCCGCGTAGCTGGAGGGGTAGAGGAACCCTTCCAGCGGGTCCTTGACGTTGGGGTGGTCCAGCGCCCACGAGGGCAGGCCGAGCTTCTTGTAGTCGTTCTTCGCGACCTTCGCCGTGGTGCCGTCCGGGACGCCGAGGCGTTTGTCGATCAGTCCGTAGACCTGCGAGTTGCGCAGGCCCTCGGCGATGACGAGGTTGTCGCGGCTCTTGTTGCTCAGCATCAGATCGACCGCGCTCGCGGCCGACATGTGCTTCTCCAGGGTGTAGACGCCGTCCTGGATCTTCTTGCCGTCGGGGTTGGACTGCTGCGCCGAGACGAACGCGTCGACGCTCTCGACGACGCCCGCCTCCTTCAGCTTCTGCCCGATGACATAGCCGCCGGCGCCCTTGGGGATGACGACGGTGACCGACTGGCCGTTGCCGTCGCCCGCGAAGTCGGGAGCCGGGCCGAAACGATCCTGGTAGAACTGCCAGCCGAAATAGCCGACGCCACCGAGGCCGCCACCGAAGACCAGCACGAGCACGAGGCAGGCGCAGCCGTTGCGGCTCTTTTTCTTCTTGGGTTTCTTGCCGCCGCGCGCCTTGCGCCCCTCGGCGGGGTCGTCGTCCTCGTCCTCTTCCTCGTCGTCGCCCGCGAAGAAGGCGTGCTCGCCCTGGTCGGGGCCCGGGTCCCAGTCGGTCTGCGGCGGCTCGGGCTCGGCCTGCCGGCGGCTGGGCGGCTCCGGCGGAGGGTAGGCGTCCGGGGTGCCGTAGTAGTCGGACTGCTCACCGCCGTAGGAGGCGGCGGCCTGCTGGGCGTAGGGGTCGTGCGGGTCCGTGTAGGGGACGTCCTGGTACTGGACGTGGGTGTGTGTGCCCTGGCCCCACGCCTGCTGGTCGTACGACTGCTGCTGGGTGTGACCCGCGTAGTACTGCTGGTCGTACTGCTGGTACTGCTGCGCCTGCCCGTAGCCGGTCTGTTGGCCGTCGTGCCAGCCGCCGTGGTTCTGCTGCTGCGGCTGCTCTGGATAGTGCTGCGGCTGGCCGCCGTAGGGGGACTGCGGGCCCACCTGGGCCTGCTGTCCACCCCATCCGTCGTCCCCGTAGAACGGGTCCTCCGGATGCCACGGTTCGGAGCCTTGGCCCCGGCCATACTCAGTCATCAAACCCCTCGAGCCGCGAGGCGGTTGATCACGCGGCCTCGGTGGGGGCCCGCTCCCGGTTCCGCCTCTTGCTGTGCACCGGCTGTTCGATTCAGCGGCGCAATCGCGCGGAACGTTACCGTATCGCGATCAGATGACCACTTCGACGCCCTCGCCGGGTGCTTTACCTGACACCCGTTCGGATTCCAGGGCCTGCTGCAGGATGATCACAGCGGCTGCCTGGTCGATGACCGAGCGGCCCTTCTTCGACTTCACACCCGAGGCGCGCAGTCCCTGACTGGCCGTCACCGTCGTCATCCGCTCGTCGACCAGGCGGACCGGCACGGGCTTGATGCCCCTGGCCAGCTCCTGGGCGAAGGCGCGGACCTTCGCCGCGGCCGGGCCCTCGCCCCCCTTGAGGGAGCGAGGGAGGCCGACGACGACCTCGATCGGTTCGTACTCCTCGACCAGTTGGCGCAGGCGGCGGTGGGCGGCCGGGACGTCCCGGCCGGGAACCGTCTCCACCGGGGTGGCGAGGATCCCGTCGGGGTCGCAGGACGCGACCCCGATCCGGGCGTCCCCGACGTCGACGGCGAGGCGACGGCCCCGGCGCATCACCGGGCCGTCCTCACCGGATTCCTGTACTCCGCTCACTTGGCGGTGTCCGCCACGAGCCGCTCGACCGCGTCGACGGCCTCGCCGACGGCGGCCGGGTTCTGGCCGCCGCCCTGCGCGACGTCGGGCTTGCCGCCACCGCCGCCGCCGAGGGTCTTGGCGGCGGTGCGGACCAGGTCACCGGCCTTCATGCCGCGCTCACGGGCGGCCTCGTTGGTCGCGATGACGGTCAGCGGCTTGCCGTTGTTGACGGCGAAGAGGGCCACCACGGCGGCGCGTCCGCCCTGGATGCGGCCGCGCACGTCGAGGACCAGCTTGCGCAGGTCGTCGGGGGTCGTGCCGTCCGGGACCTGACCGGTGACGACCGCGATGCCGCGGACGTCCTTGGCGGACTCGGCGAGGCCGGCGGCGGCCTGCAGCACCTTCTCGGCGCGGAACTTCTCGATCTCCTTCTCGGCGTCCTTCAGCTTGCCGAGCATCGAGGAGACCTTCTCCGGCAGCTCCTCCGGGCGGCCCTTGAGCAGCTCGGTCAGCTGGTTGACGACCGTGTGCTCGCGGGCGAGGAAGCTGTAGGCGTCGACGCCGACGAGGGCCTCGATACGGCGGACGCCGGAGCCGATGGAGGACTCGCCGAGCAGCTTCACCAGGCCCAGCTGGGCGGTGTTGTGCACGTGCGTGCCGCCGCACAGCTCCTTGGAGAAGTCGCCGATGGTCACGACGCGGACGCGCTCGCCGTACTTCTCGCCGAACTCGGCGATGGCGCCCTGCTTCTTGGCCTCGTCGATGCCCATGACGTCGGCGCGGACGTCGAGGTCGCGGGCGAGCACCTCGTTGATCTTGTGCTCGACGTCGGTCATCACCGTGTGCGGCACGGCGGACGGCGAGCCGAAGTCGAAGCGGAAGCGGCCGGGCTGGTTCTCGGAGCCGGCCTGGGCGGCCGTCGGGCCGAGCGCGTCACGCAGCGCCTGGTGGGTGAGGTGGGTGGCCGAGTGGGCGCGGGCGATGGCCTTGCGGCGGCGGGCGTCGATCGAGGCGACGGCCTTGGCGCCGACGGTGACCTCGCCGACCTGGACGACGCCCTTGTGGACGTAGACGCCCGGGACGGGCTTCTGGCAGTCGCGGACCTCGATGACGGCGCCGGAGTCGACCTTGATCTTGCCGGTGTCGCCGATCTGGCCGCCGCCCTCGGCGTAGAAGGGGGTGCGGTCCAGGACGATCTCGACCTCGTCGCCCTCGGTGGCGGCCGGGGAGGAGGCGCCGTCGACGAGGATGCCGACGATGGTGGACTCGCCCTCGGTGTCGCTGTAGCCGATGAAGTCGGTCTCTCCGACCTTGTCGGCGATCTCCCGGTAGGCGCCGGCGCCCGCGTGGCCGGTCTTCTTGGCCTGCGCGTCGGCCTTGGCGCGCTCCCGCTGCTCCTTCATCAGGCGGCGGAAGCCGTCCTCGTCCACGGACAGCCCCTGCTCGGCGGCCATCTCCAGGGTGAGGTCGATCGGGAAGCCCCAGGTGTCGTGGAGCAGGAACGCCTTGTCGCCGGGCAGGACCGTGCCACCGGACTGCTTGGTCTCGGTGACGGCGGTGTCGAGGATGTTGGTGCCGGCCTTCAGCGTCTTGAGGAAGGCGTTCTCTTCGGCGACGGCGACCTTCTCGATGCGCTCGCGGTCGGTGACCAGCTCGGGGTACTGCTGGCCCATCATGCCGATCACGGTCTCGACGAGGTCCAGCACGACCGGACCGGTGGCGCCGAGCAGCCGCATGTTGCGGATGGCGCGGCGCATGATGCGGCGCAGGACGTAGCCGCGGCCCTCGTTGCCGGGGGTGACGCCGTCGCCGATGAGCATGGTGGCGGTGCGCATGTGGTCGGTGACCACGCGCAGGGAGACGTCGGAGGCGTGGGCGGCGCCGTAGTGGACGCCGGTCAGCTCGGTGGCCTTCTTGATGACGGCCATGGAGGTGTCGATCTCGTACATGTTCTGCACGCCCTGCAGAATCATGGCGAGGCGCTCCAGGCCGAGGCCCGTGTCGATGTTCTTGCTGGGCAGGTCGCCGAGGATCTCGAAGTTGTCCTTGCCGGTGCCCTCGCCCCGCTCGAACTGCATGAAGACGAGGTTCCAGATCTCCACGTACCGCTCGTCGTTGACGGCGGGGCCGCCCTCGGCGCCGAACTCGGGGCCGCGGTCGTAGTTGATCTCGGAGCAGGGGCCGCACGGGCCGGGGACGCCCATCGACCAGAAGTTGTCCTTCATGCCCAGGCGCTGGATGCGCTCCATGGGCACGCCGACGACCTCGTGCCAGATGCGCTCGGCCTCGTCGTCGTCCTTGTAGACGGTGATCCAGAGCTTCTCCGGCTCCAGGCCGTAACCGCCCTTGTCCTGGGGGCTGGTGAGCAGCTCCCAGGCGAGCTTGATGGCGCCTTCCTTGAAGTAGTCGCCGAAGGAGAAGTTGCCGCACATCTGGAAGAACGTGCCGTGCCGGGTGGTCTTGCCGACCTCTTCGATGTCGGGGGTGCGCACGCACTTCTGCACGCTGGTGGCGCGCGGGAAGGGCGGCTTGACCTCACCGAGGAAGTAGGGCTTGAAGGGCACCATGCCGGCGGGGACGAGGAGCAGAGTCGGGTCGTCCGCGATGAGCGACGCCGAAGGGACGACGGTGTGCCCGCGCTCCTCGAAGAAGCTCAGCCAGCGGCGGCGAATCTCGGCCGACTCCATCAGTGGTCCTCATTCCGGTTGTACGAGTGCGTCTGGTACGTCGAGCCCTCGACGTACTTCGGGTTGTTGCGGTTCTCGATGGCGGTGTGGCGCCGGGGCGCGGGGAGTTCGGGGGCCGCGTTGATGCCGAGGGCCTCCCCCAGCTCCTCCTCCCGCAGGGCCATGTTGTCGCGGACCTCGAGCGCGAAGCCGACCGCGCGGTCCTTGATCCGGTGGCCGGCCTCGATGGCCTTGTTGGCCGCGGCGGCGGCCAGGCTCTCCGGGGTGAGCTGCTTGAGCTTGCGGTTGACCTTGGTGGTGGCCCACACACCGGCGGCCACGCCCGTGCTGAACCAGAACGTACGGCGGAACATCGCTAGGTCTCAGTCCTTCTTCCGCTTGCCCCGCCGAGACGTCGGGACGGTCCGGCCCACGATCACGGTACGCCTCGGCTCCTTCGTGGGCATGTCGTCCCGGCGGGTACCCAGCGCCCTGCGGACGCCGTACCCGAAAGCCGCGACCTTGACCAGGGGGCCGCCGAAGGTGGAGGCGACGGTGGTCGACAGGGCGGAGGCGTTCGAGGTGACCTCCTGGACGTCGGTCGCGATCGCGTCGACCCGGTCGATCTGGGTCTGCGCGGAGCGCACCGCGCTGGAGGCGTCGGCCAGAAGCGGGACGGCCTGGTCGGTCACGTCCGCGACGAGCTTGGTGGTCGCCTTGAGCGTCTGGGCCAGCCTCGCGAGGGCCACCGCGAGGAAGGAGACCAGGATCGCCCAGAACACGGCCACCAGGATCCCGGCCACCTCACCACCGGACACCACGCGCACCCGCTCCCTCAGCTTGCCCGAACATCGAAAAAGTCGTGGGCCGAGCCTATCGCGCCGGGGGTGGCGCTCCGCACCGGATTCCCTTCCACACACGGCCCGGGTCGCGCAAGGCGATTGTACGGACTGAATACGGTTCAGTACGCTCCGTATCCCATGCGGCAACATCAGCGCGACGGCGGTCCCGTGGGCGGCAACCTCCCCGAGGAGCTGGACGCGTTCGTGGGGCGCTCGGCCGAACTCGCCGGGCTGGCACGGGCGCTCGACACCGCCCGGCTGGTCACCGTGACCGGCGCGGGCGGGGTCGGCAAGTCGCGGCTCGCGGCACGGGCGGCCGCCCTGCACGCACCGCGCGACGGGGTCCGGCGCGTGGAACTGGCGCCGGTGCGGGATCCGCGGTTCGTCGATCACGCCGTCGCGGAAGCGCTCGGTCTGACCGACCACACGGCCCGGCCGCCGCGCGAGACGCTGCTCGCCGATCTCGCCGGGCGTCAACTCCTGCTGGTCCTCGACGGATTCGAGCACCTGGTGGAGGCGTGCGCCGGGCTGGTGGGCGAGTTGCTGCGGGCCGTGCCCGGGCTCCGGGTGCTCGCGGCAGGGCGCCGCCCGCTGGGCCTGCCGGGAGAGCGGGTGTTCCCGCTGGCGCCGCTCGGCGAGGACGAGGCGGTGCGGCTGCTCGCCGAGCGGGCCGCGCTGCACGGCGTGCCGGTCCCGGACGACGAGGACGTGCGCGCGCTGTGCCGGCGCCTGGACGGGATTCCGCTCGCGGTCGAACTGGCGGCGGGGCGGCTGCGGGCACTGTCCCCGGGTCAGCTGCTGGAGCGGCTGGAGGACCGGTTCCGCCTGCTGACCGGCGGCAGCTCGGACGGGCTCGCCCGGCACCGGACGCTGCGTCTGGCGATCGGCTGGAGCCATGAACTGTGCACCCCACGGGAGCGGCTGCTGTGGGCGCGGCTGTCGGTCTTCGCCGGGCGGTTCGACCTGGAGGCCGTCGAGTACGTCTGCGCCGGGCACGGTCTCGACGCCGACGACGTCCTCGACGTACTGACCGAGCTGCTCGCGCAGTCGGTGGTCGCGCGGGAGGAGACGCCGGCCGGGGTGCGCTACCGGATGCTGGACACCGTGCGGGCGTACGGAGCCGACTGGCTGGAGGCGACGGGGGACGCGGCCCGGCTGCGGCGGCGGCACCGGGACTGGTACCTGGGGCTGGCGATCTGGTGCGAGCTGGACTGGTTCTCGCCGCGCCAGGACGAGGTGGCCGAAAGGGTGGAGGCGGAGCTGCCCAATCTGCGCTGCGCCCTGGAGCACTGTCTGAACGAGCCGGAGGAGGCCCACCTGGGCCAGTACCTCGCGGGCTCGCTGTGGTTCTGCTGGGCGGGCTGCGGGCGGCTGGCCGAGGGGCGGCACTGGCTGGAGCAGGTCGTGCGGCTGGACTCGGGCCATGACCGGTCGCGGCTGAAGGCGCTGTGGGTGCTCGGGTACGTGGCGATCCTGCAGGGCGACACGGTGCCGGCGCTGGCGGCGCTGCGGGAGTGCCGGGAGGAGGCGGAGCGCTGCGGCGATCCGGCGGCGGTGGCGTACGCGGAGCACCGCACCGGCTGTCTGGCCCTGGTCACGGACGACATGCCGCGCGCGGAGCGGCTGCTGCGCTCGGCGCTGGAGCGCTACGAGGAGATCGGCGAGCTCAACAGCAATGTGCTGATGGCCCGGGTCGAGCTGGCGATGGCGCGCGCCTTCCAGGGCGATCTGCCGGGCGCGGTGCGGATGTGCGAGGAGGTGCGCCGGGTCTGCGAGGACCACGGCGAGCGGTGGACGCGCACCTACGCGCTGTTCGTCCTGGCGTACGCGGCCTGGGCCGACGGCGATCCCGCCGGGGCCCGTGCCCTGCTCGGCGACTGCCTCACCGGCGCCTACGCCTTCCATGACCTGCTCGGCTCGGTGCTGGCGGTGGAGCTGCTGGCCCTGGTCACGGCGGTGGAGGGCGACGCGGCCGAGGCCGCGGTGCTGCAGGGGGCGGCGGGCCGGATGTGGCCGTCGGTGGGGCTGCCGCTGTTCGGCTCGGCCTACTTCAACGCCCCGCACCAGCTGTGCGAGGCGACGGCCCGGGAGCGGCTGGGCGGCGAGCGGTACGAGGAGTGCGTACGGGAGGGGGCGCGGCTGGCGCGGGAGGCCGCCGTGTCGCGGGCGCTGGGGCGGCCGCTGGGGGCCATGCCGGCGCCGCGGGAGCCCGTGCGGTACGCGACGGCCGGCCCGCAGACGCACGAACCCGCCGCCTCCCGCGCCCGGAAGGGCGGGGAGACGGCGGGCTGAGGTGGTGCTACCGCCTGCTGGTGATCAGCGGGCGTAGTACTCGACGACGAGCTGCTCGTCGCAGATCACCGGGATCTCCTTGCGGTTCGGCTCGCGGTCCAGGCGGAACGCCAGGGCGCCGAGGTTCACCTGGAGGTAGCGCGGGGTCTCGCCGTCGGGGGCGAAGCCACCGGCGCGGGCCACCTCGAACAGCGTCTTGCTGCGGCTGCGCTCGCGGACCATCACGACGTCGTCGGGACGGACGCGGAACGACGGCTTGTCGACCTTCTGGCCGTTGACCTCGATGTGGCCGTGAACGACCATCTGACGGGCCTGGTAGATGGTGCGGGCGATGCCCGAACGCAGGACCAGGGCGTCGAGACGGCGCTCGAGCTCCACGATCAGGGCCTCACCGGTCTTGCCCTGCACCTTGGAGGCACGCTCGTAGGCACGGACCAGCTGGCGCTCGGAGACGTCGTACTGCGCGCGCAGACGCTGCTTCTCCAGCAGACGGACCTTGTAGTCCGAGTTCTGCTTGCGGCCACGGCCGTGCTCACCCGGCGGGTAGGGACGGGCCTCGAAGTACTTGACGGCCTTCGGGGTCAGCGCGATGCCGAGGGCACGCGACTTCTTGACCTTGGGGCGGGACTGGTTCGCCACTGTCTTTTTCTTCCTTCTGATATTCGGCTCGTCAGGGTTGAGGGAGGTCGCATCCGCAGCCGGGGAAACCCTCCGCGTCCTGGTGGACTCGGTGGGCAGCCGCTCCCCTGGTCTGGGCACATACGTGCAGCACGCGAGTGGCCCACCGACCTCTCCCGCCTCGCGACGGGTGGTGGTGGGCTGCCCGCGACACCATTCGAACGGTGCGCGACGCTCCTGGAACCCGCTGGGGGTTCCGGCCGGGTGTCCCGCTCTGACAGCGCGGGACTCGGCACTCCGGCGAAGTCTACAGGCTTCTCAGGACCGCTTCCGACCGAGGCGGGTCCGGGTCCACTCCACGGCGTCCGCGTACCGCGCCTCCGCCCCGTGCCGGGTCGGGGTGTAGTACTCGCGGTCCTTGAGGTCGTCCGGAGCGTACTGCTGTTCGGCGATGCCCTCGGCCAGGTCGTGCGGATACACGTACCCCTGCGCGTGGCCGAGCTTGGCGGCGCCCTTGTAGTGCCCGTCCCTGAGATGCGGCGGCACGGCTCCCGCCAGTCCCTTGCGTACGTCGTCCAGGGCGGCGCCGATCGCGGTCGTCGCGGCGTTGGACTTGGGGGCCAGGGCGAGGGCGATGGTGGCGTGGCTGAGGGTGAGGGCGGCCTCGGGGAAGCCGATCATGGCGACGGCCTGGGCGGCGGCCACGGCGATCGGCAGGGCGTTCGGGTCGGCGAGCCCGATGTCCTCGCTCGCGGAGATCATCAGCCGGCGGGCGATGAAGCGGGGGTCCTCGCCGGCCTCGATCATGCGGGCCAGGTAGTGCAGGGCGGCGTCCACGTCCGAGCCCCTGATGGACTTGATCAGGGCGCTGGCGACGTCGTAGTGCTGGTCGCCGTCGCGGTCGTACTTGACCGCCGCCCGGTCGACGGTCTCCTCCAGGGTGGTCAGGGAGATCTCGGTCTCGCCCTTGTCGAGGGCGGCCCCGGCGGCGGCCTCCAGGGCGGTCAGGGCGCGGCGGGCGTCACCGCCGGCGATGCGCAGGAAGTGGTCCTCGGTGTCCTCGGGGAGGGTGACGGCGTCCTTCAGGCCGCGCTCGTCGCTCAGCGCCCGCCTGAGCAGACCGCGGACGTCGTCGTCGGTGAGGGGTTCGAGGGTGAGCAGGAGGGAGCGGGACAGCAGCGGGGAGATCACCGAGAAGTACGGGTTCTCCGTGGTCGCCGCGATCAGGGTGACCCAGCGGTTCTCCACCGCGGGCAGCAGGGAGTCCTGCTGGGCCTTGCTGAAGCGGTGGATCTCGTCCAGGAAGAGGACGGTCTCCTTGCCGTATCCGCCGGTGGCGCGGCGGGCGCCGTCGATGACCGCGCGGACCTCCTTGACGCCCGCGGTGATCGCCGACAGTTCGACGAAGCGCTTGTTGGTGGCCTTGGAGACGACGTACGCGAGGGTCGTCTTGCCGGTACCGGGCGGGCCCCACAGGATCACCGAGGAGGGGCCCGCCGGACCGCCCGCTCCCTCGCCGACCAGGCGGCGCAGGGGCGAGCCGGGCTTGAGCAGGTGCTGCTGGCCCACGACCTCGTCGAGGGTGCGCGGGCGCATGCGCACCGCCAGGGGGCTTCCTGCCGGATCCTTCTCCTGGCGTTCTTCTGCGGCTGCGGTGAACAGGTCGGGCTCCACGCTGAAACCCTAAATCACCGCACTGACAACACGGCGCGCGCTGTCAGCTGGTCCAGAAGTCCCACCAGCGGGTCAGGACCAGCATGCCGATGATGCCGATGTGCAGGACGGGCAGGACCCAGGTGAACTCGCCGAAGAAGCCCTTCAGCCAGCGCGGGGCGGGCAGGAAGGAGTTGCGGACGTTGAACGAGGTCACGTACCAGAACATGATGATCGTCGCGACCCAGGCCAGCGAGCACCACAGGCACAGCGCGTTGATCCGGTACAGCGACTGGAACTGCAGCCAGGTGCAGAAGCCCACACCGAAGAGCGTGCCGAAGTTGAAGGTCAGCCAGTACCAGCGCGGGAAGCGGGCGCGGGCCAGCAGGCTCATGCCGACGCAGACGACGATGCCGTAGGCGACCAGGCCGAGCATCGGGTTGGGGAACCCGAAGGCGGCGGCCTGCTTGGACTCCATCACGCTGCCGCAGGAGACGACCGGGTTGAGGCTGCAGCCCGGGGTGAAGGTCTTGCCCTCGACCTTGGCCTCGAGCAGTTTGAACTTGTCGATCGTGATGACCCACGCGGCGAGCAGGCCCGCCGCGCCGGTGATGATCAGCAGCAGGGCGAAGGCGCGGCTGCCGCCGACCGTGCGCGTCTCGGAGGCCGCCGCGTCGCTCGGCTCGGGCTCGGTGGAGACGTCTTTGACTGTGGTCTTGCTCATCACGTCGATTCCGTCTGCTGGGGATATGGACCTTCATCGGGCACGGGCCATTCTGCCGCACCCGGCACCCTGTCCACCGTTCGATGGACATAAGGAAGTACGCACGGTCGTCCCCGAGCGTTCGGTTCCGGACGAGGCTCAACGTCATGACGGCACACGTGAACGAACTCGCGGTGGATGTTCGGGGGCTGCGCAAGCGGTACGGGGACCTGACCGCGGTGGACGGCATCGACCTCGGCATCCGGCGCGGTGAGGTGTTCGGCCTGCTCGGACCCAATGGCGCGGGCAAGAGCACCACCGTGGAGATCCTCCAGGGCAACCGCGGCCGGGACGCGGGCGAGGTGTCGGTGCTCGGGTCCGACCCGGCGAACGGCACGCGCGCGTGGAGATCGCGTGTGGGAATCGTCTGGCAGGACGAATCGGCACCCGCGGAGTTGACGGTCCACGAGACGGTGCGGCACTTCGCACGCTGCTACCCCGCACCGCGCGACCCCGAGGAGGTCATCGCGCTGGTGGGTCTGGAGGCGAAGGCGGGCAGCCGCGTCAAGGCGCTGTCGGGCGGCCAGCGCCGCCGTCTCGACGTGGCCCTGGGCGTGATCGGCGATCCCGAACTGCTGCTCCTGGACGAGCCGACGACCGGCTTCGACCCGGCCGCCCGCCGCCGGTTCTGGGACCTGATCCGGCTGCTGGCCGACGAGGGCACGACGATCCTGCTGACCACGCACTACCTGCAGGAGGCGGAGGCCCTGGCCGACCGGCTCGCGGTGGTCGCCCGGGGCCGGGTGGTGGCCGAGGGCGAGCCCGCCGCCCTCCGGGAGCGGTACGGCACCGGGGCCACGGTGGAGTGGACCGAGGCCGACGGCACCGCGCGCCGCGAGCGCACCGACACCCCGACCAGGACGGTCGCCGAGCTCACGCACCGCTTCGACGGCGAGATCCCGGGGCTGCTGGTGACCCGCCCCACTCTGGAGGACGTCTACCTCCGGCTGACCGGACAGGAGGACGCGCGATGACCACGACCGCCGTGGCGAGCCGGACCCGGGCGCGGACCGGGCGGCTGCCCGGGGCCTGGACCCTGGGGCTGAGCCGGGGAGCGCTGGAGATCAAACAGTTCTTCCGCCAGCGCGACCAGGTCGTCTTCACCTTCTCCTTCCCGGTCGTCTTCCTGTTCCTGTTCGCGGCGATCTTCCACGACGACGTGCGCGGCTCCGGCGTCAACGCCTCCCAGCTGTACGTCCCCGCGATGATGGCCTCCGGCATCATGTCGACCAGTTTCCAGTCGCTGGGCATCTCGATCGCCGTGGAGCGCGACGAGAAGGTGCTGCGCCGGCTGCGCGGCACACCGATGCCGCCGGCCGCGTACTTCCTGGGCAAGATCTGGCTGGTTCTGTTCACCGGGGCCCTGGAGACGGCGATCCTGCTGTTCGTCGGCACCGCCTTCTACGGCGTGCGGCTGCCGTCGGACGCCTCCCGCTGGGCCGACTTCGGCTGGATCCTCGTGCTCGGGCTGACGGGCTGCTCGCTGCTCGGCATCGCGATCAGCTCGGTGCCCAGGTCGGCGAAGAGCGCGAGCTCCGTGGTCGTCCTGCCCTTCCTGGTCCTGCAGTTCATCTCCGGGGTGTACATCTCCATCGACACGATCCCCGACTGGATGCTGAACGTCGGTGCCCTGTTCCCGCTGAAGTGGCTGTGCCAGGGTCTTCGGGGCGTCTTCCTGCCGGACTCGGCGCAAGTCCTGGAGCAGGCCGGGAGCTGGGAGTTCGGGAAGGTGGCCCTGGTGCTGGCCGCCTGGTGCGTCGGAGGATTGGTGCTGTGTCTGCTGACCTTTCGCTGGAAGGACCGGCGCGACGGCTGACCGGCCGCGGCGCGGCCCGCGGCGACCACGCGTGGGACCGCACGATCCGGCTGTGGGACGTCTACTTCGCGCTCGCGTGGGCCGCCACCCTGGCGTTCGTTCTGGTCGGCGGGGGTTCGCGGGGTCCGGTGCGCGCGGTCGCCGCCGGGCTGCTGGTGCCCCTCGTGCCCTGGTACATCGCCCTGGGGCGTGCCCTGTTGCAGCAGGCGCAGCCGGACGAGCGCCGGGCGCTGCGGTATCTGGGCGGGACGATGGCGCTGTTCCTGCCGTCGTCGGTGCTGGCCGGAGAGACCCGGCTGATGGCGTTCGCGCTCGTCCCCCAGTGCTTCATGGCGTTGCGGATGCGGCGGGCGCTCGTCGCCGTCACGCTGATCAATGTCGCGCCCGTGGTCGGCTGGGCGCTGCTGTGGCGCCCGGACGGCCGGGACCTGCTGGGGAACTCGCTGTCCGCGCTGGTCAGTCTCGGTTTCTCGACGGTGGTGGGCAGTTGGATCATCCGGATCATCGAGCAGAGCGAGGAGCGGGCCGAGCTGATCGCCGAACTCGACGCCAGCCGCCACGAGATCTCCCGGCTGTCGGCCGCGCACGGCGCCCTGGCCGAGCGGGAGCGGATGGCCCGGGAGATCCACGACACCCTGGCGCAGGGCTTCACCAGCCTGCTGATGCTGGTGCAGGCGGTGGAGGCGGAACTGGACCACGACCTGCCCGAGGCCCGCCGGCACCTCGCGCTGATGGACGAGACGGCCCGGCAGAACCTCGCCGAGGCGCGCGCCCTGGTCGCCGGTGCCGCGCCGGCCGACCTCGACGGCGCCTCCCTCCCCGACGCCCTGCGCCGCCTGGCCGCCCGCCACGGGGCGGCGCTGCGGGTGCGCGGCCCGGTGCGCACGCTGCCGGCCGGGCCCGAGGTCGTGGCCCTGCGCTCCTGTCAGGAGGCCTTGGCCAACGCCCGTAAGCACGCGGGGAGTTCGGCCTCGGTGGGCATCGAGCTGACGTACGCCGACGACGTGCTCACGCTTCGGGTACGGGACGACGGCCGCGGCTTCGACCCGGGTGCCCCCTGCGACGGCTACGGTCTTGCGGGGCTGCGCGCCCGGGCCACCGAGGTCGGCGGCACGGCACGGATCGACAGCACGCCGGGGGGCGGTACGACGGTGACGGTCAGCCTGCCCCTCTCTCCGGTGAGGAGTCACCCGTGATCCGTATCGTCCTCGCCGACGACCATCCCGTCGTCCGCGAGGGTCTGCGGGCGATGCTCAGCGCCGAGCCGGACCTCGACGTGGTCGCCGACGCGGCGAGCGGTCCGCAGGCGGAGGCGCTGGCGGCCGAACTGCGGCCCGACATCGTCCTGATGGACCTGCGGATGCCGGGCGGCGGAGGCGTCGACTCCATCGTGCGGATGAGCGAGGCGGGACTGCCCTGCCGGGTGGTCGTCCTGACGACGTACGAGACGGACCGGGACATCCTGCGGGCCGTGGAGGCCGGGGCCGCGGGCTACCTGCTCAAGGACATGCCCCGCGGTGAACTGGCGGAGGCGGTACGGGCGGCGGCGCGCGGCGAGACGGTCCTGGCCCCGTCGGTCGCGGCACGGCTGGTGGACCGGCTGCGGACGAAACCGGAGCGGCCCCGGCTGTCGGAGCGCGAGACGGCGGTGCTGCGCCTGGTGGCGGAGGGCTGCACCAACGCGGAGATCGGCCGGCGCCTGTTCATCGGCGAGTCGACCGTGAAGACCCATCTGCTGCGCGCCTTCGGCAAGTTGGGCGTCGACGACCGCACGGCCGCGGTGACCAGCGCCATGCGCCACGGACTGCTCGACCAATGACGACGAACCCCACAACCGCATGAACACGCAGATCGGACGACGGCCCCCGCGGCGGCAGCCGCACAACGACAGGGCATCGGCGAGTCGACCGTGAAGACCCATCTGCTGCGCGCCTTCGGCAAGTTGGGCGTCGACGACCGCACGGCCGCGGTGACCAGCGCCATGCGCCACGGACTGCTCGACCAATGACGACGAACCCCACAACCGCATGAACACGCAGATCGGACGACGGCCCCCGCGGCGGCAGCCGCACAACGACAGGGCATCGGCGAGTCGACCGTGAAGACCCATCTGCTGCGCGCCTTCGGCAAGTTGGGCGTCGACGACCGCACGGCCGCGGTGACCAGCGCCATGCGCCACGGACTGCTCGACCAATGACGACGAACCCCACAACCGCATGAACACGCAGATCGGACGACGGCCCCCGCGGCGGCAGCCGCACAACGACAGGGCATCGGCGAGTCGACCGTGAAGACCCATCTGCTGCGCGCCTTCGGCAAGTTGGGCGTCGACGACCGCACGGCCGCGGTGACCAGCGCCATGCGGTTCGGGTTGCTGGAGCAGTGAGAAGGGCGCCGGAGCGGTCTCCGGCGCCCTTGTCCCGTCGTCAGCCGAGCCGTGACTCCAGCTCCGCCACGATCTCGTTCACGCCGATGGCCGTCTGCTCGCCGGACTCCATGTCCTTGAGCTGGACGACGCCCTCGGCGAGGTCGCGTTCGCCGGCGACGATCGCGTAGCGGGCGCCGCTGCGGTTGGCGTTCTTCATCGCGCCCTTGAGGCCCTTGGCGCCGTAGGAGAAGTCCGCGGCGACGCCGACCTTGCGCAGTTCGGTGACCTTCGCGAACAGGATTCGGCGGGCCTCCTCGCCGAGGGGTACCGCGAACACGCTGGTGGTGGAGGGCAGTTCGAGCTCGACGCCCTCCGCCTCCAGGGCCAGGACCGTGCGGTCGACGCCGAGGGCCCAGCCGACGGACGGCAGCGCGGGGCCGCCGATCATCTCCGACAGGCCGTCGTAGCGGCCGCCGCCGCCCACCGCGGACTGCGAGCCCAGACCGTCGTGCACGAACTCGAAGGTCGTACGGGTGTAGTAGTCCAGGCCGCGCACCAGCTTGGGGTCGTCCTCGAAGGCCACGCCCGCCGCCGTGATCAGCTCACGGACCTCCTCGTGGTACGCCTTGCAGGCGTCGCAGAGGTAGTCGCGCAGCAGCGGGGCCTCCCCCAGCTGCTTCTGCACGGACTCGCGCTTGTCGTCCAGGACGCGCAGCGGGTTGATCTCGGCGCGGCGCAGGGTGTCCTCGTCGAGGTCGAGACCGCGCAGGAAGTCCTGCAGCGCGGCCCGGTAGACCGGACGGCACTCCTTGTCGCCCAGGCTGTTGAGCAGGATGCGGAAGTCGCTGAGGCCCAGCGAGCGGTACGCCTGGTCGGCGAGGATGATCAGCTCGGCGTCGAGCGCCGGGTCCTCCGCGCCGATCGCCTCGGCGCCGACCTGCGAGAAGTGGCGGTAACGGCCCTTCTGCGGGCGCTCGTAGCGGTAGTACGAGCCGGAGTACCAGAGCTTGACGGGGAGGTTGCCCGTCTTGTGCAGGTTGGCTTCCAGAGCGGCGCGCAGCACGGAGGCGGTGCCCTCGGGGCGCAGGGCGAGCCGGTCGCCGCCCTTGGTCTCGAAGGCGTACATCTCCTTGGTCACGATGTCGGTGGACTCGCCGACACCGCGCGCGAACAGCTCGACGCTCTCGAAGCCGGGGGTCTCGATGTAGCCGTAGCCGGCGGCGCGCAGCGGGGCGGCGATCGCCTCGCGCACCGCCAGGAACTTCGCGGAGTCCGGCGGGATCAGGTCGTACGTGCCCTTGGGGGCCTTGAAGGTGCTCACGAAGTCTCTCGTCACATTCCTCGTCGGGGAGCCTCTGCGGCTCCCTGGCCGGCGGCCACCTGCCGCAGATACGGGTTGGTGGCGCGCTCCTGGCCGATGGTCGTCTGGGCGCCGTGGCCGGACAGCACCACGGTCGAGTCGTCGAGCGGCAGGCACACGCGGGCCAGCGAGTCGAGCATCTCGGCCATGTCACCGCCGGGCAGGTCGGTGCGTCCGATGGAGCCGGCGAACAGCAGATCCCCGGAGAAGAACACCGACGGGACGTCGGTCGTCTCGGGCATCCGGAAGGTCACCGACCCCTTGGTATGGCCCGGCGCGTGCGCGACGGAGAACTCCAGTCCCGCCAGCTTCAGTTGCGCGCCGTCGGCCAGCTCCCTGACGTCGTCCGGCTCCCCCACGGTCAGCTCGCCCATGAGCGGCATCCCGATGGAACGGCCGAGCGCCTTCTCGGGGTCCGCCATCATGTAGCGGTCCTCGGGGTGGATCCAGGCGGGCACGTCGTGCGCGCCGCACACCGGGACGACCGAGGCCACATGGTCGATGTGGCCATGGGTGAGGACGACGGCGACGGGCTTGAGCCGATGCTTCTTCAGCGCTTCCTCGACTCCTTCGGCGGCCTGGTGGCCCGGGTCGATGATCACGCACTCCTCACCGGCGGCGGGGGCGACGAGATAACAGTTCGTCCCCCAGGCCCCGGCGGGGAACCCGGCAATGAGCACGATCGTCCTTCGTTGTGTCGGTACGGGCGGCTGCGGTGGCCGTGAACGAGCGACCACAGCCACTGCCAGAGCCTACCGGCGCTGCCGAATCCTCAGCGAACCCATATACGGTACGGGGCACACGCAGGCGGTCGGCTCACAAGACGCACGCGTCCCAGTCGGCGTACGAGACGCATGAGGAGAAAACCCGGTGGTCAGCCAGGAACAGCGGAAGCGGCAGCTCGCGCGGGAGAAGTTTCTGCGGCAGCAGCAACGGCGTACGGAGGCGCGGCGCAAGGCACGCATGCGCAACTCGGTGATCGCGTCGGTGCTCGGCGTGATCCTGATCGGCAGCGTCGCCCTGTACACGACCGGGGTGATGAAGGGCGACGACAAGGCCAACGCCAGCTCCCAGACGACGCCCAGCGCCACGCCCACCAGCAAGGCTCCGGACCCGTGCGCCAAGCCGGCGGCGGGCTCGGTGAAGAAGCTCAGCTGGAAGAAGGAGCCGGCGGTCACGATCGACAAGTCGGCGAAGTACACGATGAAGCTCGCCACGACGTGCGGTGACATAGACATCGCGCTGAAGACGTCGGCGGCCCCGCACACCGTGAACTCCTTCGACTTCCTCGCCTCGAAGGGCTTCTTCGACCACACGAAGTGCCACCGGCTCACCACCAACGGCATCTACGTGCTCCAGTGCGGCGACCCGACGGGCTCCGGCAGCGGCGGTCCCGGGTACACGATCCCGGACGAGAACCTGAAGGACAAAAGCCTGAAGGGCGGTGTCTACCCGGCGGGCACGATCGCGATGGCCAACACCGGGCAGAAGCACACCGGCGGCAGCCAGTTCTTCCTCGTCTACCAGGACAGTCAGCTGCCGCCCAGCTACACACCGTTCGGTACCGTGTCCGCGTCGGGCATGAAGGTCCTCAAGAAGATCGCCGCCGCGGGCGAGAGCACGGGGCAGGGCGACGGCGCGCCGAACGCGACGGTCGTGATCAACAAGGCCACGGTCACGAAGTCCTGATCCTCTGAGGACCGCATACCGACCCCGAGGTGCGAAATTTCGGTCGTGCGGGATGCGGACAGGCCGCCCGCACGTCGCCTATGTTGGCCGTGACGAAACTGTGGACGATGCCCGGGGGCAGTGAGGCCCCTCGCAGGCATCATGTGGAGGAGGCGCTGTGAGCAGCGACCCGTGGGGCCGCGTCGACGAGACGGGGACCGTGTACGTGCGTACGGCCGACGGCGAGCAGGTCGTCGGCTCCTGGCAGGCCGGCTCCCCCGAGGAGGCGCTGGCCTACTTCGAGCGCAAGTACGAGGGCCTGGTTGTGGAGATCGGCCTCCTCGAGAAGCGAGTGAAGACCACCGACCTGTCCGCGAAGGACGCCCAGGCGGCCATCGACCACATCCGCGAGCAGGTCGACGCCCACCACGCGGTGGGCGACCTGGACGCGCTGCGGCAGCGGCTGGACAAGCTCGTCCAGACCGTCGAGGCCCGCCGGGAGGAGCGCAAGCAGCAGCGGGCCAAGCAGTCCGACGAGGCGCGGCACGCCAAGGAGGAGCTGGTCGCCGAGGCGGAGCAGCTGGCGCAGTCCGACCAGTGGCGGGCCGCCGGTGAGCGGCTGCGGGCGCTGGTGGACACCTGGAAGGGCCTGCCGCGGCTGGACCGCAAGTCGGACGACGAGCTGTGGCACCGCTTCTCCCACGCCCGCTCGGCGTTCTCCAAGCGGCGCAAGGCGCACTTCGCGGCGCTCGACGCGCAGCGCGAGGAGGCCCGCCGGACCAAGGAGCGGCTGGTCTCCGAGGCCGAGGCGCTGTCGGGCTCGACGGACTGGGGTCCGACGGCGGCCCGCTACCGCGAGCTGATGGCCGAGTGGAAGGCCGCGGGCCGTGCGCAGCGAGAGCACGAGGACGACCTGTGGAACCGCTTCCGCGGCGCCCAGGACGTGTTCTTCGCCGCCCGCAGCTCGGTCTTCGCCGAGCGGGACGCGGAGCAGTCGGAGAACCTGAAGCTGAAGGAGGAGCTGGCCGAGGAGGCCGAGAAGATCCTCCCGGTGACGGACCTGCGGACCGCGCGGGCCGCCTTCCGCTCGGTGAACGAGCGCTGGGAGGCCATCGGCCATGTGCCGCGCGACGCCCGCCCGAAGGTCGAGGGGCGGATGCACGCGGTGGAGCGGGCCATCCAGGAGGCCGAGGAGGCCGAGTGGCGCCGGACGAACCCGGAGGCACGCGCGCGTGCCGAGGGTCTGACCGGCCAGCTCCAGGCCGCGGTGGACAAGCTCAAGGGCCAGATCGAGCAGGCGCGCGCCCAGGGCAACACCGCCAGGGCCGACAAGCTCGAGCGTGAGCTGGAGGGCCGCCAGGCCCTGCTGGACCAGGCGCTGAAGGGCCTGCAGGAGTTCGGCGGCTAGTCCGCTCCCCCGGCGGATACGACGAGAGGGGCCCCGTACATCGCGTACGGGGCCCCTCTCGTGCTCTCTAGGTGCGGTTGCGGGCCGATGTGACCCGGTAGACGTCGTAGACGCCCTCGACGCCGCGTACGGCCTTCAGGACGTGGCCCAGGTGCTTGGGGTCGCCCATCTCGAAGGTGAAGCGCGAGGTGGCGACGCGGTCGCGGGAGGTCTGGACGGCCGCCGAGAGGATGTTGACGTGCTGGTCGGACAGGACCCGGGTGACGTCGGACAGCAGCCGGGAGCGGTCCAGGGCCTCGACCTGGATGGCGACCAGGAAGACCGAGGACTGGGTGGGCGCCCACTCGACGTCGAGGATGCGTTCGGGTTCGCGGGACAGTGACTCGACGTTGACGCAGTCGCTGCGGTGAACCGATACGCCACTACCCCGCGTGACGAAACCGATGATCGGGTCGCCGGGGACGGGCGTGCAGCAGCGGGCCAGCTTGACCCACACGTCCTCGACGCCCTTGACGATGACGCCCGGGTCGGAGCTGGAGCGCCGCTTGCGGCGGCTGCGGGTGGGCGGGACCGTCTCATCGATCTCCTCGGTGGCCGCCTCCTCGCCGCCGAGCGCGGAGACGAGCTTCTGCACGATGTTCTGCGCGGAGACATGGCCCTCGCCGATCGCCGCGTACAGGGCGGAGATGTCGGAGTAGCGCATCTCGTGGGCGAGCGTGACCAGCGAGTCGCCGGTGAGGATGCGCTGGATCGGCAGGTTCTGCTTGCGCATGGCGCGGACGATGGCGTCCTTGCCCTGCTCGATCGCCTCGTCGCGGCGCTCCTTGGAGAACCACGCCCGGATCTTGTTGCGGGCGCGCGGCGACTTGACGAAGCCCAGCCAGTCACGGGAGGGGCCGGCGCCGGCCGCCTTGGAGGTGAAGACCTCCACCAGGTCGCCGTTGTCGAGCGTCGACTCCAGCGGTACGAGGCGGCCGTTGACCCGTGCTCCTATCGTGCGGTGGCCGACCTCGGTGTGGACCGCGTACGCGAAGTCCACCGGCGTGGCACCGGCCGGGAGCGCGATGACGTCGCCCTTCGGGGTGAAGACGAAGACCTCGTTGCGGGACAGGTCGAAGCGCAGGGACTCCAGGAACTCGCCCGGGTCCTCGGTCTCCTTCTGCCAGTCCAGCAGCTGGCGCAGCCACGCCATGTCGTTGAGGTGGTCGTCCTTCTTGCCGGCCTTGGGCACGTCGGTGCGCACCTTGGAGGCACCGGCGACGGCCTCCTGCTTGTACTTCCAGTGCGCGGCGATGCCGTACTCGGCGCGGCGGTGCATGTCGAAGGTGCGGATCTGCAGCTCGACGGGCTTGCCGTTGGGGCCGATGACCGTCGTGTGCAGCGACTGGTACATGTTGAACTTCGGCATCGCGATGTAGTCCTTGAACCGCCCCGGAACCGGGTTCCAGCGGGCGTGCACGGTGCCGAGGGCCGCGTAGCAGTCGCGGACGGTGTCCACGAGGACGCGGATGCCGACCAGGTCGTAGATCTCCGCGAAGTCCCGGCCGCGGACGATCATCTTCTGGTAGACGCTGTAGTAGTGCTTCGGGCGTCCGGTGACGGTCGCCTTGATCCGGGCCGCGCGCAGGTCCTGCTGCACCTCGTCGGTCACTATGGCCAGGTACTCGTCGCGCTTCGGCGCCCGCTCCGCCACCAGCCGTACGATCTCGTCGTACATCTTGGGGTAGAGGATCGCGAAGGCGAGGTCCTCCAGCTCCCACTTGATGGTGTTCATGCCCAGGCGGTGGGCGAGCGGCGCGTAGATCTCCAGCGTCTCGCGCGCCTTCTTCTCCTGCTTCTCGCGCTTGAGATAGCGCATGGTGCGCATGTTGTGCAGACGGTCGGCGAGCTTGATGACCAGGACGCGCGGGTCCTTGGCCATGGCCACGACCATCTTGCGCACGGTCTCGGCCTGCGCGGCCTCGCCGAACTTGACCTTGTCCAGCTTGGTGACGCCGTCGACGAGCAGGGCGACGGAGTCGCCGAAGTCGCGGCGCAGCTGGTCGAGGCCGTACTCGGTGTCCTCGACGGTGTCGTGCAGCAGGCCCGCCATCAGCGTGGCCGGATCCATGCCCAGCTCGGCGAGGATCGTGGTCACCGCGAGGGGGTGCGTGATGTACGGGTCGCCGCTCTTGCGCTTCTGGCCGCGGTGCCAGCGCTCGGCGACCTGGTAGGCCGTCTCGATCTTGCGGAGCGTGGCCGTCTCGATCTTCGGGTCGTTGCTGCGCACTATCCGCAGCAACGGCTCCAGCACCGGGTTGTACGGGTTGGAGCGCTGTACGCCGAGGCGCGCGAGGCGGGCGCGTACACGGTTGGAGGAGCCGGAGCGGGCGGGCTGACCGGTGTTCGGGCGCACCGCGGGTGCCGTCGGGCTGTCGGACGGGGCCGGTTTGGGGCGGGCCTGCTCGGCCGACTTGTCGACGGGCGCGGACTGGGCGTGCTCGACCGGCCCGCGGGTGTCGTTCTTGGCGACCGGTTCGGTCGGCGCGGGCTTGGCCGCGGCTGCCGAGGCGGACTCGGGCTTGGCGGCGGTCAGGTGCTGGGCCTCGTCTGGCAAGAGGACTCCTCGTGCGCGATCCGGGTCCCCCGGTCAGGCTCCGGAGCACCCATGGTAGCGATCCTGGGCCTCAGGATCGCCTTCAGGCCGATGTGAGGACCGTCTACCCCACAAACACGGGGCCCGTCCGCGGGATTCCTGGGGCGGGTGCGGCTCCGGTGCGGGGGCCTTGAGGCGCGTGGGCGGGTGCGGATCGGATATGGCTTGTCGCGCAGTTCCCCGCGCCGCTCTGGGGCGCGGACGGCACCCCGTGTCACAACGGAACGGCCGTCCCCGGGTGGCGGGACGGCCGTTCTCGTCGGGCTCGGGATCAGAGCGCCAGCAGTGCTTCCAGCGGGGAGAGCCCGAGGGCCGGCTCCAGGCGGGCTCGGCCGCCGAGGAAGCCCAGCTCCATCAGGACCGCGAGGCCCGCCACCTCGGCGCCCGCCCGGCGGATCAGCTGGATCGAGGCCTCGGCGGTGCCGCCGGTGGCGAGGACGTCGTCGACGATGAGGACGCGGTCGTCGGCCGACAGGTCCTCGGCGTGGACCTCGATCTCCGCCGAGCCGTACTCCAGGTCGTAGGCCTGGGCGAGGGTGGCTCCGGGGAGCTTGCCCGCCTTGCGAACGGGGATGAAGCCGAGGCCGGCGCGGACGGCGACCGGGGCGCCGAGGATGAAGCCGCGGGCCTCCAGGCCGACGACCTTGGTGGCGCCCGTGCTCGCCGCGATCTCCGCGAGGGCGTCGGTGAGCGCCGTGAACGCCGCCGGGTCCGCCAGGAGCGGGGTGATGTCCTTGAACATCACGCCCGGCTCCGGGTAGTCCGCGACGTCGCGGATACGGCTGAGCAGCAGCTCCTGGATGTCGGTCATCGGCGCTTCCCCGACGGACGGCCGCGGCCGCGGTTGCGGGACGCGGGCTGGTTGCGCGGGCCGACGACCGCCGCTGCGGCGTCCTCGGGCTCGTCGGCGTAGCCGTCGTCCACGGTCTCCTGCTGGGGCTGCCCGCCCTCGGCGGCGGTCTGGGCGCGCTTGGCGAGGACGCGCTTCCTGAGCGCCTTCATCTGCGGCTCGCGCTCCTTGAGGTCGGCGACGAGCGGCGTGGCGATGAAGATCGAGGAGTACGCACCGGCCGCGAGGCCGACGAACAGCGACAGCGAGATGTCGTTGAGGACACCGGCGCCCAGGAACCCGCCACCGATGAACAGCAGGCCCGCGACCGGCAGCAGCGCGACCACGGTCGTGTTGATGGACCGCATCAGGGTGCTGTTGATCGAGCGGTTGGCGACGTCGCTGTAGGTCCAGCGGGTCTGCTTGGTGATGTCCTTCGTCTGCTCCTTGAGGCTGTCGAAGACGACGACCGTGTCGTAGAGCGAGTAACCGAGGATCGTGAGCAGACCGATCACCGTGCCCGGCGTGACCTCGAAGCCGACGAGGGCGTAGATGCCGGTGGTGATCGTGATGTCGTGGATCAGGGCGACGAGCGCGGCGACGGCCATGCGCCACTCGAACGCGATCGCCAGGTAGATCACCACGAGGATCATGAAGATCGCCAGGCCCTGCCAGGCCTTGGCGGCGATCTGCTCGCCCCAGCTGGGGCCGACCAGGTCGGCGGTGACGTCCTTCTCCGCGAAGTTCATGTCCTTCGCGAGCTGCGCCGAGACGCTGTCGGCCTTGCCGGTGTCGATGCCCGCGACCTGGATGCGCAGGCTGCCGTTGCCGAGCTTCTGGACGACCGCGTCGTGGCCCGAGGCCTCCTTCGCGTACCGCTCGGCCTGGGCCACCGAGGCGGCGGTGTGCTGCGGCGTGGTGAAGACGGCGCCGCCCTGGAACTCGATGCCCATGTTCAGGCCGCGCACCGCCAGGCCGACGATGGCCGTGATGGTGATCAGGATCGAGATGCCGTACCAGATCTTGCGGTTGCCGACGAAGTCGTAACCGACCTCGCCGCGGTGCAGACGGGCGCCGAGGCTGCCGAGTTTCGACATCTCACGCCTCCTTCGGGTCGACGGGGGCGGGACGACGAGTGCGGCGCAGCGGTGGCTTCGCGCCCAGCGCCTTCGGGTCCAGGCCGGACCACTTGTGGCCGGTGGCGAAGAACTTCCGGCGGGCGAGGATCGTCATCAGCGGCTTGGTGAAGAGGAAGACGACGACCACGTCCAGCACCGTGGTCAGACCCAGCGTGAACGCGAAGCCCTGGACCTTGCCGACGGTGACGATGAACAGCACCGCCGCGGCGAGGAACGACACGAAGTCGGAGACCAGGATGGTGCGCCGGGCGCGCGGCCAGGCCCGCTCGACGGCGGGGCGCAGCGAGCGGCCCTCGCGGATCTCGTCCCGGATGCGTTCGAAGAACACGATGAACGAGTCCGCGGTGATGCCGATGGCGACGATGGCGCCGCAGACCGCCGGCAGATTCAGCGCGAAGCCGATGGCCTCGCCGAGCAGCGACATGATCGCGTAGGTGAGGGCCGCGGAGACCAGCAGCGAGGGGATCGCGATCATCGACAGGCCGCGGTAGAAGATCAGCAGGTAGATCACGACCAGGCCGAGGCCGATCGCGCCCGCGATCAGACCGGCGTGCAGCTGCTCGCCGCCGAGCGCGGCGGTCACCGTGGTGACGCTGTCCTCCTTGAAGGTCAGCGGCAGGGCGCCGTACGACAGCATGTTCGCCAGGCCCTGGGCCTCCGTCTGGTTGAAGCTGCCGGAGATCTCCGCGCTGCCGCCGGTGAGGGCCTCCTTGACGTACGGGTCGGAGACCACGTTGCCGTCGAGGACGATCGCGAACTGGTTCTGCGGCGTCTGCTTCTGGGCGAGCTGACCGGTGATGTCGGCGAACTTCTTGGTGCCCTTGGAGGTGAACTCCATGGTGACGGTCCAGCCGGCGGCGGTCTGGGTGTTGAAGACGGCCTGGGCCTTCTTCACGTCCGTGCCGTCGACGGCGGCGGGGCCGAGGACGTACTTCTGCCACTGGCCGGAGGAGTTCTTGCCGCAGGCGACGGTGGGCTCGGTGGCCTTGGCGCTCTTGCCGGCGGTGTTCTGCACCGTCTTCTTGGTGCAGTCGAGAGCGGCGTACTGCGCCTGCAGCTTGGCGGCCGCTTCACTGGCGGCGGAGCTGGCGCTCGCCGACGGGGTGGGGCTGGCGGACGCCTTGCTGCCGGAGGACGCGGTGGCGCTCGGCGTCGCGTCCGCCTTGAGGCCGTCGGTGACGGCGCGGCCCTGGGAGGTGGCGCTCGCGGAGGGCGACGCGGTCGACTTGCCGGTGGCCTTCTCGGACGCCCCGGCCGACGGCTTGGCGGACGCTCCGCCCGTGGCGCTCGGGGACGGGCTGGCCGTCGCGCTGCCGCCGGAGACCTCGGTGGCGAGCACCGGGCGGAAGTACAGCTTGGCGGTGGTGCCGACCTGCTGGCGGGCTTCCTTGGAGTTCGTGCCCTTGGGGATGTTGACGATGATGTTGCGGTCGCCCTGGGTCTGAACCTCCGCCTCCGAGACACCGAGACCATTGACACGGCGGTTCATGATGTCGACCGCGGTGTTCATGTTGGTCTTGTTGATCGCGGATTCCTGGCCCTTTTCCGGAACCGCCCGCAGCGTGATGCTCGTACCGCCCGCAAGGTCGATGCCGAGGCGCGGAGTGGTGTTGCCGGAGGCGAACATGCCGGCGGTGAGCGCCACGATGGCGATCAGAATGAGGGCCAGCGAGCGCCCTGGCTTGCTCTGGGCGCTCGCGCTTCGGCCCTTTTTAGGTGCTGCCACCTTCTCGTACTCCCTCTCGGGCCGCTCCGTGCCGGGTCAGCGCGGTGTCGGCCATGACATGGTGTCGGGATCCCCGTGTGCGAGACGACACGTCCCGGGGCGCGCGAGGTCGGCCGCGCGCCCCGGGACGTGACTACTTCGCGTCGGAGTCGCCGTCGGTCTTCTTCGGCTCCTCGTCCGACTTCGTCTCCGTGGCGGCCGTCTCGTCGGCCGGCTCCTCGGTCGCGTCCTTCTTGCCGAGGTCGACGGACTTGTCGTCGGAGGCGGCGGCAGCTTCGTCGGCGGAGTCGTCGGTCTCGGTGAGGGAGGAGGCGTCGTCGGGGACGACGTCGGTGTCGGACTTCAGGTCGTGCTCGATGCCGTGCACGATGCGGTTGTACTCGTCATCGCTGAGCACGGAACCGATGGCGTTCTTCGCGAAGAGGAGGTCGACGCCCGGGCCGGCGTCCAGGAGGACCGTGTCCTCGTTGACCTCCTTGACCGTCGCGTACATGCCCCCGATCGTGCGGACGCCGCTGCCGGGCTGCATCTCGTTCCGCATCGTCTGGGCCTGCTGCTGCTTGCGCTTGGCCGAACGGGTCATGAGGAACATGGCCCCGATGAGCACGATGAACGGGAGGAGCATGGTGATATTCACGGGACGGAATTTCCTTCGCACGACCGCGATGGAGAGCGGCCTCATGGATGGGGGTATGTATACCGCCGACAAAGGCGGCATCGGCGGAGTCTAAGCGAGTCCGCGCGCATGGAACAACGCTCAGCATGGCACCTGGGTTCCTGCCCCGGCCAATGCCTGCGCCGTCACAATGGCATCACGTCCCGAACAGGTCCTGTTGTCCGTTTCCCGCAGTAGCGGACCGGGGCGGAGTGAGGCCGAGATGCGCCCATGCGGCGGGCGTGGCGACCCGTCCGCGCGGGGTGCGGGCCAGCAGTCCCTCCCGTACGAGGAAGGGTTCGGCGACCTCTTCGACGGTCTCGCGCTCCTCCCCCACCGCGACGGCGAGGGTGGACAGGCCGACGGGTCCGCCGCCGAACAGCTTCAGCAGCGCCTCCAGCACCCCGCGGTCGAGGCGGTCCAGGCCCCGGGCGTCCACCTCGTACACCGCGAGGGCCGCGGCCGCGATGTCGCGCGTGATGAGTCCGTCGGCCTTGACCTGGGCGTAGTCCCGTACGCGGCGCAGCAGGCGGTTGGCGATGCGGGGCGTGCCGCGGGAGCGGCCGGCGATCTCGGCGGCGCCGTCGGCCTGGATCTCCACGTCGAGCAGGTTGGCGGAGCGGTGGATGACGCGCTCCAGCTCGGCGGGCTCGTAGAACTCCATGTGCGCGGTGAAGCCGAAGCGGTCGCGCAGCGGGGGCGGCAGCAGACCCGCGCGGGTGGTGGCGCCGACCAGGGTGAAGGGGGGCAGTTCGAGCGGGATCGCGGTGGCGCCGGGGCCCTTGCCGACGATGACGTCGACGCGGAAGTCCTCCATCGCCATGTAGAGCATCTCCTCGGCGGGCCGGGACATGCGGTGGATCTCGTCCAGGAAGAGGACCTCGCCCTCCTGCAGGGAGGACAGGATCGCGGCCAGGTCGCCGGCGTGCTGGATGGCGGGTCCGCTGGTGATGCGGATGGGGGCGCCCATCTCCGCCGCGATGATCATGGAGAGGGTGGTCTTGCCGAGGCCGGGGGCGCCGGAGAGGAGCACGTGGTCGGCGGTGGCGCCGCGCGCGCGGGCGGCGCGCAGCACCAGGTCGAGCTGCTCGCGGACCTTCTCCTGGCCGATGAACTCGCCCAGGTCCTTGGGGCGCAGGGCGGCCTCGACGGCCTGGTCCTCACGGTCGGCGGACGCACCGACGAGCCGCTCGGCGGAGGTGTCGGTGGTGTCGTCCCAGTTCATGTGGTGTGCCTCGGGTTCGAAGGGGGTCAGCGGGCGCGGTTGAGGGTCTGCAGGGCCGCCTTGAGCAGCTGGCCGACCTGCGGGGTGCCCTCGGCCGCCTCGGCCTGCGGTGCCACGGCGGTCACCGCCTCGTCGGCCTCGCGGGTGGCGTAGCCCAGGCCGATGAGCGCGGCGTGCAGCTGGTCGCGCCAGCCCTGGGTGACGGGGGCGCCGACCGCGGGGGCGCCGACCGGTTCGCCGAGCCGGTCCTTCAGCTCCAGCAGCAGTTTCTGGGCGCCCTTCTTGCCGATGCCGGGCACGGCGGTCAGGGCCCTCTCGTCATTGGTGGCGATCGCGCGGCGCAGGGCGTCGGGGCTGTGCACGGCCAGCATCGCCTGGGCCAGGCGGGGGCCGACTCCGCTCGCCGTCTGCAGCAGCTCGAAGACCTGGCGTTCGTCGTCGTCCACGAAGCCGTACAGGGTGAGCGAGTCCTCCCGTACGACCAGGGAGGTGGCGAGCTTGGCCTGCTGGCCCATGCGCAGCCCGGAGAGGGTGTTGGGCGTGCACTGGACGGCGATGCCGATCCCGCCCACCTCGACCACCGCGGAGTCGGGTGCGAGGGCGGCGACCGGGCCGCTGACGAACGCGATCATGCGATACGGCCTTTCGATGATGCCTGGGCCGCCTTGGCCGCCTGGGCTGCGTGCAGGGCCACGGCCTGCTGGAGACGGTTCTGGGCGGGGGCGCGCCAGATGTGGCAGATGGCGAGCGCGAGGGCGTCGGCGGCGTCGGCGGGCTTCGGGGGCGCGTCGAGCCGCAGGAGGCGGGTGACCATGGCGCCGACCTGGGCCTTGTCGGCGCGTCCGCTGCCGGTGACGGCCGCCTTGACCTCGCTGGGGGTGTGCAGGGCCACGGGGATGCCACGGCGGGCGGCGCAGAGCATGGCGACGGCGCTGGCCTGGGCGGTGCCCATCACGGTCCGGACGTTGTGCTGGCTGAACACCCGCTCCACGGCGACGAATTCGGGGCGGTGCTCGTCCAGCCAGGCCTCGATGCCCTGCTCGATCGCGACGAGACGGTGTCCCAGTTCGGCGTCCGCGGGCGTCCGTACGACACCCACGCCGACCATGGTCAGCGGCCGGCCCGCCACCCCCTCGACGACGCCGACCCCGCACCGGGTCAGCCCGGGGTCCACCCCGAGTACGCGCACGCGCCCCTCCCCTCTGTGCGGTGATCACTGACTGCCGTCAGGCTATCCGCTGCCACTGACAACAGCGGCGGGCCGGTGGGACGTGTCCCATCGGCCCGCCGGAAACCGCTCAGCCCGCGGCAGCGCTACGCGTCGACCTTCTCCATGACCTCGTCGCTGACGTCGAAGTTGGCGAAGACGTTCTGCACGTCGTCGCTGTCCTCGAGCGCGTCGATCAGCTTGAAGATCTTCTTGGCGCCCTCCTCGTCCAGCTCGACCTGCATGGTCGGGACGAAGTTGGCCTCGGCGGAGTCGTAGTCGATCCCGGCGTCCTGCAGGGCGGTGCGGACCGCGACCAGGTCGGTGGCCTCGCTGAGCACCTCGAAGGACTCGCCCAGGTCGTTGACCTCCTCGGCGCCCGCGTCCAGGACGGCGGCGAGGACGTCGTCCTCGGACAGCTCGCCCTTGGGGACGATGACGACGCCCTTGCGGTTGAACAGGTACGACACCGAGCCGGGGTCGGCCATGGAGCCGCCGTTGCGGGTCATGGCGACGCGGACGTCGGAGGCGGCGCGGTTGCGGTTGTCGGTGAGGCACTCGATGAGCACCGCGACGCCGTTCGGGCCGTAGCCCTCGTACATGATCGTCTCGTAGTCGGCGCCGCCGGCCTCGAGACCACCGCCGCGCTTGATCGCGGAGTCGATGTTCTTGTTCGGGACCGACGACTTCTTGGCCTTCTGGACGGCGTCGTAGAGCGTCGGGTTGCCGTCGAGGTCCACGCCGCCCATGCGCGCCGCGACCTCGATGTTCTTGATCAGCTTCGCGAAGAGCTTGCCGCGCTTGGCGTCGATCACGGCCTTCTTGTGCTTCGTCGTGGCCCATTTAGAGTGGCCGGACATCTGCCTGTCTCCTTCGCGTAACCCATCTCTGCAACGAACGCAGGAATCCTACTAGGACTCCGTCGCCCGGTTCGCGTGCACCATGTCGACGAACAGGGAGTGCACGCGGTGGTCGCCGGTCAGTTCCGGGTGGAACGACGTGGCGAGCGCGTTGCCCTGGCGGACCGCGACGATGTGGCCCTCGTGCTCGGCGAGCACCTCGGTCTCGGCACCGACGGACTCCACCCAGGGGGCGCGGATGAAGACGCCCTCTACAGGATCGCCCTCGACGCCTCTGACGTCGACCGCCGCCTCGAAGGACTCGTTCTGCCGGCCGAAGGCGTTGCGGCGCACGATCATGTCGATGCCGCCGAAGGTCTCCTGGCCCGAGCGCGGGTCGAGGATCTTGTCGGCGAGCATGATCATGCCGGCGCAGGTGCCGTAGACGGGCATGCCGGTCCGCACGCGCGCGCGGAGGGGCTCCATCACGCCGAAGAGGACGGCCAGCTTGGAGATGGTGGTGGACTCGCCGCCGGGGATGACGAGGCCGTCCACCTCGGCGAGTTCTTCGGGGCGCCTGACCGGCCTGGCCACGGCGTCGGCCGCGGCCAGGGCGATGAGGTGCTCCCGTACGTCGCCCTGGAGGGCCAGGACGCCTATGACGGGGGTGTTCATGTGATCCGGTGCCTTACCAGCCGCGGTTGGCGTAGCGCTCGGCCTCGGGCAGGGTGTCGCAGTTGATGCCGACCATGGCCTCGCCGAGGTTGCGGGACGCGTCCGCGATGATCTTCGGGTCGTCGTAGAAGGTGGTGGCCTTGACGATGGCGGCGGCGCGCTTGGCCGGGTCGCCGGACTTGAAGATGCCGGAGCCGACGAACACGCCCTCGGCGCCGAGCTGGCGCATCAGGGCCGCGTCGGCCGGGGTGGCGACGCCACCGGCGGAGAACAGCACCACGGGGAGCTTGCCGAGCTCGGCGACCTCCTTGACCAGCTCGTACGGGGCGCGCAGCTCCTTGGCGGCGGCGTACAGCTCGTGGTTGTCGTAGCCGCGCAGGCGGGCGATCTCGTTCTTGATCTGGCGCAGGTGGCGGACGGCCTCGACGACGTTGCCGGTGCCGGCCTCGCCCTTGGAGCGGATCATGGCCGCGCCCTCGGCGATGCGGCGCAGGGCCTCGCCCAGGTTGGTGGCGCCGCAGACGAAGGGGGTGGTGAAGGCCCACTTGTCGGAGTGGTTGACCTCGTCGGCCGGGGTGAGGACCTCGGACTCGTCGATGTAGTCGACGCCGAGGGACTGCAGGACCTGGGCCTCGACGAAGTGGCCGATGCGGGACTTGGCCATGACCGGGATGGAGACGGCCTCGATGATGCCCTCGATCATGTCCGGGTCGGACATGCGGGCCACGCCGCCGTCCTTGCGGATGTCGGCCGGGACCCGCTCCAGGGCCATGACGGCGACGGCGCCCGCGTCCTCGGCGATCTTCGCCTGCTCCGGCGTGACGACGTCCATGATCACGCCGCCCTTGAGCTGCTCGGCCATACCGCGCTTCACGCGCGCGGTGCCGGTCTCGGGGGCCTGGTTTTCGGAGAGCGTGCTGGACACGGATGACCTCACTGAAGGGAAAGAGGGTTTCTGCAATCCCCGAGGAAACGCGAGCACACCAGTCCACGGCAAGGGCCAATGGCAACCCGGTGGATCGTTTTGTCTCCGAGCCGCCCGATGCGGGGCCGCCCGAAGCGGGACCGCCCGCCGCCGGGTCGCCGGCTCACCCCGTCCGGTCCGCCAGGGCCGCCGGGGGTTCGTCGTCCATCTCGAAGGACGACGGGACGGGGGCGTGACCGGCCAGGCGGAACCAGCGGACCTTGCGGTGCTCGCGCAGCCGCCGGGCCGCGCCGACCGCGTCGTTGTGGAAGCGGCGGGCCATCGGCACCCGGCGCACGGCCTCCGTGAGCTCGTGGGTGGCCGCCTCACCGCCGGGCACCTCGCGCACCACCTCGACCTGCGCGTGCTCGGCGAAGACGGCCCGCAGCGCCTGGCTCAGCTCGCTCTCGGCGACCTCCCGCTGCTCCTCCTCGGCCTGCCGGGCTGCGTGCGCGGCCTCGTACAGGACGATCGAGGCGGCCGGGTCGAGAACGCCGGAGGTGGCCAGTTCCTGGGCCACCGACGCCCTGCGCAGCAACTGGGCGTCGAGGGCGGCGCGGGCGGCGTCGATCCGGGTGTGCAGCCGGTCCAGGCGGCCCGCGGTCCAGCTCAGGTACAGGCCGATCGCGACGAGGGCGACGAAAATCCAGATCAGGGTTGCGGTCACGGGCGCTCACGTTACCGGGCACGTCACGGCGCCCGGAGGGGGCATCGGTCCCGTGCGCCGGCCCGAACCGCCCACGACCGGCGCCTCACTCCCGCGCCGATCCGCACCGCGCCCGGAGGAGGCGCCAGACCCGGGCCGACCCGCACCGCGCCGGGCGGAGGCGCCAGACCCGAGCCGATCCGCACCGCGCCCGCGGCGGGCGTCGGTCCCGCGCCGGCCCGAACCGCACCCGAGGGGCATCAGTCCCGGGCCAGCCCGAACCGCGCCCGCAGCCCCGGTGCCCGCCCGTCCTCCGCCGCCGCGACCGCCGTCGTGCCGTCCGTCACCGTCTCGTAGACGGACAGGATGTCCGCCCCGACCGTCGACCAGTCGAACCGCCGTACGTGCGCGCTGCCCCGCTCGCGCAGCTCGGCGCGGCGCTCGGGGTCCCCGAGGAGCCGTACCGCCGCGTCCGCCAGCGCGTCGGAGTCCTCGTTGGGGAACAGCTCGCCGGCCGCTCCCTGGTCCAGGACCTGCGCGAAGGCGTCCAGGTCGGAGGCGAGGACCGGCGCGCCCGCCGACATCGCCTCGACCAGGATGATGCCGAAGCTCTCGCCGCCGGTGTTCGGGGCGACGTAGAGGTCGACACTGCGCAGGAAGCGGGCCTTGTCCTCGTCGCTGACCATGCCCAGGAACTCGACGCGGGAGCGCAGCTCGGCGGGCAGCGACTCGACCGCCTCCTCCTCGTCGCCCCGGCCCGCGACCAGCAGCCGGGTCTGCGGCCGGGCCGCGAGGATCCTCGGCAGGGCCCGCATCAGCACCGGCAGGCCCTTGCGCGGCTCGTCGATGCGGCCGATGAAGCCGATCGTGTCGCCCTGCCAGTCGGGGTTGGGCTCGGCCTTGGCGAAGAAGTCGACGTCCACGCCGTTCGGGATGACGACCGCGTCGCCGCCGAGGTGCTCGACCAGGGTGCGGCGGGCGTACTCGCTCACCGCGATCCGCGCGCTGATCTTCTCCAGGGCGGCCTGGAGGATCGCGTACGCGGCGATCATCGCCTTGGAGCGCGGGTTGGAGGTGTGGAAGGTGGCCACGATCGGGCCCGACGCCGCCCAGCAGGTCAGCAGGCCCAGCGACGGGGAGGTCGGCTCGTGGATGTGCACGACGTCGAAGTGGCCGTCGTGCAGCCAGCGGCGCACCCGGGCCGCCGAGAGGAAACCGAAGTTCAGGCGGGCCACCGAGCCGTTGTAGGGCACCGGGACCGCGCGGCCGGCCGAGACGACGTACGGCGGCAGCGGGGTGTCGTCGTCGGCGGGCGCCAGGACGGACACCTCGTGGCCGAGCCGGATGAAGTACTCCGCCAGGTCGCGGATGTGGAACTGGACGCCGCCCGGTACGTCCCAGGAGTACGGGCAGACGATGCCGATCCTCACGAGGCCCCCTTGGCGGGATCACGCGCGGGGTCGAGGTCCTTGAGCCACAACCGCTGCAGCATGTGCCAGTCCTCCGGATGGTCGGCGATGCCGGTGGCGAAGGCGTCGGCCAGCGCCTGTGTCATGAAGGACGTCTTCTCGGCCCGGCTGCCTGTCTCGGGGACCTCGACCGGTGGATGCACCCGTCCCTGCATGACGGGCGACTCGTCGTACCAGAGGGTGACCGGCAGCAGGAGCGCGCCGGTCTGCTGGGCCAGCAGGGCCGGACCGGCCGGCATCCGGGTGGCCTCGCCGAAGAAGCGGACCTCCACGCCCGAGGAGGACAGGTCGCGTTCGGCGACCAGGCAGACCAGGCCGCCGTCGCGCAGCCGGCGGGCCAGGGTGCCGAAGGCGGTGCCGCCGCTGTGCGGCAGGACCTCCATGCCGAGGCCCTCGCGGTAGGCGACGAAACGGTCGTAGAGGCTCTCGGGCTTGAGGCGTTCGGCGACCGTGGTGAACGGCGTCTCCAGCGCGGTGGTGACCCAGGCGCCGGCCAGGTCCCAGTTGGCCATGTGGGGCAGGGCGAGAATCACGCCGTTGCCGGCGGCGATCCCGTCGGTCAGGTAGTGCAGGTCCTTGGGCTCGAAGCCCGTCCTGACCCGCTCGGCGCTCCACGTGGGCAGCCGGAAGGACTCCATCCAGTAGCGCAGGTAGGAGCGCATGCCCGCGCGCGAGAGCTCGGCGAGGCGCTCGGGGCTCGCGCCCGGCACCACGCGCGCGTAGTTGGCCTCCAGGCGCTGCACGCCCTTGCCGCGCCGCTTCCAGGCGAGGTCGGCGATGCTCCGGCCGAGCCGCACGGCGGCCGGCTCGGGAAGCTTCTTGACCGTGCTCCAGCCCAGGCCGTACAGCCCGTCGGTCAGCTGATCCCGGAACGTCACTTCGCCGCCTCACTCCCCTGGGAGGCATTCTCGCTCTCCTGGGCGCCGGCCGCCGCCTCGGCCTCGGCCGATTCGCGGCGGACCGTCACGACGCGCTGGACGAGGGTGACGAGGCTGCCGACGGCGACGATCCACAGGGCGACGGGCAGCAGGTACTGGATCCCGGGCACGCCGAACTTGTGCATGCCCGCTAGTCCGGCCGCGACGAGCGAGATGACCAGGCGCTCGGCGCGCTCCACGAGGCCGTTGACGGCGACCGGCAGGCCGATCGACTCGCCCCGGGCCTTCGTGTACGACACCACCTGGCCGCTGGCCAGGCAGAAGATGGAGACGGCGCACAGGACGTTGTCGTTGCCGTGGCCCGCGTACCAGAGGGCGAATCCGCCGAAGATGGCGCCGTCGGCGACGCGGTCGAGCGTGGAGTCGAGGAACGCGCCCCAGCGGCTGCTGCGTCCGAGCTGGCGGGCCATGTTGCCGTCGACCAGGTCGGAGAAGACGAACAGCGTGATGACGACCGTGCCCCAGAAGAACTCGCCCATGGGGTAGAAGACCAGGGCTCCGGCGACCACGCCCGCGGTGCCCAGCAGCGTGACCGTGTCCGGGCTGACGCCCCGGCGGATGAGAAACGCGGCGAACGGCGTGAGGACACGCGTGAAGAATGCACGCGCGTACTTGTTCAGCATGGCCTTCCCGACGGTCGGTGTGACCGGCTCGGCCCCTGTGGCCACCGGCTGGCCCATCGTAGCCACGCGCGCGTGTGTGCGACCGCCGGGCACTCGCGGAGCAGGACCTGTGGCCGTCGCGCGGGGACCTACGGGCACGATCACGTCCTCCGTATGGACGCACCGTGACGGGAGTGGAAAGCTCGAAGAACCGCGGGCGTCATCGGAGCCGTCACCGCACGCGGCCCGGCACGCCCGCGCCCACAGTGACCTCACCGTGCACGGGAGGCAGGATCATGGGCGACAAGGCGAACGCACACCCCGGAGCCGCCGGCAGGGCAACAGCGGCCGACCACCCCGCGTCCGTACGGAATGTGGTGCTGGTCGGCCACTCCGGATCGGGCAAGACGACGTTGGTGGAGGCCCTCGCGCTGACGGCGGGGGCGGTGAACCGGGCGGGCCGCGTGGAGGACGGCGGCACCGTCTCCGACTACGACGAGATCGAGCACCGGCAGAACCGTTCGGTGCAGCTCTCCCTGGTGCCGGTCGAATGGGACGGCATCAAGATCAACCTTCTGGACACCCCCGGATACGCCGACTTCGTCGGTGAGCTCAGGGCCGGTCTGCGAGCGGCGGACGCGGCCCTTTTCGTCGTCTCCGCCTCCGACGGCGTGGACGGCTCGACGCGCATGGTGTGGGAGGAGTGCGCGGCCGTCGGCATGCCCCGGGCGATCGTGATCACGCACCTGGAGGCCGCCCGCTCGAACTTCGAGGAGATGACGCGCACCTGCGCGGAGGCCTTCGGCGGCGACGACCCGGACGCCGTGCTCCCGCTCTACACGCCGCTGCACGGCCCCCAGGGCCCGGACGGGCACGCGCCCGTGACGGGCCTGGTCGGGCTGCTGTCGCAGAAGCTGTTCGACTACTCCACCGGGGAGCGCAAGGAGTCCGAGCCGGGCGAGGACCAGCTGCCGGAGATCGAGGAGGCCCGCAACCGGCTGATCGAGGGGATCATCTCGGAGAGCGAGGACGAGACCCTCATGGACCGCTATCTGGGCGGCGAGGAGATCGACGTCAAGACGCTCGTCGAGGACCTGGAGCGGGCCGTGGCGCGCGGGGTGTTCTTCCCGGTGCTGGCCGCCGCCCCCGCGGCGGAGGGCGCCAGGCAGGGGCTCGGCACGGTCGAGCTGCTGGAACTGGTGACGGGCGGCTTCCCGACGCCGTTCGAGCACCCGACGCCCGGGGTCACGACCATCGACGGCAAGCCGCGCGAGATCGAGGCCTGCGACACGCAGGGGCCGCTGGTCGCCGAGGTCGTCAAGACCGCGTCCGACCCCTACGTCGGCCGGGTCTCCCTGGTCCGCGTCTTCTCCGGCACCCTGCGCCCCGACGAGACGGTGCACGTCTCCGGGCACGGGCTCGCCGACCGCGGGCACGAGGACCACGACGTCGACGAGCGCGTCGGCGCGCTGTCCACGCCGTTCGGCAAGCAGCAGCGGCCCGTGACCCACGCCATCGCGGGCGACCTGGTGTGCGTGGCCAAGCTGAGCCGCGCCGAGACCGGCGACACGCTCTCGGCCAAGGACGACCCGCTGCTGATGGAGCCCTGGCAGATGCCCGACCCGCTGCTGCCGCTCGCCATCGAGGCGCACAGCAAGGCCGACGAGGACAAGCTCTCGCAGGGCCTGTCCCGGCTGGTCGCCGAGGACCCGACGATGCGGCTCGAACAGAACCAGGACACCCACCAGGTGGTGCTGTGGTGCCTGGGCGAGGCGCACGCGGACGTGGCGCTGGAGAGGCTGCGCAGCCGCTACGGCGTCCAGGTGGACGTCGTACCGCACAAGGTCTCCCTGCGGGAGACGTTCGCCGGCAAGTCGGGCGGGCGCGGGCGTCATGTGAAGCAGTCCGGCGGGCACGGGCAGTACGCCATCTGCGAGATCGAGGTGGAACCGCTGCCCGGCGGCTCGGGCATCGAGTTCGTGGACAAGGTGATCGGCGGCGCGGTGCCGCGGCAGTTCATCCCGTCGGTCGAGAAGGGCGTGCGGGCCCAGGCGGCCAAGGGAGTCGCGGCCGGCTATCCGCTGATCGACGTCCGGGTGACGCTGCTCGACGGCAAGGCGCACTCCGTGGACTCCTCCGACGCCGCCTTCCAGACGGCGGGCGCGCTGGCGCTGCGGGAGGCCGCGGCCGAGGTGAAGATCCACCTGCTGGAGCCGGTCGCCGAGGTGAGCGTGCTGGTCGGCGACGACTACGTGGGCGCCGTGATGAGCGACCTGTCCGGGCGGCGGGGCCGGGTGCTGGGCACGGAGCAGACCAGCGGCGGCCGTACCGTCGTACGGGCCGAGGTGCCCGAGATCGAGATCGGGCGGTACGCCGTGGACCTGCGCTCCCTCTCGCACGGCACCGCGCGCTTCAACCGTTCCTACGCGCGGCACGAGCCGATGCCGCCGCAGATCGCGGAAAGGATTCGCGAAGAGGCCCGGCAGGCCTCGTAGTTGCCGCCGGGTGCCCCACAAGTGGCGTACGGGGGCACGCGGACGGCTCACGCGGAAGGCTCCCCTCCGCGTCGGCGGGCGGCTTCGGCCGTCCGCCGACGATTGTCGGTGGCTGCGGATACGCTGATGACAAGCTGATCAAGTTCTCGTGGGAGCGTTCGTCGGATCGACGCGTCGTCGAATCAACTCGTGGTCGAATCAACGCATCTGCGAGATGACCTGATCAACAGGTGTGCGGAGCACGGAAGTCGGGAAGAGCCGCAGAGGCGGTATGCGGCGGCGATCGGGGGCGGGAATGACCGTTGAGAGCGGTTATGGGGACATCTTCGGTCCGCAGGTGCCGCGCACGGGGGACGAGAGCCAGACGGCGACGTTCGCGCTGGCCTCGGCGGCCTACCGGGACAACCCGGTGGCGGACATCAAGAAGGCCGACAACGAGTGGCACCAGACCGACGTGAAGCCGGGGCGGGCGCGGCTGTTCCGGCCCAACCTCGGCGAGGCCTTCTCCCGGGCGATCGTCGACCGCATGCTGGGGCCGGGCCGCAAGCCGCTCATCCAGTCCTTCGGCTCCGAGCCGCAGGTCGCCGTGGAGCACGCCCTCGCGGCGAACAACATCCGCAAGGCCCGCGACCAGATGCTGTCCATCGTGATGGTGCTGTGCGGCGTGCTGTTCCTGCCGGGCCTGCTCGTCTGGCTGCTGGTCTTCCAGATCCGCATGGCGGTCGCCCGGAGTGCGGACCGGCGGGCCGGCGCGCTGGGCACGACGCTCCTGGTGGCCGTGGGCGCCCTCGCGGTGATCTTCCTGATCCGTATGCCGTTCACCGGTTTCTGGGCCTTGTACGCGCGCGCGTGCGTCGTCATGCCCGTCATCGGCTGGTTCTGGGCCAAGCAGATCTGCGAGCGCACGGCGAAGGATCTGCGCGGACGCTGGGACAGCCTGCTCGCCGGCAGCAGCATCGGCGCCAAGGTGCCCGAGGCGGTGCCCACCAGCCCCGGTGAGACGAAGGCGGACGCGCTGCGCCAGTCGCTGGCCCGGCTCGCCGCCGAGCAGCAGTCCAACTCCGTGTTCTACGCGGGGCCGAAGGGCATCCTCGGCATGGGCACGCGCTGGGGCAGCTGGCAGCTCGCCGAGGACCTGGTGGCGGCCGACCCGAGCCGGGAGATCCACCCGTTCCGCAGCTGGGACGTGATCAGGGCGATCCACGACGACCTGCGCATGCTGGAGCGCAACACCATCAACACCGGCGGCTTCCCCGCCCCGTCCGTACGGCACTGGATCGTCACGCCGATCGCGGAGGGCGCGAAGGCCGTCTCCCGGCCCGAGGGCACGGACGTGGAGGCCTTCCAGGTCAAGTCGCACGCCATACAGGACATCTGCAACAAGCAGCAGTTCGGCGCCGGCGACCGGCACTACCTGGGCGTGCAGTGGACCCTCTGGGACGGCCAGCTGGTCATCACGATGATGATCACGGTGACCGTGCTGCACCAGACGCTGCGCATCGAGGTCACCGGCCATGCGCTGGGCCCCGTCAACGGCCTGTTCACCAGCAAGCCCGAGGCGCCGTCCAAGGAGGTCCAGAAGTCGCTCAAGCCGTGGGAGACCCGCAAGGTGTCGCTCCCGCTGGTCAACACCGACGAGGTCGTCCGGCTGGCCGTGCGCGCCCCGCTCTCCTGGTACCCGCCGCTGCTGAACTGGCTCGGCGGCACGATAGCCCTGCCCGAGCCGTTCGGCCTGCGGCACGCGTGGGCGGATCAGCCCTGGCGGCACCGCTTCATGGCCGACGACGCGCTGCGCGCTGCCACGCCGGTGCTGCGGGTGGTGCACTCGGCGGCGATACGGGTGCTGCAGGAGAACGGCGTGGACACGGAGAAGTTCGGTACGAGGTCGGCGTTCCTGAGCACGCAGGTGCAGGATCCGACGCCGCGGAAGGCCGACGTGTACGACGCGTGAGCCTCCGGCGGTTCGGCCGGGTCTCGGTGCGGGTGGGGGTGCGCGTCTCTGGGGGCTGCGCCCCCAGACCCCCCTTTCGGCCTTCGGCCTCGTCCTCAAGCGCCGGACGGGCTGGATTCCGGCCAGGCGTCCGCCAGCATCTTCCTGGTGTCCGCCAGGAGCTGGGGCAGGACGCGGGTGTGGCCGACCACCGGCATGAAGTTCGTGTCGCCGCCCCAGCGGGGCACGATGTGCTGGTGGAGGTGGGCCGCGATGCCGGCGCCCGCCACCGAGCCCTGGTTCATGCCGATGTTGAAGCCGTGGGCGCCCGAGGCCGTGCGCAGAGCCGTCATCGCCTGCTTGGTGAGGGCGGCGAGCTCGGCCGTCTCGGCGTCCGTGAGGTCGGTGTAGTCGGCGACGTGACGGTAGGGGACGACCATGAGGTGGCCGCCGTTGTATGGGTAGAGGTTGAGGACGGCGTAGACCTGATCGCCGCGCCGGACCACCAGCCCGTCCTCGTCGGACTTCGCCGGGATGGAGCAGAAGGGACAGCCGTCGTCGGCCCCGGGGCCGGTCGGCTTGTTCTCGCCCTGGATGTAGGCCATCCGATGGGGCGTCCACAGACGCTGGAAGGCGTCCTGGGTGCCCACTCCCCACTGCTGCTCCGGCTCACTCGTCATGCAGTGCAGCATATGGCGTCGCCCGTTCGCGGCGTGTCGGCGGGGTTGTGGGAAAAGCCCGCCGCGCCAAGCTGGGCTCGTGGACGATGACACTCGCCAAGAACGCTGGGAGCAGCGCACCGAGCTGCCGCTCGCCGTCGCCTCGCTGGCCTTTCTCGCGGCCTATGCCGTCCGCGTCCTCGCGCCCGGCCTGACGGACCTGCTGCAGGCTGTGGCCCTCGCGGTGCTGCTGGCCTCCTGGGTCCTGTTCGCCGTCAACTACGCGGTGCTGTGGCACCTGAGCGGACAGGGGCTGAGCTTCGTACGCAAGCACCCCCTGGACGGGGTGGTGGTGGTCCTGCCGCTGCTGCGCCCCCTGCGGGTCGTCAAGGTCTACGAGGCCGTCCAGCGCCGGCACGGCAAGCCGCGGCTGGCGCTGCACGCGCGCGTGATCCTTTACTCGGGGCTCTCCACGGTGCTGCTCGGCTTCGCCGGCGCGCTCGCCGTCTACCAGCAGGAACGCGGGGCTCCGGGCACGACCATGAAGTCGTTCGGGGACGCGGTCTGGTGGGCCTGCGCCACCCTCAGCACCGTCGGCTACGGCGACGTCGTCCCGGTGACACCGATGGGCCGGGTGATCGCGGTCGGCATGATGGCCGTCGGCCTGGCCCTGCTGGGCGCGGTGACCGGCACGTTCGCCTCCTGGCTGCTCCAGGTCTTCGCGCGGGAGGACGACGAGAGGCCCCCGGGAAGCTGAGCTCCCGGGGGCCTTCGTGCCGGTCGGTCGTCAGACCTGCACCCGCTCCTCGACGACCTTCACGATCTTCGCGATGGCCTCGTCGAACGGGATGCCGTTCTCCTGCGAGCCGTCGCGGTAGCGGAAGGACACCGAGCCGCCCGCCATGTCCTCGTCGCCCGCGATGACCATGAAGGGCACCTTCTGCTTCTGGGCGTTGCGGATCTTCTTCTGCATCCGGTCGGAGGAGGAGTCCACCTCGACGCGCAGGCCCTTCTTCTTGGCCTCGGCGGCGAACTTCTGCAGGTACTCCACGTGCGCGTCGCCGATCGGGATGCCGACCACCTGCACCGGGGCCAGCCAGGCCGGGAAGGCGCCCGCGTAGTGCTCCAGGAGCACCGCGAAGAACCGCTCGATCGAACCGAACAGGGCGCGGTGGATCATGACCGGGCGCTGCTTGGAACCGTCGGGGCCGGTGTACTCCAGGTCGAAGCGCTCGGGGAGGTTGAAGTCCAGCTGGATCGTCGACATCTGCCAGGTGCGGCCGATGGCGTCCTTGGTCTGGACGGAGATCTTCGGGCCGTAGAAGGCGGCGCCGCCCGGGTCCGGGACCAGGGGCAGGCCCTGCTTCTCGGCGACCTGGCGCAGCGTCTCCGTGGCCTCCTCCCACACCTCGTCGGAGCCGACGAACTTCTCCGGGTCCTTGGTGGACAGCTCCAGGTAGAAGTCGGTCAGGCCGTAGTCGCGCAGCAGGCCGAGGACGAAGGTGAGCGTCTTGTCGAGCTCCTCCGACATCTGCTCACGGGTGCAGTAGATGTGCGCGTCGTCCTGGGTGAAGCCGCGCGCGCGGGTGAGGCCGTGCACGACGCCCGACTTCTCGTACCGGTACACGGTGCCGAACTCGAACAGGCGCAGCGGCAGTTCACGGTAGGAGCGGCCGCGCGCGTCGAAGATCAGGTTGTGCATCGGGCAGTTCATGGGCTTGAGGTAGTAGTCCACGCCCTCGTCGAGCTGCATGGGCGGGTACATGCCGTCGGCGTACCAGTCCAGGTGCCCGGACGTCTCGAAGAGCTTCCCCTTGGTCGCGTGCGGGGTGTAGACGAACTCGTAGCCCTCCTCCTCGTGCCGACGGCGCGAGTAGTCCTCCATGACCCGGCGGACGATGCCGCCCTTGGGGTGGAAGACGGCGAGGCCGGAGCCGATCTGCTCCGGGATGGAGAACAGGTCGAGCTCGCTGCCGAGCTTGCGGTGGTCGCGCTTCTCGGCCTCGGCGAGGAAGTCGAGGTAGCCCTTCAGCTCGTCCTTGGACGGCCAGGCGGTGCCGTAGATGCGCTGGAGCATGGGGTTCTTCTCGCTGCCGCGCCAGTAGGCGGCCGCGTTGCGCATCAGCTTGAACGCCGGGATGAGGCGGGTGGAGGGCAGGTGCGGACCGCGGCAGAGGTCCTTCCAGCACAGCTCGCCGGTCTTGGCGTCCAGGTTGTCGTAGATCGTCAGCTCGCCGGCGCCGACCTCGACGTCCGCGCCGTCGTCGCTGGAGGCGGCGGAGCCCTTGAGACCGATGAGTTCGAGCTTGTACGGCTCGTTCGCCAGCTCCTCGCGGGCCTGCTCGTCGGTGACCACGCGGCGGGAGAACTTCTGTCCCCGCTTCTGGATCTCCTGCATCTTCTTCTCGATGGCCTTGAGGTCATCGGGGTGGAAGGGCCTGTCCACGTCGAAGTCGTAGTAGAAGCCGTCCTTGACCGGCGGGCCGATGCCCAGCTTGGCCTCGGGGAAGAGCTCCTGCACGGCCTGCGCCATGACGTGCGCGGTGGAGTGGCGCAGGATGTTCAGGCCGTCCTCGGAGGAGAGCTCGACGCCCTCGACGGTCTCCCCGTCGCGGACCTCGTAGGCGAGGTCCTTCAGCTCCCCGCCCACGCGTGCGGCGATGATCGAGCGCTCGCCGGCGAAGAGCTCGGCGGCCGTAGTGCCCGTCGTCACCACGCGCTCTTCCCGCTCGGAATCGCGTTGGATGATCACACGGACGTCTGACACCGGTCTCTCCTGACTGAAGGTGGGTGCGGCGCCATACCAGGAGCGCGCGCATGAGGGGGATCGTACCGACCCCGACCCGCCGACCGCGAAACGGTCATCGGCGCAGCCGCTCAGCCGCACTCCTCGCCGCCGCACGCCTCCTCGAAGAAGTCGAGGTTCTCGTGCAGCGCCTTCATCAGCCGGTCCCGCTCCGCGTCGTCCACCTGCACCGGTACGACGCCCTCGGCGCCGGTCAGCCGCCGGAAGCCGCCCCGGCTCTCCAGCCGGCCGCGCACCCGCACCGGCAGTCCCACGAGGTGGGCGTGCCCGGCGATGCGGTAGTCCTCCTCGTCCAGGGTGATCCGGACGTGCGGTATGTCGGCGCCGGCGAGCACCCGCAGCCGTACGCTGCCCTCGCCACGCGGCCCGGACCTGCGCATCCGGATCACGGCTCCGGTGACGTGGACCGGCACGGACGGTTCGTCGCGCAGGAAGCGGGCGCCGGCCTCGCGCAGCACGGGCAGGTCGCCCGGCGAGAACTCCACGGGCTCGACGCCCGCCCCGCAGTCCTCGGGCACCCCGGCGGCGGGCGCCCACTCGACGGCGATCCGGGCGCCCTCGGTGCCGCGCACGAGGGCGATGAGCGCTTCGGTCAGCTCGCGGCTGACGCCCGCCTCGACCGCCCCGTCGAAGGCGTCCATGCCGCCGGTGGCCCGCCGGTAGTCGATGGCCTCCCGGGCCGCGTACAGGGCCTGGTGGAGGCGGACCGCGAGGGGCCGGCCGGTGCCGACGGGCACGAAGGCGGCCAGCCGTCCGCCGCCGGTCGCGGGGCCGACCAGGACGCTCTCCAGCAGGGCGGCGGCGGGGCGGCGGTGCCGGGCGCCGTAGTAGCCGGCCCGAGCGCGGGTGGCGAGCGCGGCGGCGAGCAGCATCTGGCGGGCGGCGGAGCGCAGCTGCTCCTCGACCGTCCAGGGCGCGGTGTCGGCTGGACCGGCGGGTACGTCGCGCCACCAGCGGATCTCGTCGCTGGGCACGGCGAGGCCGACCAGGACCTCCCGGGCGGAGGGGGTGCCGCTGCGGGTCAGGGCGAGAAGGGCCTCGCCGAGCAGGTCGTCACTGTCGGGGAAGGCGCGGCTCACGGGCACCAGGAGGCTGGTGCCGCTGCCGCCGGGGCCGGGCGGGGTCCAGCGGCCGTAGCGTCCGGCGGCGCCGCCGCGGCGCTGCCAGCCGTGCCGGTGCAGCAGGGCGGCGAGTACGGCGGGGTCGACCTCGCCCGGCTCGGGGGCGCGGTGCCAGGCGGCGGCCGCGATGTCGTCGGGGTGCGGCCGCACCGGTCGGACGGTCTCCTCCAGGGGGCGGTGCGTCATGGTCTGCCTCCCGTCCCGACCCGCGTCATGATCTCGCACAGCGCTCGGTCGTCGAAGATGCGTGAGGTCGGAATCCGGACGGTGGTGCGGGTGCGGCCGGTGACCGGGTGGCCGGCGAGGTTGACCCAGTAGCAGCAGTGGCGCAGGTCGAGGCGGTCGTGGCTGGCTCTCAGCCAGTCGTCCTGGGTCCGCGGGACGAGCATCACGACCAGGATCTTGTGCACGGAGACCGGGGTGCGCGCGAGCTTGCGCAGATGGTCGTTGTCGAGCGTGAAGGAGAAGAAGCGGCCCGGCGGGTTGGGCGGCACCTGGTAGGTGCACTTCAGCTGCACCTTGATGGTCACCTCGTCGTCGACGGTGTGCCCGGGTGAGCCGTGACTGACGTGCCAGTCGATGCCGTTGTCCGGGAACGGCTGCGACAGCGAGCAGCCGGCCGCCGCGGCGACGGCGTGCAGATAGCCCACCTGCAGCGTCTCCATGCACGCGGTGGTGGCGAGTGTGCCGCGAAGGGGGCCCGTGCGTTCGGGCAGCAGCCCGCCCCGCTCGGGCTGCGCTATCGCCATGACCAAACAGCCTTCCAAGCCAGGTGATTCCCCGTGGCGGGCCGCTGAACTGCAAAGACCCGTACTCCTGTTGTGTCCTTCCGGCGTAGTGCGCAAACAGCCCGGGTATCACCAAACGGGCAGAAGACGGGACGTCAGCTGCCAGGCGTGATGGAGGAGTTGGGTAGGCATGACGTGCTGGTACGAGGGGCCCCTCGCGGCCTTCGACACGGAGACCACGGGCGTCGACGTGGAGACCGACCGGATCGTGTCGGCCGCCGTCGTCGTCCAGGACGCGCCGGGCGGCCGGCCCCGGGTGACCCGTTGGCTGGTCAACCCGGGTGTGCCGGTGCCCGAGGCGGCGACGGCGGTGCACGGTCTGACGGACGAGCACCTGCAGCGCAACGGCCGCTGGCCGGCGCCGGTGATGTACGAGATAGCGGAGGTGCTGGCCGAACAGGCGGCGATGAACCGCCCGTTGGTCGTGATGAACGCGCCCTTCGACCTGACGCTGCTGGACCGCGAGCTGCGCCGGCATCGCGCCTCGTCGCTGGACCGCTGGCTGCAGGCGTCGGCGCTGCGGGTCCTGGACCCGAGGGTCCTGGACAAGCACCTGGACCGCTACCGCAAGGGCCGCCGCACCCTGACGGACCTGTGCGCGCACTACGAGGTGTCGCTGGAGGGCGCGCACGACGCGGCCGCGGACGCGCTGGCCGCGCTGGACGTCGTACGGGCGCTCGGGCGGCGTTTCGCAGCCCGGCTGGAGCGCCTCTCCCCCGCCGAGCTGCACTCGCTGCAGGCGACCTGGCACGCGGCGCAGGCCCGCGGGCTGCAGGCGTGGTTCGCGCGCAGCGGCACCGACGAGATCGTGGACACCTCCTGGCCGCTGCGCCCGGAGCTGCCGGCGGCGGCATGAAAAAAGCCGGTCCGCTGCTGCGGACCGGCCTCTCCCGGTGGGCGATACTGGGTTCGAACCAGTGACCTCTTCGGTGTGAACGAAGCGCTCTCCCACTGAGCTAATCGCCCGGGAACGCACTGAACCATACAGGTCTCCGCGGGTTTCCTTCAAACCGCTTCCAGGTACGCGGCCAGGCCGCGCCGCCCGGAGCGCATCATGATCCGGTGGTTGGCCCGGAACACCGGCCGCCCCGGGACCGCGAACCGCCTGAGCAGCGGCTTGTTCACGTCGACGACCTGCTCGTAGCGGGCGAGGGTGCCGGTGCCGTCCGCCGTGAGCGTCCAGCGCGCCCAGCCGTCGAGGTCGCCGGACATGGCGATCTCCAGGACGCCGGCCCCGGGGTCGCGGCGCGTCTCGCGCGCGGTGAACCGCAGGTCGTACGGGAGGACGGAGCGGATCCGGATGATGCCGGCGGTGTCGTCGAGCCGGGTGACCTCGCGGACTTGCGGCCACCACCGGGGGTAGTCCTCGGCGCGCTCCAGCGTCTCGTACACGACGGCGGGCGGCGCGGTCAGCCGCCACAGGCTGCGGAAGCGGTAGTGGGACCAGTCCATGGGACGAGTCTGCCCGCACCAGGTACTTTCGTGCGGGATCTGAGTAGGCACTGAGTACCCGCGCTCATGTCGTGCCGCGTGACCGGCACCACACTTCGTGGCATGACGCATGTTCCGCCACCGGCCGAGGAGTTGCGGCTCCTCGACGCCGAGCTGTGGCAGCTCGACAACCGCCGGGCCCAGTTGCTCGCCCGCCGCGCCTGGCTGGTCGCGACCCTGCAGGCGGTGCCGCGACCGCCGGGCGCCCCGGCGCCGCACACCCTGCCGCCCCGCCCCGAGACGGACGCGCCGCGCGTGCAGAACGTGCTGCTCCTTCTCGGCGGTGTGCTGCTGACCGTCGCCGCCATGGTGTTCACGCTGGTCAGCTGGGGGCATCTGGGTATCGCCGGGCGCGCCGCGGTGCTCGGTGTGCTCACGCTGGGCGTCCTCGCGGCGCCGGTGCCGCTGCTGCGACGCGGCCTGCGCTCGACGGCCGAGTCGATGGCCGGGCTCGGGCTGGCACTGACGGCGCTGGACGCGTACGCCCTGCACGAGACCGTGTTCGCGGGAACGGACGGCACGGCCTACGCGGCGGCCGCCACGACGGCTCTGGCGGTCCTGTGGGCGGCGTACGGCCTGCTGCCGCGCACGTCGGCCCTGCGGCTGCCGGTTCCGGCGGCCGTGGCCGCCGGCCAACTCCCGCTGCTGCTCTGGGCTCTGGCGGCCGAGACCGGACCGTACGGCTGCGCGGCCGCGCTGCTGGTGACGGCCGGACTCGACACGCTCACGGCCCTGCGCCCTGCCCCTTCGGCCCCCGCGTCCATACGCCTCACGGCCATGGTCGGCGCGTACGGTACGGGCGGCTGGGGCGTCCTGACGGCCGGCTTGCTCTCCTGGACCGCAGCCGGCCCGAGCGCCGCCGCCCGTGCGGCGGCGCTCCTCCTCCTCGCGGCGGGGATCGCGCTGGCGGCCTCGTGGCGCCTCGCGAAGTCGGCCCGGAGCGACAGCGGGACAGGTGCCGGGGCTGCCGGCGGCGCCTTCGGTCATGCGCTGGCCGGTGCGCTTCTTCTGGTGCTGGCCGGCGGCGGCCTGCTGCGGGTGCCGCTGCCCGGAGAGTGGACCGTGCCCGCGTACCTGGCCTGCGGTGTCGCGCTGCTGGCGGCGTTGCGGGGGCCGCTGCCGACGGCCGTCCGGCGCGGTTTCGTGTGGGCCTCCGGCGCCGTGCAGGCGGTCGCCACCGTGAGTGCGCTGCCCCTGGTCGTCGTCGCGCTCCTCGGCCCGCTGGGCTGGGCGCGGGAGCCCTGGTCCGGGGCTCCCTCCGACGCGCGGGCGGCGGTGACGGTCCACACGCCCTGGCCGGTCTTCCCGACCCAGTTGCTCCTCGCCCCCGCGGTGGTGGCCGTCGTACTCGCTCTGCTGGTGCGCGACACGACATGGCGGCCGAGGGCGCTGACCGGTGCCACGGTCCTCGCGTGGGTGACCGCCATGACCGCCCCGTCCGCCTTCGAACTGCCCTACCTGGTAGCTCTGTTGGTGCCGGGCCTTCTCATCGCCGCCGCCCTCGCTTCGGCAGCCTCCCGCCCGCAGCCCTGGGTCACGCTCGCCGTCGGCACCTCCGTCCCCCTCGCCTTCCTCGCCCTGCCCTCCCAGCCGGCCACCCTCGCCGTGCTGTCGGCTCTGACCGCGCTGTTCGCGGCGGCGTCCCCGCGCCCGTGGCTGACGCCGGTGACCGCGCCGACCGCCCTCGTCCACGCCACCGCGCTGGCCTGCGCGACGGGCGCGGCGGCGGACTGGGCCCCGCAGCACACGGCGCTGCTGGTCCTCGCGGTGCCGGCGGCCGCGGCCCTGCTCGCCGCGCGCCTCGGCGATCACCGCGCCACCGTGCCGGTCGAGGCGTCCGGTGTCGCCGCCGCCGTGCTCGCCATCGGTCTCGCGGTGGCGGACCGGCCGATGCTCGCGCTGGTGCTGGCCCTGTGCGGGGTGCTCGCCGCCGGGACGGCCGTACGTCCGGACCGCCGCCCCGTCGGCTACGCGGCCGCCGTCCTCTTCGTCCTGGCCGCCTGGGTGCGGCTGGCGGCCTGGGACGTCGGCACGGTGGAGGCGTACACCCTGCCGGTGACCGTCCCGGCGCTGGTCGTGGGCGTGCTGCGCAGGCGCCGCGATCCCCGGGCCTCGTCCTGGACGGCGTACGGCCCCGGCCTGGCCGCCACGCTCCTGCCGAGCCTCGCCGCGGCCTGGGCCGACCCGCACTGGGTGCGTCCCCTCCTGCTGGCCGCCGCGGCCCTGGTGACCACCCTGCTGGGTGCCCGGCATCGGCTCCAGGCTCCGCTGGTCCTCGGCGGCTCGGTCCTGGTCCTGGACGCCCTGCACGAACTGACGCCGTATCTGGTCCAGTTGACCGGCGCCCTCCCCCGCTGGGCCCCCTTCGCCCTGGCCGGCCTCCTCCTGCTCACGGTGGGCGCCACCTACGAACGCCGCCTGGCCCAAGCCCGCCAACTCCGCGATTTCCTGGGAGGCATGCACTGAGGCGCGCCCCGAAGGGGCGCGGGGAACTGCGCGACCAGCCACAACGGTCCCGCAGTTCCCCACTGCCATCCCCGCGACGGCGCTACGGCATCTTGTCACCCAGCAACGCCAGGTTCTCGATCGCGGCCAGCCCGTACAACGCCGTGTCGTTGGAGGACACCCAACTCGCCTCACTTCCGGCCACCAACGCCATCGGCCCGTTCACGGCCTCCGTCTTCCACGGCGAGGACTCGGTGTACCCGTCGGAGCCGTAGAACTTCGTCCACGCCCGCTTCGCCAGCGCCGCGTCCCCCGTCTGCACGGCGGCGTACGCGTCCAGCCGCGAATGCCCCTGGAAGAGCAGCAGAGTTCCGAAGTCGGAGCCGTAACGGGCCTTCTGCTCGGCCTTGGTGGCGTTGAAGTACCGGCAGTAGTCGAAGTAGGCGTCGTTGAACTTCGGCATGTCGACCAGGTCGATCAGCTCGGCGCACAGTTCGTTGAGGCCGAAGACCGCGGACAGGTGGGACACCGACACCACCGGCGCCGAGGCGACCGCGAACTTCCCGGTGTCGAGGTCGTACAGCCCGCTGCCCTGGACGAATCCGTTGGGCTGGGCGGCGATGCCCTCCATCGTCGACAACACGCGCGCCTTGGCCTTCTCCCACTTGGGTCCCCGGCGCTCCCACTCGGTCAGCCAGGCCGACACCAGCCCGCTCCAGTCGGTGCCGAAGCCGATGGACAGGGCGTGCCGGTCGGGCGTGTAGGGGTCGGTGCGCACCTTGCGCAGCGGGTCGAGGACGAGGAAGGTCTCGTCGGAGTCGACGTTGGCGTGCATGAGGTCGCCGACGCGCTCGTCGGCGGTGAGGAAGTAGTAGAAGCGCCGGTAGGTGGTGTTGGCGATGCGCTGCTGCTTGGCGCTGTCGGCGTAGTGCTGGACGCCGTGCCGGGTGCCCAGGCCCGCCCACTTGCCGAGGTGGTAGACGTCGACCTCGCCGGTGTGCCGGGTCATGGCCTCGGCGAAGCGGAAGATGTCCGCCCGGCCGCTTCTCAGGTACGCGTACCAGAGCCATAGGTCGGGCGAGAGCTCGGAGTTGTCCCAGGCGTAGCCGCCGATGTCGTAGCGCCACACATGCCGCACGGTGTCGTACGTGTGCATGATGTCGCCGTAGTCCCAGAAGCCGTACCAACGGCGTTGCTCCACCTGGTCCTTGTAGTAGGTGAAGAGGAAGTCGAGGTGGTCCTCGATCTTCGCCTTGGCCGGGGTGGAGCGGTCGGGCTCGGAGTACAGGCCGGGGCCGAAGACCTTGGCCTTGATGAGCTGCTTCGGCGGGGCGGCGAGCTGCGGCAACGTCCGTACGGCCTCGACCTGCCGGGCGAGGGCGTCCGCGGAGGGCGTCGACTCGTTGGCCCAGAAGAGCAGTTCGGAGGTGCGGGCGATGCCGTAGGGGGTGCCGAACTCGGGCTCGTAGTCCTCGTAGGTGATGTTGAGGCCCTCGAGCTGTTCGGCGTAGGTGTCCTGGCCCATGCCGTCGTGGTAGAAGCGCAGGTCCATGGGCTGTGCCTCGGGCGACCAGAGCCAGAGGGTGACCTCGGCCTCGTCGGTGTGGGCGTCGCGGATGTCGAGCTGGGCGGGGTGCTTCTCCCAGAAGTCCCGGAGGCCGAAGGAGAGTCCGCCGCTCGCGCCGCCGACGTACCCGAAGCCGGAGGCCCGCCTGCCGCCGCCGGCGCCGATCCAGCCGTAGCCCTTCTTCGTGCGCTTGCGCAGGGTGAAGCCGTCGGCGGAGAGCTGGGCGAGGGTGTAGTCGCCCCACTCGGGGATGTACTGCAGCCTGGTGGTGACCCGCTGGTCCCAGGTGGAGGGATCGGGCAGCTTCTGCCCCGCGTACTGGGCGGCCTGCACGGCGGCGCCCGGGTCGCGGCGCAGGCCGGTGATGCCCTTGACGGCCTCGCGCAGCAGGCCCTTGCCCTCGCCGCCGATGCGGATGTGCCGGTCGTAGGCCGCGTCGCGCAGGGGGACGGAGAAGCGGACGCCCAGGCCGCGGATGAAGTCGCCGCTCGCCTTGCCGGGTTCCTGTGTCCCGTCGTAGGTGATGGTGTGGACCATGCGGAAGGAGTCGGCGCCGGCGTAGAAGTACAGGCGGATGGACAACGGCAGCCAACTCCGGTTGCCCTTGCGGTGTTTGCCGTCGATGCGGACGACCGCGCGGACCGGCCCGTCCTGCTCCACCGTGACCTCGCCGATGGCGCCGTCGAAGCGCTCGGCCTTGACGGTGCCCTGGTCCTCGTCCTCGATCTCGGGCTGGCGGATGAGCACGAGCCGGCCGTTCCTGGCGATCTCGGTCGAGCCGCGCCGGACCGACTTGACCAGGGTGGAGCCGTCCTTGCCGATCCTCACGGTGATGACGCCGGTGGAGACGTCGACCGTGCCGCCGCTCCGGTCGACGGTGACCTTCTTGTCGGGGGCGGCCGCGTCACCGGCGGCGAGGGTGAGCTTGCCGGAGCCCGAACTGACGGCGTGGGCGGTCCACTTGAGGGACCCGTCCGGCCAGTACGCGAGCGGCCACGTCTGCACGGGGACGGCCTTGCCGTCGGCGTCCGTGAGCGCGAAGGTCTGGTCGGCCTCGTACACGCCCTTGGGCCAGGGGACGCCGACCGTGGAGCCGGGTGCGGCGCCGAGGCCGCCGTCCTCCAGCCAGTCCAGGGTCACCGGATCGGCGTCGGCGGCCTCGGCTCTCGGCGCGGCCTGCGCGTCCTTGGCGCCCAGCGCCCAGCTGAACTGCGCGGCGGCTCCGGCGACGGCGGCCGCCTTGAGGAGGGACCTGCGGGGGATGGGAGACATGAGAGTTCAGCCTTTCCTTTCCGTGCGGGAAGCGTGCGTTCCTTGCAGCTGGTCAGGGGAGTAGCTGGTCAGGGGCATGACAGAGAGAGGTACGGCGCCGATGGCGCCGGCCTTGTGCGCGGGCACCGCCCGTCAGCGGTGCCGGTAGCGCTCCTCCACGGCGACGGCGGCCGCCGCGACGGCCCCCAGGACGGGGACCGCCAGCGGCGCGACGACCCAGGCGGACAGGGCGACCAGCGCCAGCCCGCCGATGAGCAGGAAGGAACCGGCGGGGTCGAGGACGGTACGGCGGCCGGCGGCGCGGAGCAGGACCCGCCAGCGCTCGCCCGGTGCCCAGATCGCCGCCGCCCGCAACCCGGCGACCGCGGCGCCGATCAGCGCGAACAGCCCGACGGCCCCGACCAGCGGCCCGCCGGGAAGCCCGGCGCGTACGGCCTGGACGTCCACCCAGACCACCGCCGCCGCGGCCCACCCGCCGAGCCCCACTCCCCAGCCGCCGCGCAGGGCCGCACGGAAGTCGTCCGCGAACTCCCGCCAGCCGCCGCCCTGGTGGGCGGTGCGCCGCCGCAGATGCCGTGCGCCGGCCGCGAACGCCGCAGGGTAGGTGACCACGCCGAGCGAGGCCACCGCGATCCACACCCCGGTGAGCAGGCACTCGGCGAACACGGCGAACCGCTCGGCGAGCACGGACTCCTTGCGTGCCTTCAGGCGCCCCTGGGCCATGGTGACCGCCTCAGCCCTTCAGTCCGGAGGTCGCCATGCCGTCGATCAGATAACGCTGGAAGGCGAGGAAGAACAGCAGGACGGGCAGGAGCGCCACCAGCGACATGGCGATGAGGCCGCCGTAGTTGGCGGCGACGCCGTCGGAGTCGCGGAACATCATCATGCCGAGGGAGACGGTGTACTTGCCGGGCTCGTTGAGGTAGATCAGCGGGCCCATGAAGTCGTTCCAGGCGTTGATGAAGGTGAAGATGGCGCTGGTGATGAGCGCCGGCCGGCACAGCGGCAGCACGATCGACCAGTAGATGCGCAGGTGCCCGCAGCCGTCGATGCGCGCCGCCTCGTCCAGCTCCCGTGGCAGGTTGCGCATGAACTGCACCATCAGGAAGACGAAGAACGCCTCGGTGGCCAGGTACTTGCCCAGCAGCAGCGGCACGTAGGTGTTGATCAGCTCCAGCTTCTGGAACATCACGTACTGCGGGATGAGCAGCACGTGGTACGGCAGCAGGAGCGTGCCGATCATCAGGGAGAACAGCAGGTTCCGGCCGGCGAACCGGATCTTGGCGAAGGCGTAGGCGGTGAGCGAGCAGGAGACGAGGATGCCGACGACGGCCCCGCCCGCGTAGAACAGGGAGTTCTGGAAGAAGGTCCAGATGGAGATGTCGGCTATGCCGTCGGCCAGGCCCTTGAAGTTGCCGAGAACCGGGTGGGAGGGAAACAGCTGGAGGCTGTTGATGATGTCCTTGCTCGGCTTGAACGACGCGCCGATGACCCACAGCACGGGGTACAGGATGACCGCGAGGATCAGCAGAGCGCCGATGTGCCAGGCCAGGGAGCCGGTCCGGCGGCGGCCGAGGGCCACGGGTTTGGTGGCGGCGGGCTCGGTCGTGGTCGCGCTCATCGGGCGTCCTCCTCGTAGTGCACCCACTTCTTCTGCGACCAGAACAGGACGGCGGTCACCAGGGCGACGGCGATCAGCAGCATCCACGCCATCGCGGAGGCGAAGCCCATCTGGGCGTTCTTGAAGCCCTGCTGGTAGAGGTAGCAGGTGTAGACGAGCGTGGCGTCGGCCGGACCGCAGTAGGTGTTGGAGACGACGTAGGCCGAGCCGAAGATCTGGAAGGAGTGGATGGTCTCCAGCAGCACGTTGAAGAACAGCACCGGGGAAATCATCGGGAGCGTGATGCTCCAGAACTTGCGCAGGGCCCCCGCTCCGTCCAGCTCGGCGGCCTCGTAGAGCTCCCTCGGCACCTGCTTGAGGCCGGCGAGGAAGATGACCATGGGCGCGCCGAACTGCCACACGGTCAGCGCGACCAGGCAGTACAGGATCCAGTCGGGGTTGCCGACCCAACCGCCGGCGTGGATGCCGACGGCGGACAGGGCGCGGTCCACGATCGCGTTGTCGGAGAAGATCGACCGCCAGACGAAGGCCACGGAGACGCTCGCGCCGATGAGCGAGGGGGCGTAGAAGGCGGCCCGGTAGAAGGCCTGGCCGCGGCGGCTCTGCGCGAGCAGCAGGGCGACACCGAGCGCGAGCAGCAGCTTCAGCGGAGTGCCGATGACGACGTACTTGGCGGTCACCTCGACCGACTTCTGCCATCGCGGGTCGTCGAACATCTTGGTGAAGTTGTCGAGACCCACCCACTTCGGGGTGTTGAAGAGGTTGTAGTCGGTGAACGCGAAGTAGAGCGAGGCGACCATGGGGCCCGCGGTCAGGAGCAGGAAGCCCGCGATCCACGGGGACATGAAGAGGTAGCCGGCCAGGTTCTCCCGGCGCCCCCGCCGCTTCTCGGCGGCGGGGGCGGTGGAGCGGACCTTGCGGGCGGTGGGCGGTGAGTCCTTGACGAGCGTCACGGTGCTTCCCCATCGGTTCCGGTGCGGTGCGGTCAGGCCTGGAAGGCGGCCTGCGACTCGTCGAAGAACTGCTTCACCGCCGCGGAGACCGACGACTTGCCGAGGGCGAGGTCGCCGCCGATGCGGAGGAAGGCCGCCTCGATGGTGTCGGCGCCGGAGGGGTGCGGGGTGATCGTGCCGAGTACGCCCGCCTTGGCGGTGTCGGCCTCGTACTGCGCGATCTCCTTGTTGACGGGGTCCGTCGGCTTGAACGCGTCGTACTGCTCGGTGGAGGCGAGGATGCCCCGGTCGTAGCCCATGATCTTGCCGACCTCGGGGTCGTGGACCATGAAGTCGATGAACTGGGCGACCTCCTTGGGGTGCTGCGTGCGCGCGGACGCGCTCAGCATCAGGGAGGCGAGGTACTGCCCGGTGTGCTTGCCGTCCGTCGTCGGGATCGGGGCCAGGCCGTACTCGCTGTCGCCCTCGGCCGTGTAGCGGACGGTGAAGTTGTCCCAGGTGAACTCCGAGGCGCCGTGCCCGGCGGAGAGGGACGACTTCGGCCGGTCCTGGGCGACGATCTTCGGGCTGGTGATGATGCCGGCCTTCGTCCGGTTGTAGCCGTCCTGCCACCACTCCGTCAGGTCGGCCTTGTCGAAGCCGAGTCCGTCCTTGGTGTAGAAGGCCTTGCCGTTCTGGCGCAGGTACAGGTCGTACAGGTACATGATGCTGAAGTAGCCGGTGTCGCCGGGGACCTTGGTCTTGTCGTAGACGGTCTTCAGGGCCTTGAAGTAGTCGTCCCAGGTCCAGCCCGCCGCCGGCTCGACGCCCGCCTTCCGGAAGACCTTCTTGTCGATGACCAGCGCCATGGTGTTGGAGCCGACGGGGACGCCGAGCTGCTTGCCGTCGACCTCGCCCACCTTGGTGACGCCCGCGCGGAAGTTGTCGAGGCTGAGATTGCCCGCGTCGATCTGCGACTTCAGGTCGAGCAGAACACTTCTCTTGTCGTACTTCCGAAGGAATGTGACGGCGTTTTGGAAAACGTCCGGGGGATTTCCGCCGGAAGCCTGCGTCTGGAACTTCTCCCAGAATGAGACGTAGTCCTGGAAGTCCGTCTTCACCTTGATCTTCGGATACTTCTTCTCGAAGAGCTTGATGGTCTGGTTGATCTTCTTGGCCCGCTCGTCGGCACCCCACCACGAGTAACGGATCGTCACCGTCCCGTCGGCCGACGTGCCGCTGTCTCCTCCGCACCCGGTCGTCGCGGCCAGCCCCAGCGTCGCCGCCGTGGCCCCCGCGGCCTTGAGGATCGTACGCCTCTCAACATTCCTGCTGGTTCCCACAGTCGGGCCTCCCCGGCATCGTCGCCGCATGCATGAATCGTTTCAAGTAAGCGCTTGCTGGCACAAGTTACGGAGGGGCTCGGGGTGCGTCAATGATTCGGACAGGAATTTCTCGGGCGACTCGTGGGAGGCCGGGTGACAGAGGGAGGCCGGCCGACGCGGGCGGCGGGGCGATTCCGCAGGTGAGGGGCGTGCGGCCGGGTGGCCGAACGGTCGGCGGGCCAGGGAGGGAGAAAGCGGCCCGGCCGAAAAAGGCCCGCGCGAACGCGGGTTGACGGGGCGTCCGGCGACGGGTGACGAGGCGTGGTCGAACGGGTGGGGGTGGAGGTGGGGCGGGGCACGGAGGGGGCGCGCATCGCGGGGTGCCGAGGGGGCACGCAGCGCGGTGGCGCCGAGGGGGCGCGGATCGCGGTGGTGCCGAGAGCGCGGGCATCGTGGCGGCGCCGAGGGGGCGCGCATCGCGGAGGGCGGCCGCGCGCCGCGACGGCGGATTGCCGGGGGACCGACCCCGCCACCCCCGCCGACCGCCCCTCGCGAGACCGCAACCCCAGCGACCTACAAACGACCTACAGCCGCCGGAACACCCCACTCCTGCGGGTCACCACACCCGCGCCGCACCCCGCCGCCCGCACAACACAACGGCGGCCCACCTGCACTGAAGCAGATGGGCCGCCGGTTCCGGGTGGGCGATACTGGGTTCGAACCAGTGACCTCTTCGGTGTGAACGAAGCGCTCTCCCACTGAGCTAATCGCCCGGGCACAGGAAGAACATTACCCCATGTCAGGCGGTGCCCCGCACCCTCGCGTGAAGATCACTGGTCCTCGATCTTCCAGGGCATCACGACGCCGAACTTCCACAGGTAGATGCCGACCAGGACGCCGACGATCACGAGCCCGATGACGGTCAGCGTGATGTTGCGCCGCCGCACCCTGGGGTCGAGGGCCCGCTGGGCCGCCTCCGTGACCTTGCGCTTGGTCCAGCGGAGCACCAGCTGGGCCCAGACGAACTCGGTCGCCCAGATGGCCATGCCGCCGAAGATCACGACCCAGCCCGGACCGGGCAGCGGCAGCATGACGATGCCGGCGGCGACGACCGCGAGCCCGACGACGAAGACGCCGACCTGCCAGCTCAGATGCAGCGCGCGGCGGCGCTTGATGAACGTCGGCGCCCTGGAGCCGAGCCCCTGCGCGTCCCGCACCTCGCTCGCCTCGATCCCGGCCGCTTCGGACTCCCCCGGCGCCATGGCGATTTCCCCGCCGGCCCGGCCCGTCCGGTTACTCCCCGTATCCATACGGCCAAACTTTACCTTACTTTACTGACCGGAAACCAGTCACCGGAATGGCCGTACCGTACGAAGGAGCTCTCGGCCGGAAGAGTTACGTAAACGCACGCAAAACACTCAGAGGGGTTTACAACGGCACCGTAGGTGGCATGTCGATTTCGCCGACGTGCGAATCCCCGAGCGCACACTGAGCGAAAGGCCCTGGCGCTTATGAACACCACGGTCAGCTGCGAGCTGCACCTGCGCCTCGTTGTGTCGAGCGAGTCCTCCCTGCCTGTCCCCGCAGGACTGCGGTACGACACGGCCGACCCCTACGCCGTGCACGCCACCTTCCACACCGGAGCCGAGGAGACCGTCGAGTGGGTGTTCGCCCGCGACCTCCTCGCGGAAGGCCTGCACCGCCCGACCGGCACAGGCGACGTCCGTGTCTGGCCGTCACGCAGTCACGGTCAGGGCGTCGTGTGCATCGCCCTGAGCTCCCCGGAGGGCGAAGCCCTGCTGGAAGCTCCGGCGCGGGCTCTGGAGTCCTTCCTGAAGCGGACGGATGCCGCCGTGCCTCCCGGCACGGAACACCGGCACTTCGATCTCGATCAGGAGCTCTCGCACATCCTGGCGGAGAGCTAGGCCGAGAGCGCACCAAGCCGCCCGTCGCCGTCGACTCGGGGAGACGGCTCGGGCCGGAACAATCGCATAGGGCTCACGCCGACGCCGTCCCGTGTTCGTCACGGGACGGCGTCGGCGTGTCCGCTTCCACGCCTCCCGCGCCTCAGAGGGCTGCGTCCGCCCCTTCCCGCCCGCCTGACGGCCGCGCGTGACCATCGGCACCGGTCCGCATGCCGTGGGACGCATTACCATCGGCCAGCATCGGCGGGCTTGTGCCCGACCCCCCAGGCCAGGGAGCGAAACGTGCTGATCACCCACGACACCCGGTGCGCCCTCGACACCGTGGTCGATCTGGTGAACACCGCGCCGGAGGACGACACGACGCCGGACGCGCTGCCGGACGTCCCGGCTCTCGAGGAGTTCGTACGAAACCACGAGATCAGCGACGTCGGAGTGCTGTCGGAGTTCGACCTCTCGGCGGTGCGCAAGATCCGCGGCCGGTTCGCCTCGGTGTTCGCCTCGCCCGACGCCCGGAGCGCGGCCGGACTGATCAACGAACTGGTCGCCGCCGCGGGCACCACTCCCCGGCTCACGGACCACGACGGCTACGACTGGCATGTGCACTACTTCGCCCCCGGTGCCTCCGTCGCCGACCATCTGGCGGCCGACTGCGGGATGGCTCTCGCCTTCTTCGTGGTGGCCGGGGAGCAGGAACGGCTGCGCCGCTGCGAGGCGCCCGACTGCCGGCGCGCCTTCGTCGACCTCTCCCGCAACCGGTCACGGCGGTACTGCGACAGCCGCACCTGCGGCAACCGCCTGCACGTGGCCGCGTACCGGGCGCGCCGCAAGGAGGCGGCGGGCTGAGGCCGGCCGGCGCCCGTCCGACGATGTCGACGTGGTCCCCGACGGGTGACGCCGGGGACCACGGGTACGGCTCAGAGCAGCAGCAGATCGTGCAGCGCAGCCATGAGCAGCAGACACCCGATCACCGCAAGGAAGATCATCAGCGGTGGCTGGGAAAGGGCGAAGAGGCACCCGCGCGGCTCGTCCTTCGGCGGCGCGGCATCCCTTGGTGTCGTGTCCAGCATCTCGCGGCGATGATGGCGCAAACAGCACCCTCGGCGCGATCAAGGCACCCGAAATGACCGGGAGTTCACCGAATCCCGTGACGTCCCGTTTCGGGCGTGATCACTTCCGGACGACACCTTGGTCCACTGTGACGTTTCAGGCGTCGTCCGCAGGTCATATGCCGTGCTTCTTCAAGATGGCCTCGATGTCGCTGAAGTCGTCCGCGGAGTCGCCGCGCGGCGCGGTCGCCGGCCGGGTCGAGGCGCGCGTGCCCGGACCGAGGGAGGGAGCGGAGGCGGTGGGAGCCGCGGGGGCCGCGGGGGCCGCCGCGCGCCGTTCGGCCGCCCTGGCCTCCCTGCGCTCCTTGCGGGTGCCGCCCCGGCGGCGCTCCACCGCGCGGGTCGTCGCGAACAGCAGCCAGGAGAGGCCGAGCACGGCGAAGCCGGCCCAGGCCGTGACGCTGAAGGCGGTGTCCGCCAGCCACTGGACGACGCCGGTCATCACCAGGCCGAGGGGCACCAGCGAGTAGGCGGCGATGCGGGCGGCCGAGAGGAAACGCTTGCGGTATGCGGTGACCGCCGCGATGCCCAGGCCGGCCGCGGCCACGGCGGAACAGACTGTCTCGGCGATCATCCGGTCCTCCAGGGCGCGGTTCGATCGGGCAGGGGCGGTTCGTCCCTTCCCTTCCATCCTGCACCGACCGGCCCCCGCCGGGCCATGCCTCCGGCGGACATCAGGGAGATCTCCGGGTCGGCTCCTCCGCAGGTGCCGTCACCGGGCGCCTCCCCGGGAGGGGTTCGGGGCAGGGCCCGCAGGTCACCGGCGTACCGGCCGATTGGGACCGGCGGGGCCGGACTGGAAGACTGTCCCCATGAGCGACTCCTCCCCCGCCCCCGTCCTCGACGTCTGGTGCGAACTCCAGTGCCCGGACTGCCGCACCGCCCTGGACGACCTGCGTGCCCTGCGCGCCCGCTACGGCGACCGGCTGGAGCTGCGCCTGCGCCACTTCCCGCTGGAGAAGCACAAGCACGCCTTCGCCGCCGCGCAGGCCGCCGAGGAGGCGCTGGAGCAGGGCAAGGGCTGGGAGTACGTGGAGGCCGTGCTGGGCCGGGTGGAGGAGCTGGACCGCGCGGGCGAGTCCTTCCTCGTCGAGGTCGCCCGCGAACTCGGCCTGGACGCCGAGGAGTTCGACACCGCGCTGATCGACGGCCGGCACATCCTGATCGTCGACGCCGACCAGGCGGAGGGCAAGGCGATCGGCGTCACCGGCACGCCGACGTACGTCATCGACGGCGAGCGCCTGGACGCCGGCAAGGGCCAGGAGGGCCTGCGCGAACGGATCGAGGAGATCGCGGACCGGCTGCTCGCCCAGAACCCGTGAGCGTGCCGGCCGTCACCGGCGTCTAGAGCAGTTCCTTGTACAGGTGGTAGGTGATCGTCTCGTAGCCGAGCGACTCGTACAGGCGCTCGGCGGGGGTGTTGCCTGCGAAGACGTTCAGCTGGATCGCGGGGCGGCCGGCGGCCACGCTCTGGGCCTCCGCCAGGAGCATCAGCGCGCGGCCGTGGCCCCGGCCCCGGTGGTTCGGGTCGGACTCCACCTTGAAGACGAAGCCCTTGCCGTCGCGGGTGCCCATCCAGAGGATGCCGACCTTCTCCCCCTCGTGCTCCAGGACGCTCAGATCCATTCCCGGGGTGTCCGGTCCGTCCGGCAGCGCGAGGGCGTGGTCCCGCTCGGCCTTGGCCCGCGCCTCCGCCTCGGGCACCCCGCGCTCGATCCAGCTCTGCGCGTAGCTCTCCTTGTCCTGCTCCTCCCAGGGCCCGAACTCCTCCTGGGTCATGGGCCGGCCGCGGCTCCCGGCGGGCAGCTCGGGTGCGATCGCGCCGAGCGGCTTCTCCATGTGACGGTTGCGGACGACGTACCCGAGGGTCTTCGCCAGCCGGAGCGCCGCCTCGGCGCCTGCCGGAACCGACGCCTCGATCCTCTTGCAGCCCCAGCCGCGCAGCACCTCCTCGGCGGCGAGTGCGGCCACCGTGCCCCGGCCGCGCCGGCGGTCGGGTTCCTCGATGGTCAGGTCCAGGATCTGGGCCACCGACTCGCCGAAGGCGGGACTCGTGGCGAGGTGCACCGTGCCCACGGGGCGGCCGTTCACGCACACCTGGTAGTGGCGCGACAGCACCCCGTCGTCGGCACGCTGGAGCGGCTCGGTCGGCCGCAGGGTCGTCGTCATCAGGGGAGTTCTACCCGCCGGGAGGCCATGCGTCAGCCCATTTTCCGTGTCTGTCACGGATCTTGGTCGGCGCCCGCCTGCTCGTCGAAGACGCGCATGGCCTTGGCGGTCACCGGGCCCGGCGCGCCGGGCAGTTCGCGGTCGTCGACGCGGTGGACGGCCTGGATGTCGCGCAGGGTGGAGGTGAGGAAGACCTCGTCGGCCCGCTCCAGCACGTCCAGGGGCAGCTCGGTCTCCACGGCGCCGGTCCACTCGATCGCCAGCGCGCGCGTGATGCCCGCGAGGCAGCCGGAGGCGAGCGGCGGGGTGTGGATCTCTCCGTCGAGGACGACGAAGACGTTCGAGCCGGTGCCCTCGCAGAGCCGCCCGACCGTGTTGGCGAACAGGGCCTCGGAGGCGCCGTGTTCGTGGGCGCGGGCGAGCGCGACCACGTTCTCGGCGTACGAGGTCGTCTTCAGGCCGGTCAGCGCGCTGCGTTCGTTGCGCGTCCAGGGCACGGTGATCACGGCCGTGGAGTCGGGGCGGCGGGCGGTCTCGCCCAGCGCGACCACGAGGGTGGGGCCGTGCTCTCCCCGGTCGGAGCCGAGGGGGCCGTGGCCGCCGGTGTAGGTGATGCGCAGCCGGCCGAGCGGCATCGGGTTGGCCTCGAGGACGGCGGCGCAGGCGCGCCGCACCTCGTCGTGGTCAGGATCGGGCAGACCCAGACCGCGCGCCGAGCGGGTCAGCCGGTCGAGATGGCGGGTCAGCGCGAACGGCTTGCCGTCGACCGCCTTCACCGTCTCGAAGATGCCGTCGCCCACGGTCAGGCCGTGGTCGAAGACGGAGACGCGGGCGGACTCGAGGTCCCGCAGCGCGCCGTCGAGCCAGATCTTCACGTCGTGATTCCCTCTCCACTCACCTCGTACGTCCCCGACGCTACCGCGAGCAGTCGAGACGCCTTGAGCTCGGTCTCCCGCCACTCCGCCTCCGGGTCGGAGCCCCAGGTGATGCCGGCGCCGGTGCCGAAGCGCAGCAGGGGCTGGTCCCCCGCGGTCCGGTCGATCCAGAAGGTGCGGATGCCGACCGCCAGCTCACCGGTCCCGCGGTCGGCGTCCACCCAGCCGATGCCCCCGCAGTACGGCCCCCGGGGCACGGGCTCCAGGGCGTCGAGGATCCGCAGGGCACTGGACTTGGGCGCGCCGGTGACGGAGCCGGGCGGGAAGGCGGCGTCCAGCAGCTCGGGCCAGCCGGCGCCGTCGCGCAGCTCGCCGCGGACCGTGGAGACGAGATGGACCAGACCGGGGTGCTTCTCCACGGCGCACAGGTCGGGGACGGTGACGCTGCCGGTGGCGCACACCCGGCCTATGTCGTTGCGGACCAGGTCGACGATCATGACGTTCTCGGCGTAGTCCTTCTCCAGAAGGTCCGCCTCCGTGCGCCCGGTGCCCTTGATCGGCCCCGACTCCACGACCCGGCCGCGGCGGCGGAGGAAGAGCTCCGGCGAGGCGGTGGCCGTCTCGACGCCGTGCTCCGGCAGCCGGATCGTTCCTGCGTACGGCGCCGGGTTGCCGCGGGCCAGCAGCGCCGTGAGGTCGTCCACATCGGCGCCGGGGGCCACGGGGGCGGCGAGCACCCGGCACAGGTTCGCCTGGTACACCTCGCCCGCCGCGATGTGCTCACGTATCCGGCGCACCCCGGCCGTGTACGCGGCGCGGTCGAGGGACGACGACCAGTCGCCCACGGCCGGCCCCTGCCAGCGGCCCGGCACCGGCGCGGGCACCGGCTCCTCGCGTACGTCGTCGAAGCGGGCGCAGGTCAGGCGGCCCTCGAAGTCCGCGACGACGGCCCAGAAACCGGTGGAGTCCAGGGCGGCGGGGTCGGCGGTGACGTCGCGGAGACCGGTGGCGACGCGGGTGCCGAAGCGGGCGAGGGGAGGGAGGTCGTGCACGCGTCGAGTCTAGGGCGGGTGTCCGAAAGGTGACCTCGGCGTGTCCCGCCGGAGGCCCTGGCCACGCCCCTGAGCAGGCGCAGCGCAGCACGCTGCGCAAACGCGTTTTTGTACTGGCCGCGGTATCCGCTAGAGTTCAACACGTCGCCGGGCCGCGAGAGCGGAACGAAACGACAAGCGGACGTAGCTCAGTTGGTAGAGCGCAACCTTGCCAAGGTTGAGGTCGCGAGTTCGAGCCTCGTCGTCCGCTCGAAGGAACAAGGGGATCTTCCCGAACCCCTGCACTCCTGGTGGAGTGGCCGAGAGGCGAGGCAACGGCCTGCAAAGCCGTCTACACGGGTTCAAATCCCGTCTCCACCTCCAAGGACGATTAGCTCAGCGGGAGAGCGCTTCCCTGACACGGAAGAGGTCACTGGTTCAATCCCAGTATCGTCCACTGGATCTTCGGCATCGAAGGTCTGACCCGCGCGATTAGCTCAGCGGGAGAGCGCTTCCCTGACACGGAAGAGGTCACTGGTTCAATCCCAGTATCGTCCACTGGATCTTCGGCATCGAAGGTCTGACCCGCGCGATTAGCTCAGCGGGAGAGCGCTTCCCTGACACGGAAGAGGTCACTGGTTCAATCCCAGTATCGCGCACGCAGTACACACGATCCCGATCGTGGTTCCCGCGCGATTAGCTCAGCGGGAGAGCGCTTCCCTGACACGGAAGAGGTCACTGGTTCAATCCCAGTATCGCGCACACACCGAAGCCCCCGGCCGTCCGAGACGGCCGGGGGCTTCTTCGTGGTTCCGGTCAGCTGGAGAACAGCATGTGGCCGAAGCTCTTGTGGCGGTGGTGACCGCCGTGGCCGCCGTAGTGACCACCGCCGTGGCCGCCGTGCGGGGCGCCCCAGGCCGGCGCGGGCGGGGCCGGGTAGGCCTGCGGCGCGGGCGGAGGCGGCGGGGCGGGCTGGGACCACTGGGACTCCAGCCGGGTCAGCGACTCCAGCTCGCCGTAGTCGAGAAAGATGCCGCGGCAACCGCTGCACTGCTCGATCTGGACGCCGTTGCGGTTGTACGTGTGCATCGGCGCATGGCACTTCGGACACTGCATGGTCGGCTCAACTCCTCGCCGGTCGGTCCTGCTTCGTGTTTCGCCAGGACAGACACTGTCCGGCTGCGGTCGGTTGCACACTACTTCGCCGAAGTCGGGGTCAACTGCGGCGGGAGCGAACCCATTCGGGCACAGGCGTCGATCACGGACATCTCGATCTCGTCGAGGGGGCGGTTGCCGGTGATCGCCTTGGTGACGGCCCGCGCGGCGGTCTGCACGGTCAGGGCGCGGGCCGGGACGTCCAGTGCGGGCCACGGGTCGCCGTCGGCCGGGACCGCCGGACCGCCTCGGGCGCGGTAGGCGGTGAGGAAGCGGGTCCATTCGTCGGGCGGGAGCAGCCCGCAGGCGTACCAGGCCGCCGGGCGGGCGAGGTCCCAGGCGGGGACGCCGGTGCCGAGGTCGTCGACGTCGATGAGGAGCCACGGGCCGTCGGGGGCGGGATGGCGGACGAGCTGGCCGAGGTGGAGGTCGCCGTGGCAGAGGGTGGTGGTGTCCGGCATCGGGGCCTCGGCGCGGGCCCAGGCGGGCAGGGTGGCCCACGCCCGCAGGACGGGCGCCACGGCGGGATGGGGTACGGCGGCCGAGCCGGCGGACGCGGCGGCGAGACGGGCGACGGCGTCGGCCGCCTTCGCCGGGCCGCGCATGGGCGGCAGGGGGGCGGCCGCGGGCGGGACCGGGGTGCGGTGGAGCCGCGCGAGGAGCGCGGCGGCGGCCTCCCAGGGGGCGGCGTCGGGCATGTCCGGGTCCACGGGGGTGCCGTAGGGCCAGAAGGTCACGACGCGGCCGTGCAGCTCGACGGGCGTGGCGGTCAGTGGGGGCAGCAGGATGCCGGGGAGGTGGGCGGCGACCGCGAGACGGGGAGCGAGGTCGCGCAAGCCTGTGTGGGGGGCGTGGGCCTTGGCGACCGTGTCCGCGTGCCGGACGACGGTGGCGTCCGGCCGGTCGGCGAGGGTGACGGACTCGCCGCAGGGGCAGCTCGGGGTACGGGTGTGGGCCGTGGCCTCGGCCCGGACGGTGAGCTCGGCGAGCAAGGGGGTGGCGGTAGCGGTCACGGGGCTCCCTGGGGCGGTGCGGCTGCCTGCCGCAGGGTACGGCCTTGGGTGCGGCGGTCCTACGGGCCGGGTCACGCAGATCGTGCCGGCCGGATCCCACGGTCGTACCGGCCGGATCGGCGTCGCGTGGTGGCGCCCGGATCGCGTCGCGTGGTGGTGGCCGTGGCCGCCTCGCATGGTGGTGGCCGTGCCCGGGCACGGCAATGCCGGCGCAGCTCCCCAGCTGCGCCGGCATTTTGTGCCGTCCGCCGCACCCCCGTCCCCACGGGGTTTCATGGGTGGATGTCCCCGCCCGGACCGCTCTTCCGGGCCTGGGGTCGCCGCTCAGCGCCCCAGCATCACTCCCACGGACGACGCCTGTGTGGCCACGGTCTCCCAGCCGTCGAAGACGAAGAAGAGCAGGGCCGCCAGGGGAAGGACCATGAGCGTCGCCACCAGGGGGTGGCGGCGGCCCGTGCGGCGGGGGCGGAGCGTACTGCGCTCCAGCGTGCGGAACTGTGTCCGCGGTGCCGTCAAGGCCATGGTCCCTCTCCTGACCGATCTTGTTGTCATTGGCAGCGGCGGGTGTCTGACCTCGGGGGACGAGTGCTGCACCCGCCGCTTGACCTCAAATCTAGGCGTCCGGCGTGCTCGGGTCGTCATGCCCTCGTACCGATTGGCGGGCCTCCCGGAGGATGAGCCGCCGGGCGAGGAGTACTCCCCTGGGTGGAGACGAGGACCTAGGTCTCAGGGTCTTCCCCGAGGGGCTGCCCGATGTGTGCGCGCTTTTCCGAGCTGTCCTCCCTCGGGACCGGCTGCTCGACCAGGGCCAGGACCCGGTTCGCCATGAAACGGGCGGTGCGGACCACCGATCCGTTTCGGGTGACTTCGCTCACTTCCACCACACCTCGGCGTACCGCCGTCTCCACCCTGCGGCCCGCCCGGCTCGCCACCACCTCGTAGGTGCGGGTCGTGTCCCCCGCGTCCACCACTATCTCCACACGGTCACCCTTCACGGGTTCAATCCCCCTTCTGTGATGGGTGGTTGGCAGCACGGCCAGCGGCAAGTCCGCCTGCCGCCGTGCTCCCTGACCACCCCTCAAGTCTCCCACCCGGCACTGACAATCGATCTGGGCGAGAGGGCGCGGCCTCTGCGCGCGGGCGGCCGCGGAAACGTAAGCTGTGCCACGTCACACGGACCGGGCAGCGGGGATGAACATGGCGATGATGCGCCTGAGGCGCGAGGACCCGCGCGTCGTCGGCTCGTTCAGGCTTCACAGACGGCTCGGCGCGGGCGGGATGGGCGTGGTGTACCTGGGCTCCGACAAGAAGGGGCAGCGGGTGGCACTGAAGGTCATCCGGCCCGATCTGGCGGAGGACCAGGAGTTCCGGTCGCGGTTCGCGCGTGAGGTCTCGGCGGCGCGGCGGATCAGGGGCGGGTGCACGGCCCGGCTGGTCGCCGCCGACCTGGACGCGGACCGGCCCTGGTTCGCCACGCAGTACGTGCCCGGACCCTCGCTGCACGACAAGGTCGCCGACGAGGGGGCGCTGGCCGCGGCCGACGTCGCGGCCGTGGGGGCCGCCCTGTCGGAGGGGCTGGTCGCGGTGCACGAGGCCGGTGTGGTGCACCGGGATCTCAAGCCGTCCAACATCCTGCTGTCCCCCAAGGGGCCGCGGATCATCGATTTCGGCATCGCCTGGGCGACGGGTGCCTCGACGCTCACCCACGTCGGCACGGCCGTCGGCTCCCCCGGGTTCCTCGCCCCGGAGCAGGTGCGGGGTGCCGCCGTGACGCCGGCGACGGACGTGTTCGCGCTGGGGGCGACCCTGGCGTACGCGTCGATGGCCGACTCGCCCTTCGGACACGGCAGTTCGGAGGTCATGCTGTACCGGGTGGTGCACGAGGAGCCGCAGCTGCACGGCGTCCCGGACGCGCTGGCTCCGCTGGTGCGGGCGTGCCTGGCGAAGGACCCCGAGGAGCGGCCCAGCACGCTCCAGCTGTCGCTGCGCCTGAAGGAGATCGCCGCCCGTGAGGCGCAGGGTCTCTCCGAGGTGCGCCCGCCGGCGCCGCGGACGGGCGAGGCGGACCGGCCCACCGGCCGGCTCTCCGACACCTACCCGGAGACGCTGCGCGAGCCGCAGCGCAGGCGTCCGCAGGGGACTCCCCCGCCGCGCGGCACGTCCCCCTCGTCACGCGGGGCCGCCCCGTCGCAGGGCGGGGTCTCGTCCCGGGGCGGTGGTGCGGCGACCGGCGGCCAGTCGCGCGGCGGCTCGTCCTCACGCGGCGGCGGTCCCTCCTCGCGGGCAGGTGGGGCAGGGTCCTCGCGTTCGGGGTCCCGGCCCGCGCCCGCCTCGCGTGGCGGCAGCCGTTCCGGCAGCGGAAGCCGGCCCGCGCCGCGCAGCGGGGCCGGACGTCCGGGGCCCCGGACCACCGGGACGGGACGGCGGCCGGCCAATCCGCGGCTGCTGCGGCAGCGGCTGTTCGTGTTCGTGGTCGTGACGCTGCTGGTCGCGCTCGGCATCGCCGCGGCCCAGGGCTGCCAGGGGCCGTCGCGCGGCCTCGGCGACGACGGCCCCGTCGTACGACAGCACCAGCAGCAGGGGGAGCCGGGGCCGAACCGGTCGAGCTAGGGCCTGTCGCTCGGATCAGGTCGGCTGCAGAGGACGGTCCGTCACGGCCGACCCGCGCGTGCCAGACCCCGCGACGTCGAGCTGATCCGAACGACAGGCCCTAGGGCTCCAGGTTCGGCAGGACGTGGGTGAA
>NZ_JAMGBF010000200.1 GCF_023516615.1 Streptomyces panaciradicis
ATGGGCGGGGCCCCCGCCGGGGCGGCGGCCGGCGGGTAGCCGTAACCGCCGGGACGGCCCGCGGCCGGAGCGGGCGGGGCCGCCGGGGCCGGGGATCCGGGGGCCTGCTGGTTGGTGGAGGAGGCGAGCGTACGGCTGCGCACCCGGTACAGGCCGGTGTCGAGGTCGTCCGCCTTCTCGAGGTGGACCTTGATGGGGCCCATGAAGGTGTAGCGCTGCTGCTTGGCGTAGTCGCGCACCATGCCGGCGAGCTCGTCGCCGAGCTGGCCGGAGTAGGGGCTGAGCCGCTCGAAGTCCGGCGTGCTCAGCTCCACGATGAAGTCGTTGGGGACGACGGTCCGCTCGCGGTTCCAGATCGTCGCGTTGTTGTCGCACTCGCGCTGCAGCGCGCCCGCGATCTCCACGGGCTGGACCTCGGACTTGAACACCTTGGCGAAGGTGCCGTTGACCAGACCTTCGAGACGCTGCTCGAACTTCTTCAGGACTCCCATGGGGCACCTCCTCCGTAGTCTCTGTCGTCCTGCTTCCCGCCTTGCGGGTACTGCACTGCCTGGTACTGCTTACTGATCGTATCCACGCGCCGGGTAATCGGCTGGTTCCCCCTGTCGGCCCCGTCGACGGGTGTCGACGCCGGTCGAAGTTCCCTCCGGAGGTTCCCTCCGAAGCTCCCCTTCGAACTCGTCCCTCGAACTCCTTCTGCCCAGGATCGTAGAGGCGGCCGCAGACAAGTGTCCCGCACCTGACTGTGGACCCTGCCCGGCTCCTGTGGAGACGGGCCGTACCGGTACGAGGTTGATACGAGAACCGGCACTCCTTGATACGGAACGGAGCGCTCCGATGATCGACCGGGGCGGGGCCGGATCGGGAGAGCTCCCTGGTCGGCGGCTGCCCCGGGGTAAGGGATGTGAACCCACCCCCGCCAGCGTGCTAATGTTCTGCGTGTCGGAAGGCGCCGGACCGAAAGAGCCGGGAGCCGGAGGACACACCCAATGCGCGGGTGGCGGAATAGGCAGACGCGCTGGATTCAGGTTCCAGTGCCCGCAAGGGCGTGGGGGTTCAACTCCCCCCTCGCGCACCAGCCGGAAGCCCCCAGGTCTCGGACCTGGGGGCTTCCGCGTTGTCCGGGAGAGTGTGAGCCGTATTACCTGGTGAGGACAATCACACGGTGTCCGTCGGCTCTGGACGCCCGGATGCCCCTTGGGCCCGGCCGCCGGATGTCCCTCGGGTCGGGCCGCCCGATGCCCCTCGGGTCCGGCCGCCGGATGTCCCTTGGGCGCGGCCGCTTGGGTTTTCCACAGGCGAGAGTTGTCCACAGGCTCTGACGCGTCTCGGCCACCGGCTGTACGGTCTCCACGAGTTGATGTTCGTGGGTGCGCGTGCGCGGATGTGCGGGGGAGGCGGTCGGTGTGACTGAGGGTGTTGCGGGGACGGGCGTGCGCCGGTTGCCCCGGGTGCGCGGCTTCGCCGAGTGGCCCGTGGAGGGGTCGCCCAAGCAGGAGGGCAAGGCGTTGCGCGGGCCAGTCCCGCGCGCCGCGCATGCCGCGCTCGACCTGGACGCCGCCCGGCCCGACGCCGTCGCGGCGATCGAGGAGTCCCACCGCGGCCGGATCCCCGAGCTCACGCCGATACGGGCGGGCCGGATGGCCGCGACGCCCTTCGCCTTCCTGCGCGGCTCGGCGGGCCTGATGGCCTACGACCTCGCGCGTACACCCATGACGAGGATCCGCGCGCAGATCTGCGGAGACGCGCATGCCGCGAACTTCGGTCTGTACGGGGACGCGCGCGGCGGCCTGGTCATCGATCTGAACGACTTCGACGAGACGGTCAGCGGCCCCTGGGAGTGGGACCTCAAGCGGCTCGCCGCCTCCCTGGTGCTCGCGGGCCGGGAGGCCGGCGCGGACGAGGAGTGCTGCCGCAAGGCCGCGTACGACGCGACCGGCGCCTACCGCCGCACCATGCGGCTGCTGGCCAAGCTGCCGGTGCTGGACGCGTGGAACGCCATCGCGGACGAGGAGCTCGTCTCCCACACCGACGCCCACGACCTGCTCGGCACCCTGGAGCGCGTCTCGGAGAAGGCGCGGGCCAACACCAGCGGGCGGTTCGCGGCGAAGGCGACGGAGGAGACCGAGGAGGGCGGGCGCCGCTTCGTGGACGCGGCGCCGGTGCTGCGGCGGGTGGACGACGAGGAGGCGGCCGCGGTCGCTGCGGCCCTCGAACAGTACGTGGGGACGCTCTCCGAGGACCGGCTGCCGCTGCTGGCCCGGCACGCGGTGCACGACGTGGCCTTCCGGATCGTGGGCACCGGCAGCGTGGGCACCCGCTCCTACGTCGTCCTGCTGCTGGACCACCGGGGCGAGCCGCTGGTGCTGCAGGTGAAGGAGGCGCGGCCGTCGGCCCTGGTCCCGCACCTGGTGACCGCCGGCTTCGAGGCGCCGGCCGTCGAGCACGAGGGCCGCCGGGTGGTGCTCGGCCAGAAGCGTATGCAGGTCGTCAGCGACATCCTGCTGGGCTGGACGTCGGTGGACGGCCGGCCCTTCCAGGTACGGCAGTTCCGCAACCGCAAGGGCAGCGTCGACCCCGCCGCCCTGGCCGCCGACCAGATCGACGACTACGGCCGCATGACCGGCGCCCTGCTGGCCCGCGCCCACTCCCACAGTGCCGACCCGCGGCTGATCGCCGGTTACTGCGGCAAGAACGACGAACTGGACGAGGCGATCGCCGACTTCGCCGTCGCGTACGCCGACCGGACCGAGGCGGACCACGCGGATCTGGTGGCGGCGGTGCGGTCGGGGCGGGTCGCGGCGGAGACGGGCGTCTGAGGGCGTGGACGAGGTGGGCGTGTGGGGACGTGGACGAGGTGGGCGTGTGGGGACGTGGACGAGACGGGCGTCTGAGGACGCCGACGAGACGGGCGTGTGAGGACGCCGGCGAGGCGGGCGTGGGCGTGCGGACGGCTGGGATGCCGGAGCGTGCGCCGAGGGCTGTGAGGGCCTGAGGCGCCGCGCGGGGCGGGCCCGGCACCGCCGTGGCCTAGGCTGGTCGGGTGACGAGCCCGGAAGCTGAGCAGGGTGGGGTCGCCGGCGAGGAGCAGGCGACGCCCGAGGACGGTGCGCCGCGCCCCGAGGAGCGCCTGGAGCGGGCCGTGCGCGCCGCCGAGCAGGCGCTGATCGAGTACGAGATCGCGGTGGAGACCTTCCGGGTCGAGGTCGAGAACTTCTCCCGGCTGCACCACCAGAAGCTCGGCCCGATGTACGCCCGCCTGGACGAGTTGGACGCCCAGATCGCCGAGGCGCGGGCCGAGCGCTCCGGTGACCCGGAGGACCGGCGCCGGGCGGACGAGGCCCGCGCCCGGGTCATGCCCATGCCGGGGGTGGAGGAGCTGTTCCACGGCTGGATGGACGGGGAGGGGCTGTTCCCGGAGGCCGCCGCGATGCTCACCGACCAGCCGGTGCGGCCCCCGCAGCGGGTCCGCCCCAGCGACGAGGCCCGCAAGCTCTACCGCGAACTGGCCCGCAAGGCCCACCCCGATCTGGCCCCGGACGACACCGAGCGACAGCGGCGCGAGGAGTTCATCACCCGGGTGAACGCCGCCTACGCCCGTGGTGACGAGACGCTGCTGCGGGAGCTGGCCGAGGAGTGGGCCAAGGGCCCGGCGCCGGCCGAGCGCGGCCCGAGCCGCAGCGAGGAGCTCTACGCCCGGCTCGAATGGCTGGCCCAGCGCAAGGAGCTGCTCTCGCTGGTCGCCAAGGATCTGGAGGAGGGCGCGATCGGCTCGATGCTCCGGCTGGCCCCCGACGACCCCGACCGCCTTCTCGAGGAGATCGCCGAGCAGCTGCTGGCGGACGTGGCGCAGCGGGAGCGGGAGCTGGCCGAGCTGCTGGGCGGCTGACCGGGCCGGTCCGCGCCGGCCGGGCGGGCGCTTTCGTGGCCGGTGGCGTCGGGTAGCGTCGGGGCATGAGTTTCGGAGCTGGTGTGCCCACCGTCGAGGTCGGCGACCTGAAGGACGGCGACTTCCTGCTGGACGTCCGCGAGGACGACGAGTGGAAGGCGGGGCACGCCGAGGGCGCCCTGCACATCCCCATCAGTGAGTTCGTGGCCCGGTACGGCGAGCTGACCGAGGCCGCGCCGCAGGACGGGCGCGTCAACGTGATCTGCCGCTCCGGCGGCCGCTCGGCCCAGGTCACCATGTACCTGGTGCAGCAGGGCATCGACGCGGTGAACGTCGACGGCGGCATGCAGGTGTGGGCGGCCGCCGGCCGGCCCGTCGTGACGGACGAGGGCCAGCCGGGGTTCGTGCTGTAGGAGGCGTGGCGGGCGGTCAGCCCAGGGGGTGGGCCGCCAGCAGGTCGCCGAGGGCCTCCTCGTGCGCGGCCGCCGGGCCGAGCGACAGCTCCAGGTGCTTGGCCCAGGCGTGGTAGCGGTGCAGCGGGTACTCCACGTCCGCCCCGAAGCCGCCGTGCAGGTGCTGTGCCGTCTGCACGACCCGGCGCACCCCTTCCGACGCCCAGATCTTGGCGACGGCCACGTCCCCGCAGGCGGGCAGCGCACCGGGTGCGCCGGAGGCGATCCGCCAGGCCGCCTGCCAGAGCGTGGCCTCCATGGCCCGCAGGTCGATGTAGCGGTCGGCGGTCTGCACGGCCACCGCCTGGAAGGTGGCGATCGGGTGCCCGAACTGCTCCCGCTTGCCCGCGTATTCGCCGGTCATCGCCAGAACGCGCTCGCCCAGCCCGAGCGCGAGGGCGCATGTCCCGGTGGTCAGCAGGTCGCGCAGCCCGTCCCAGGCGCCGTCGGCGTCCATGACGTCGCGGGCCGCGACGCGCACGGACTCCAGGCGCAGTTCGCCGAGCCGCTCGCCGGACGTGGAGACCTGCTCGGCGAGTGAGACCCCCTCGTGGCCGGGCGACACCACGGCCAGCAGCGTCCGGTCCTCGGCCGTCCGGGCGGGCAGCAGCACGAAGTCGGCGTTGTGCGCCCAGGGCACCGCGGTCTGCACACCGTCCAGCAGCCATTCGTCACCGTCCTGCCGTGCGCTCACGGCGAGTTCGGCCGGGTCGTGGCCGGTACGGCCGTGCGCGGCGACGGTCAGCACCAGCTCCCCGCGGGCCGCCCCCGGCAGCAGCGCCGACCGCAACTCCTCGCCCCCGTGGGCCTGTACGGCAGCGGCGGCCGCGCTGCTCTCCAGCAGCGGCACCCGGGCGAGGTGCTTCGCCGACTCCCGCAGCACCAGGCACAGCGCGATCGCGTCCAGGCCCGCCCCGCCGTACCGCGCGTCGAGGAGCAGGCTCAGCAGGTCCGCCTCGGCGAGCTTCGCCCACAGCGCGCGGTCGAAGTCGTCGGCGACGGCGCCCGCGACGAGTGAGGGGGAGGGCACCGCGTCCGGCGCGACCCCGGCGAACACCCCGCGTGCCGCCTCGGCCGCCGCCTGCTGCTCCTCGGTGAAGGTGAAGTCCACGGTCCTGTCCCTCCGGAGGGTCCGCTGATCTGACGGACCGTCAAGATAGAACAGGTTCTAGAAGAAGGGAACGGGCCCGTCGGCCGCGAGTGGGCCGCGGGTGGTGAGGGGCACCGGCGTCCACGGGCGCAGGCCCACACGGGCACCGGCGTCCGCGGGATCAGGCGTCCGTGGGCGCCGGGGTTCACCTGTCGAAGTCCAGCTCCACCTTCTCCGTCACCGGGTGCGACTGGCACGCCAGCACATAGCCCGATTCCGTCTCCTCCTTCTCCAGCGCGAAGTTGCGGTCCATGCGCACCTCGCCGGAGACCAGGAACGCCCGGCACGTCCCGCACACCCCACCCTTGCAGGCGTAGGGCGCGTCGGGGCGGTTGCGCAGGACCGTCTCCAGCAGGGACTCGCCCTCCCGCACCGGCCAGGTGCCGCCGCGGCCGTCGAGGCGCGCGGTGACCGAGCTGTGGGCCGGGGCGGCCGCGGGTGCGGCGGCCGGGGCGGCGGTGTCCACGTGGAAGATCTCCTCGTGGATGCGGGCGCGCGGGACATCGAGCGCGCGCAGCGTCCGCTCCGCCTCCTGCACCAGCCCGTACGGCCCGCACAGGAACCATCCCGCCACCTGCCCCACCGGCAGCAGTGCCGGGAGCAGGCCCGTCAGCCGCTCCTGGTCGAGCCGCCCGGACGGCAGCCCCGCCTGCTGCTCCTCCCGGGACAGCACCGTCACCAGCTGCAGCCGGTCCGGGTAGCGGTCCTTCAGGTCGGCGACCTCCTCCAGGAACATCGTCGAGGCGGCCGTACGGTCGCTGCGGATCAGGCAGAAGCGGGCCCCCGGTTCGCGCGCGAGCAGCGTCGAGACGATGGAGAGCACCGGGGTGATGCCGCTGCCGCCGACGACGGCCGCGTACAGACCGGGCGCCGGGTCGAGGGTGAAGCGGCCGGCCGGTGTCATCACCTCCAGCTCGTCGCCGAGGTCGATCTCCTTGAGCGCGTACGTCGAGAAGGCGCCGCCGTCGACCAGCCGCACCCCGACCCGCAGGGTGGCCGGGCCCGGGTCGCCGGGGGCCGGTGCCGGGGAGCAGATCGAGTACGTGCGCCGGATCTCCGTGCCGTCTACCCTCCGCCGCAGCGCGAGGTGCTGGCCCGGGGCGTGGCGGTACTCCTCGCGCAACTCCGGCGGCACGGCGAGGGTGAGGGCCACGGAGTCGTCGGTGAGCCGTTCGACCGCTGCCACGGGGAGCGAGTGGAAGCGGGCCATCTACAGCTCCTTGAAGTGGTCGAAGGGTTCCCGGCAGGCGAGGCAGCGGCGCAGCGCCTTGCACGCCGTGGAGGAGAAGCGGCTGAGCAGCTCGGTGTCGGGGGAGCCGCAGTGGGGGCAGTGGACGGGGTCGGCGTCGAGGGCCCGGCTCGGGGCCGAGCCGGTCTCCGGGCCGTCGTCGGCAATCCGGGTCGGCCCCAGTGACAGGGGGACCGGGCCGGCCGCCGCCCGGGTGCGCGGCGGCGCGATCCCGAACTCCCGCAGCTTGCGCCGCCCTTCGTCCGTGATGTCGTCGGTCGACCAGGCGGGGACGAGCACCGTGCGGACCTCGACCTCGCGCATGCCGTGCGCGTGCAGCGCCCGCTCTATGTCCAGGGACATCGTTTCCAGCGCCGGGCAGCCGGTGTACGTCGGCGTCAGCTCGACCTCGACCGAGTCCGCGGCGCGCAGGTGCACCGCGCGGACCACACCGAGTTCCCGCAGGGTGAGCGCGGGCAGCTCGGGGTCGGGGACCGAACCGGCGATCCCCAGCAGCTCCGCCTCCAGCGCCGTCGTCCCGGTGGCCGTCACCATGACGCCCCCGGGTGGCTGCGGTGCAGGTGCTGCATCTCGGCGAGCATCCGGCCGAAGGACTCGGTGTGCACGCCCTGCCGGCCCGCGCCGGCCGTCCAGGCGCCGGACCTGGGGCCCTCGGGGACCGTGAGGGTCGCCCGGCGCAGCACGCCCCCGACGGCCTCCAGCCAGGCCGCCTCCAGCGCCGAGAGGTCGACGTCCAGTCCCTCCACCGGCTGGAACATCTCGCCGGTGAACCGCCACAGGGCCGCCGTCGCCCGCTGCATCCGCTCGCGGCTGGCGTCCGTGCCGTCGCCGAGCCGCAGGGTCCACTGCTCGGCGTGGTCGCGGTGGTAGGCGACCTCCTTGACGGCCTTGGCCGCCAGGCCGGCGAACTGGCCGTCACCGGCCGCCAGTTCGGTGTAGAGCAGGTGCTGGTAGGTGGAGAAGTACAGCTGGCGGGCGATGGTGTGGGCGAAGTCGCCGTTGGGCTGCTCGACCAGCTGGAGGTTGCGGAAGGACCGCTCCTCGCGCAGGTACGCCAGCTCGTCCTCGTCGCCGACCATGGACAGCAGCACGCGGGCCTGGCCGAGCAGGTCCAGCGCGATGTTCGCGAGGGCGACCTCCTCCTCCAGGACGGGGGCGTGGCCCGCCCACTCCCCCAGGCGGTGGGAGAGCACCAGGGCGTCGTCGCCGAGGGCGAGGGCGGCGGTCGTGGGAACGGGCGTCGCCGGGGCTGCCGTCACAGGTGCTTCACCCCTTCCGGGATCTCGTAGAACGTCGGGTGCCGGTACGGCTTGTCGGCGGCCGGCTCGAAGAACGGGTCCTTCTCGTCCGGCGAGGACGCGGTGATCGCGGCCGACGGGACGACCCAGATGGAGACGCCCTCGCCGCGCCGGGTGTACAGGTCGCGGGCGTTGCGCAGGGCGAACTCGGCGTCCGGCGCGTGCAGGCTGCCGGCGTGGGTGTGGGCGAGGCCCCGGCGCGAGCGCACGAAGACCTCCCACAGGGGCCAGTCGGTGTTGGTCATGCCTGCATCGCTCCCGTGGTGTCGTTGTGCTTGGCCGCGTAGGCGGCGGCCGCCTCCCGCACCCAGGCGCCCTCCTCGTGGGCCCGCCTGCGCTGGGTGAGCCGCTGTTCGTTGCACGGCCCGTTGCCCTTGAGGACTTCCTTGAACTCCGACCAGTCGATCGGGCCGAAGTCGTAGTGCTGACGCTCCTCGTTCCACTTCAGGTCGGGGTCGGGCAGGGCCAGGCCCAGCGACTCCGCCTGGGGGACGCAGATGTCGACGAAGCGCTGGCGCAGCTCGTCGTTCGAGTGCCGCTTGATCTTCCACGTCATCGACTGGGCGGAGTGCGCCGACTCGTCGTCGGGCGGGCCGAACATCATCAGGGACGGCCACCACCAGCGGTCGACCGCGTCCTGCGCCATCGCGTGCTGCTCCGGGGTGCCGCGGCTGAGGGCGAGCAGCAGCTCGTACCCCTGGCGCTGGTGGAAGGACTCCTCCTTGCAGATACGGACCATCGCGCGGGCGTACGGGCCGTAGGAGCAGCGGCACAGCGGCACCTGGTTGGTGATCGCGGCGCCGTCCACCAGCCAGCCGATCGCGCCGACGTCCGCCCAGGTCAGGGTCGGGTAGTTGAAGATCGAGGAGTACTTCTGCCGGCCGGCGTGGAGCTTGTCGAGCAGCTCCTCGCGGCTGGTGCCCAGCGTCTCGGCCGCGCTGTACAGATACAGGCCGTGTCCCGCCTCGTCCTGGACCTTGGCCATCAGGATGGCCTTGCGGCGCAGGGAGGGGGCGCGGGTGATCCAGTTGGCCTCCGGCTGCATGCCGATGATCTCGGAGTGGGCGTGCTGGGCCATCTGCCGCACCAGCGTCGCGCGGTAGGCGTCGGGCATCCAGTCCCGCGGTTCGATGCGCTCGTCGGCGGCCACGGCGGCGTCGAAGGCGCGCTCGTACGCGGCGGTGCCGGCGCCCGCCTCCTCGGCGCCGTACGTCTGGTGCGCGGCTGCTGTCGCCATATGGCCCCCTCGACCTGGGCTCTGCCCGGAACTGTCTACCGACCGATCGTTCGGTCCGTGCGATTCCATGGTGGGTCGGGCGCCGTAAGGTGTCAACCGCTGTGGATAACCTGCGGCCGGGCCCTGTGGACCACGGGCTTGGGGCGGGTGGGGGCTGTGCGTCGCAAGCGGGTCTGAGTACCGTTCCGTGCGACTGCGGTGGAGCGGCGTACGGGCGACTCGGCGCCCGCCGTCGGCCGACCGGAAGACGGGCAGCCGGAACAGCCGGAAGACGGACAGGAACGGGAAACGGGGCGGAATGGACGCGTACGACACTGGCTCGCACGCCCGGCACGGGCTGGACGGGCCCGGCGGGGCGCCCGAGCCGGCCGACGGACCGCAACCGGCCGGCCGGGGCGAGCCGGAGGGTGGGGCCGAACCGGCCGGCCGAGGTGAGTCGGGTGGTGGGTCGGAACCGGCCGGGTCGGGTGGTGGGTCCGAGTCGGTTGCTCGGGGCGGGGCGGACAGCGGATCGGAACCGACGCTCGACGGCGGCGAGCGGCCGGCCGGGCTGCCCGGTCCCCGGTCGGAGGCATCCCCGGGCGAACACGGCCCGGCGGCCGGTGAGGACGCGGACGGGCCGCTCACCGTCGTCGTCACCGACACCTCTCCCGAACCCCGCGGCGGCGTCGCCGCCCTGTCGTTCCGCTATCGGATAGCCGCCGCGGTGGCGGTGGCCGTCGTCGCCGTCACCGTGTTCGTGCACATCGGCATGGTGTTCCTGCACGTCGCGCCGTCGAACACGCTCACCAAAGAGCACGGCAAGGCGATCGACGACTGGATCTACCCGGAGTTCGAGCAGAACTGGAAGCTGTTCGCGCCGAACCCGCTGCAGCAGAACATCGCGGTCCAGGTCCGCGCCGAGGTGAAGACGGCGGACGGCGGCGTGCGCACCACCGGCTGGTACGACCTGTCCGCCGAGGACGGCAGGGCCATCGACGCCAACCCGGTGCCGAGCCACACCCAGCAGAACGAACTGCGCCGCGCCTGGGACTTCTTCGTCGCCACGCACGACGCCTCCAACCGGGCGACGGGCACGCGCGGCTCGCTCGCCGAGACGTACATGCGGCGCATCGTGGTGCTGCGGCTGGCCCGCGACGCCGCGGCCGGCAAGGGCGGGACGATCACCCAGGTCCAGGTCCGTTCGAGCACCACGAACGTGCCACCGCCGCCGTGGAGCACGGAGAGGGTCTCGAACCAGCCGATGTACCGCATGCTGCCCTGGTGGCCCGTGACGGCCGCCGACACCGCCGGGGGTGCCGAGTGAACCGTTTCGCCCTGTCGGTCTCCGCCGGCATCGCCCGCATCACCGAGTCGGCTCTCGGTCCGTACCAGTCCGCCGTGATCCGCATCGGCTTCAGCGCGACCTGGCTGCTGTTCCTGCTGCGCGAGTTCCCGCACCGGCAGGAGATGTACGGCCCGAACGCCCCGTGGAACTGGGGCCTGGCCCACGAACTCGTCACCCTCAACGGCGCCTTCACGGCCCTGATGTGGTCGGACACCCAGATCTGGTTCGAGCTGCTCTACGTGATCGCCGTCCTGGCGAGCGCGCTGCTGCTGCTGGGCTGGCGCACCCGGGCCATGTCCGTGCTGTTCATGGTCGGGGTGGTCTCGCTGCAGAACCGCAGCGTCTTCATCGGGGACGGCGGCGACAACGTCCTGCACCTGATGTCCGTGTACCTGGTCTTCACCCGGTGCGGCCAGGTGTGGTCGCTGGACGCGCGGCGCAGGCGCCTCGCCGACGAGGCACGCGCGCGTGGGGAGCGGGTGGTGGACCGGACCGGTCCCGCCCTGTGGGCCGCGCTCGGCTTCGCGCTGGTCGCGGTGACGGCCGGAGGCCGCTTCGACGGGATCGACCCGACCGTGCCCGTCATCCTGTGGGTGATGTGGGTGGGGCAGGCCGTGTGGTGGGTGGTGGCACACCGGGCCAAGAGCCGGGAGCCGCGCATCCTGCTGGACGTCGTCGCCAACCTCGCGCACAACGGCGCCCTGCTGGTGATCATGGCCGAGGCCTGCATGATCTACTCCACGGCCGGCTGGTACAAGATCCAGGGCACGCGCTGGCAGGACGGCACCGCCGTCTACTACCCGCTCCACCTGGACTACTTCTCGCCCTGGCCCGCCCTCGGCGACCTGATGTCGTCCAGCGGCACCATGGTGATGCTCGTGACCTACGGGACCGTGATCGTGCAGGTCGCCTTCCCGTTCACGCTGCTCAACCGACGGCTGAAGAACGCCCTGCTGGCGGTGATGATGACCGAGCACGCCGTGATCGCCGTGGTCCTCGGGCTGCCGTTCTTCTCGCTGGCGATGATCGCGACGGACGCCGTCTTCCTGCCGACGTCGTTCCTGCTTCTGCTGGGCGGAACAGCGGCACGCGCGCGTGACCGCGTACGCGCGCGGACCGGCCGGACGCCGCTGCCGGAGCCACGGGCCGCGGAGAGCGCCGAACCCACGCACGCGAGCTCCACGGCGTGAGCGCGCCTCGCGCGCACGTAGGCTGCACGTCATGACCGACCCCGCCCCGGAACCGCTCGGCACCTGGCGCCGGCTCGCGGAGGGCGCCGTCCTGCTGGACGGCTTCCACGCCCTCAAGCACGCCGTGCGCTTCGGTGCCGAGGTCCCGGTGGCGGTCACCGCCGACCGGCGGGCGGCGCTGGCCCTCGCGGACGAGCTGGCGTCCGACGTACGCGAGACGCTGGCCGCGCTCCTGACGGAGGTGCCGGAGGCGACGTACCGGAGCCTGGTCCCGCGCCCGCACCCCACCGCCGTGGCCGCGCTGGCGGTACGGCCCTCCCGCGAGGCCAATCTCCGGAAGCTGGCGCACACCCCGCGCGCCACTCCCGTCGTGGTTCTCGACAACCCGCGCAACCTCGGCAACGCGGGCGCGGTGATCCGCCTGGCCGCCGGCTTCGGCGCGACGGGGGTCGTCACCACCGGCACGCTCGACCCCTGGCATCCCACGGTCGTGCGCGGCGGCGCGGGCCTGCACTTCGCGACCGCGGTGGAGCGGGTGTCCGTCGAGGAACTGCCGCCGGGACCGCTGTTCGCCCTGGACCCGGAGGGCGACGACGTCCGGGGCATCAAGCTCCCGGACGACGCCGTCCTCGCCTTCGGCTCCGAGCGCAGCGGCCTGTCCGCCGAACTGCGCGCGCGTGCCGACCACCTGGTGGCCCTGCCGATGCGCCCGCAGGTCTCCAGCTACAACCTGGCGACGAGCGTGGCCATGACGCTCTACCACTGGAGCCTGACGGGCTTCTAGGCCCTGGATTCCCGCCCGCCCGGCGGCGGACCTACGCCTCCCTGCGGACCTCGATCACCCGGAAGCGGTTCGCCACGAAGGCGCCGTCGCACAGCGCGGCGTTCGCCGCCGGGTTGCCGCCCGAGCCGTGGAAGTCGGAGAACGCGGCCGTCTGGTTGACGTACACCCCGCCCGTCAGGTTCAGCGACAGCTGGGCCGCCTCCTCCAGGCAGACCTCCTGGACGGACTGCTCGACCTCCTCGTTGGTTGTGTACGCGCCGACCGTCATCGCGCCCTTCTCACGGACGGTGCGCCGCAGCAGCTCCACGCCGTCCGCGGTGGAGTCCACGGCGACCGCGAAGGAGACCGGCCCGAAGCACTCGCTCATGTAGGCGGCCTCGTCGTCCGGCTTGGCGCCGTCCAGCTTGACGATCACGGGAGAGCGCACGACCGCGCCCGGGAACTCGGGGTTGGTGATCTCCCGCGAGGCGAGGGCTACTTCGCCGAGTCCGGCCGCCGCCTCCAGACGGGACTTCACGTCCGGGTTCACGATCGCGCCGAGCAGCGCGTTCGCGCGCGCGTCGTCGCCGAGCAGGCCGTCGACCGCGTGGGCGAGGTCGGCGACCACCTCGTCGAAGGTCTTCGGGCCCTCGTCGGTGCGGATGCCGTCGCGGGGGATCAGCAGGTTCTGCGGGGTGGTGCACATCTGGCCGCTGTAGAGGGACAGCGAGAAGGCGAGGTTGGCGAGCATGCCCTTGTAGTTCGCCGCCGAGTCCACCAGCACGGTGTTGACGCCGGCCTTCTCCGTGTAGACCTGCGCCTGACGGGCGTTGGCCTCCAGCCAGTCGCCGAACGCCGTCGAACCCGTGTAGTCGATGATCCTGATCTCCGGGCGGGTGGCCAGGGTCTTCGCGATGCCCTCGCCGGGCCGCTCGGCCGCCAGCGCCACCAGGTTCGGGTCGAAGCCCGCCTCGGTAAGCACCTGGCGCGCCACCTGCACGGTCAGCGCGAGCGGCAGCACCGCGCGCGGGTGGGGCTTGACCAGGACGGCGTTGCCGGTGGCCAGGGAGGCGAACAGGCCCGGGTAGCCGTTCCACGTCGGGAAGGTGTTGCAGCCGATCAGCAGCGCGATCCCGCGCGGCACGGGCGTGAACTGCTTGGTGAGGGCCAGCGGGTCCCGCTTGCCCTGCGGTTTGGTCCACTCCGCGGTGTCGGGCGTGCGGACCTGCTCCACGTACGCGTACGCCACCGCCTCCAGGCCGCGGTCCTGCGCGTGCGGGCCGCCGGCCTGGAACGCCATCATGAACGCCTGGCCGGAGGTGTGCATGACCGCGTGCGCGAATTCGTGCGTGCGGTCGCTGATCCGCCCCAGGATCTCCAGGCACACCACCGCGCGCACCTCCGCGCCCGCGTCCCGCCACGCCTTCTGGCCCGCCCTCATGGCCGGCAGCAGCACGTCCACGTCCGCGTGCGGGTACTCCACGCCCAGCTCGATGCCGTACGGCGACACCTCGCCGCCCACCCAGCCGTCCGTACCGGGCTGGCCGAGGTCGAGGCGGGTGCCCGACAGCGCGTCGAAGGCGGCCTTGCCCGCGGCCATGTCCAGACTGCCGTTCTCACCGTAGGCCTTGGGGTGTTCGGGGTGCGGGGACCAGTACGCGCGGGTGCGGATCGCCTCCAGCGCCTGATCGAGGGTGGGCCGGTGCTTGGTGATCAGCTCGTGCGCGGTCAGTTCGGCGGCCATGCGGGACCAACTCCTCGTCTTGTGAACTCTCCGTCGAGCTCATGACCTGGGCAGAAATATGGGCAGGAACAGCCGGTCAGAGTTAGAGTAACCGAACGATCGGTCGGTACAAGGGGGTCCGCCGCATCTGTGGAAAACCCCGTGCGGGAGGATCGCGCACATGACAGCACTGGACCTCAGCAGCCCCGTGGCCGTCGTCGGCACCGGCACCATGGGCCAGGGCATCGCCCAGGTCGCGCTGGTCGCCGGCCACCGCGTACGGCTGTACGACGCCTTCGCCGGGCGGGCCCGGGAAGCGGCCGACGCGATCGGCGCCCGCCTCGACCGGCTCGTCGAGAAGGACCGGCTCACCGGTGCCGAGCGCGACGCGGCGCGGGAGCGTCTGCTGCCCGCCGAGGACCTCGCCGAGCTCGCCGACTGCTCCCTGGTCGTCGAGGCGGTCCTGGAGCGGCTGGACGCCAAGCAGGACCTGTTCCGGGCGCTCGAGGACATCGTCGACGAGGACTGTCTGCTCGCGACCAACACCTCGTCCCTGTCGGTCACCGCGATCGGCGGCGCCCTGCGCCACCCCGGCCGCTTCGTCGGCCTGCACTTCTTCAACCCCGCGCCGCTGCTGCCGCTGGTCGAGGTCGTCTCCGGGTTCGCCACCGACGTCACCTCGGCCACGCGCGCGTACGAGATGGCCCGCGCCTGGGGCAAGACGCCGGTCGCCTGCGCCGACACCCCCGGCTTCATCGTCAACCGCATCGCCCGGCCGTTCTACGCCGAGGCCTTCGCGGTCTACGAGGCCCAGGGCGCCGACCCCGCCACCATCGACGCGATCCTGCGCGAGTCGGGCGGCTTCCGGATGGGGGCCTTCGAGCTGACCGACCTCATCGGCCAGGACGTCAACGAGTCCGTCACGCACTCGGTGTGGCAGAGCTTCTTCCAGGACGTGCGCTTCACGCCCTCGCTGGCCCAGCGCCGCCTGGTCGAGTCGGGCCGGCTGGGCCGCAAGAGCGGGCACGGCTGGTACGACCACTCCGACGGAGCCGAGCGCGCCGAACCGCACACCGCGGAGAGGGCCCAGGCGCCCGCGTACGTCGTCGCCGAGGGCGACCTCGGCCCCGCTTCCGAATTGCTCTCGCTGATCCGCGAGGCGGGCATCCAGGTCCGTGAGGAGGAAGAGGACCACGGCACCCGGCTGGTCCTGCCGAGCGGCGGCCAGCTCGCGCTCGCCGACGGACAGACCTCGGTCGAGTTCCGCGACGTCGTCTACTTCGACCTCGCCCTGGACTACCGTCGCGCCACCCGTATCGCCCTGTCCGCCTCCCAGGACACCGCCCCGCAGACCCTCGCCGAGGCCACCGGCCTCTTCCAGGCGCTCGGCAAGGACGTCAGCGTCATCGGGGACGTGCCGGGGATGATCGTGGCCCGCACGGTCGCCCGCATCGTCGACCTCGCGCACGACGCGGTCGCCAAGGGGGTGGCGACGGAGGAGGACGTCGACACGGCGATGCGGCTGGGCGTCAACTACCCCCTGGGCCCCTTCGAATGGAGCCGCAGGCTGGGCCGCAACTGGGCCTACGCCCTCCTCGACGACCTGCACCTGCGCGACCCCTCCGGCCGCTACGCGCCCTCCCTCGCGCTGTACCGCCACGCGTACGCCTCCGACAAGCGGGAGGGCAGCCAGTCATGACGACGGCCAAGCGCGACACGTACACCCCGGAGACGCTGCTGTCCGTCGCCGTGCAGGTCTTCAACGAGCGCGGCTACGACGGCACCTCGATGGAGCACCTGTCCCGGGCGGCCGGGATCTCCAAGTCGTCGATCTACCACCACGTGGCCGGCAAGGAGGAACTGCTGCGCCGCGCCGTCAGCCGTGCGCTGGACGGCCTCTTCGGCATCCTCGACGAGGAGCACGCGCGCGTGGGGCGGGCCTCCGGCCGGCTGGAGTACGTCGTACGGCGCATGGTCGAGGTGCTGATCGGCGAGCTCCCGTACGTCACCCTGCTGCTGCGGGTGCGCGGCAACACCGACACCGAGCGGTGGGCCCTGGAGCGCCGCCGCGACTTCGACCACCGGGTCGCCGAGCTGCTGAAGGCCGCGGCCGCCGACGGGGACGTGCGCGGCGACGTGGAGGTGCGGCTCGCCACCCGGCTGGTCTTCGGGATGATCAACTCCATCGTGGAGTGGTACCGCCCGGACGGGCGGGGGATGAACGAGCGCGAAGTGGCGGACGCGGTCGTGCAGTTGGTGTTCTCGGGGCTTCGCCGCCCCTGAGGTCAGCCCTGCGGCTCCAGGTCCTCCTCCTCGAACACCAGCAGCGTGCGGGTGCTCAGGACCTCGGGCATGGCCTGCAGGCGGGTGAGGACCAGCTCGCGCAGGGCCCTGTTGTCCGACGTGTGGACCAGGAGCAGCACGTCGAAGTCGCCGCCCACCAGCGCGATGTGCGAGGCGCCGGGCAGCTGCCTGAGCTGCTCGCGCACCGTGCGCCAGGAGTTCTGGACGATCTTCAGGGTGATGTACGCCGACGTGCCCTGACCTGCGCGCTCATGGTTGACGCGGGCGCCGAAACCGCGGATGACGCCGTCCTCGAGGAGGCGGTTGATGCGGGCGTAGGCGTTGGCGCGCGAGACGTGGACCCGTTCGGCGACCGACCGTATCGACGCCCGGCCGTCGGCCTGGAGCATCTGCAGGATGTCCAGATCGATCGCGTCGAGGGGGCGGGGCGGCGGCAGGGAGACCGTGCCCTCCGGTCCCTCGGCCATTTGTTCAGGTGCCATGTCCCCCCGCCTCCCTACCATGGACGTACTGCGTTCATTTGAGGTTGTGCAGAACCGATTGTCCACAGCCTGAAGGGGCCTGTAGCCAAAATGTGCCGACGACCGAACAATCGGTAGGTGAGGCGGGTCACAGCCGACGCGCCTCCCGTAGCCGCTCCCACGAGGAGGTGCCGTCATGACGGTCATGGAGCAGCGGGGCGCGTATCGGCCATCGCCGCCGCCCGCCTGGCAGCCCCGCACCGACCCCGCGCCGCTGCTGCCCGACGCGGAGCCCTACCGCGTTCTCGGCACCGAGCGGGCGGCGAAGGCCGACCCGGCGCTGCTGCGCCGCCTGTACGCCGAGCTGGTGCGCGGCCGCCGTTACAACGCGCAGGCCACCGCGCTGACCAAGCAGGGGCGGCTCGCCGTCTACCCCTCCACCACCGGCCAGGAGGCCTGCGAGGTCGCCGCCGCGCTCGCCCTGCGGGAGCGCGACTGGCTCTTCCCCAGTTACCGCGACACCCTCGCCGCCGTGGCCCGCGGCCTGGATCCCGTGCAGGCGCTCACCCTCCTGCGCGGCGACTGGCACACCGGCTACGACCCGCGCGAGCACCGCGTGGCGCCCCTGTCGACGCCGCTCGCCACCCAGCTCCCGCACGCCGTGGGCCTCGCGCACGCCGCCCGCCTCAAGGGCGACGACGTCGTCGCGCTCGCCATGGTCGGCGACGGCGGCACCAGCGAGGGCGACTTCCACGAGGCGTTGAACTTCGCCGCCGTCTGGCAGGCCCCGGTCGTCTTCCTGGTCCAGAACAACGGCTTCGCGATCTCCGTCCCGCTGGCCAAGCAGACCGCGGCCCCGTCGCTGGCCCACAAGGCCGTCGGCTACGGCATGCCCGGCCGCCTGGTCGACGGCAACGACGCGGCCGCCGTGCACGAGGTCCTCACCGACGCCGTACGACACGCGCGCGAGGGCGGCGGCCCCACGCTGGTCGAGGCGATCACCTACCGCATCGACGCCCACACCAACGCCGACGACGCCACCCGCTACCGGGGCGACACCGAGGTCGAGGCCTGGCGCGCGCACGACCCGATCACCCTCCTGGAGCACGAGCTGACCGAGCGCGGCCTCATCGACGAGGACGGGATGCGGCAGGCGCGCGAGGCCGCCGAGACCATGGCCGCCGACCTGCGCGAACGCATGAACCAGGACCCGGTGCTCGACCCGATGGACCTCTTCGCCCACGTCTACGCCGAGCCCACCCCGCAACTGCGCGAACAGCAGGCCATGCTGGCGGCCGAGCTCGCGGCGGAACAGGAAGGCGGCCACTGATGACCACCGTCGCCCTCAAACCGGCCACCATGGCGCAGGCCCTCACGCGCGCGTTGCGCGACGCCATGGCAGCCGACCCGTCCGTGCACGTCATGGGCGAGGACGTCGGCACCCTCGGCGGCGTCTTCCGCGTCACCGACGGGCTCGCGAAGGAGTTCGGCGAGGACCGCTGCACCGACACCCCGCTCGCCGAGGCCGGCATCCTCGGCACGGCGGTCGGCATGGCGATGTACGGCCTGCGCCCCGTGGTGGAGATGCAGTTCGACGCGTTCGCCTACCCGGCGTTCGAGCAGCTCATCAGCCACGTCTCCCGCATGCGCAACCGGACCCGCGGCGCCATGCCCCTGCCCATCACCATCCGCGTCCCCTACGGCGGCGGCATCGGCGGCGTCGAGCACCACAGCGACTCCTCCGAGGCGTACTACATGGCGACTCCGGGGCTCCATGTCGTCACGCCCGCCACCGTCGCCGACGCCTACGGCCTGCTGCGGGCCGCGATCGCCTCCGACGACCCCGTCGTCTTCCTCGAACCCAAGCGGCTGTACTGGTCGAAGGACACCTGGAACCCCGAGGAGCCGGCGGCCGTAGAGCCGATAGGCCGCGCGGTGGTGCGGCGCCCGGGCCGGAGCGCCACGCTCATCACGTACGGACCGTCGGTGCCCGTCTGCCTCGAAGCAGCCGAGGCGGCGCGGGCCGAGGGCTGGGACCTCGAAGTCGTCGACCTGCGCTCGCTGGTGCCGTTCGACGACGAGACGGTCGCCGCCTCGGTGCGGCGCACCGGGCGCGCGGTCGTCGTGCACGAGTCGGGCGGGTTCGGCGGCCCGGGCGGGGAGATCGCGGCCCGGGTCACGGAGCGCTGCTTCCACCACCTGGAGGCGCCCGTGCTGCGCGTGGCCGGGTTCGACATCCCGTACCCGCCGCCGATGCTGGAGCGTCACCACCTGCCCGGCGTGGACCGGATCCTGGACGCCGTCGGGCGTCTGCAGTGGGAGGCCGAGAGCTGATGGCACAGGTGTTGGAGTTCAAGCTCCCCGACCTCGGGGAGGGCCTCACCGAGGCGGAGATCGTCCGCTGGCTGGTGGAGGTCGGCGACGTCGTCGCCATCGACCAGCCGGTCGTCGAGGTCGAGACGGCCAAGGCGATGGTCGAGGTGCCCTGCCCCTACGGCGGTGTGGTCACCGCCCGCTTCGGCGAGGAGGGCACCGAACTTCCCGTCGGCGCCCCGCTGCTGACGGTGGCGGTGGGCCCGCAGTCCTCCGACGGCGAGCCCGAGGGCTCCGGGAACGTGCTGGTGGGATACGGCACCGGGGCGCCTCCGGCGCGCAGGCGGCGGGTGCGTCCGACGATGCCCGGCCGGTCCGCCCCAGGATCCGCCCCAGGACCCGCCGACGACGGGGCCGACGGCAGGATCGCGCCCGCCGTGGGGCGGGGACCGCAGCGGCACAACGGGACGCTGGCCACGGCCGTCGTCCCGGACACGGCCAGGCCCGAAGGTGTCGTGGCCGGGACCGAAGGTGTCCTGGCCAGGCCGGATGGCCCCGTACCGGTCATCTCGCCCCTCGTCCGCCGCCTCGCCCGTGAGAACGGCCTGGACCTGCGGGAGTTGACCGGCTCCGGCCCCGACGGGCTGATCCTGCGCGCCGACGTCGAGTACGCGCTGCGCGCCGCCGCGCAACGCCCCCTGGCACCGGCACCGGCACCGGCCCCGGCCGCCCGGGTGACCGCCCCGGCCGCCCCCGGGGAAATCCGCATCCCCCTCAAGGGCATCCGCGGTGCCGTCGCCGACAAGCTCTCCCGCAGCCGGCACGAGATACCGGACGCGACCTGCTGGGTGGACGTCGACGCGACCGAGCTCATGCGGGCGCGTGCCGCGATGAACGCCGCGGGCGGGGCCAAGATCTCCCTGATCGCCCTCCTGGCCAGGATCTGCACCGCCGCCCTCGCCCGTTTCCCCGAGCTCAACTCCACGGTGGACACAGCGGCCAGGGAGGTCGTCCAGTTCGACCACGTGCACCTCGGCTTCGCCGCGCAGACCGAACGCGGCCTGGTCGTACCGGTCGTACGGGACGCCCACGCGCGCGATGCCGAGTCGCTCACCGCGGAGTTCGCCCGGCTGACCGAGGCGGCCCGCACCGGCGGGCTCACACCCGGGGAACTCACCGGCGGCACCTTCACGTTGAACAACTACGGCGTGTTCGGCGTCGACGGCTCCACGCCGATCATCAACCACCCCGAGGCCGCCATGCTCGGCGTCGGCCGCATCGTCCCCAAGCCATGGGTGCACGAGGGCGAGCTGGCGGTGCGCCAGGTCGTCCAGCTCTCGCTCACCTTCGACCACCGGGTGTGCGACGGCGGCACGGCGGGCGGCTTCCTGCAGTACGTCGCGGACTGTGTGGAACAGCCCGCGGTGCTGCTGCGCACCCTGTGACGCAGGGACCACCCGCACGTTCCCTGTGATCGCGACGGCACGCATACTCATGGGGTGACCTCGTACGAGCGCTCGGACGTCCTCGGCACCGCATACGACGCCGTCGTGCTCGCCGGGGGCGCCGCGCGGCGGCTCGGCGGCGCGGACAAGCCCGGTGTGCAGGTCGGCGGGCGGGCGCTGCTCGACCGGGTGCTCGCCGCCTGCGCCGACGCGCGCACGACCGTTGTCGTGGCCGACCCGCGTCCCACCCCGCGGCCCGTGCTGTGGGCTCGTGAGGACCCGCCCGGCTCGGGCCCGCTCGCCGCGCTCGGTGCCGGGCTGCGCCACACCACCGCCGAACAGGTCGTCGTCCTCTCCGCCGACCTGCCCTTCCTCGGCGCGCCGACCGTACGGCGGCTGCTCGCGGCCCTGCGCGCGGGCACCGCCGACGGCGCCCTCCTCACGGACGCCGACGGCCGCGACCAACCCCTCGTCGCCGCCTACCGCAGCCCCGCACTGCACCGCGGGCTGTCCGGTCTCACCGAGGAGCACACCGGCCTCACCGGCCTTCCGCTGCGCCGACTGACGGCCGGCCTCGACCTCACCCGCGTCCCCGACCCCGTCGCGTCCTTCGACTGCGACACCTGGGACGACATCGCCACCGCCAGGGCACGCATCAGGGAGCATGGGCACGTGTTGGATGAATGGATCTCCGCAGCCAAGGACGAGCTGGGCATCGACCTCGACGTCGACACCGGCGTCCTGCTCGACCTCGCCCGCGACGCCGCCCACGGCGTGGCCCGGCCCGCGGCACCGCTGACCACCTTCCTCGTCGGCTACGCCGCCGGCCGGGCCGGGGGCGGTCCCGAAGCCGTCGCCGAGGCCTCCCGCAAGGCCGCCGCCCTCGCCCAGCGCTGGGCCGAGGAGGCCGCCGACGCCAAGGCCGACGCCGCCCCGGACGCCACGCCGGACACCCGGCCGGACGCCGGATGACCGCCCGCTCCACCCGGACCGGCGAGGACGCCGAGGACCTCGACGTCGAGGAGGTGCTGGCGCTCGTGAACGAGCACAACGGCCCCGGCGGCCAGGTGCCCTCGCCCGCCGCGCAGCGCACCCGCCCGGCCGGCCCCGGCACCCCGGACGCCCC
>NZ_JAMGBF010000201.1 GCF_023516615.1 Streptomyces panaciradicis
GCCGGCCTCACCGTGCGCGGCGAGGTCCTGCACAACCGCTACCGCGTGCTGACCCTGGAGTCCTCCTCCATTCCCAACGCCCTGGCCGCCCTCCTCCTCCACGTCCGTGACACCACCGGCTGCATCCCGCACATCTACTTCGAGTGGACCGAGGGCACCCCCTTCGCGAACTTCCTGCGGTTCTTCCTCTTCGGCCAGGGCGAGGTCGCCCCGGTCACCCGGGAGGTACTGCGCGAGGCGGAGCCGGACCGCGCCCGCCGGCCCCGCGTCCACACCGGCTGACGTACGCGTCAAGATCGAGTCAAGACCGCACCTTCGGCCGTCAGGACCCCGTCAAGGCCCGTCGTCATCGCTCGCGCCCCGGCCTACGGTCATTCCATGCGAGGCAGCGGGCCGTCGAGCCCGGCCGGCGACCGCCACTGGCGTGGCAGTGCACGGCTGGCCGGGGGCTGCGCGCTCGTCTTCTGCGCCATGACCGAACTGGTCGACTGGGACGCCCGGACCCTGACCCCGCTGCGCGCCCTGGTCTGGCTCGCCCTCTCCCTCGCGGTCTTCATCGTCCTGCTTCCGCCGCAGGTCACCGCCGACGCGGGCCGCCTCACGGCACGCAGCCCCCTGCATCGGCGGACGATCCACACGGACGCCCTGGTGGCGGTGACGCAGTACGGCGGCGTCTCCTCCCACCTGGTGCTCCGCGACATCCACGGCAACCGCCTGGAACTCGACCCCCGGATCCTGATCGCCAACCCCGTGCTGTGGCACGAACTGGACACGGGAGCACGCCGCTCGCTCGAACGGGGCACCCTGCACCAGGGCTTCGACGTCCTGCGGCGCCTCGGCCACCGCATCGACGACGAGACCGCACGCGCGGTCCTCAGGGAGTCGGGGCTCTCCTGATCCGCCGACGCCGCGGACGCACCACCACCCGGCCGAAGCTCAGCCGGCCCTGTATCTCGACGCGCAGCACGACGGGGACACCCGAGCCGTCCCCCGGACGGGCCTTGCTCTCGGCGAACTGAAGCGTCAGCGCGTCCGTGTCCACGACGATCCCCGGGCGGGTCAGCAGCTTCAGCGTGCCGCCGCGCATGTCGAGCCGTATGCGCAGGGTGTCGTGCGTGATCACCGCGTCGTCGAGGTCGAGGGTCACATCACCCCACTCGGAGTCGATCTCCAGTTGCCGGGGAACCATCCAGCCCTCGCCCCGCAGCGTGGACGCCCCCCGCTGCTCGATACGGATGACGTCGTGCGCCCCGAGGGTGCCGCCGCCGCCCGGCACCGGCAGATCGGCCGTCAGGGTGTCGAGCTCCTTCAGCGTGCGGGCGGTCAGCGCGGCCTCCACGCGTTCGTCGAGCTCGTCCACGGTCAGCCTGCCGTCCCCGGCCGCCGTCCGCAGGACGTCCACGACCCGGTCCCGGTCCGCGTGCGAGGCCCTCAGCGCGACGGAGACGCCACCCCTCGATGCCGGCTCAATGGACATACGCCCCCCGATCCCGCCCACCATTCCGAAGGCCGCCACTGCACCGGCGGACCACCCTGACGGAATTAACGCTATATCGCGTTACAGCTCGGGTTCAAGCCTTTTCTCACTGAGACCCCCAAACGGCTTACCCACCCAGACCCCCTCCCGGCTTTCCGCCCGGCTCCGCTCTCCGCCCTATCGTGACCGCATGCAGAGCTACACGATCGGCCAGGCAGCGCGGCTGCTCGGCGTCAGCCCGGACACCGCACGCCGCTGGGCCGACGCCGGCCGGGTCGCGACCCACCGCGACGAGGGCGGACGCCGCCTCATCGACGGCCGGGCACTGGCGGCCTTCTCCGTCGAACTCGCCAAGGCCGGCAGCGCCGAGGACGAGGCCCCGTACACCTCGGTCCGCAACGCCTTCCCCGGGATCGTCACCGCGATCAAGCTCGGGGACGTCGCCGCCCAGGTCGAGATCCAGGCCGGCCCGCACCGCCTGGTCTCCCTCCTGACCCGCGAGGCGGTGGAGGAACTGGGCCTGGAGGTCGGCATGGAGGCGACGGCCCGCGTGAAGTCGACGAACGTCCACATCGACCGCACCTGACCCCTCCGCGCGCGAGTGGGCCGGAATGCCCGTCCACCCCCTCCGCCCCGCCCGTCCCGTATGAACGCACATGCGCGCCCCCTGCGCGCATTGGGCCCGCTCATGCAAAGCCACAGGAGACTTACACCTCGCATATGCGTCAGTATGATCGACACATGGGAGGGGCCCGGCAGGCTCGGGCTCCTCCACGGAGGCAACCAAGGGAGTGGACCCCGTGATGACCCGTTCCGTGCGCAGGCCCCGCCGCACCCTGCAGGCGGCCGGCGCTGGAGCCGCCGCGCTGCTGGCCCTGACCGCGTGCTCGTCCTCCGACTCGAACGACACGAAGGCCGCGTCCTCGCCGTCCTCGTCGGGAAAGCTGTCCGGCACGGTCACCGTCTTCGCCGCCGCCTCCCTCCAGGAGAGCTTCACGACCCTGGGCAAGGAGTTCGAGAAGGAGCACCCCGGCACGAAGGTCACCTTCAACTTCGGCGGCAGCGACACCCTCGCGGCGAGCATCACCGGCGGCGCCCCGGCCGACGTCTTCGCGGCCGCCAGCCCCAAGACGATGGCGATCGTGACCGGCGAGAAGGACGCGGTCGGCACCCCGGCCACCTTCGTCCGCAACCAGCTGGAGATCGCCACCCTGCCGGGCAACCCCGACAAGGTCTCCTCCCTGAAGGACCTCACCAGGTCGGGCCTCAAGGTCGTCCTGTGCGACAAGACGGTCCCCTGCGGCGCCGCGGCTCAGAAGGCCCTCGACGCGAGCAAGCTGAAGCTGACCCCGGTCTCCTACGAGCAGGACGTCAAGAGCGCCCTGACGAAGGTCGAGCTGAAGGAGGCCGACGCGGCCGTCGTCTACAAGACGGACGTGAAGACCGCCGGTGACAAGGTGGAGGGTGTGGAGTTCCCCGAGTCCGCCGACGCGGTCAACGACTACCCGATCGCCCTGCTCAAGGACGCGCCCAACGCCGCCGCGGCCCGGGCCTTCATCCAGCTGGTGAGGTCCCCGGAGGGCCAGAAGGTCCTGAGCGCCGCAGGGTTCCTCAAGCCATGACCCCCGACGACGAGCCCGACCCCGCGGCCGACACCCTCGAGGGCGGCCCGGGGCCCGGCCGTGTCCGCAAGAGCGGTCCGTCCCGGCGTGAAGGCCCCCGGGACGGGACCCGCTCCGGCCCGCGCAGCTCACGCGGCCTACGCGGCCGGACGTCGTACGGGCCCTACCCGCGAGGCCGCGGAGTCCCGCTGCCCCTCCTGCTCCCCGCTCTCCTCGGGCTGGCCTTCCTGCTCCTGCCGCTGCTCGCCCTCCTCGTCCGGGCCCCCTGGAGCGCCCTCCCGGACCAGTTGACCAGCGCCGAGGTGTGGCAGGCGCTGCGCCTGTCGCTGGTGTGCGCCACGTCCGCGACCCTGGTGTGCCTGGTCCTCGGCGTCCCGCTGGCCTGGCTGCTGGCCCGCACCGACTTTCCCGGGCGCGGTCTGGTACGCGCCCTGGTGACCCTGCCCCTCGTCCTGCCGCCGGTCGTCGGCGGCGTCGCCCTGCTCCTCGCCCTCGGCCGCAACGGCATCGTGGGCCAGTGGCTGGACTCCTGGTTCGGCATCACGCTGCCCTTCACCACGGCCGGCGTCGTGGTCGCCGAGACCTTCGTGGCGCTGCCGTTCCTCGTCATCAGCGTCGAGGGCACCCTGCGCGCGGCGGATCCCCGTTACGAGGAGGCGGCCACCACCCTGGGCGCCTCCCGCTTCACCGCGTTCCGCCGCGTCACGCTCCCCCTCATCGCCCCCGGCATCGCCGCGGGCGCCGTCCTCGCCTGGGCCCGGGCGCTGGGCGAGTTCGGCGCGACGATCACCTTCGCGGGCAACTTCCCCGGCCGCACCCAGACGATGCCCCTGGCGGTGTACCTGGCCCTGCAGAACAACCCGGAGGCGGCCATCGCCCTCAGCCTGGTCCTCCTGACCGTCTCGATCGCGGTACTGGCGGGGCTACGGGACCGCTGGATGACGCCGTCATGACCTACGAAAGCCCACTCGTCCCCGAGAACCCGCCGGACCCGAGGGCCGGCCACCTGATGCGAAACCCCCACCCCGCAGCCGCCGACGGCGCCCAGCCTCCGCCGGGGCCATCCGCACCCGACCCCGAACCCGTCACGGGCGGCGCGGGTGGCACGGGCCGGAACCCCGTCCCGGCCGAGGGCCCGGCAACACGCACACCCGCGCACCCGCACCCGCACCCGCACCCGCACCCGCACCCAACCCTCACCGCCCTGGACGCCCACCTCCAGGTGGCCCGCCCCCACTTCCGCCTGGACATCACCCTCACCGCCGCCCCCGGCGAGGTCCTCGCCCTCCTCGGCCCGAACGGCGCCGGCAAGACGACCGCCCTGCGTGCCCTGGCCGGCCTCACCCCCCTCACCGGCGGCCACCTCCGCCTCGACGGCACCGACCTGACCCGCACGCCCCCCGAGAACCGCCCCGTCGGCGTGGTCTTCCAGGACTACCTGCTCTTCCCCCACCTCACCGCCCTGGACAACGTCGCCTTCGGCCCCCGCTGCCAGGGTGCCTCGAAGGCCGAGTCCCGGGCCCGGGCCACGGAATGGCTGACCCGCATGGGCCTGGCGGACCACCTCACCGCCAGACCCCGCCGCCTCTCCGGCGGCCAGGCCCAGCGCGTCGCCCTCGCCCGCGCCCTCGCCACCGACCCCCGCCTGCTCCTCCTCGACGAACCCCTCGCCGCCCTCGACGCCCGCACCCGCCTCGACGTACGCGCGCAACTGCGCCGCCACCTGGCGGAGTTCGAGGCGGTGGCGGTCCTCGTCACGCACGACCCCCTGGACGCCATGGTGCTCGCCGACCGGCTGGTGGTCGTCGAGCACGGCGAGGTCGTCCAGGAGGGCAGCCCGTCCGACATCGCCCGTCACCCCCGTACCGACTACATCGCCCGGCTGGTCGGCCTGAACCTCTACAAGGGCCGGGCCGAGGGGCACACCGTGCGCCTGGACGCCGGGCCGGCCATCACGACCACCGAGGACCTGTCCGGCCCGGTCTTCGTCGCGTTCCCGCCCAGCGCCGTCACCCTGTTCCGTGACCCGCCCACCGGCTCCAGCGCCCGCAACCACTGGCGCTGCGAGGTGGCCGGTCTGGAGACCCACGGCGACCAGATCCGCGCCGACCTCACGGGCGAACTCCCGCTGGCCGCCGACCTCACCACGGTCGCCGCGGCCGAACTCGACCTGCACCCCGGTTCGGTGGTCTGGGCGACGGTCAAGGCGACGCAGACGCACGCATACCCGGCATGACGGACCTCCGGCCCTAGGGTTTGCCCATGACCCTGAGCATCCGCAACCAGATCCCCGGCACGGTCACCGCCGTCACCCCCGGCGAAGTGATGGCGACCGTCAAGGTGCGCCTCGCCGGCGGCCAGGACATCACCGCGGCGATCACCCGGGAGTCCGTCGAGGACCTCGGCCTCACCGACGGCACCGCCGTCCGCGCCCTGGTGAAGTCCACCGAGATCTCCCTGGCCACCGCCCCGGTCTCGGGCCTGTCCATCCGCAACCAGCTGCCCGGGACGGTCACCGGCCTCGCGACCGGCGGCGCCATGGCCTCCGTCAAGGTGGCCGTCCAGGGCGCCGAACTCACGTCCGCGATCACGGCGGACGCCGTACAGGACCTCGGCCTGGCGGCCGGCACCTCGGTCGTCGCCCTGATCAAGTCGACGGAGATCTCCCTCGCCACCACCTGACGGCCACACCCACGAGGCCCCCGCACATGCGAGAGGGCCCCGCCGGAGCGGGGCCCTCGCTGCGAGCCTGCCGGCTCAGTCCTCGTACGCGTCCAGCGGCGGGCAGGAGCAGACCAGGTTGCGGTCACCGTAGGCCTGGTCGATCCGGCGCACCGGCGGCCAGTACTTGTCGGCGGCCGAGACCCCGGCGGGGAAGACGGCCTCCGCACGCGAGTAGGCGTGCTCCCACTCCCCGCCCAGCGCGGCAGCGGTGTGCGGAGCGCCCCGCAGCGGGTTGTCGTCCGCCGGCCACTCGCCCGCGCCGACCTTCTCGATCTCCGCGCGAATGGCGATCATAGCCTCGCAGAACCGGTCCAGCTCGCCGATGTCCTCGGACTCGGTCGGCTCGATCATCAGCGTGCCGGCCACCGGGAAGGACATCGTCGGCGCGTGGAAGCCGTAGTCGATGAGCCGCTTGGCGACGTCGTCCACGCTCACGCCGGTCGCCTTGGTCAGCGGCCGCAGGTCGATGATGCACTCGTGCGCGACCAGCCCGCCGGGGCCGGTGTAGAGCACCGGGTAGTGGGGTTCGAGCCGCTTGGCGATGTAGTTGGCGGAGAGCACGGCCACCTGCGTGGCCCGCTTCAGCCCCTCGCCGCCCATGAGCCGGACGTAGGCCCACGAGATCGGCAGGATGCCGGCCGAGCCCCAGGGCGCGGCGGAGATCGGGCCGACGCCCGTCTCCGGCCCGGCGGCCGGCTGCATCGGGTGGTTGGGCAGGTACGGCGCCAGGTGGGCGCGCACACCGACCGGGCCGACGCCCGGGCCGCCGCCGCCGTGCGGGATGCAGAAGGTCTTGTGCAGGTTGAGGTGCGAGACGTCGCCGCCGAAGTGGCCCGGCTTGGCGAGCCCGACGAGCGCGTTGAGGTTGGCGCCGTCGACGTACACCTGCCCGCCCGCGTCGTGCACCTGGGCGCAGATGTCCGCGACGTGCTCCTCGAACACGCCGTGCGTCGACGGGTAGGTGATCATCAGCACCGCCAGCTCGTCGCGGTACTGCTCGATCTTCGCCCGCAGGTCCTCGACGTCGATCTCGCCGTCCTCGGCGGTCTTGACGACGACGACCTTCATGCCCGCCATGACGGCGCTGGCCGCGTTCGTCCCGTGCGCGGACGACGGGATCAGGCAGACGGTGCGCTGCTCGTCACCGTTGGCCCGGTGGTAGCCGCGGACGGCGAGCAGGCCGGCCAGCTCGCCCTGCGAGCCGGCGTTGGGCTGGAGCGACACCTTGTCGTACCCGGTGACCTCGGCCAGCCGCTCCTCCAGCTCGCGGATGAGCGTGAGGTAGCCCTGGGCCTGCTCGGCGGGCGCGAAGGGGTGCAGCTGCCCGAACTCGGGCCAGGTGACCGGCTCCATCTCGGTGGTCGCGTTGAGCTTCATGGTGCAGGAGCCCAGCGGGATCATGCCGCGGTCGAGCGCGTAGTCCCGGTCGGCGAGGCGGCGCAGGTAGCGCAGCATCGCGGTCTCGGAGCGGTGCTGGTGGAAGACGGGGTGGGTGAGGATGTCGTCGTCGCGCAGCAGCTCGCCCGGCAGGGCGTCCTCGACGACGGCGTCCAGCGCCTCGATGTCGCCCTTGACGCCGAACGCGCTCCACACGGCGCTCAGCTGGGCCCGGCCGGTGGTCTCGTCGCAGGCGGCGGAGACGTGGTCGGCGTCGACGAGCCGCAGGTTGACGCCGTTCTCCCGCGCGGCGGCGACGATCTCGGCCGCCTGCCCGGGCACGCGCGTGGTCACGGTGTCGAAGTAGGAGCCGTGCACGACCTCCACGCCGCCGGCCCGCAGCCCCTCGGCCAGGACGGACGCGTACCGGTGGGTGCGCCGCGCGATGCCCTTCAGGCCGTCCGGCCCGTGGTAGACGGCGTACATGCCGGCCATGACGGCGAGCAGCACCTGTGCCGTGCAGATGTTGCTGGTGGCCTTCTCCCGGCGGATGTGCTGCTCACGGGTCTGCAGCGCCAGCCGGTAGGCCTTGTGCCCGTCCGCGTCCACGGACACGCCGACGAGCCGCCCGGGCAGGCTGCGCGCGAACTTCTCCTGTACGGCCATGTAGCCGGCGTGCGGCCCGCCGAAGCCCATCGGCACACCGAAGCGCTGCGTGGTGCCGACGGCGATGTCCGCCCCGAGCTCGCCGGGCGACTTCAGCAGGGTCAGCGCGAGAAGGTCGGCGGCCACGGTGACGAGCGCGCCGAGCTCGTGCGCCTGGTCGATGACCCGCTTGATGTCGCGTACGGCACCGGAGGCGCCGGGGTACTGGAGCAGCACGCCGTTGATCTCGCGCGAGGCGATCTCCGCCGGGATGCCGTCGCCGAGGTCGGCGACCACGACCTCCACGCCCGCCGGCTCGGCACGGGTCTCGATGACCGCGATGGTCTGCGGCAGCGTGTCCGCGTCGACGAGGAAGAGCCCCTTCTTGTTCTTCCCCATGCGCCGGGACAGCGCCACGGCCTCGGCGGCCGCCGTCCCCTCGTCGAGCAGGGAGGCACCGGAGGTGGGCAGTCCGGTCAGGTCGGCGACCACGGTCTGGAAGTTCAGCAGGGCCTCCAGGCGGCCCTGCGAGATCTCCGGCTGGTACGGCGTGTAGGCCGTGTACCAGGCGGGGTTCTCCATCACGTTCCGCAGGATCACCGGCGGGGTGAAGGTGCCGTAGTAGCCGAGGCCGATCATGGAGTCGAGGACCTGGTTGCGGTCGGCGAGCGAACGCAGCTCGGCGAGCACCTCGGCCTCGGTCCGCGCGCCCGGCAGATCGAGCGCGTCGGCGTTCTTGATCACGTCCGGTACCGCGGCGGCGGTCAGCTCGTCCAGCGAGCCGTACCCGACCTGCGCGAGCATCTTGGCCCGTGCCTCGTGGTCGGGGCCGATGTGGCGCTGCTCGAAGGGGATTCCCTGTTCGAGCTCGGAGAGCGGAATGCGGTGGGCGGTCATTGCGGAGGCCTCCTGGTCTGACGCGACCTTCGAGGGGCACCACGGCGCGGGTACCCGGACGGCCTCCCCCTCTGTCATCTCAACCTGAGAGCTTCACCGGACCACCCGAGGGCGCCCGGTTTTCACCGTCGGTGAGAGCGGAAGCCGTCGACACCCGCCCTGCTTTCCAGAGTGACCTCGTCCGTGCGGTACGTGAGCCTGAGAGATTCCGGGGAGGATTTGCTCCTTCGGCGCCTCCGGTGTTCTCCGGAGGACTCTCCCGCACGGGGTCAGCAGCCACTGCCAGCCTACCAGCGGGCACGTCACAGATGTTTTCGAGTGGCCGCACGTCCCGTTGTGCTCTTTTGTAGTGCTTAGGACGAGTTGCGAGCAACAGGAGGGCACGTGCAGACCGACATCGATCCGCGCAACCTGATCGGCCGCAAGGCGTTCGACCGCAACGGCACCAAGATCGGTACCGTCGACGAGGTCTACCTCGACGACGCGACCGGCGTGCCGGAGTGGGCGGCGATACGCACCGGCCTGTTCTCCCGCGACGCCTTCGTCCCCCTGGCGCCCAGCGAGCTCGTCGAGGGCACCCTCCACATCCCCTTCGAGCGCTCCCTCATCAAGGACGCCCCGGACTTCGGCGTGGGCCGCCACCTGTCCCCGGAGCAGGAACTGCAGCTCTACCACCACTACGGCCTGGACGTGGCGCCCCCGCCCCCCTTCCCGGACCGCGACTTCGGCAAGCTGGCGGGAACGGAGGACGCGGACGCCTGAAGCCGGCCCCGCGCCCCGTCACGCACCGACTCCCTCCGTGGAGACCCCCGTCGCATCCTCGACCAGCGGCAGCGGATCGGCCGGCTCCAGGTCGGGATCGTCGACCCGGAACGTCCGCACCCGCCCCGGCTCCGACCCGGGCGTCTCGAAACGCACGGTCACCCGGCCCAGCCCGCTCCCCTGCACCCACCCGTGCCCGAACTCGGCGTGCCGCACATCGTGCCCCGCGGGCCACCGCCGCTCGACGACCGCCTGCTGCTCCTCGGCCGGCTCCTCCCGCCGGTCCCCCTCGTCCGTGACCTGCTCGGCCACCCCTTCCCCGGCCGCCTGGGCGAACAGGTCCTCCTGCGTGTAGTCGGCGAGCCCGCTCACCCCGACCCCCAGCAGCCGCACACCCCCGGTCGTGTCCACGGAATCCAGCAAGCGGGCGGCGGCCTCCCGCACCACCGCGGGATCGTCGGTCGGCCCCCGCAGCGTCTCCGACCGGGTCAGCGTGGAGAAGTCGTACCGCCGCACCTTCAGCACGATGGTCCGCCCCGACAGCCCCGCAGCCCGCAGCCGGCGCACACACCGGTCGGCGAGCCGCTGCACCTCCAGCCCCACCCTCAGCCGGTCGTGGATGTCGACGTCGTAGGTGTCCTCGACGGACACCGACTTGGCCTCCCGCTCGGCCACCACGGGCCGGTCGTCGTGGGCCAGCGCCATGGCGTGCAGCGCGTGCCCGTGCGCCTTGCCCAGCAGGCGTACGAGTTCGTCCTCGCCGGCCTCGGCGAGGTCGTCGACCGTGGTGATCCCGGCCCGCCGCAGATGGTCGCCGGTGGCCGGCCCCACCCCCGGCAGGGTCCGCACCGACATCGGCCCGAGCATGGCCCGCTCGGTCCCGGGCTCGATCAGCACCAGCCCGTCCGGCTTGGCCTCCTCGGAGGCGATCTTCGCGAGCATCTTGGACGCCGCGAGCCCCACGGACCCGGTCAGCCCCGTGACGGCCCGTATGTCGGCCCGCAGCCTCTCCCCCACCAGCCGCGCCGACGTCGCGTCCCAGGCCGCCTCACCGGCCTCCAGGTCCACGAACGCCTCGTCCAGGCTCAGCGGCTCCACCAGGGGCGACAGGGCGTGCAGGAGCCTCATGACCTGCTCGCTGATCGCCCGGTAGAACCCGAAGCGCGGCACGAGATACGCGGCGTTCGGCGCCAGCCGCCGCGCCTGGGCCATCGGCATCGCGGACCGCACCCCGAACACCCGCGCCTCGTACGAGGCCGTCGCCACGACCCCGCGGGGTCCCAGTCCGCCGACGACCACGGCCTTCCCGCGCAGACTCGGCTTGGACGCCTGCTCCGCCGAGGCGTAGAAGGCATCCATGTCGAGATGCAGGATCGTGGGCGCGTTTCTCACAGGTCCGATGCTGCCCTACGGCACTGACAATGCCCCCGTACGACGGCCGGACCGCCGTAGCTCCCGCCTCAGACGGCCCGGTTGCGCCGCCGCGCCAGCTCGTCGGCCGGGTTCGGCCCCACCAGGGTCTCGCCGGTGTCGATGCGCTCGCCGTGCAACTGCGACAGCGCGCTCTCCACGTCCCGCCACACCACCCCGACGGCGATCCCGAAGACGCCCTGGCCGCCCTGGAGCAGTGCGTGGACCTCGTCGGGCGAGGTGCACTCGTAGACCGTGGCGCCGTCGCTCATGAGCGTCATGCGCTCCAGGTCACGAAAGCCGCTCTCCCGCAGGTGCTGCACCGCGGTCCGGATGTTCTGCAGCGACACGCCGGTGTCCAGGAAGCGCTTGACGATCTTCAGGACGACGACGTCCCGGAAGCTGTAGAGGCGCTGCGTCCCCGACCCGTACGCGGGCCGCACGCTCGGCTCGACGAGCCCGGTGCGCGCCCAGTAGTCCAGTTGCCGGTAGGTGATGCCGGCGGCCGCGCAGGCCGTGGGCCCCCGGTAGCCGATCTCCTCGGACGCCATCGACGCCGCCCCTCCGCTGCTCGGCACGGCCGCAGGTCGCTGCGGGACGTGATCGGCCGCGTTGCTCTGATGGGGGTCCCCCCAACTCGAACGCAGTTGAGAGCTTGGGGGAGGGTACGGTCCGCTGTCCCCGAGACCTCGTCCGGGGGCACCCCCAGCCGTACCGTCGCCGCTGCTTCTCACGCCGACCTCCGTCCTTGACCTGCCTCCTCGACGGTAGGCAGCCACCAGGGGTGCGTCAACGACCGCCACACTCGGCACGCCGAGTGATAATCACCCTGAGAGTGGTTTCCCGTGCCCCACCGCGGGGAAAGGCTAGCCGAATGCGCTCGACGCAAGCCGCAGGACGCTCGCACGGGCCGCCGGCAAATGCGGGCATTTGAGCCGTGATCGCCTGCGAACCGGCCGCGCACGGAACACCGGGGTCCGCCGGGCCGGTTCCGGCTCACTGGCTGCTGGTGCCGAAGTCCTCCGGCGAGATCTGGTCGAGGAACTCGCGGAACTTCTCCACCTCGTCCTCCTGCTCGTCCGGGATCGCGATGCCCGCGTCGTCGAGCACGCCGTCACTGCCGTAGATCGGCGTTCCGGTGCGCAGCGCCAGCGCTATGGCATCCGACGGACGGGCGCTCACCTCGACTCCGCTGGCGAACACCAGCTCCGCGTAGAAGACGCCCTCACGCAGGTCCGTGATGCGCACTTCGGTGAGCTCCTGGCCTACGGCCTCCAGCACGTCCTTGAACAGGTCGTGCGTCAGCGGCCTGGCGGGGGCCATGCCCTGCTGGGCGAAGGCGATCGCCGTCGCCTCCCCCGGCCCGATCCAGATGGGGAGGTAGCGGTCGCCTCCCACTTCACGCAGGAGCACGATCGGTTGGTTGGAGGGCATTTCGACCCGGACACCTACGACATCGAGCTCGTTCACACAGCAACCCTAGGACGTGCCCGGGACGTTTGGGTAGTCGGGCAGGAAACGGGGGGACGATCCGGCCTCGCGACGCGCGCCGGGTTCAGGGCAGTCGCACGCCGAGCGCGGTCTGCACGAGAGCCGCGTGCAGCTTCACCGTGAGCGCCGCGAGCTCCTTCGTACGGGCCTCCGCGTGGGCCCTGGTCTGCGGATTGCGGTGCCGCTTCAGCGGGGCCACCACCTGGTCCACGAGCCCCGCCTCGCGGTCGGCGGCGGCCTTCATGGCCCTCAGGTGCCGCGGCTCGATGCCGAACCGCCCCAGTTCCAGGACGAGCGAGGCGACGGTGACCGCCTCCGCGTCGTAGGCCCCGTCCGGCATCGCGGTGAGCAGCCCGTACGACTCCCACTCCTTGAGCTGCTCCTCGCCGATCTCGGCGGCGGCGAGCAGCTCGTCCCGTCCGATCCGGGCGGCCGTCGGCCCCTCCAGGGGCTCCAGGAGGGCCTCACCCTCCCGCTGGCGGCCCACCGCGGGCAGCGCCACGGCCTCTCCCCGCTCCATGGCGTCCAAGTGCTCCCGGATGACCTTGAGCGGCAGGTAGTGATCGCGCTGCATCCGCAGCACGTGACCGAGGCGCTCGACGTCGCCCACGGTGAACTTGCGATACCCGGACGGGGTTCGCTGGGGCTCGATGAGCCCTTCCGACTCCAGGAAGCGAATCTTGGAGATGGTGACTTCGGGAAACTCCTCGCGCAGCACGTTCAGCACTGTGCCGATGCTCATCAGACCACGGTCCGTGGCGGCGGTGCCGTGGCCGGCACCACCGCTCGGTGTTTGCAGCATGGACATTCCCTGGGGTCCCCCGGACGGAGTCCGGGAGTGGTCAGTAGCCCTGCTGGCTCGCGTAGAAGACCAGCCGGTACTTGCCGATCTGCACCTCGTCGCCGTTGTTCAGGGCGACCTGGTCGATCCGCTCTCGGTTGACGTACGTGCCGTTGAGGCTGCCCACGTCGGCCACCGTGAACGTGCCGTCCGCGCCGCGGCGGAACTCCACGTGACGACGCGAGACCGTCACGTCGTCGAGGAAGATGTCGCTCTGCGGATGGCGGCCCGCCGTCGTCAGGTCACCGTCCAGGAGGAAGCGGCTGCCCGAGTTCGGACCGCGGCGCACCACCAGCAGGGCGGAACCCAGCGGCAGCGCGTCCACGGCCGCCTGCGCCTCGGGAGAGAGCGCCGGCAGCTGCGTCTGTCCGGTCACCTCGGCGTCGTAGGCCTCGATACCGGAGATGGAGATCGTGGAGGTCGTCTCGGACGGCCGCTCGGCCGCGGCTCCACCGCGCAGCGGGGCACCGCAGTTGGAGCAGAAGCGGCTGTTCTCCGCGTTGCGGTTACCGCACCTCGTACACACCAGGGCCGACATAGGGGAAAACCCTCCACCCGTACTTGAGGTTGACGGTTGCCCGAAACCTATGCCGCCGGACTGCGCAGGGTCAACCGACGGCGCGCCCTGACCTCCGGAAATGTCACCGCCCGGCCCAGCGACCTGGTCCCGGAAGAGGGGACGCTGGCCTTCCGCGTCGGGCTGTGCGCGATGACGAGCAGTGGCATTGTCGCTGCCCTCTCGCGCGCTCTTGCCGAACAACTTCGCAAACAACTTCACGGGCGATTCCCCTTGACCGAAACAGACCCGCCCGTGGGGCAGGACGAACCCTGACTCAATACGCCGGCCGACCCGGACATCCTCACAACGTCCGTATCCACCAGACAGTTTCCACCACGCACCACCCAATCGGTGCGCCGACCCCCCGCAACCTGATGCCCCTGCCGGTCGCCCCCCATGCACCGCCGGTTCACTGGGAGGACGACCGAGCGTAGTCAGGCCGCTTCGCCGCTCGCAAGGCGTCCACGACGATCTTGTTCGATCGCTCGACAGTGACGGTGGCCTGCTCCTTCTCGAGAGTCTGCACCACGCCTCCAGGGATGTTGAGCGCCGGCTCGAGGTCCTCCGGCTTGCCGATGACCTTGAAACGATAGGGCGCGTTGATCTTGTTCCCGTCGACGCTCACGCTCTTGCCGGAGTCCGAGAGATAGGTGCTGGCCACGACGCGTACGCCGTTCACCTGGATCGCCTCCGCCCCGGCCGCGCGCAGCTCCTGGACCGCGTCGAGCAGCATGTCCGCCTGAACCGTCCCCTTCGTGTCGTCGATCGTCATCGTGATGCCGGGCCCCTGCGCCGCCACCGTGCCCGCCAGAATGCCGAGTTGCCTCTCCTTCTCGACCGTCTGCTTGCGGGCCTCCTCGGCCTGGTCGGAGCTGTTCTCCAACTCGTCGCGCTGTTTCTGCAGCCCCTGCTTCTCGTCCTCAAGACGTTGAGTACGGTCGTCGAGTTCATCGAGGATGCGAACAAGATCCTCCTGCCGCGCTCCGCGCAGCGCGCTGTCACTGTCGCTGTTCGACGCCACCTGCACGGCGAGGCCGAAGCCGAGGCCGAACAGCAGCACCGCGACGATCAGTTGGGCACGGCTCACCCTCGGCGGCCACAGCCCCTGCACCAGCCGCTGCCGGCCGGTCAGGCGGGCCTTCTCCTCGGGCGTCTCCGCCGGCGCCTCGGGGGCCGTCGCGGGCACCTCTTCGGGCAGCTCCTTGCGCAGCCTGTTCCCGGGCTCGTTCTTCTCGCCCTTCTCGTCCTTCTCGTCGCTCATCGGCCTCACGCCCGGAACACGTGCCGGCGGATCGCCGCGGCGTTCGAGAAGATGCGGATCCCGAGCACCACGACGACGCCGGTGGACAGCTGGGCTCCGACGCCCAACTTGTCGCCCAGGAACACGATCAGCGCGGCCACGACCACGTTGGACAGGAACGACACGACGAAGACCTTGTCGTCGAAGATGCCGTCCAGCATGGCCCGCAGCCCGCCGAAGACGGCGTCGAGCGCCGCGACGACGGCGATCGGCAGATAAGGCTCGACGACTGCCGGAACCTCAGGCCGGACCAACAATCCGGCCACGACTCCCACGACGAGGCCCAGTACGGCGATCACGATGTGCCCTTCTCCGTCTTCTCGTTCTTCGGCTGTGCTGTACGTACGATCACACTCGGCGCGGCGGGCAGCCGAAGATCGCCCTGCACCGAGATGCTGGTCCTGATGCCGTAGTTCTCCTGCAGGGCGTGCAGGTACAACCCGTCGGCGCTGTTCTGGAACCTGGTGCTCAGCTGTTTCCCGTTGCCCACGGCCAGCACGGTATAGGGCGGCACCAGCGGCCTGTTGTCGACCAGTATCGCGTCACCCGCGGCCCTGATCGCCGACAGCGCGGTCAGCCGCTGCCCGTTGATGGAGACGGCCTCCGCCCCCGACTCCCACAGACCGTTCACCACGCGCTGCATGTCCCGGTCGCGGACCCGGCCGGTGTCGGAGAAGTCCGAGGTCTCTCGCGGGTTGCCGTTGCCCCCGGAGGTCGCTTCCTTGGCGTCGTTCACGACCAGCCGCACACCGGGTCCGTGCACCTCGACGGCGCCCGAGAGCAGGCCCACCAGTTCCGCCTGGTCGTCGCCACCGCTCTTCTTCAGCGCTTCCCGCTGCCGGGCGTTCACGTCGTCGCGCAACGTGTCGACGGAGTGCTCCAGCTTGTCCGCGGTCGCCGTCTCACGGTCGATGCGGTCGATCAGTTCCTCGCGCTCCTTGGCGACGACGGGAGCCGCCACCCGCGCCTGCGCCGCCCCCACCGTCACGACCAGCGCCGCGAGGACCAGCCCGGCGGCGAGGCCGAGTCTGGCCCGCAGCGTCCTGGGCATACCGCCGGCGCCCGCGGCCTTCTTCCGGGCGGCCGCCTCGGCGTAGCCGTCGTCGAGGCTGTGGTCCATGACGTTGGTGAGGAGGAACATGGACGCGTCCGGCCGCGAAGGGCGCGTCGGTGTGCTCCGAATGGGGGGCTGCTGCGGCATGCCGCACATCGTCGCACGTTGCGGCCACTACCTCCGAATGGCCCCACCGGCGTGCCGGACAGGCCCCCTTGGGGACACTTGTCCGGCACGCACGCGTGCAGCGTTTTTCAGCGTCCGGCGCTGTCCACGACCGCCGCCCACTCGTCGAGCAGGGCCTGCGCGGAGGCGTCGTCCGGGCCTTCCGCCCACAGATGGGTGACGGCCTCGGCCGGGTCGGGCAGCACCATCACCCAGCGGCCGTCGGTCTCGACGACCCGCACGCCGTCCGTGGTGTCCACGAAGCGGTCTCCGGCCTCCTCGACGACCCGCCGCATCACCAGTCCCTTGACGGCCCACGGAGTCGCCAGGTCGCGCTTGAGGACGTGCGCACGCGGGATCCGCGCGTCGATCTGGCTCAGCGTGAGCTGCGTCCGCGCCACCAGGCCGATCAGCCGTACGAAGGCTGCCGTGCCGTCGAAGACGCTGCTGAACTCCGGAACGATGAATCCGCCCTTGCCGTCACCGCCGAAGATGGTCGTGTCGTCGCCCCCGACCCGGGTGAGGTCGTCGGGCGAGGTCGTCGTCCACTCCACCTGGGTCCCGTGGTACGCCGCCACCTGCTCGGCGATCCGCGTCGTGGTCACCGGAAGCGCCACCCGCCCGCTGCGCCGCTCGGCGGCGACCAAGTCGAGCAGGACGAGCAGAGCCCGGTCGTCCTCGATGATCCGGCCCTTCTCGTCGACGAGGGAGAGCCGCTCGCCCACCGGGTCGAACCGCACGCCGAACGCCGCACGGGACGAGGCCACGATCTCACCGAGCCGCACCAGCCCGGAGCGCCGCTGGTCGCTGGTCTCCGTGGGCCTGGCCTCGTCGAGACCGGGATTGATGGTCAGCGAGTCCACGCCGAGCTTGCCGAGCAGGCTGGGCAGTACGAGCCCCGCACTGCCGTTGGACGCGTCCACGACGACCTTCAACCCGGACTCTTTGATGCCGGTCGTGTCGACGTTCCGCAGCAGCGACCCCGTGTAGGAGTCGAACACGCTGGCGGGGAAATGCAGGTCGCCGATCTCGCCGGGGAACGCCCGCCGGTACTCCTGACGCGCGAACACGCGGTCCAGCTTGCGCTGGCTGCCCTGCGACAGGTCCGCGCCGTTGCCGTCGAAGAACATGATGTCCACCGAGTCCGGCACTCCGGGCGTGGTCCGGATCATGATGCCGCCGGCACTGCCCCGCGCCGTCTGCTGCCTGGCGACGGGCAGCGGCACGTTCTCCAGGTCGCGAACGTCGATGGCACTGGCCTGCAGCGCCGAGATCACCGCGCGCTTGAGTGCCCGGGCACCACGGGAGTGGTCGCGGGCCGTGGTGACCGTCGAGCCCTTCTTGAGGGTCGTCGCGTAGGCGCCGGCGAGGCGGACGGCGAGCTCGGGAGTGATCTCGACGTTCAGAATGCCCGAGACGCCACGGGCGCCGAACAGGTGCGCCTGGCCCCTGGACTCCCAGATGACCGAGGTGTTGACGAAGGCGCCGGCCTCGATCGTCTTGAACGGGTAGACCCGCACATTGCCCTGCACGATCGATTCTTCACCGATCAGGCACTCGTCACCGATGACGGCGCCGTCCTCGATGCGTGCAGCACGCATGATGTCGGTGTTCTTGCCGACGACACAGCCGCGCAGATTGCTGTGCTGACCCACGTACACGTTGTCGTGCACGACGGCCTTGTGCAGAAAGGCGCCGCTCTTCACGACCACGTTGGAACCGACGACCGTGTGCTCGCGGATTTCCGCGCCGGCTTCGACCTTCGCGTAGTCGCCGATGTACAGGGGCCCACGCAGAACCGCGTCGGGGTGCACCTCGGCACCTTCGGCGACCCAGACGCCCGGGGAGATCTCGAAGCCGTCGATCTCGACGTCGACCTTGCCCTCCAGGACGTCGGCCTGCGCCTTCACATAGCTCTCGTGCGTGCCGACGTCCTCCCAGTAGCCCTCGGCGACATAGCCGTAGATCGGCTTGCCCTCCTTCATCAGCTGCGGGAAGACGTCACCGGACCAGTCGACGGGCACATCGGGGTCGACGTAGTCGAAGACCTCGGGCTCCATCACGTAGATCCCGGTGTTCACGGTGTCGGAGAAGACCTGACCCCAGGTCGGCTTCTCGAGGAAACGCTCGACCTTGCCTTCCTCGTCGACGATCGTGATGCCGAACTCCAAAGGATTGGGCACACGCGTCAGACACACGGTGACGAGCGCGCCCTTTTCCTTATGGAAATTGATCAGCTCGGTGAGGTCGAAGTCGGTCAGCGCATCGCCGGAGATGACAAGAAAGGCATCGTCCTTCAACGCCTCTTCGGCGTTCTTCACGCTCCCGGCGGTACCGAGTGGCTTCTCCTCGTTGGCATAGGAAAGCTCCATGCCGAGCTCTTCACCGTCACCGAAGTAGTTCTTGACCAATGAGGCCAGGAACTGGACGGTTACGACGGTCTCGTTCAACCCATGCCTTTTGAGCAGCCGCAGCACGTGCTCCATGATCGGGCGGTTCGCCACGGGCAGGAGCGGCTTGGGCATACTCGAAGTCATGGGGCGAAGGCGGGTGCCTTCGCCTCCGGCCATCACGACGGCCTTCATGTCGGAAGCGTCCTCCTCAAGAGACGACGGTCTAGCCGACTTCACCCGTCCAGATTCTCCCGCACTTTCCCGGCGGGGGCCATCCAGCCGCTAGGGCGGCAGCAATCAGTGAGTTCAGTCGGCCATGGCGTCCGCACGGACCAGGCGGCGGACTTGTACCACGTAGAGGACTCCTGCCCACCAGTACAGCGTTGTACCCCATCCGGCGAACGCCCATCCGAAAATAGCAGCGAGTGACGGCAGCCAGCCAGTTCCGTCACTGAGCAGGAGCAGCGGGAAGGCGTACATCAGGTTGAAGGTGGCGGCCTTCCCGAGGAAGTTCACCTGCGGCGGCGGATAGCCGTGCCGCCTGAGGATGCCCACCATCACCAGCAGAAGCAGCTCTCGCGCGAGAAGTGCAGCGGTCAACCAGATCGGGAGAATCTCGCGCCAGGTGAGACCGACCAATGTCGAGAGAATGTAGAGCCGGTCGGCCGCGGGGTCCAGGAGCCGGCCAAGGCTGCTGATCTGGTTCCAGCGTCGCGCCAGCTTGCCGTCCAGATAGTCGCTGATGCCGCTCAGAGCGAGCACCAGCAGCGCCCACCCGTCACTCTGCGGGCCTCCGAACTCAGGCCTCAGAATCAGCCACAGGAAGATCGGCACGCCGACGAGACGCGCCATGCTGAGGATGTTGGGGATGGTGAGGACCCGGTTCGTCTGAACACGGGTCTCCTGGACCTCCACCCGGGGGCCTCCTGTGGGAAACGAGCCAACGATGCCCCCTGACCCTACCTCAACGCAAAAAAGCTCTGGCTCTCGGGCTTGATTGCCCAAGAGCCAGAGCTCTAAAAGGAGTTCGGCGGCGTCCTACTCTCCC
>NZ_JAMGBF010000202.1 GCF_023516615.1 Streptomyces panaciradicis
CCGCCGCGAGCGGGGCGAGGGCCCGGCGCTGCCGCCGGGTAAGGCGGCGGACCAGCCGGCGCTCGCGGCCACGAGCGCCCGCCCCGAGGAGTAGCGGACACAGGTAAGTGGCCCTCGCCGGCGGTCGCCGGCGAGGGCCACTTACCTGTGCGGGCGCGGGTCAGAGCGCTTCGAGCATGACCAGCGCGTCCTGCAGGCCGCGCGGCCGCAGCAGCCCAGGGCGCTGCCCGCGGCCCCAGCCGGGGCCCGCGAGCAGGACACGGCTCTGCGTGCGGGCGCCGCGGATGCCCCAGCGGGTCGAGGCGACATGGTGGGCCAGCGGCAGGCTGGCCGTCGAGCCGGACTGCGACCAGAGGACCACGGCACTGGGGCCGACGCGCTCCACGGCGGTCGTCAGGGCCTCCGCCGGTACGGCGCTGCCCAGCATGAGGGTCGCCACGCCGCGCTCGGCCAGCGCGGCGTTGAGCGCCTCCAGCGGCAGTGTGTGCAGTTCGCCCGGCAGACAGGCCAGGATCACGGGAGCGGACTTCCACTCCCGCTGCGCGGGCGCGGCGGTCACGCAGACGTGCCGGATCGTCGCCGAGATGTGCCAGGACAGGAGGTGCTCGACCTCCACGTACCGCTCGCCGGCCGACTGCCACTTGCGCCCGACGGCCTGCAGTGCCGGGGAGAGGATCTCCTCCCACGTCACCACCAGTCCGTAGGCGCGGATCACCGAGGTGAGCTGCTCCTGTACGGCGACGGCGTCCAGCCGGACGGCGGCGCGCGCGAGTCCCTTGCACTCGTGCCGCACATTGCCCAGCGGCAGGCCGCTGCCGGACCGCGAGGTGTGGACGGCCTCCATGACGTCGGCCGGGGCGGCGACCGGACGGGCCGGCGGGCGGGACGGCGCCACGGGCACGGGCTGCGGGTGGTGCTGGGCCTTCGCGGCCCTCGCCGCCTCCCCCGGTGGAATGCCGGCGGCCGTCAGACGGCACATCTCCACGACCATGGCGACGTCTTCGGGCGTCCAGCGCCGGTGGCGTCCCTGCGTCCTGGACGCCGGGCCCAGTCCGTACCTGCGGTCCCAGGAGCGCAGCGTCGTGGGGGACACGCCCAGACGTCTGGCGAGGGACCCCGTCGTCACTCCGGCCGACGACGACAGGTCCGCTTCGGTCTCGCTCACGTCCATGGGCGGTTCCCCACGGCGAGGGCGGTCCGGACGGGCCGGTCGCCGCTCACCGGGGGTGCCTTCCTTCGGTCTCAGGAGCCCGCAGAGCACGGTCGACGGCTCGGGGCAGCGACTCGGACACCTCGTCCGCGAGGCGTCGGAACTCCCGCTTGAGCAGGGGTTCGGCCAGGCGGGCGAGTCCGTTGAAGTCCAGGCGCGCCCGGTAGGTCAGCCGCGTGCGGCCCCCGTTCTCCTCGAAGCGCATGTCGTCGGTGGACGTCACCGTCTTGTTGCGGCCCATGAAGATCAGGTGCCGGGCGTCGTGGCGGACCATCCGGTAGCGCAGCTCGGTGCGCCGGCCCCGGAACTCCGAGACGTTGTGCCATTCCGCGCCCACGGCCGGCTCTCCGTCGCCGATACGACGGCAGGTGACCGTTCCCGGGTCCCACGACTCGGTGTGCGAGAAGTCCGCCAGGTACCGCACGACGTCGGCCAAAGGGTGATCCAACGTCACAACACGCTCGACTTCGATCACAAGGGCCTCCGCTTCGGTGTCCGTACGCCGATCTCCGTTCTGGTCTCGGCAGCTTCTGTTCGGGAGCAGTGGGCTCGACGGATGCAGGGAAGCCGTGTCGTTTCTGCGACGCGGCGGTCGAGCCCTTGCATGAGTGGGGGCCGCGGGGGCACGTGCACTGCGGAAACCGTTCACGGTCCGCCGTCCCGCCGGGGCGAGCGAGGAAACGAGGGTGGGGATGGCTGAACCGTCGACGGCGGTGCCGGGACCGGACGGACCGGAGGACGGTGACGTCCGGACGCCGCCGCTGCGGCCCGGTGACTACGACCCGGCGGACTACGCCGACTGCGTGATGCGCAGCGCCGAGGCGGCCGGGGTCTCCCCCCTGCTGGTGCTGACGGTCCTCTACAACGAGGCGTACAAGCCGCACCACCCGCTGCTGGAGCGGCTGTGGCAGTGGTGGAAGCCGGAGGCGTCCTTCGGGGTGGCCAACATGCACCGTGCGACGTTCGAGCGGGTCCGGCGCGCGCACGGCCTGTCCGAGCGGTGGCAGGACCTTCGTGACGATCCGGCGTTCGCCGTGCACGCCGCGGCGCTGCATCTGGCGGATCTCGACCGGTGCCTGCCCACGCGGCACGCACGCCGCTACACCCGCGAGGAGCTGCTGGCGCTGGGCTACAACGCCGGGGAACGCAATATGCGGGCGTTCGCCCGAGGAGTGCCGCCGGGCCCGATGGCACGGTCCTATCTGCGCCGCTTCCGTTCCTACCGGCACCGGGCGGCAGCGGTACTCGAGGACGGCGGCGGGCGGAGCGACTCCGCGGGTGCCTGAGCCGCCGGGGTGACGCCCGGTTCCGGCGCGCCCGGAGCGCGGTGTGTGCTCAGCCGCGCCACAGGTCGTCGCCGTCGCACACCGTCGCGCCCATGTTCCGTTCCATCATGCGCAGCGCGGCCTCGGCGAGGTCGGCGTGGATGTGGGCCACCGCGTCACGGGGGACGGTGACCTCCAGGTGGCGGATGTGCGCGTCCAGCGCGGAGTAGAGGATGCACTGTTCGGTGACCTGTCCGCACAGCACCACCCGGTCGATGCCCTGCTGGGAGAGCAGGTAGTTCAGCGGGGTCTCGAAGAAGATCGAGTGGCGTGCCTTGACCACGAAGAGCGAGTCGCCGTCGGGCACGAGGGGCTCGACCAGTTTCGCGTGCGGGCCGGCCAGGGCCTTCTCCAGGAGTTCGCCGTGGTGCGAGCGCCATTCGCCGAAGTTGTCGTTGACGTAGATGACGGTCGCTTCCTTCTCGCGCGCCCGCTCCAGGAGTGAGGTCACCCTCGGCACGACGTCGGTCACCGAGGGAAGCAGCAGGTCGGCGTCATCGTGGTCATAGGTGTTGATCATGTCGACGACGATCAGCGCGGTCTGGCCCATACCTTGCAGAGTGCCCCACGGGAGCAGGCCATGCTGGTTCGGGCCGTCCGAGTGCGCGCCGGGGTCGGCGGCACGGTCATTCGTGGGCGGCCGCCCCGGGCTCGTCGGGCCGCTGCGTGGAGGGCGGGGTCAGGCCGTGGCTTACGAGGGCCAGGGCGCGGTCGGCCACGCGGTCCGGGTCGGCGCCGTGCTCGACGGCCGTCATGGCTGCCTGCACGATGCCGCCGACGAGCCGGCCGGTCAGCTCGGGGGCGTCGGCGCCGACGAGGGCGATCGCGTCCTGGAGGGGGGCGTAGTGGTGGCGGTGGAGTTCGTGGACGCGGTCGAGGCACTCGCGGGGCAGGTCGGCCTGCAGGAGTGCGGTGGCGGGGCGGTGCATGCCCCGGGCGGCGAGGTGGAGTTCCGTGCGGACGAAGGCGTCGATCCGTGCGGCGGGGTCGTGCACGTCGGCCAGGGCCTCGGTGGTGGCGGCGTCGGCGGCGGTGAAGGACTCCTCGACGATGGCCGCGAGCAGCGCGGCCGAGGAGGGGAAGTACTGGTAGAAGCTGGAGCGGGCGAGTCCGGCGCGGGCGCCGACCGCGGCCGGGGTGACCGCTGCGGCGCCCTGCTCGACGAGGACGTCGACGGCGGCCTGGATCAGCGCGGCGCGTTGCTGTGCACGGTGCTCGGCGACGGTGGCGGCGTTGATCTTCGGCATGGGGCGGGGAGGGCCTTTCGGTGGCTCGGTCAGCTCAGGCGGCCGTCCCGCAAGGTCAGGACGCGGTCGGCCGCGTCCAGTATCTCGTGGTCGTGGGTGACCATGACGGTGGCGGTGCGGTGGAGGCGGGTCTGCTCGGCGAGCAGACCGACGATGTCGCGGGCCCGGGCGCGGTCCAGTGCGGAGGTGGGCTCGTCCACGAGCAGCACCTCGGGGGCGAGGACGAGGGCCCGGGCGATGCCGACGCGCTGGCGCTCGCCGCCGGAGAGCCGGTCGGGGCGGTGGCCCGCGCGGGCGGTCATGCCGACGGCTTCGAGCAGGTCGTCCGCACGGCGGCGGGTCGTGGCGTCGAGGCGGCCCGCGACGTGGGCGGTGAGCAGCAGCTGCTCTCGTGCGGTGAGCGAGGTGAAGAGGTTGGCGTGCTGGAAGACGTAGCCGATGTGGCGGCGGCGGTGGGCGGTGCGCTGGTGTTCCTTGAGGGTGGTCAGGTCGACCCCGGCCACGTGGACGGCTCCCCTGGTGGGGCTCTGGAGGCCGCCGCCGACGGCGAGGAGGCTGGACTTGCCCGATCCGGAGGGGCCGGTGACGGCGACGAACTCGCCGGGTGCGACGGTCAGGTCGACCTCGTCGAGGGCGGTGACCTGCTGCTGGTCCCGGCCCAGGTGCAGCGTGACGCCGGTCAGCCGCAGCACCGGGGTCTTCGTCGGTGCGGGGTGGTTCATCGGTCGCCTCCGAGGGCGCTGAGGGCCTGGACCTTGGTGATGCGGCGGATGGCGACGGCGGCTCCGGCGAGTCCCAGGACGATCAGCAGGACCGCGGCCAGGGTGACCTGGTCCGCCTGGAGGGAGAAGGGCGCCGATCCGTTCAGCGCGCCGCCCAGGACCAGGCCCACGGCGGTCCCGGCCGCGGTGGCGGCCAGCAGGACGACGGCGGCCTGGGTGAGGGCGTCGCGCAGGATGTAGCCGGTGGCGGCGCCGATCGCCTTCAAGAGGGCGATCTCGTGGCGGCGCTGAATGGTCCACACCGTGAAGAAGGAGCCGACGACGAGCGCGGAGATGGCGTAGAGGAAGCCGCGGATGAGGGTCATGGTGCTGGATTCGGCGGTGTAGCCGGGGGACGCGGCGTACGTGCCGGCCTTGTCGACGGTCCGGGTGCCGAGGCGGTGGTCGATGGCGCCGGTGTCGGTGCCGGGGGCGAGCTGCAGGGCGACGGCGGTGGCCTGGTGGGCGGCGGCGTCGGGGAGGGCGCCGGGAAGGCCGTAGTGGAGCCGCTGCCACAGCGGCAGCGGTGCGTAGACGACGCCGATGTGGCCGAAGGAGGCGCGGCCGATCGTGCCGACCACGGTCAGACGGGTTCCGGCCTGGCCGGCGGTCAGGTGGTCGCCGATCCTGACGCCCTCCTTGACGATCTCCTCGCTGACGAGGACGCCGTTCGGGTCGCCGGACAGAGGCTTGCCGGACAGGGGCGGCGGGGCCAGGAAGCCGTCCGGCCGCACGCCGAGAACGGCGAGATCGAGCTGTTTGCCGCCCGCGCCGCCGAGTCGGGCGTGCACCAGTTGCTGGCCGAGCGGTTCGGCCTTGCGGACGCCCGGCTCCCCGGCCCATCGCCGGGCGGTGTCGGTGGTGACGGTGGAGCGGGAGAACAGCTCCCCGGAGGCGGACCTGTCGAAGGCCAGGTGGGTGACGGGAAGGGCGCGCAGGGCGGAGATGCCGGAGTCGGCGAGACCGCTGGCGAGCCCCGAGAGGATGACTCCGAGGACGGCGATCATGCCGACCACGGCACCGATGAGGGCGAACCGCCCGCGGGCGACGCGAAGATCGCGCAGAGCGAGGAACACGGGATGCCTTCCGCTTCAGGCGCCGACGGAGGCGACGGTCTCGAAGCTCTCCACATCGCCCTTCATCCCGCTGGTGGACGGCCCGTGAGCGGCGTGGAAGGCGGGCGACCGCATCCAGGCCAGGAACGCGTCGCGGGTGGTGAAGTCCATGACCGCCGCGTACGTCCCGCCCTCGTCCTGCGGGCGCAGCAGACGGGCCCCGACAAGACCGGGCACGCCGGGCAGCGTCTCGCGCATGCTCGCCGCGAACCGCTCCTCGAACGCCGCCGCGCCGGCCGCGGGGACCGGTATCCGGTTCATCACCGTGTACATCCGAAAACCACCTGTTCCAAGGCAGAGCGAAGCACCGGCAGCTTTTGCCGACGCATGTGTCAGCATCCTAGACCAGGTTCCCGACACACCTGTCGGGAAGGTGGCACGCAGGGCCGGCGTCCAGTTCGCGGCAGAGCGCACGAAGAGGCAGAAGGGGTGGCCGGCCGGGCCCAGCAGGACGCGCACGTCGTCCTGGGGCTGACGGTCCGCCACCGTCGCACCCGGGGCGACGGCGCACTCGACGGCCGACGACAGGTCGTCGACCTCGATGTCGAGATGCATCATCATCTGCCGCCCGGTGCGCCCCGAGGGCCACCGCGGGCGCGTGTAGAGCGGTTCGATCTGGAAGGCGAGCCCGTCGACAAATCCCAGCGCGATCTGCCGGCGTTCCGCTCGCGTGAGCCTGCCGCCCGGCATCGCAGCCTCCTTCATGGTGCGCGATGGTCGTCCGGCGATAGCGTTCACCGGCATTCCATTGCAATGAAGTAGCAAGGCTATTGCGTTAACATGCATGATTGATGCAACGATATTGCGCGTTTGAACTGGGGTTACATAGTTCTTTCGCAACATGCGCATTGCCCGAATCGAGAACGCAACGTAGCGTTTCCAATGTCAGAAACACACACCGAACCAGGAGCACACCATGCAGAAGTTCGACACCACCGCCCCCGTCCACGCCGTCCTCGGCATCCCCGCCGGACGGGTCCAGCTCATCGCCGCCGACCGCGCCGACACCACGGTCGAGGTCCGGCCGGCGGACGCCTCCAAGAGCCGTGATGTGAAGGCGGCGCAGCAGATCGAGGTCACGTGCGACGACGGCGTCCTGCGGGTCATGGCCCCGGAGGCGAAGAACCAGCTCTTCGGCCCCTCCGGCGCCGTCGAGGTGACCGTCCAGCTGCCCACCGGCTCCCGCGTGGAGGCCACGGCCGCCGGCACCGAACTCCGGGTGGTCGGACGCCTCGGCGACCTCTCCTTCGAGGGCGCCTACCGCCAGATCAAGGTCGACGAGGCCGCGAGCCTCCGCCTGACGGCCGTGGACGGCGACGTCGAGATCGGCCGGCTGGGCGGCTCCGCCCACATCAGCACCGCGCGGGGCGACATCCGGATCGCGGAGGCCGGACGCGGCACCCTCGACCTGCGCACCGAGTCCGGCGACATCACGGTCGCGGCCGCCGCCGACGTCTCCGCCTCACTGGACGCCGGCACCTCCCACGGCCGGATCCACAACGCGCTCAAGAACGACGGCACCGCCGAACTCACCATCCGCGCCACCACCTCGAAGGGCGACATCACCGCTCGGAGCCTGTGACCCACCGCAAGGCGCACGGCGACAAGACCGTCCTCGACGGCATCGACCTGAGCATCCTCCTGCCGCTCATCTCCAGCGCCTTCGTCCCGCTGCACTCCATGCCGGGCTGGTTCCAGCCGATCGCCGGGTACCAGCCCTTCACCCCCGCCATCGAGACCCTGCGCGGACTGCTCCTCGGCACCGCGATCGGGAACAACTGGTGGATCGCCCTCGCCTGGTGCCTGGGCCTGGGCCTGGGCCTGGGCCTGACCGTCCTCGGTCACCGCTGGCCGAAGGCGCTGTTCGACCGCGAGTCCAAGTGAGCGACCGGCGACGCGAGTCCACGTGAGCGACCGGTGGGTGCCCCTGCGAGAGCAGGGGCATTCTGCTGCTACCTTCCGGGCCATGACCGACAGCGTGTATGTGGGCAATGCGGGCAAGGACGCGGCGCTGGACCGGGGATGGATCCTGGGGCACTTCAAGGACGCCTCCGATCCCCGGCACAGCGAGGACGTGGAGATCAAGTGGGGCGTCCACCCGCGGGGCGACGCACGCGCCCGGTGGGTCACCGGCGAGGAACGAACCGCCCTGCTGGTCCTCATCAGCGGACGCTTCCGGGTGGAACTCCCCGGACGTGACGTCGTCCTGACCGAGCAGGGCGACTACGTCGTGTGGGGACGCGGGGTCGACCACTCCTGGTTCGCGGAGGAGGAGTCCGTGGTGCTGACGGTCCGCTGGCCCTCCCTCCCGGGCTACAAGGTCGACGAGGACGCATCCGCCGCCGGTCACGGCCGTTCGCTCAGCACCGCTGCCTCGTAACGACTCGGCGTACGACCCGGATTCGCCCGTCGCCGACCACAAGTGAGCAAAGACGGACGGGTCTGCTTCAGGTCCTTTCAATGTGCGGCATTCGGTCGGGGATCGAGGGCGGAAACCTAGCGTGTGCCGCGTGGGCAACCTCTCGGTGCCGCGCACGCGACTGGTCGGGCGCGCGGACGAACTGGCAAGCGTGGAGGACCTCTTGTTCCGGAGGTCGCGTCTGGTGACGCTCACCGGGGTCGGAGGGGTGGGCAAGACCCGGCTGGCGCTGGCGGCGGCCGAGGCCCTGCGGACACGGTTCCGCGACGGCGTATGGCTGGTCGAGCTCTCGCCGCTCACCGACGGCGCGCTGCTCGCCCATGTCATCGCCGAGGCGCTGCCGCTCGCCGACCAGACGACCCGGCCCGTGATCGACGTGGTCGCGGAGTACCTGGCCGGGCGGGAGGCGCTGCTGGTGCTGGACACCTGCGAGCACCTCACCGGCGCGTGTGCTCTGGCCGCGGAGGCACTGCTGCGGGCGGCGCCCGGCCTGCGCATCCTCGCCACGAGCCGGTGCCGACTGGGCTTGACGGCCGAGGAGGCGCTCACCGTCGAGCCGCTGCCGGTGCCGGTGCCCGAGAACGGGACGGCGACCGACCCGGCCGACGCGCTGACGCTGCTGATCCAACGGGCCGCGGAGGCGGTCCCGGGTTTCACCCTCACCGATGCCAACCGGCCGGACCTGGTGCGCCTGTGCCGTGATCTGGACGGGCTGCCCCTGGCGATCGAGCTGGCCGCCGCACGGCTGCGCGAGATGAGCCTGCCCGAGTTGGTCGCACGGCTGGACGACCGGCTGGCCGTTCTGGGGAACAGCGACGAGGTGGTGTACGACGCCGATCCACCCCGGCACCAGGCGCTGCGCACCGCGATCGGGTGGAGCCACGAGTTGTGCACGCCGGCCGAACGGCTGCTGTGGGCGCGGCTGTCCGTCTTCGCGGGAAGCTTCGACGCGGAGGGGGTACGGCAGGTGTGCGCCGACGACCGGCTGGCCCCGGACGCGTTGCAGGGGCTGCTGGGCGGGCTGGTGGAGAAGTCGATCGTGACCTGGCTGCCCGCGGTCACCGGCGAGCGCTACCGGATGCTGGACACCATCCGTGAGTACGGCGGGCAATGGCTGCGCGCCATCGGGGAGGAGGTGACGCTGCGCCGGCGTCACCGGGACCGCTGTCTCCTCCTCGCCCGGCGGGCGGAGGACGCCTGGCTCGGGCCCGACCAGTACGCCTGGCACGAGCGGACGACCGCCGAGCACGACAACCTGCGCGCCGCCCTGGAGTTCTGCCTGGAGGAACCGGCCGGGCGGACCGCCACGGAACTGGCGTGGACGCTGTGGTTCTTCTGGCACTGCTGCGGGTTCACCAGGGAAGGAGCCCACTATCTGGAGCGGGCGCTGGCCCACGACGTCGAACCGAGCCTGCCGCGCGCCCGGGCCCTGTGGGCCTCCTCCCTGCTCCTCGCCACCCTCGGGGACGCCGACGCCGCCGAGCGGGACTCCCTCGAATGCGCCGCCGTGGGCGATCTGCTGGGCGACGAGGAGACGATCGGCCGGGCACGGTCCACGGCCGCCTTCGCGATGGTGATCCGCGGTGAGACGGAGCAGGCCGGCGTCCTCTCGCGGGACCTCTTCGACGGCCACCGCTGTCAGGCGCGCCTCACCCATCCGACGCTGGCGGCCGGCCTCTTCATCGCCCACGGGTACACCCGGCAGGGCAGGTTCGGCAGCGCCGTCGCCGTCCTGGAGCACCTGCGGGCCGACTGCGAGCGGCACGGCGAGAAGTGGATGCGCGCCTACGCGGACTACCTGCTGGCGCGAACGGAACTGGTCCGCGGCGACCACGAGGCCGCACGACGCCGCAGCCTGGCGGCTCTGGAGGTCAAGCGGCGCCTCAACGACCGGCTGGGGACGGCGATGTGCCTGGACGTCATCGCCGCGGCCGCCGTCGCCGCCGGCCACGCCGAGCGCGGCGCACGCCTGCTGGGTCTGGCCCAGCAGCAGTGGAACACCCTGGGGCAGCCGCAACTCGGGCTCCCGGAATGGGTCGCCGAGCGGGAGAAGTGCGAACGCGAGGCCCGCGGGGCCATCGGCCCCGGCGCCTACGAGACCGCCTACGAGGAGGGCCGCGCACTCGCCTGGGACATGGGCATCGCCTACGCCCTCGGCCACTGAGCCGAGGCCGCGAGCGCACCGGCCCTCCTTCGCCCGGGATCACGCGGCGCTCCCCGCTCCCCGTCTGCGTCCCACCGACGTCCCAGCGGTGACCCGTTCGCGCAGGTCACACGGCCGGGACCGTCCCCGTGTCCCAATCCGCCGGTGCTGCGGGCCGGTTGGGGGCGACCGCTGCCAGCATGATCGGGCGCCGGGAACTCCCGGCCATCGAAACGAGGGGGAACACCGGATGGGACGAAGGACGCTTCTGCGGGGTCTGACCCTCGCCGTGGCAGCGGCCCTGCCCCTGTGCGGGCCGACGGTGGCGCAGGCGGCACGGTCCGCCGCCACGGCGGTCGCCGTCTGCGGGCACACCAGCGCACAGCCCACCTTGCAGCGGGGAGCGACGGGGGACCCGGCACTCGAGGCGCAGTGCGAGCTCAACCTGGCGACCAAGCCGAGCCGGTACACGCCGATCGCGGCGGACGGCACGTTCGGGCCGGCGACGGAGACGCGGGTCAAGGACTTCCAGCGGTGCGCGGGGCTGACCGTGGACGGTGTCCTCGGTCCGCAGACGTGGGCGGCGCTGAACACCTGGGCCGCGCAACCGCACACCTGCGGCGTGCAGGGCACGTCGAGCGCGGCGGAGTCCGCGGTGTGCGGCCACACCGACACACGCCCCACGCTCAAGAAGGGCGCCAACGGCATCGAGGTCAAGGAGCTGCAGTGCCGGCTCAACCTGGCCATGGAGCCCTTCCACTACCCGCCGCTGACGATCGACGGTGACTTCGGCGGCGGCACCGAGTCCCGGGTGATCGAACTCCAGCACTGTGCCAACCTCAGCGCCGACGGTGTCGTGGGCCCCAACACCTGGTCCAAGCTGGTGGACTGGTCCGGCCGCAACGCCTACTGCGCGCCGCCGCGGCCGGCCGGCTACCCGATCGACGGCCTGGACACGGCCAAGTACCAGCACCCCGGCGGCGCGGCGATCGACTGGAAGGCCGTACGCGCCTCGGGCGTCGAGTTCGCCACGGTCAAGGCGACCCGGGGCACGAACGTCACCGACGAATACCTCGCCACCGATCTCCCGGCGGCCAGGGCGGCGGGGCTGGCCGTGGCGCCGTACCACTTCTACACGGGCTCCTCCCCCGACACGGGTGCCGCGCAGGCCGACCGTTTCATCGCCGCCGTGCGGGCCACCGGCTACACCGGGCAGCGGGCGGGCGACCTGCCGCCGATCTTCGACCTGGAACGCATGGACGACGGCAGCGGGCGCTGCCCGGCCTACGGCACGGTCGCCGACACCAAGGCCTGGCTGGACCGGGTGGAGGCCGCCTTCGGCCGCACTCCGATCATCTACACGCAGAAGTCCTTCCTGGACGACTGCATGGGCTCCACCACCGCGTTCGCCCGGTATCCGCTGCAACTCGCGGACTACCGCACGTCGATCACCCAGCCGCCCGTGCCCAACGGCTCGTCGACCTGGACGATGTGGCAGTACACCGACGCCGCGATCTTCCCGGGCATCAAGGCGCCCGCGACCGCGGACGTGTTCAACGGCACCCAGGCCGATCTGGACCGGCTGGCCAACCGCTGATTCGGCCCGACCACAGGAGAACCCGTATGACCACCCGGTTCACCCGCGCGCTTCCCGTAGCGCTGCTCCTCAGCCTCGGTGTCACCGTCCCGGCGGCCGGCTCCGCCTCCGCCGCCCCCGCCGCCGCGGCGACGAGCTGCTACGGCGGGGCGGTCACCGTGCGCTACGGCGACGCCGTCGAATTCGGCCCCTACTGGAGCTCGAGCCGCTGCACCGACATCAACATGCGCGTCATCGGCGGCACCGCCGACTACGTCAACGCCTGTGTGAAGTTCGCGAAGTACGGCACCTGCAACCGCTGGACGAGGGTCGGCCGGAGCTGGACGACCATCGCCACCGACGTCCTGAACGACAGCAAGTTCACGGTGCCCGCCGGCGTGCCCCTGGAGGGCGACGACGCCGTCATGCAGATCGCCTTCTGACCCTCCTGCCCCGACGGAGAGACCGACATGACCCGTACACGAGCGTTCGCCTCGGCCGTGTTCACCGCGGCCGCACTGGTCGGAGCGGGCGTCGCGCCCGCCTCGGCGCAGACCTCGGCCGCCGCCACCAGCTGCTACGGCGGCGCCAAGACCCTGACGTACCACTACCAGTCCGCCGCCAAGGAGTACGGCACCTACACCACGTCCTCGCGGTGCAACGACATCAACCTCAGGCTCCTCACGGACGGCCCTCAGGGCATCTACCTGGACGCCTGTGTGGTGTTCGTCGACCACACCACCAAGTGCAACAACGACGACGCGTACACCACGCACGGCACCGAGTGGGGAACCATCGCCACCGACGTCAAGGACGGCACCCACTTCGTCGTACGCATCCACGCCTACGACATCGACGCCCAGAACGTCACCTTCCAGATCGCCTACTGACCTTCCCCGCACCGCCGTTCACCGAAAGGACGACCATGACCTCCTTCTTCCGCCCCATGGACCGCCGCACCATGCTGCGTGGCACGCTGGCCGCCGGCGCCGGCGTCGCGTTCGGTCAACTGCTGTTCTCCGGTACCGCGCAGGCGTACGGGTGGTCGCGCACCCTCAACCAGGGCGACAGCGGCGCCGACGTCACCGAGCTGCAGATCCGCGTCGCGGGCTGGGCCGCGGACAGCGCCTCCCACAGCCGGGTCAGCATCGACGGCGACTTCGGCCCGGGCACGGCGGCGGCCGTACGCCGGTTCCAGGCGGCCTACGGTCTCTCCGTGGACGGCAGCGCCGGTCCCAACACCCAGGCCAAGCTCAACTCCCTCGAGCAGTCGGACGGTTCCACGCTCCACTTCAACTGGAGCGAGTTCGTCAACCAGACGGACGGCACCTTCAACGGGGGCAAGCTGAGCGCCTCGCAGGTCAAGGAGAACGTCCGCCGCTGCATGTACAAGCTGGAGGCGCTGCGCAAGAAGCTGGGCGACAAGCCGATCACCGTCAACTCCGGCTTCCGCAGCATCGCGCACAACGCCGAGATCGGCGGCGCCAGCGACAGCATGCACCTGTACGGCACCGCCGCCGACCTCGACGTGTCCGGCGTGTCCAACAAGACCGTCTACCAGAAGGCGGAGACCTGCGGGTTCTCCGGACTGGAGACGTACAACACCGACCACCAGCACGTCGACAGCCGGGCCGACCTGGGTCGTGACTGGTGGTGGGAGAACGGCACCGTCTGACGGCGGCGGTGGGGCGTCCGGTGTCCTCGGGTACCACTGGGGAGTATCCGAGGCACCGGGCCTCAGCTCTTCGGCGTGTTCTTCAACGCCGCCTGGCAGGACGGCCAGTCGTGGAAGTCGTGCCGAACGGCCCACAGGCGGTGGGCCGCCTTGATGTTCCAGTCCGGGTCGAACGCCCGCAGCGGTGTGCCGTCCAGCTGCCGCAGGCGGGCGTCGGAGATCTGGAACACTCCCCAGTTGCGGCTGCCGTTGGTGTTGGGCAGCACGTACAGCGGGTCGAGGAAGGACGCGCAGCGGGCGATGGCCACGGCGGTGTCGGGGTCCTCGACGAACACCTCACGGATCCGCTGCGCCACCCGGTCCGTGGACCAGGTCGCCATGCTCACCTTCCGCGAGTACAGCGCCTTCTTGGTGTCCTCGTCGACCACGCCCCTGGCGGTGACCCCCGCCAGCACCTGGAACGCGGTCACCCTGCGCAGGGTCTCGGGACCGAAGTCCCCGTCGACGGCGAGCCTGCCCTTGGCGCGCACCAGCAGCAGCTGCACCTCGCGCACGCACCCGTCGTGCTCCCCCATGCTGACCGTCCCGCAGGCCGGGGAGTCGAGCACCTTGTCGCCCGCGGTCCGGGAGCCACCGGTGGTGCGCCCGGAGGGCAGCCACACGAAGCCGGCCACCAGCAGCACCGCGAGCACGGCGGCCAGCACCGCCCACCGCGAGGAGAGCTGGTCGGGCAGCCGGCGCCGTCGCGCCGGGCCGTCCTGGACGGGGGCGGGCCGCGGCGGGGTGACGTCCTCTTCCGGCACCGGCACCGGCACCGGCACCGGCGTCGGCCGCGCGGCCTCGGCGGGTAAGACGGGTGCCTCGTGAGCGCCGGACTCCGGTTCCCGGCTCTCCTCGCCGGAGCCGGCCGGGGCTTCGCGGTCGCTGTCCGCCAGCGCCCACAGCCGGTGCACCTCGCGCAGTTCCTCCGCGCTGGCGCCGCACACCCTGGCGAAGGCGTGCACCACCCGGTAGTCCGCCGGGACTCCGAGGCCTGAGCAGTAGCGATGCAGACTGGAGCCGCTGACCCCCGCTTCCTTGCCGAGACGGTCGTAACCCCGGCCGCTGCGGTCCTTCAGCATGCGAAGGTGAGCGGCGAATTTCTCTCTGTGCGAGGAGGCAGCCACGAAAGCACCCTTGCTCAAGCCCTTACCGACGGGTAGAAGCTACACCGCGCCGGAGCCGCGGCAAGGCCCTTTCACACAGGAATACGGACACGGATTCGATGGTGAACGGGACCGGCGAACGGGACCGCCCGAGGGGTCGTTCGGCACGGTCCCGGGTCTCGGACCCCGGCGTGGCGCCGGAGGTGCGCGCGAGGACCTTCGGCCCTTGTCGGCCTCTAGGCGTGCTGGCTTCACTGAGCCCGCGGGCCTGTCCATGGGACTCGTCCGCCGCCCGTGAGCAGGGCCCGGCGGTCCGTGCGCCAGGCGGTGGCGAGCGGGGCCGCCCGGTGCGAGGGCACCGGGACACGTGAACGTCGTAGGGCGGGAGGCTGGCGGAATGATCGCGGCGGTGGGGCACACCGATCTGACCGGGGACACGCTGGAACGGGTGGAGTCCGAGCTGCGGGCCGCCCTGGCCCGTCTGCCCGCTCCCGCGCAGGGGCTGGTGCGGGCGGGGGCCGGTGTGCCGGTGGCGTTCGGCCGGGCCGCGCGGGCGACCGGGCACGACCTGGTCGTCCTGACGCCCACCCAGGGGCTCGTTCCGGCGCTGCTGCCCGAACGGGACCGGCCGGCGACCGGCGAGTTGCTGCTGCTCGCCCGCCAGGTGCGGCTGCTGCCCTACGACCCGGCGGACCGGAACGCCTGTGTCGCGGCGGACGAGCGGATGATCGCGGAATGCCGGCGCCTGTTCGCCGTCTGGGACGGCTCGCCCTCCAACGGCCGTGACGCCACCGCCCACTTGGTGGCCTACGCCCGCGCCCACGGCATCGAGGTCGAGGTCGTCTGGCCCGAGAACGCGGCCCGCGAGACGACACCCGGCTCGCCGCCGAGGCCCGCCGGCCGGCGTCCGCACGCGGCCGCCCGCCCTGCGGCCGTCGTGGGCCCGGCACCCGTCCTGGCCACCGGCAAGGCGGAACACCGTCGATGAGCAGCACCACCGCCCCCGAGACCCCACGGGCACGGGAGGCCGACCGGCGGATCGCCGCACGCGGTGCGAGCGGTGCCTCGCGGGCCTTCGCCTGGCTGCTGATCGTCTCCGGCGCGCTCGGCTCCCTCGCCTCCTTCGTGATCACGATCGACAAGATCCGGCTTCTGCGGGACCCCCTCTTCTCCCCCTCGTGCGATCTCAGCCCGGTTCTGTCCTGCGGCAGCGTCATGAAGAGCGCCCAGGCGTCCGTGTTCGGCTTCCCCAACCCGGTGCTCGGCCTGCTCGCCTACCCGGCGGTGGTCACCGTCGGCGTCGCGCTGCTGGCCGGCGCCCGTTTCCGGCGCTGGTTCTGGCTGGGGCTGAACGCCGGCACGCTGCTCGGCGCGGCCTTCTGCATGTGGCTGATGACGCAGGCGCTGTACGAGATCGGTGCGCTGTGCCTGTGGTGCTGCCTGGCCTGGGCGGCCACCGTCGCGATGTTCTGGTACACCACGGCGCACAACCTGCGGCACGGCGTGATCCGCGCTCCGCGCGCGGTGGTCGCGGGGGTGCTGGAGTTCCACTGGGTGGTGCCGGTCACCTGGTGTCTGAGCATCGTGATGCTGATCGCCACCCGCTGGTGGGACTACTGGCAGTCCCTGCTCTGACTCCTCCGCACGCCCGCCCCGTCGTCCGACCCTCCGTGGAAGCCCCCATGCACACCGACTCCGCCCCCTCCCCCGCACCCGCCGCACCGCTGCGGGTGTTCATCCTCGACGACCACGAGGTGGTACGCCGGGGGGTGCGGGACCTGCTGGAGGCAGAACCGGACATCACCGTGGCCGGGGAGGCGGCGACCGCCCAGGAGGCGCTCGCCCGGGTGCCCGCCGTCCGCCCGCGCGTCGCCGTGCTGGACGTGCGGCTGGGCGACGACGGCAGCGGCGACCGCGCGGGGGTCGAGGTCTGCCGGGAACTGCGGGCGAGACTGCCGGAGTTGGCCTGTCTGATGCTGACGTCGTTCGACGACGACGAGGCGCTGTTCGACGCGATCATGGCCGGCGCGGCCGGGTACGTGCTCAAGCGGATCGACGGCTCCGACCTCGTGGACGCGGTGCGCAAGGTGGCGGGCGGGCAGTCCCTGCTGGACCCTCGGGCGACCGCGCGGGTGATGGCGAGGCTGCGGGCCCCGCTGCCGGTACCGGAGCCGGCCGTGTCGCCCGAGCTGGAGCGGCTGTCACCGCGCGAGCTGGAGATCCTGGACCTGATCGGCGAGGGGTTGACGAACCGTCAGATCGCCGAGCGGCTGTTCCTCGCCGAGAAGACGATCAAGAACCGGGTCTCGTCCATCCTGGCCAAACTGGGCGTCGACCGCCGGGTCCAGGCGGCGCTGCTGGCCGGCCGGCTGCGCGAGCGACAGGGGCCCTCGCGGTAGGCGGCGGCCGTTCAGTCGGCGGGCAACTGCCGGTGCCACACCAGTCGGTTGCCGCCGTCGGCGGAATACTCGACGCTCAGCGTCCCGCCGTGGTGCTCGACGCCTGCGGGCGGCCCGTCACCGGCCGTGTCCCCGCGCGGGGCCGTGCCGTCGTCCGTCACGGTGAGGGTGAGGCGGTCCCCGGTCATCGGCACCGCGAGGACCACATCGGCCCGGCCGGCGCCGGTGTGCCGGGCGACGGCGGCGAGCGCCTCACCGGTGACGGCGAGCACCTGCTCGGCCACCTCGGCGGGAACGGTGGAGTCGACCGGGCCCTCGATCCGCAGAGCGGGGCTGAACCCGAGCACCCCGGCCGCGAGCCGCACGGTCTCGGGCATACGGCGGCGCAGCCCCGCTCCGCCCCGGTCGTCACCGGCGGACCGCAGTTCGAAGATGGCCGTACGGATGATCTCGACGGTGGTGTCAAGGTCCCGCACCGCCCGTTCCACGCGTTCGGCGGCGTCCACGCCGCCCAGGGTGCGCGTGGTGCTCCGCAGGGTCATGCCGGTGGCGAAGAGCCGCTGCACGGCGAGGTCGTGCAGGTCGCGGGCGATGCGGTCGCGTTCGCGCAGGACGGCGAGTTCCCCGGACTCGGCGCGGCGCCGGGCGAGTTCGAGGGCGAGGGCGGCCTGGTCGGCGAACCGGGAGACGAGCTGGACCTCGGAGTCGTCGAAGGCCGCCCGTCCGCTGCGCCGGCTCAGCCGCAGCACGCCGCCGGCCGCGCCGTCGAGGGGCAGCGGGA
>NZ_JAMGBF010000203.1 GCF_023516615.1 Streptomyces panaciradicis
CGGGAGACGAGCTGGACCTCGGAGTCGTCGAAGGCCGCCCGTCCGCTGCGCCGGCTCAGCCGCAGCACGCCGCCGGCCGCGCCGTCGAGGGGCAGCGGGACCGCGACGACGGGCCCGTACGGGGCCGTGCCGTCCGCGGCGGTGAGTGGCCGTACCCGGGGGTCGTTCTCGGCGTCCGCGGTGGCCGCGGCTCTGCCGGTGCGCGCGGCCTGCCCGGCGAGGGAACCGTCCGCCGGGAAGGACCGGCCGCGCAGCCGCCCGGCGTCGGCGCCGTGCGCGGTCTCGACGGTGAGCCGGTCTGCGCGGGGGCCGGACGGGAGCAGCACGACGGCCTGGTCGGCGTCGGCCAGCTCGCTCGCGCGCCGGGCGATCAGTCCCAGCACCGCGCGGGCCTCGGTGCCGGCGAGCAGACTGCGGCTGATCTCGCCGAGCGCCTCCAGCCACTGCTCCCGGCGGCGGCTGTCGTGATATCTGCGGGCGTTGTCGATGGCCACCCCGGCCGCGTTGGCCAGCGTGGTCAGGACGGCCTCGTCGTCGGCGTCGAAGTCCGCGCCACCGCGCTTCTCGGTCAGGTACAGGTTGCCGAACACCTCGTCCCGCACGCGGATGGGCACTCCCAGGAAGCCGCGCATCGGCGGATGGTGCTCCGGGAGGGGGACGCTGCCGGGGTGCCGGGTCAGGTCGGTCAGGCGCAGCGGAGCCGGGTGGCGGATCAGTTCACCGAGGATGCCCCGCCCGCGCGGGGGCCGGCCGATCCGGTCCGCCGAGTCCTCGGCGATGCCGACGGTCAGGAACTGCGACAGCCTCCGTCCCTCGCCGATCACGCCGAGGGCGCCGTACCGGGCGTCGGTGAGTTCGACGGCCGCCTCCGCGATGCCGCGCAGCACCTGGGACAGCTCCAGCCCGCGCCCCAGGTTCATGACCGCTTTCAGAAGACCGTGCATGCGCTCCGGCACGTCGAGGCGTGGGTGCGACGGCATTGCCGCCTGCGCTGGTGGTTCGGGCATACCCGCCGTCCTGGGCCGGTGTGGTGCTCAGCAGCGTACGACAGGCGAGGTCCTGACCCGGGGGTCCGCGGGCCCGCCGGTGCGAAGAGGGGCCGTTGGGCCCCCTCGGGGTCCCGGGGGCTGGGGCCTTTGGACCCTATCGGGACGGGGTGCCCCTCGGTCGATCATGTGGCGGCGGCCCGGAAGGCCCGGTCACATCCCTCGTCCGTGGCCCTTCCCGGCCCGTCGCACGACATGAGCAGATCGGGAGGTCGCCGTCCGGTGGACGAGGCACAGATACAGCAGGTGGCAACCGCGCGCCCCAAGGCCGTGGTCGCCGTGGCGGGACGGCCGGCCGGACCGGCGGAGAGCCGGCCGTCCTGGACGGAGTGGCTGACGACCACGGACCACAAGAAGATCGGGACGATGTACCTCGTCACGGCCTTCGTGTTCTTCCTGGTGGGCGGCGTGATGGCGTTGCTGATGCGCGCGGAGCTCGCGCGGCCCGGGATGCAGATCATGTCGCAGGAGCAGTTCAACCAGGCGTTCACCATGCACGGTTCGATCATGCTGCTGATGTTCGCCATGCCCCTGTTCACCGGTTTCGCCAACTGGATCATGCCGCTGCAGATCGGTGCCCCGGACGTCGTCTTCCCCCGGCTGAACATGCTGGCCTACTGGCTCTTCCTGTTCGGCTCCTCGATCGCGGCTTTCGGCTTCCTCACCCCGGGCGGTGCCGCCGACTTCGGGTGGTTCCTGTACGCCCCGCTGTCCGACGCGGTCCACTCGCCGGGGCTCGGCGCCGATCTGTGGATCATGGGGGTGGCGCTGTCCGGCTTCGGGTCGATCCTGGGCGCGGTCAACTTCATCACCACCATCGTCTGCATGCGGGCGCCGGGCATGACGATGTTCCGCATGCC
>NZ_JAMGBF010000204.1 GCF_023516615.1 Streptomyces panaciradicis
CCCCGCCGAGGCGCCGTGCGCCTCGAAGGAGCCCTCGACCCCCGCCTGACGCGGGCCCACGGGCCCGGTCACGTCGGCGCGCCGCGGCCACTGCCGCCCCCGTCACTCGGCGGCCCCGCGAGGGGGTGCCGCCGGCTCCCCGGGCTCGACCCGGCCGCACGACAACCCGCCCAGTCGACCGAACCGACCACCGAGGCGCCGTACGACCCGCACGAAGGAGCCGTCCGGCGGATCGGCTCGGCGCGCGGGCGCGCCCTCCCACGACGGCCGGGGTCAGGCCGCCCCGTCACGCGGCGGCCCCGCGCGAGGGGGCCGCCGGCTCTTCCGGCTCGGCTCCGCCGGCGAAGGCTTCTCGCAGGCGCCCGGATCCGCCGCCGAGGCGCCGTGCGCCCCGGACGAACAGCACCCACGCCACCGCGCACTGCACCGCCATCGCGAGCGCCAGCGCCAGGCACACGCCGGGCAGGCCGAGCCCCGACAGCCCGTAGGCGAGGGGGAGCTGGAGCGCCGTGCCGAGCAGCGTCACGCGCAGCAGCACCGGCGCTCCCCCGCTGCCCTCGAAGACCCCGCCCAGCGCGATGAAGCAGGCCATCAGCAGCAGGTACGGCCCGACGCAGCGCAGGAACAGCACCCCGGCGTGCGCGACCTCGGGCCCGGCGCCGAAAGCGGCCATGACCCAGGGGCCCGCGGCAGCCAGCAGGACGACGGCGACCCCCGCGACCGCCCCGGAGAGCAGCACGGCCTCCCGCCCGATGGCCCGCCGCTCGTCCCGGCCCGCGCCCCGCGTGTGGGCGGTGTGGATCGACGCCGCCTGCCGCACGGAGTAGAACGCCATGGTGGCGACGTACATGACCTTGTACGCGATGGCGTAGGCGGCCACCGCCGTCACGCCGAGCCGCGCCACGATGGCGACCAGCACCAGCGCCCCGCCCTGGCGGACGGTGAAGTCGGCGGACATCGGCAGCCCGGTGGTGAGCGTCCGGCGCAGGGCCCTGCCGGTCCCCTCGGCCGGCCGGGCGGAGGCGGCCGTGCGCAGCAGGGCGTTGCGCCGCAGCACGAGCAGCCCGGCCGCCAGCGCCACGCACCGGCACAGCACGGTCGATGCGGCGGCGCCGCGCACCCCGTAGAGGTGGATCAGGAACGGGTCGCAGACGAGGATCAGGCCGTTGGCGAGCAGCGCCAGCCGCATCGGGGTCCTGGTGTCCCCGGCGCCCTTGAGGATGCCGTCGACGAGGTTCTGTGCGAAGAAGACGGCGATGCCCGGCAGGGAGATCGCGAAGTAGGCGGCGGCGAGCGGGACGGCCGCCCCGTCACCTCCGCCCAGCACCAGGCGGGCCAGCGGCTCGCGCAGCAGCAGCCCCGCCGCCACGACCACCGGCGTCACCAGCGCACACAGCGCCCAGCCGCCGCGCACGGCCGCCCGGACCGCCCCCGGGTCCCGGGCTCCTCTGGCGTGGGCGACCAGCACGGTCGTACCGGAGGCGAACACCAGCGAGACGCCGAGCAGCACGTTCTCGGTGTTGGTCGCGACGGCCACGGCGGCCACGGCCGCGCCGCCGAGCCGGGAGACCCAGACGGTGTTGATGATCCCGGCGGCGACCGTGGCGAGGAGCGAGAAGTAGACCGGGCGGGCGAGCGTGACGAGCTGCCTGCGATGCGCGTTCATGAGACGACCCCCTCGATACGAGCTACCTCGATTAGAGGTAGCTCGATAAGAGGTACCATGGCGTCATCGGGCCCGCAAGGAGGGAAAGACGTTGCTGGAGCTGTCGATCCTCGGCTTCCTTGCCGAACAGCCGCTGCACGGCTACGAGTTGAAGGAGCGCATCAAAGCGCTGAGCGGCCACGTCCGCCCGGTCAGCGACGGCGCCCTCTACCCGGCCCTCAACCGGCTGGTCGCCGCCGGCAAGCTCGACCAGCACACCGAGCCCGGCGCGAGCGCGGCCCCGCGCCGCATCCTCTCCCTCACCGCCGAGGGCCGCGAGGACCTGCTGGAACGCCTGCGCCACCCCAAGCAGGCGGAGATCACCGACCAGGTCCGCTTCAACACGGTCCTGGCGTTCCTGCGCCACCTGCCCGACCGGCGGGAGCAGGCGGCCGTGCTGCGCCGCCGGCTGGACTTCCTCCAGACCCCGTCCAGCTTCTTCTACGACGGTGAGCGGCCGGTGCGCGCGGAGGAGGCGGACGACCTGTTCCGGGAGGGCATGCTGCGGGTGGCGCGGGCCACGGGCGAGGCGGAGCGGACCTGGCTGCGGGAGGCCGTCGACCGCCTGGAGGAAGGCGGTTGAGAGGGCCGCGGCTCAGCCGAGCTCGGTGCGCAGATAGTCCCGCCACTGCTCGGTGAACTTCTCCGGCGTCGTCCCGAGCACCGTCCGCATGGCGCCCTCGACCGACCCGTCGCGCACCTTGTGGTCGCCGACCGCGCGGTAGAACTCCCCCAGCCGCACCTCGCCCCATCGGGCGGCGATCAGCCGGCAGGCCAGCCAGCCGCCCTCGTAGGCCTGGGCGAGCTTGGTCGCGTCGCCGCTGAAGCCGAAGTCCTTGTCGCTCGGCAGGGCCGACGGCACCTGCCCGTCGTCGACCGCGTGCGCCAGCTCGGGCGCCGCCTGCACCGGGGTGCGGCCGGTGCCGAGGTAGCCGATCCAGTCGGCGTACCCCTCGGACAGCCACAGCGGCGTGGCGGGGGTGGTGTGGGCGCGGGTGGCGACATGGGTGGTCTCGTGGGTGAGCACGACCTGCTTGCCGAGGGGGCCGAGGAGGGCGTACGCGTCCGGGTTGACGATGACGCGGTCCGCGGGCGCGCTGGGCGGGCCGCCGACCTCGCCCGTGGTGACCGCCGCGATCCCCCGGTACTGGGAGGCGGGCGAGCCGAGCAGTCCCGCCATGCCCTGCAGCGACTTCGGCGCCTCGACGACGACGCGCCGGGTCCAGTCGGTGCCCCACGCCCCGGACACGGCCGGAACGGCGTGGTCCGCGAGGTCCGCGTACATGTGCAGCTGCTCGCTGGAGCGGCCGGTGCCCAGGACGAGGCTGCGCCTGCCACGGACGACGGTCACCGCGCCCTGGTCCCACAGCTGCTGGGGGGCCTTGGCGGCGGGCACGTCCCGGCTCACGGACCACTGCCCGCCCGGGCGCCGGGACAGGGTGAGGGTGCGGCCGACGGTGACGGGGGCGTTGTCGTAGCCGAGGATGCGGTAGCGCAACTCGGCGTCGGCGGTGGCCCCGTCGCCGCTGCGGTGCAGGCCCGTCACCCGGTACGACCAGGAGGCGAGCGGCACCCCGCGCAGGTTCTCGAACCAGCCGAGCGCGCCGGTCCTCAGGAAGGCCGCGCGGTCGCGGTCGAGGACGGCGGTGGAGCGCCGGTCGAGGACGCGCTGCAGGTCGGCCCGGCCGCTGTCGTCGGCCGACTGCCCGGCGCAGGCCGCCAGCCAGACGAGCAGCAGCACCAGCGCCACCGCCCGCCACCTCGACACCCGCCCACGACCGGCCACTTCCCGATCGTAAGGCGGATTCGGCGCCGTGGTCAGACCCTGGTGACGGACGACACCGGCATCATGTTGACGGGGTCGTAGCGCACGGGGGCACCCGGATAGGGCGCGTGGATCACCTGGCCGTTGCCGACGTACATCGCCACATGGCTGGCGTCGGACCGGTAGACGACCAGGTCACCGGGTTGTGCCTGGGAGAGCGGCACCTGGTGCCCGGCGAACCGCTGTTCCTGCGAGGTGCGCGGCAGATGGACGCCGGCGTGCGCGTACGACCACTGCATCAGGCCCGAGCAGTCGAAGCCGGAGGGGCCGGTGGCGCCCCACACGTAGGGCTTGCCGAGCGCGGAGCGGGCCGCGGCGATGGCGGCGGCCGCACGGCCGTCGGGCGGGACGACACCGCTGAGGTCGGGGATGTCGTCGCGGCCGGAGCGGGAGGCCCGGCCGTAGGCGGCGCGTTCCGCGTACGGCAGGGAGTTGAGCAGTTCGCGGGCCCTGGCGAGCTTGTGCTCGACGGTCCTCTTGTGCGAGATGACTGCCTTGCGGCTGCGCTCCAGTTCGGCGAGCTTGCGGGCGGCCTCCGCGCGTTCCTGGGCGAGTTGGCGCATCGTGGACTGCAGGTCCTTGAGCTGCCCGGCCTGGCGGGCGCTGATCCGGTCGAGGACGGAGGCCTTGTCGAGGTAGTCGGCCGGGTCGTCCGAGAAGAGCAGGGCGACGGTCGGGTCGATGCCGCCGGAGCGGTACTGGGCGCCGGCCAGCGAACCGAGCTCCTCCCGCATGGAGTTGACGCGCAGCTGGCGGCGGGCGATCTGGTCCTGGGCGTCGCGCACCTGGCGGCGCAGGGTGTCGACGGTCTCGTCGGCCTTGTCGTAGGCCTGGGTGGCCTTCTCGGCCTCCTCGTAGAGACGGTCCACCTCGGCCCTGGTGTCGTCGTGCGGCGCGGCGTTCGCCGGTACGGCGCCGAGGGCGGCGGCCGCGGCGGACAGGACACACAGAGCGGCGCCGGCGCCCCGGTTGAACCCGGACGACGGTGCAAGGCGGCGATGGGACCCCACGCGACCCGCGCTCCTTCCGTTGGCGACAGGGACTGCCTCCCCGCGCTGCGGGGAAACGCGGCAGACAGTAGCCCCGCGGAAGGGCCCCGGCCAAAGACCCCCACGGCCACACACAGTGACGCCCCGCCTCTGACGCAGGTCATAGGCGGGGCGTGGGGTCAGCGCGGGTTGTCGTAATTCGCCCGTTCGGGGGCCGAGTGGTGACCGGAGGGACGGGTTACCGGTGTCAGATCCGGACGCCGAACTGGAACGGCATGTTGCCGATCGACTCGTAGCGCACGTTGGTGCCGGTGCGGGGGGCGTGCAGGACCATGCCGTTGCCGGCGTAGAGGCCGACGTGGTGCTGGTCGCTGTAGAAGATCACGAGGTCGCCGACCTGGAGCTGGCTCTGGCTGTAGATCCTCGTGCCGGCGTTCGCCTGCTCCTGGGACGTGCGGGGGATGGTGACGCCGGCCTGGGCGTAGGCCCAGGAGGTCAGGCCCGAGCAGTCGTAGGCGGCGGTGCCGGTGGCGCCGTAGGAGTACGGCTTGCCGATCTGGGTCTGGGCGGCGTGGAAGGCGGCGAGGGCCCGGCCGGAGGCGGCCGGCGTGTTGCCGAGGTCCACCCGCTGGCTCGCGCTGCGGCTGGCCCGCTGGTCCGCGGCGGCGAGGGCGGCGCGCTCGGCGGCGGTCAGGGAGTTGAGCAGCTTCTGCGCCTGGGCGAGCTTGCCCTGGACGTCCTTCTTCTGCGCGGCGAACGCGGCGCGGGTGGCGGCGAGGTCCTTGAGCTTGTCGGAGGCCTCGGAGCGCTGCTGCGCGAGCTCGCGCTGCTTCTCCTGGATCTTCTTCAGCGCGTCGACCTGCTGGGCGCTGAGCTGGTCCATGGTGGACGCCTTGTCCAGGTAGTCGTCGGGGTTCGACGACAGGAACAGCTGGACGGAGGAGTCGATGCTGCCGGTGCGGTACTGCGCGGCGGCCGCCAGGCCTATGGAGTCGCGGAGCTCGTTGAGCTCCTCCTGGCCGCGGGCCACGTTGTCCTGGATGGTGGAGATCTCCTTCTGGAGCTTCTCCTGCTTCTCCTTGGCGCCGTTGAGCTTCTCGGTGGCCTGCTCGGCCTGCTCGTAGAGCTTGTCGACCTTCGCCTTGACCTCGTCCTTGGAGGGCTTCTCGCTCGGCGCCGCGTTGGCGGCGTTGGCGCTGAAGGCAACGGCTGCAGCGGCTGCTGTGGTGAGCACGGTCACGCGCGCTCGGCTCGGCTGCTTGGGTCGACGGTGGGACGCCACGGAGGTGAACTCCTTCTTTTGAGTGATCACCCGCTCGGAGGTTCGAGCCCAGACCCTAGTGACCTACTCGTGATCAGTTCAAATCCTCAGGAGCAAAATCTCGTCACGGCATGCATTCTTTACACACAACTCACATGCAGTGATGCGCGGTTGACACTACGTTGCGTGACGATACCGCCAATTCGGTCATTGAGCCCGCAACTTCGACCTTCAGGACAGCCGCCGCAGAAGCATGGCAGACGCGACCGGCCGGGCGCCCGCCCGGGCCACCCCGTCGGCGACCTCCCGGTCGGTGGAGGCGACGATGACCGGCCGTCCCGGCGGCTCGGCGCGCACCAGCTGGCGGATCAACTCGTCGGCGGTGACGCCCGGTTTGGAGAACAGCACCCGCACGCCCCGCGGCGGCGCCAGCAGCACGGGAGCGGCCAGCTCGGCCCCGTCGAAGACGCAGGTCACCTCGGCGCCGGTCTGCGCGGCCAGCTGCGAGAGCTGCCCCAGCAGCCTCAGGCGCTGCTTCTCCAGCGGCATCTGGGGATAGCCGGTCTTGGTCACGTTGTAGCCGTCGACCACCAAGTGCGCCTGCGGCAGGGCCAGGAGCTGGTCGAGAACGGCCGGATCGTGCTCGGACAGGGCGCGCGCTGCGATGTCCTTCGGGGTCATTCGTCCCGGTTCGACCGCGTCCACGGTCTCCGCGGGCCGCACGGACACCGGAGGCAGGGCCAGTTCACGCCGCAGACCCTGCGCCGCGTCCAGAACGGTGTCCAGAAGCAGACGGACGCGCATGTCCTCGACACTGCGCCCCTCCCGCGCTGCTTTGCGCGTGGCCTCCAGGGCCGCCTCCGCCTCCCCGAGCCGCGCCTTGAGCCGCCGGGCCTCGGTCTCGGCGAGGGACACCTGCGCCTGCCCCTCGGCGCGCACGGCCTCCATCTCGCCCTGCACCTTGCGCAGGGCGGCCTCGCCGCGCTTGACGTCGCTGAGGGCGGCCCGCAGCTTGCGGTGAAGCGATTCCGCTTCCTTCTTGGCCGACTCCAGCTCCAGGCGCAGCCGCTCGGTCTCGGCGCGCGTCTGGTCGCGGGCGGCGGCGAGCTCCTCGCGCAGCCGCTCCAGCTCGGCCCGGCTCTCCTCGTCGGCGCGCTCGGCGTCGGCCCGCTGGGCCTCCTCGCCGGCCGCGGTCACCAGCTTCACCCAGCCCGCGGGGCGCAGCACATAGGCCGCGGCCGCCACGTCGAGCGGATCCGCGGCCGGGGGAGGCGAGCCGGAGTCGAGGGCGCCGGCGAGCTCCGGCTGGGCCTCTCTCAGCTTCTCCCCGATACGCTGCCTGAACAGCGGTTCGGTCTCCAGCGCGGCCGCCATGGCGTTGCCCGCGAACTTGGCCCGCCGGTTCGGGGCGAAGCGGGCGTACTGCCTGAGCTGCGCGGGCAGTTCGGCGACGGTCAGCGAGCCGAACCCGTCGGAGACGATCTGCACGACTCTGCGGCGCACCCCGTCGGGCAGCGGACGGTCGAGCACCTCGGCGGCGCCGTCGCCCGGCCCCCCGCCTTGTGTCTCCACCATCCGTCACACCCCATCACCTGTGCGGGGCCGCTCCGCTCAGGAGTCGGCGCCCGGCCTGTCCACGAGTTCCACCTGATCCACGGCGTTGCACCAGCGGCAGCGCACCGACTCGATGGTCTCACTGACCACCTCGCGCTCCTCGACCTTCGGCTCACCGGCGAGGTCGAGGTGGACGTACTCGACGACCTTCGACGAGCGGGTCACGTCGAAACGCGTGAGGTTGCCGCAGAGGGTGCAGCGCCACCGCGTCGTGGCGGTCGGCAGGGGAACCGTCATCGTGACTGTGCTCTTCCTTCTAGTGTCCGTGACGCGCCAGCTTCCCTGACACGTGTGGCCGTAACCCTACGGCCTGGCGGCGGCCTGCCGCTGGTCCGTCCACGGCGGCGAGGCGGTCTGTGCGGCTGCGTCCTGTTACGTCATGCTCTGTCCATGATCGGCAACCGGAGCACGACCGTCAGCAGATCGTTCCGGCATCCCTCGGCGCCGGTGACCTACGCGCTGATCGCGCTGTGCTGCCTGGTCTTCGTGGCCGGCCCGGCGGCGGGCCTGAACCCCGCCTACGGCTCCGGTGACGCGCTCCTCGCCGCGCAGCGCGCCTATTTCCACCGCTGGGGCGTGGTCCCGGCCGAGCTCTTCGCGGGCTCTCCCCGGGCCGCCCTGACGCCCGCGACGGCCCTCTTCGTGCACGGCAGCTGGGTGCACCTGCTGGGCAACATGCTCTTCCTGTTCGTCTTCGGGGTGATGACCGAGGAACGCATGGGCCGCGTGCGGTTCACCGTCTTCTACGTCGCCTGCGGCTACCTGGCCCTGCTGGGCTACGCGGCGGCCAATTCCGCGTCCGGGCAGTCGCTGGTCGGCGCGTCCGGGGCGGTCTCGGCGGTCCTGGGCGCCTTCCTGTACCTCTTCCCCGGAGCCCGGGTCACAAGCCTGCTCCCGTTCCTCTTCTTCCTCCCGCTGCGCTTCCCCGCCTGGGTCGTGCTGCCCTTCTGGGCGAGCCTGCAGTGGCTGGCGGCGGGGCGGGCGCCGGACGGGCCGGGGGTGGCCTACCTGGCGCACCTGGTGGGCTTCGGGCTGGGCTTCGTCTGCGCGTGGGCGGGTGTGCGCCGTACGACTAAAGTGAGGGCCGCCCCAGCTCCGGCCCCCGAGGGAGAGAACCAGCCGTGATCACCGCGATCGTCCTGATCAAGACCAGCGTGGACCGGATCCCCGAGATCGCCGAGCGGATCGCCGGGCTGGACTCCGTCAGCGAGGTCTTCTCCGTGACCGGCACCTACGACCTGATCGCGATGGTGCGGGTGCGCCGGCACGAGGACCTGGCGGAGGTCATCCCGGGTTCGATCAGCAAGATCCCCGGTGTCGAGGCCACGGACACGCACGTGGCGTTCCGCACCTACTCCCAGCACGACCTGGAGGCGGCGTTCGCGATCGGCCTCGACTCCTGAGCGCCGCCCGCCGACCCCGTCAGACCGCCGGCACGCAGCGGCCGTCCTGCGTCCGGTAGGTCCACTTCGCGCCGGCGCTCACCAGTTCCTTCACGGCGCCGACGAAGCGCTCGACGTGCTCGTCCGGGGTGCCCGCGCCGAAGCTCACCCGGATCGCGTTCAAGGACTTCTCCCCCGGCGCGGCCTCGGGGGCGCCGCACTCGCCCTGGGCCCGGGGGGCGGAGCCGAGCAGGGTGCGGACCAGGGGGTGGGCGCAGAAGAGGCCGTCGCGGACGCCGATGCCGTACTCGGCGGAGAGGGCGGCGGCGAAGTGGGAGCTGTTCCAGCCCTCGACGACGAAGGAGAGGACGCCGACCCGCTCGGCGTCGTCGCCGAAGAGGGAGAGCACCTTCACCTGCGGGACCTCGGCCAGACCATCCCGCACCTTGCCGATCAGGTACCGCTCGCGGGCCACCAGGGAGTCGAAGCCGGCCTCCGTGAGGGCCTTGCAGGCCGACGCGACGGCGTAGGCGCCGATGACGTTCGGGGAGCCGGCCTCGTGGCGGGCCGCGCTCTCGTGCCACTCCACGTCCACTCCCCCGTCCTCGCGCCGGGTGACCTTGCGGCTGGCGCCGCCGCCCGCGAGGTAGGGGTCGGCCGCGCGCAGCCAGTCGGCACGGCCGGCCAGGACCCCCGCCCCGAACGGGGCGTACAGCTTGTGGCCGGAGAAGGCGACCCAGTCGACGTCCAGGTCACGGACGGACACGGGGTGGTGCGGGGCGAGCTGGGCGGCGTCCAGGACGATGCGGGCGCCGTGCGCGTGGGCCGCCGCGGCCAGCTCGCGCACCGGCCACAGCTCGCCGGTGACGTTCGAGGCGCCGGTGACGCAGACCAGGGCCGGGCCGTGCGGGTCGTGCTCGGCGAGGGCGCGCTCCAGGGTCTCGACCGCCTGCCGCGGGGTGCGCGGGGCGTCGAGGTAGGTGACGTGGGCGTCCTGCCAGGGCAGCAGGCTCGCGTGGTGCTCGGTCTCGAAGACGAAGACCCGGCAGCCGGCGGGCAGCGCGCGGGCGAGGAGGTTGAGGGAGTCCGTCGTCGAGCGGGTGAAGACCACCTGGTCGTCGGCGCGGCAGTCGAGGAACTCGGCGACGGTCTCGCGGGCGTTCTCGAAGAGGTCGGTGGACAGCTGGGAGAGGTAGCCGGCACCGCGGTGGACGCTGCCGTAGTACGGGGCGTAGGCCGCGACGTCGTCCCAGACGCGCTGGAGGGCGGGCGCGCTGGCGGCGTAGTCGAGCGCCGCGTAGGTCACCTCGCCACCGGTGACGAGCGGGACGGTGACATCCCTGCCCAGAACGGGCAGAGGGGTGCAAACGGTCTGGGCGGAGGCAGCGGTGGAGACGGACATGGGTACTCCCGTGACAAGAGAAGAGTGAAAAGGGGCGTGCGGAGGCGGGGCTCGGCGCCCTATCGCATTCGCTTGCTCACGGAAGACTCCCTCGGAGACCAGGACCCCTGGTGTGCGAGGGGTCCGCGCTTGCCGTAGACCTCAGTGCCTACGACCTGGTCCTCACCCGGGGCACCCCGCCACGGACGGAGGGTTGCCGGACAGTCGGCCGGGGCCTCATGACTGTCACTCATGACCTGATACAGGAACGTACGTGAAGTGATCGCGGTCCCGCAACCCGTGTCCGGATGACGGGACCGCGCTCGGCACCCGCTCTACGCGTTGCTGGCCGCCACCCAGCGCTCCAGGGCCCGCTTGGCCGCGCCGGAGTCGATGGACTCGGCGGCCTTCGCCATGCCGGCCCGCAGCTGGTCGGCCAGCGGGGCCTCCGTCGGCTCCAGGGCCACCAGGGCGGCCGCCGAGTTCAGCAGGACGGCGTCCCGTACGGGGCCTCTCTCGCCGTCCAGGAGCCGCCGGGCGACCTCCGCGTTGTACGACGGGTCTCCGCCCCGCAGCGCCTCCACCGGCACCAGGTCGAGGCCGACGTCACGGGGGTCGAAGGACTCCTCGGTGACCTTGCCGTCCCGGACGATCCACACTCGCGACGTGGCCGTCGTCGTCAGCTCGTCGAGACCGTCGTCGCCGCGGAAGACCAGGGAGGAGTTGCCGCGCTCGGCGAAGACGCCGGCCACGATCGGCGCCATGCGCGGGTCGGCCACGCCCACCGCCTGGGCCCGCACCTTGGCGGGGTTGGTCAGCGGGCCGAGCGCGTTGAAGACCGTGCGGATGCCCAACTGGCCGCGGGCGGCGCCCACATGGCGCAGCGCCGGATGGAACTTGATGGCGAAGCAGAAGGTGATCCCGGCCTCCTGGGCGACCTCGGGAACCCGCTTCACGGGCAGCTCCAGGTTGACGCCCAGCTTCTCCAGGACGTCGGACGCCCCGGACGCCGAGGACGCGGCGCGGTTGCCGTGCTTGACCACCCGCGCGCCGGTGCCCGCGACGACGATCGAGGACATGGTGGAGATGTTCACCGTCTTCGCGCCGTCGCCGCCGGTGCCGACGATGTCCACGGTCGGGCCCGGCACCTCGATGACGTTCGCGTGCTCGTACATCGTGCGGACCAGGCCGTTGATCTCCTCGACCGTCTCGCCCTTGGCCCGCATCGCCACCACGAAGCCGGCGATCTGCGCGTCGGTCGCCTCGCCGCGCATCATGAGGTCCATCGCCCAGGCGGTGTCGTCGGTGGACAGGTCCCGGCCGGTCAGCAGGCCGTTCAGCAGCAGGGGCCAGGAACGGCCCGCCGCGGTGTCGCCTCCAGCGGGGGTCACAGCGCTCATGGGGCCGCTCCTGATGGTCGTAGACATGTCGTGGATGTGACGCAGTGTGTGCCCACCCTATCCAGGCCGGGGCATCGCGAAGGGCCCCCGTCCGGAGATCGGACGGGGGCCCTTCGGGTGCGCGTGGCGAGCGCAGCGATCAGTGGTGGCCGTGGCCGCTCGTGATCTCCTTGTACTCCTCGACGGTCGGCTTCGGAATCTGCGACTCCTCGCCGTAGTACGCCTCGCTGAGCTTGGCGCGCAGCTTCTGGGAGCCCTTGACCTTGCGCTCGACGCCGTTCTCGTCGACCGCCGGGCCGAGCTCGAGCGGCTTGTACTGGTCGTGCGCCGTGAGGGTGTGCAGCGCCTCCTGGCTGAGCGGCTCGTGCACCTCGATGAACTCACCGTGCGGCAGGCGCTTGATGATGCCGGACTCGCGGCCGTGCAGCACCTTGTCCTTGTCCCGGCGCTGCAGGCCGAGGCAGATCCGCTTGGTGGCGACGAAGACGAGCACCGGCACCACGAAGAAGCTGACCCGCACGAACCAGGTGATCGCGTTGATCGACAGGTGGAAGTGCGTGGCCCACAGGTCGTTGCCGCCGCCGACGAGCAGGACGAAGTACCAGGAGATCCACGCGGCACCGAACGCGGTACGCGTCGGGGCGTTGCGCGGACGGTCCAGGATGTGGTGCTCGCGCCGGTCGCCGGTGACCCAGGCCTCGATGAACGGGTAGACCGCGATCGCGACCAGGACCAGCGGGAAGATGACCAGCGGGATGAACACGCCCAGGACGAGCGTGTGGCCCCAGAGGTTGATCTCCCAGCCCGGCATCGTGCGGATCAGGCCCTCGGAGAAGCCCATGTACCAGTCGGGCTGGGCGCCGGTGGACACCTGGTCCGGACGGTAGGGGCCCATGGCCCAGATCGGGTTGATCGAGGCGATCGCCGCGACGGCCGCGATGACACCGAAGACCAGGAAGAAGAAGCCGCCGGCCTTCGCCATGTACACCGGCAGCAGCGGCATGCCGACGACGTTGTTGTTCGTCTTTCCGGGACCCGCGAACTGCGTGTGCTTGTGGTAGAAGACCAGGATCAGGTGGCCGACCACCAGGCCGAGCATGATGCCCGGCAGCAGCAGGATGTGGATCGAGTAGAAGCGGGCCACGAAGTCGCCGCCCGGGAACTCGCCGCCGAAGAGGAAGAACGACAGGTACGTGCCGACGACCGGCACGGACAGGATCGCGCCCTCCATGAAGCGGACACCGGTGCCGGAGAGCAGGTCGTCCGGGAGCGAGTAGCCGGTGAAGCCGGTGAACATGCCCAGGACGAACAGCAGGAAGCCGAACAGCCAGTTGACCTCACGCGGCTTGCGGAACGCGCCGGTGAAGAACACGCGCATCATGTGCACGAACATGCCCGCGAGGAAGATCAGCGCGGCCCAGTGGTGGATCTGCCGGATCAGCAGACCACCGCGCACGTCGAAGGAGATGTGCAGGGTCGAGTTGAACGCCTCGGACATCATCTGGCCCTGCAGCGGGATGTAGCTGCCGTGGTACTCCACCTCGTTCATCGACGGGTGGAAGAACAGCGTCAGGTACACACCCGTGAGGATGATGATGATGAAGCTGTAGAGGCAGACCTCACCCAGCATGAACGACCAGTGGTCGGGGAAGATCTTGCGCATGTTGGACTTGGCCAGGGAGTAGATCCCCAGACGGCCGTCGGCCCAGTCGGCGACGCGCTCGCCGGCCGGCGCTTTGCCGCGCCTGGCCTCGGTGGTGTGGTTGGTGCTCATCCGCGCTCCCAGAAGGCAGGACCGACGGGCTCCTCGAAGTCGCCGAGCGCTTCGAGGTAGCCGTCACTGTTCACGCCGATGCGCAGCTGCGGCAGGGCGTGACCGGCGGGGCCGAAGATCACCCGGGCACCGTCGGAGAGGTCGAAGGTGGACTGGTGGCAGGGGCACAGCACGTGGTGCGTCTGCTGCTCGTACAGGGAGATCGGGCAACCGACGTGGGTGCAGATCTTCGAGTACGCGACGATGCCCTGGTAGGACCAGTCGAGCTCCTGCTTGTCCTTGATGTTCTCCGGCTGGAGCCGGACGATCATCAGGGCAGCCTTGGCGATCTCGGTCTGGAAGTTCTCGTCCTTCTCCTCCAGGCCCTCGGGCTTGGCGAAGGTCAGCGAGCCGACCGCGACGTCGGAGGGACGCAGCGGCTCGTTGGTGTTCATGTTGACGAGGAGCTTGCCCTTGGACCAGAGCGTGTGGCGGAGCTTGGTGCCCGGCAGCGGACCCAGGTCGCGCAGCAGCATGACGCCGGAGAGCGGGAACAGGGCCAGCGCGCCGAACATCGTGTTGCGGATCAGCTTGCGACGGCCGAGCGCGGACTCCTTGGCACCCTGCTTGAAGTCGGCCATGACCTTGGCCTTGACCTCGGGCGAGGCCTCGATCGGGTGCCGCTCGTCGGCGATCTCCACGTCGGACATCAGGGTGCGGGCCCAGTGGACCGCGCCCGCGCCGATCGCGAACAGGGCCAGACCGAGGGTCAGGCCGAGCGCGAAGTTCAGCGCGTTGATGTGGCCGATCGGGAAGACGTAAATGGCCTTGTCGTGCGGGATCGCCACGTAGGAGGCGATGAAGCCGACCGTGGCCAGCATCGACACCGTGAACAGCATGGCCACCGTGCGCTCGGACCGCCGGGCGGCCCGCTCGTCGATGTCCTGGATCCGGTGCTCGTGGGGCGGCAGGCCGGGGTCGGCGAACGGGTCCTTCTCGTCCGCGATGCCTACGGCGCCGTGCGCGTCCTGCTCAGCGGGCAGGTTCTCTTCTGGAATGTCTTGGCTACTCATGACTTCTTGGCCTTTGCGGTCCGAGCGGCGACCCAGACGGCGACCGCGATCAGCGCGCCGAGTCCGAAGATCCAGGCGAACAGGCCCTCGGAGACCGGGCCGAGTCCGCCCAGCTCAAGGCCGCCGGGGCTCTCGGTGTCGTCTCCGTTGACCGCGTTCAGGTACGCGATGATGTCCTTCTTGTTCTGCTCCGACAGCGTGGTGTCGGGGAACGACGGCATGTTCTGCGGGCCGGTCTGCATGGCCTCGTAGATGTGCTTCGGGGCGACACCCTCGAGCGGAGGCGCGTACTTGCCGTGAGTCAGCGCACCGCCCTTGCCGGTGAAGTTGTGGCACTGCGCGCAGTTGGTGCGGAACAGCTCGCCACCCTTGGCGATGTCGGCGCCGTCGGGGCCGTACTGGGCCTTCGTCGGGACGGACGGGCCGGCGCCCAGGGAGGAGATGTACGCGGCCAGCTGGTCGATCTCGGCCTGCGTGTAGATGACCTTCTTCTTCGGGATCTGCGCGCCCGGCTGCTGGGCCGGCATACGGCCGGTGCCGACCTGGAAGTCGACGGCCGCGGCGCCCACACCCACCAGGCTCGGACCGTCGGTGGTGCCCTGACCGCCGGTTCCGTGGCAGGTTGCGCAGCCCACGGAGTAGAGCTTCTTGCCTTCGTCGATGGCAAGGGACTGGGCGGTGTCATCGGCCTGCGCCTTGCTCGCGGGTGCGAACACGGCGTACAGCCCCCCGGTGCATGCCAGCGCGAGGAGTAGGACGACGAGTGCCGCCATCGGATGGCGTCGTCGTGCGGAGAGCTTTTTCACGGATTACCCCGGTGTCAGGATCTTCTGCGTCGATGCTTGTGGGTTGTGCGCCGCGCGGGCGCACGCGGGACGGGCCCCGCTACTTGATCAGGTAGATCGTGGCGAAGAGGCCGATCCACACGACATCGACGAAGTGCCAGTAGTAGGACACGACGATGGCCGCGGTCGCCTGCTCGTGGGTGAACCTCTTGGCCGCGTAGGTGCGGCCGAGGACGAACAGGAAGGCGATGAGGCCGCCTGTCACGTGCATGCCGTGGAAGCCGGTGGTCAGGTAGAACACCGAGCCGTACGGGTCGGAGGACAGGGACAGCCCGTCCTTCTTCACCAGCTCCGTGTACTCGTAGATCTGACCGCCGATGAAGATCGCACCCATGACGAAGGTGATGATGAACCAGCCCCGGAGCTTCTTCACGTCCCCGCGCTCGGCGGCGAAGACGCCGAGCTGACAGGTCAGGGAGGAGAGCACCAGGATCGTGGTGTTCGTCGCGGAGAACGGAAGGTTGAGATGGCTCGCCATCTCCTTCCAGTGATCCGGACCGGTCACCGATCGAAGGGTGAAGTACATCGCGAAGAGGGCCGCGAAGAACATCAGCTCGGAACTCAGCCAGATGATGGTTCCGACGCTGGTGAGGTTCGGCCGGTTGACCGACGGGTGCGCGTGCCCGGTATCTACTGTCGTTGCTGTCGCCACGACCGACATTATGTCGGTCGCTTATCCCGCCCTCACTCCGGGGGGTGCCGTTCGGAGTGTTGCTGCCGTCCGGACCGGTGTTGACGTGGTGTTGAACGGAGTAACATCCGCCGCAACGGGCCTTTCCGTACGACGCAGACGTCTCGGAGGAACAATGCAGCCGACCGCCACGGTGCTGGTCTACAGCGACGACTCCAACACTCGCGAGCAGGTTCGGCTGGCGACCGGGCGCAGGCCCGCGCCGGACGTCCCGGTGGTGGAGTTCGTCGAGTGCGCCACTCCGGCCGCCGTCATCAGTGAGCTGGACAAGGGCGGCATCGACATCTGCGTCCTGGACGGCGAGGCCGTGCCGATGGGCGGCATGGGCGTGTGCCGGCAGATCAAGGACGAGGTCTTCGACTGCCCGCCCGTGCTGCTGCTGATCGGCCGGCCGCAGGACGCCTGGCTGGCCACGTGGAGCCGTGCGGACGCGGCGGTGACGCTGCCCGTGGACCCCGTGGAGTTCGCCTCGGCCCTCGCCTCCCTGATGCGCGGCAGGAGCCTCCGGCAGAGCGCCTAGGGGCCCGGTGGCCCGCGGGGGCCCGGGGGCGCCTGGAAGCCCGGTCCTCCTCAGACGTTCTCCGGCCGCAGCCGGGCCCGCTCCGCCGGGCTCGGCCCGTCCGGTGTCCCGGCGACCAGCGCGCTGCCCTTGCGCCAGTTCGCCCAGGCCATGTTCCAGTCGCCGAAGCCGTTGCCGAAGGGCTCCATGGTGTCGCCCTGGGAGTTGACGACCTTGACGACGTCGCCCTGGCGGACGTGGTCGAAGAACCACTCGGCGTTGTCGGTGCTCATGCCGGTGCAGCCGTGGGAGACGTTCGCGTAGCCCTGTGAGCCCACCGACCAGGGGGCGGCGTGGACGTACTCGCCGCTCCAGGTGACGCGGGTGGCCCAGTAGACGGGCAGGTCGTACGAGTCCGCCGAGCCCTCGGCGATGCCGACGGTGGTTCCGCGCATACGTACGTACTGTTGCTTCTCCAGCACCACCTTGACGCCGTTGCGGGTGTCGAAGCCCGGCTTGCCGGTGGTGACCGGGATCTCCCTGACCTCCTGGTCGTTCTTGTAGAACGTCAGGGAGTGCGAGGCGGCGTCGGTGACGGCGATGACGCGGTCGCCGATGGTGAGCCTCAGGGGCTTGGACTTGTCGCCCCACAGCCGGTCGCCGATCTTGACGCCGTCGAGGTCGCTGCGGACCGAGACGGTGGCGTGGGCGGGCCAGTACTCCTTGGGCCGGTAGTGCAGCTCCTTGTCGTCCACCCAGTGCCAGGCGCCCTGCACGGCGGGCACGGAGTCCACCCTGAGGGCCCGTTCGACGACGGCCCGCTGCGCCTTGTCCGCGACCGGCTTGTTCAGCTTGGCGGTGATGGGCTGGCCCACGCCGTACGTGCCCGAGTCCGGGCCGAAGGCGACCGTCAGCCGCTTCTTGGTGGTCGGTCTGCTGGTGTCGAAGGCCAGGACCTTGCGGCCGGGCGCCCCGTCGCCGTCCTCGGTGCTCACGCGGAGCGTGTAGTGGGCGTTGGCGGCCAGCGGAGAGGTGCTGTGCCACCGGGTGCCGTCGGCGGAGAGTTCGCCCGTCACATAGCGCCCTGTGGCGTCCACGGCGGTGACGTCGGTGATGCGGCCGTCGTCGTCGCCGGCGGTGACCTCCAGCGGCTTGTCCGGGTCGGCCTTCTTCCCGTCGCCGGAGGGCCCGTTGAAGGAGATCTGGTCCGACGCGTCGTACGGCTTCGAGGTCAGCGGGTTGCCGCCGCTGCCGCAAGCGGTGACGCCCGCGCCGAGGGCGATCACCAGCAGCGTGCAGCTGACGACGGTGCGGGTGCGCGGAGATGTGTTCATGCCCTCGACGCTAGGGAGCGGGGTGGGCCACGGCGCGCCGGGTGAGGCGTACGGGGGAACGGCGCTGCTGCAAAAGAAGGAGCCCGGACCCTCCTGACGGAGTGTCCGGGCTCCTGACGCGTTCCTCGCGTGCTACTGGGTGCGGTTCTCACCGCGGTAGTACTCGAAGACCCAGCCGTACAGGCCGACCATGATGATCGGCGCCGAGAAGTACAGCAGCCACCAGCCGATCGCGACCGACAGGAAGGCCAGCGCGCCGCCCACGCCGAGAGCCAGCGGCTGCCAGCTGTGCGGGCTGAAGAACCCGACCTCGCCGGCGTCGTCCGCGACGTCGGCATCCCTGTTGTCCTGCGCGCCCACGTCGACCCGCCGGGCGGTGAAGCCCAGGTAGAAGCCGACCATGATGCTCAGGCCGAAGGCCAGGAAGAGGGCCGTGGTACCGGCCGGCTCCTTCGACCACACGCCATAGACGACCGCCATGACGAGCAGGAAGACGCTCAGCCACATGAACATCTTGCCCTGGATCTTCACTTGCCGGCCTCCTTGCCACCAGCCAGGGCCTTCTCACCGTGAGGCGCGTTCTCGAGCTGGTCGAGAGCGGCGATCTCAGGGTGGTGAAGGTCGAACGCCGGGGATTCGCTGCGGATCCGCGGCAGGGTGAGGAAGTTGTGGCGCGGGGGCGGGCAGGACGTCGCCCACTCCAGCGAACGGCCGTAGCCCCACGG
>NZ_JAMGBF010000205.1 GCF_023516615.1 Streptomyces panaciradicis
CCGGGGACGCCATGCTTCTCGGCGGTTCGCTGGACGAGCTGTTCCACGATCGAAGTAGTCATGACCGTGATCATGCCGGGACCCACTGACAGCGAGTGAAGGGCAACTCCTGCTCGTCAAAGGGCAGTTGCTCCGATACGGGCCAACGCGCCGGGGGCTCAGGGGCGTGGACGGCGCCTACCAGCGCCCCCGAGCGTCGACAACGTCCGGTGCCGCAGGGCGCTGCGGAAAGTGTGCAGATGGGCGTGGATCTCCGGAGGCCGCAGGAGGGAATCCTCGGCTTGCAGGCTGGGTGCAGCTGACCAGCGACACCCCGAGGGGGGCCTACGACCAGGCGATCTCCGCCGTACGGGCCTCGACCTCGCCGGCCACCTCGACATGGTGCCGATCTGGGTCAGGTGACGGCGTCGTCGACGGTGGGCCTTATGTCGAGGAGGGTGTCCGCGCCGGTGATCTCCAGGATGCGCCGCAGTTGCGGGGCGGGGGCGGCGATCCGCAGGTCGGTGTGGCGGTGGGTGTTCAGCAGCAGGTTGAGGAACGTGGAGTCGGCGAAGGTGACGGCCGAGGCGTCCAGGACCACCCGCTTGTGCTGTGCGGCCGCGGTGTCCAGGGCCTGGGTGAGCCGGCCGATGGAGTCGAGGTCGTAGTCGCCGTGGGCGATGACGACCCAGGCCCCGCCGCGTTCGTACTGAACCACCCCGACCTGTCCCGGGGTGTGTCCGTTGCGCTCTGGAAGCGGTGTGTGACCGCTGTCGGCGGTTGCCATGAGGCAAGTATGCCCAGCCGATGGTCACGCATGGGTTACGCCCTTCCCTGCGCGGTTACCCGGCGGGTGTGAAGGTTGGGAACACAGCCTCAGCGGCCGGGCCCGGCGAGGGGAAGTGCTGTGGCCCGGCCGCTGCACACGGTGTGTCGGCCGCCGGCAATGCCAGTGCATGGGTCACGCGTCGAGCGCCTGCCGCAGCGTTGTGTGGCAGTCGATGACGGCGTCGAGGCCGACGATGCTGAGGGTGCGCATGACGGATGGGCCGACGGCAACGAGACGCAGCCAGCCGTCGCTTGAGCCAAGGTCCTGGTGGGCGGTGATGAGAATGTTGATGCCGCTGGAGTCCATGAACGTGACCTCGCCCATGTCGACCACGATGCGAGGACAGGGAGTGCCCGGGGTGTCCAGGGCCTGGCGCAGCGTGTCGCCGGTGTGGTGGTCGATCTCTCCGGCCAGGGTCAGCACACGAACGCCGTCGGTGGTGGTGGCCGTGACCGACAGCCGGCCGGTCTGCTGTGGATGCTCGGTGCCCGTCTTTTCTCCCTCTGACATGCCGGTGATCCTGACACACTCGAGCGCGTGTGCGCATGGCGCCGAGCATGCTACGAGTGGTGCCGTTGTGTGGCCGATCCGACATCCTCACGAAGGTGTGACCGGCGGTCACACGGGTAGGCGCGCAACTGTTGTTGAACGGGGAATGAATTGGCAGCAGCCATGGAAACAGGCTCGACGCCCGAAAAGGGCGTTGCGCCGGACAGACCAGTGATAGAAACCAACGTTGCCCTGGTCGGCGGCGGTGCGGACATCGCCCAGGCCCGCGACCTGGCAGTCGCATTCCTCGTCCGTGTTCAGGCCGACCATGGGCTGGACGTCTCCCAGCGCGCCGTGGATCTCACTCAGCTGGTGGTCAGTGAGCTGGTCACCAACGCCCGCAAGTACGCCCCCGGTCCGGTCCTGCTGGATCTGCGCATCCTCGGCGATTCAGTGGAGGTCGCGGTGTGGGACTCCGATCCCACCCTGCCGATCGCCCGGGCGGCAGACGCCGGCAGGATCGGCCAGCACGGCCTGGAGATCGTAATGGCCGTGGCCCAAGCCTTTGAAGCCCAGCGCGAGCCGGTCGGTAAACGCATCATCGCCCGCCTCACCCTGGCCGCCCCCTAGCGCACCCGCATCTCATCGAGCTGCAGATCACTGTGGCGTCACGCGCTCTCTGCTCAAGCGGCGTGCCGCGTGGAGAGCCGTGCCGCTGAGGGGTCCGCCGTCCCGGCACGTCAATGCCGACGATGAGGAAACACGGAGCAGTGGTGTTCGGCCATCGGAGTTCCTTAAATCCGCGGATCGGGGTACCCGCGCGCTCAGCAGAGGGCAGCGCGGATCCCAGCGATGTGCGCAGGAACGACGAGGAGGTGATCGCTGTGGCGGACACGCAGTCGCACTACACCGGGGCCGGCCGCACTACCGAACGCTCCGGCCAGGAGCCGGTGGGAGAGCTGGTGCAGCGTGCCTCGCAGCAGCTGACCGAGCTGGTGCGCGGCGAGATGAGGTTGGCCCAGGCGGAGATGAAGGAGAAGGGCAAGCGCTACGGCAAGGGCGGCGGCCTGTTCGGCGGCGCCGGAGTCGTGGGCTTCTTGATGCTGGAGGCGCTCGTCGCCACTGCGATCGCGGCGCTGGCGGTGCCGCTGTCGGTGTGGGCGGCGGCGCTGATCGTCACGGGGGTGCTCGGCGTGATCGCCGCGGTGATGGTCCTGAGCGGAAAGAAGCAGGTGCAGCAGGCGGCGCCGCCTCAGCCCGAGCAGACGATCGAGAACGTGAAGGCCGACGTGGCCGAGATCAAGGGGAGTGCCCACCGATGACCCAGCCGCCGCACGACGAGCCCACCGCCGCCACCCCCGAGGAACTGCGGGAACAGGTCGAACAGACCCGTGCCGAACTCGGGCAGACGGTCGAGGCGCTGGCCGCCAAGACCGACGTCAAGGCGCGTACGCAGGAAAAGGCCGCCGAGGTCAGGCAACAGGCCGCGGCGAAGGCCGCCGAGCTGAAGGAGCAGGGCGCCCACAAAGTGGACGAGATGAAGGCCAAGGCGTCCGGACTGGCGCACCAGGCGCAGGACAAGCTCCCTGCTCCGGTCAAGGACAAGGTGGCCCAGGCCGCGGAGCAGGCAAGCGCCAAGGCCGGTCAGGCGGGACAGCTGTGGCAGGACAAGGCGCCCGAGCCGGTACGGCTGAAGACGGCCCAGGGCGTTCAGATGGCGCGGGACCACCGCAAGGTTCTGCTGGTGGCCGCAGGCGTGGCCGTGCTGGCGTGGGTGGCGTTCCGCGGCCAGGAGTGAACCAAGAAGGCGTTCGCCACGGTCACCGGCGCGCTGTTCGAACGGTCCTGGGGTGAGGTGTGGCTGTGACCGTCCTGCTCGGCGCTCGCTTTGACAAGGTCGAAGCGAGCGCCGACTGCGGCGACGCCATGGTCCCCACCGCGTGTCCGGAACGCGGCCAGGCTGACTACCCACCAGGGGCGGAACGGCCGGCACGACAGCAACCGGCCCCCGCCCCCTCACTCCCTTCCGTCACCCCATCTACTGAAGGCCCCGTCATGTCCGATCAGCATGCTGCCACCGCGCTCACCGCCGCCGCTGTCATCGCCGCGATCCTGATTGCCCGGGCAGCCGTCCTGCACCAAGACCGCCGACGCCACCGGACCGGTTCGGCTGAGCCACGTCAGCACGCGGCATCGCCCACCCCGCACACCGCATCCCACCCGGCCACCGCCCGCATGGAGACCAACAGCGCTGTGCGCGAGGCCGAGGCGCACGTGCGCAGCTGCTGGCAGCATCTCCAGACACCGGGCCGACCCTCCCGCATAGCTCCTTGGTCCAAGACCGACAAGGATGGATCAGGATGAGGCAGTGCGGTGCGTGTTCTCACCCGCCCGCGACGACCTTACGGAGCAGATCTACTCGCTCAAGCGGGAGGTGGTGGAGTTCCGCGACGCCGTCCAGCCCCTCGTGCCCGTCGTCCAGCACGTCACCGCTGCGCACGACGGCTGGCCACAGCAGATGACGCCGTACTTCGGTGACGTCGCCGACCATCTCACCCGCACCGACACCGAAGTCCGCGCTCTGGACGACCTGCTCGGCTCCGTCCTCGACGCCCACCTCGCCAAGGTCGGCACCTGGCAGAACGACGACATGCGCCGCATCAGCGCCTGGGCCGCCATTCTCGCGATCCCCACCATGATCGCCGGCCTCTACGGCATGAACTTCGCTCACATGCCCGAACTCGACTGGCGCTACGGGTATCCCTGCGCACTGGTGGTGATGGCCCTCGGCGCGGGACTGCTGTACCGGGCCTTCCGCCGCAACGGCTGGCTCTGACCGCCGCACCCCTCCCCGCCGCGTGGCCGGCCGCCGACCCAGCCGGCCGCGGCAGCCGAACATCGGCACCGAGGACGACGCCTGCAGCGACCGCTGGCGCTCGCGGGAATCCTCCTTTCACGCCCCGTTCGCGCCCGGTGGCGAACGGTCGTGCACAGGTGGTGCGGCGACTTTCTCCGCTCGATATCGGTGCTCCTCATGGGATTGGTGTGGCGCGTTGGGGGTAGTCCGGTTGTTGGCTCGCGCGGGTGCGCGAGCCGGAGCATGCCCGGGTGAGGGCTGTTCCCGGGCATGAATGAAGGATCGACCAACATGGCAAGCGGCACTGTGAAGTGGTTCAACTCGGAAAAGGGCTACGGCTTCATCGCGCAGGACGACGGGGGCGCGGACGTCTTCGCGCACTACTCCGAGATCCAGGGCAATGGATACCGCGAGCTGACCGAGGGCGAGCACGTCACCTTTGACATCGGTCAGGGGCCGAAGGGCCCACAGGCGCAGAACATCGTCCGCGGCTGAGCGGCCGGACTGGACGGAAACGGTCGAGGCGGCTGTCGTTGCGGCAGTCGCCTCGACTCGTGAGGAAGAAGAGAAAGATCCCGACTCTGCGCACGCCGGAGATCAGCCCCTACGGCCGGTCGGCCGCCGGGCGGCAAGGTGGAGGCGTCTGCCGGTGTCCTCGGTGGACATCAGGCCCACCGCGCGGGCCGTGCATGAGGCGGCCGACGCATGCCCCAGCAGCGCGGACCGACCGATGCCGAGGGTGATCGACCGCGTTTGGACTGCGCGTTTGCGACTCCTCCAGCCTGGGCGCGATGACCGGGGCGTGCGAGCTCACGCGACCGCATCAGCCCCCAGGAATCTGCGTCACGGTGCACGAGGCGCACGTCGACAACAGCCAGACGACTCCAGCCGCGGACGCGCCGCCGGCACAGAAGACGAAAGAGGTAGCGGGTCATGACGGTCACCCCGGAACAACACCCGCACGCAACCGCCGCCTCCGGCCACGCTCAAGGCAGCGATCACGCTGTGGAACAGGACCTTGTTGCCCTGTTCGGCCGGTCAACGGCAGTGTTCGCCTCCCTGGCCGGGCCCGCCCACATGGTGGAGGCCGCCAACGACGCCTTCTTCGCCGCGATCGGCGACGACGAACGGGCGCGCACCGGGCTCCCGCTCGGGCAACTGATCCCCGAACTCGCCAAGCAGGGGTTCATCGCACTGCTGGACCAGGTCTACCGCACCGGCAAGCCCTACATCGGCTATGACGCCCGCATCGTGTGGGGAGAGGACGCCGCCGCACGCGAGGCCTTCTTCGACTTCATCTACGAGCCCCGCCTGGACGCGGCGGGCAATGTCACCGGCGTACGCGTCATCGGAGTGGAGACCACCCAGGTCAAACACGCCCAGCAGCTGACGGCCGAGCACCGGGCTCTGCTGGAGCAGATCGCCCGGCAGGCCCCCCTTGCGGACGTGCTGGACGGCATGGCCCGCGTCATCGAGCGCCTCGCCCCGCACGAGGTCAAGGTCTCCATCCTGCTGGCCGACTCCGACGGCCGGCACCTGCGTCACGGCGCAGCCCCCAGCCTGCCCGACTTCTACAACCAGGCCATCGACGGAATCGCCACCGGCGAGGGCGTCGGCTCCTGCGGCACCGCCGCCCACCGTCGTCGGATCGTCATCGTCAGCGATATCGCGACCGACCCCTTCTGGGACGACTTCCGTGACCTGGCGAACGCCGCTGGAGTGGCAGCCTGCTGGTCGGCGCCGATCCTGGCCCGCGACCGGTCTCTGCTGGGCACCTTCGCGATGTACCACACCGCCCCCCGCATGCCGCAGGAAGCCGATCTCGCGCTGGTCCGGGTCTTCGCCGACACCGCGGCCCTGGCCATCGAACGCCACCGAGCCGAGCAGGCCCGTCGTGCGGCCGAAGCCAAGGAGAAGGCCGCCCGCGACGACCTCGCGTTCCTCCTGCGGGCCAGCACCCGACTGACCTCAGACCTGGACCACACCCAGACCCTGCAGCGCCTGGCCTCTTCCTGCACGCCCACGCTGGCCCCACTGTGCGCGGTCGACGTCATCGACGCCGGCCGTGTGCGCCGTATCGCCACCGCCGCGCCCACAGCCGCACAGGAGGAACTGCTGGCCTCGCACATCCCGGTCTACGACGCCGCCGACGATGCCGTCGCGCGCGTTCTGGCGGCCGGTATCGCCGAGGTCGCCCGCCGCACCCCCACCGGCCCCGGCCCATGGACGGAGCTGGGGGTCACCGGCTACCTGTGCATCCCCCTGCTGGACCGCGGCCGCGCTTTCGGCACCCTGACGCTGCTCTCCACCAGTGAGAACGTCTTCGACGGTCACACCGTCGCGCTCGCCGAAGAAGTCGCCCGCCGCGCCGCCTCCGCCGCGCTCAACGCCCGCCAGTACACCCAGCGCGCCGCTCTCGCCCGCGACCTGCAAGCCGGCCTTCTGCTGCCCGAGGTTCCTGAAGTTCCCGGCGCCGACGTCGCCACGTACTACCACCCCGCCGGCGAGGGACTCGACATCGGCGGCGACTTCTACGACCTCTTCCCCCTGTCGGACGGCCGATGGGCGTTCCTGCTCGGAGACGTCTGCGGACGCGGGGCCATGGCCGCCACCACCACCGCCCTGGTCCGCCACACCGCCCGCGCCGTCGCCCGGTTCCTGCCCGAGCCCGACGGAGTCGTCCGCGCCGTCAACCAGGCCCTCCTCGACCGTCCGGACAGTCACGGCAGCGGCTTCGTCACCCTCGTCTACGGCCACCTCGCTCCTGCCGGCGACAGCGGACTCGACATCGCCCTCGTACGCGCCGGACACACCGTGCCCTTGCACATCGACGGCTCAGGCACCGTCGGCGAAGTGGACGTCCCTGGCTTCCTTCTCGGTATGGAGACCGAGCCCCGCCTGCCCGTCCACCACCTGCACCTCAAGCCCGGCGAGAGCCTCCTGCTCTACACCGACGGCATCACCGAGGCCCGCAACGCGGACCGGCAGCAGTTCGGCGAAGAAGGCCTCATCGACGCCCTGCGCACGCGACACGGAAGGCTGCAGACGGCCCAGACCATCATCGACACAGTGATCACGGCGGTACAGGCCTTCGCAGGCCCGCACGACGGGGACGACGACCAGGCCGCGCTCGCCCTCACCGCCGACCTGCGGTGACCGAAGGAGACCTGAGCTGCACACCCTGGTGATCAGGTGGCCAGACGTCGGATCGCGACCACGGCCGCGTCGTCGCCGAGGTGGTCGTGGACGTGCGCCAGCAGGTCGTTCCGCAGAAGCCGCAGCAATTCACCGGGGTCTTCCTTGGCCCACTGCGGCACCCGTTCGGCCAGGGGATAGAAGAGGCCCCCGCGATCGCGTGCCTCGACGACACCGTCCGTGTAGAGCAGGAGCAGGTCGCCGACCTCGAACGGGAACGTCTGCACGTCGTAGCCGGCCACTCCGAAGGCGCCGCCGAGTCCGATCGGCAGGTGACTGGCCTCGGGCACGAGTGGGGTGAGGCGATCTTTCTGCAGCACCAGCGGTGGTGGATGGCCGCAGGCGATCAGATGCACGACCGGATCGTGATCGGGGATGTCGAGGAGCACGGCGGTGGCGAAGTCCTCGTCGGTGTCCTGCTCCGCCCCCGACCGCCACTGACTGGTGTCCCAGCGGAAGGCGGCGTCCAGGTGGACGGCGAGACGGGGAAGAGTGGCCTGCCGGTGAGCGGCCGCACGGAAGGCGCCCAGCAGCAGGGCGGCATTGTTGATCGCGGCGAGACCGTTGCCGCGTACGTCCCCGATCAGAAGCCGGGTGCTGTGATCGGCGGTTCGCGCCACCGCGTACAGGTCTCCACCCAGAGCGGCTTCCTCCACGGCCGGCAGGTACAGGCCGGCGATGTGCAGCCCGCCCGCGTGCGTGGGCAGGGGACGCAAGAGCACACTCTGCGCCGCCGCGGCCACCGACCGTACGCGATGCAACTGCCGCTCATGCCGGTCCCGCACGACACACGCAGCGACACAGACGGCGGAGACAGCGAAGAGAGCAGCGATCTGCGTCTGGACGTTCGCGGTCGCCAAAGTGCCTCTGAGGATCCCGATGAGCACCTGCGCCGCTACTGCCAGAATCCCCATCACTGCGGTCAGCCGGGCACCGGCGAAGGCCACCGTGATCGCGGGCGCAGCCACCAGCAGCGGCCCGAGGTGGATGTCGGGGGGCGCCAGTACGTCCACCACGCAGACCGTGACGATCAACGCAAGGGGAATCACGACCAAGACGGGTGCGTGACCCGGCCGCCAGCTTCCCCTGAAAACCAGCCGCCGTCCCATGGTCATGGCCCACGCCTTCCACCAAGCCCTAGAGCGATGATGCGCCATTCCGCCAACCAAAGCTCCTCCACGGGCCCCCTGCGATCCTGTGGGTACCCCACTGTGGTGCGATGGGAGGTGTGGATGCACTATGAGGGGGTACGCGCGCCTGGTCGACAGTCGTGTGGGGCTGACCTGGGTGTGGGAGGACTGTCATGGTGTTCACGAGTGCGACGTCTGCGGACGCGCGACCGGCTGATCTGCCGACGATCACCGATCCGTCCCGGGTGGCGCCGCGTGACGCCCGCGCACTGTCGAAGCTGTTCTTCGGGCAATTGGCCGTGTTGGAGGAGGGCACGCCCGCCTACAGCTACGCGCGCAATACCTTGATCGAGATGAACATGTCCTTGGTCCGCTTCGCGGCCGGCCGGTTCCGCAGCCGTGGGCCGGAGGAGATGGAGGACATCGTCCAGGTCGGCATGATCGGCCTGATCAAGGCCATCGACCGGTTCGAACTCTCCCGGGAGGCGGAGTTCACCTCCTTCGCCATCCCCTACATCGTCGGCGAGATGAAGCGGTTCTTCCGCGACACCACCTGGGCCGTCCATGTGCCGCGACGCCTGCAGGAAGCCCGTACGCAGCTCGCCAAGGCGACCGAGGAGCTGAGCAGCCGACTGGGCCGCACCCCGACGGTCAAGGAGCTGTCGGAGCTCATGAGCCTGCCCGAGGAGGAAGTCCGTGAGGCGCGGTTGGCCGCCAACGGCTACAACTCCTCGTCCCTGGACGCCGCCGTCGGAGGAAGCGCCGAGGGGGAAGCGGTACTCCAGGACTTCATCGGCACTGAGGACATGGCGCTGGAACTGGTGGAGGA
>NZ_JAMGBF010000206.1 GCF_023516615.1 Streptomyces panaciradicis
CGTCGGAGGAAGCGCCGAGGGGGAAGCGGTACTCCAGGACTTCATCGGCACTGAGGACATGGCGCTGGAACTGGTGGAGGACTTCCACGCCCTGGCCCCGCTGATCGCCGAACTCGACGAACGAGACCGGCAGATCATCCACATGCGGTTCGTGGAGGAACTCAGCCAGGCCCAGATAGGGGAGTGCCTCGGCGTCTCGCAGATGCACGTCTCCCGCCTGCTCTCACGTTGCCTGGCCCGACTGCGGGACGGACTGCTCACCAACGGCTGACCGGGGGCTCGTACGAAGACCGGATCACCGGCCCGCACCCGGTCGCTATGGGGGTCGGCGACTCTCAGGCGAGTCGCGGTCCAGCCTCGACACCTGACGGCGACGTGTGCAGCTGAAGGTGAGCGACGATCTTTTTGCCCGCGTCCAGAACTACGGTGTGCAGCTGGTCGCAGAGTCGGCTGATCAAGTAGAGGCCGTGCCCGCCCACGCGACGGGCGTTTCGTTCACGCAGTTCAGGAAGGCGAGGAGAGCTGTCCCTCACGCTGATGCGCAACAGGCTGGCATCAGCGGTCAGTTCCACCTCCAGGGCACCCGGGCCGGGTGCGTGGCGCGCCGCGTTGGTGACCAGCTCGCTGACGACGAGCTGAGCGTCCTGGCTCGACGTGTGGTGAGGGCCGAGGCCGACCTGGGCCAGGACCGCGCGGATCGCCGCTCGGGCATCGGCGGCCGCCACCTCTGATGTGTGCCAGACGGCACTGAACCGAAGCGGGGGCTCTCGTTCCTCTGGGGCGTGATCCTTCGATGCCGTGACCATGGGCGTCCTCCCGCGGGGCGAACAGGGCCCCTTCATCGCGAAGTGTCGATACCATCGCCTACCCGCTGTCGTCGCGTTCACCAGCGGCACTGAGGGGCCACACGTGCAGGGCACCAGCCGTACTGCTGCGGGAGCGGCGGAGAAGGTCAGTACGGCGTCCAGCACGGCTGGTCCCCGCCGCGGCCCGCGGACGTCAACGATCGCACTGCATGACGCAGTTACCGGCCCCGGCCGGGACCCACCGGCGGCTGGCCGGCGCCCTCGTCCGCCGGCAAGGACGCCGGCTGCTCCGCCGGCCGGGGGAGGGGAGAGCCGGAGTTGGCGGTACGGGCGGTGGCGTGTTCGGTCCGGGGCTCGCCCGTCCGACGGGTTCGGCGCAGGGCCAGGTGCAGGGCCGGGATCAGCATGCAGGTGACCACAGCGCTGTGCCACAGCAGGTCGTCGAGCCGGCCGGCCGCGAGGTAGGCGCCCGCGGCGACCGCCGCCAGCGCGCACACCCCGCGGTCCACGATGCTTTCCACGGAGAGCAGCGTGGCGCGTGGCGTGTCGGCCGGGACGGCGTCGTTGACGAGCTTGCGTTGCACCGGGTAGACGAACCCGGTGATCGCGGCGAACGCGCACAGCAGTGCGATGACGAGCCACGGTCCGCCGAGGGTGGTGGCCGCGAGGGTCACGGCCAGTGCCACGCTCAGCAGGGACACCCACTGAGCGGCGGACAGCCGGCGGCTCAGCCAGCGCGGGCGTGCCGAGGCCACGGCCTCGGCGACCGTCATGGCCGCGAGCACGCTGCCGCTCGCGCCCTCCTTGATGCCGTGGTCCAGGAGGACCGGCTGGAAGAGGTTGACCTGGCAGATGCGGGCGAGCGTGAACACCGCGACGCCCTGCACCATGAGCAACGGCAGCCACGGTGAGGCGCGCAGGGCCCGCAGGGCGGCCCCCGTGTCGTGCAGGAGGGTGCCGCGCCGTCGTCCGCCCGCGTCGGGCCCGGCGTCCGGGCGCGGGGCGAGGCGGGGCAGGGCCAGCGCGCACAGCAGCGAGCCGGCGGCGCAGGCGGCGCTCAGGACGTACGGCGTCGGCCGGGCCAGCGTCATCAGCGGGCCGACCAGCGGCCAGCACAGGACCTTGGCGGCCAGCCCGAGGGAGCGCGCGCTGCCCTCGGCGTCCAGGTAGTGCGCGTCGGCCCCTTCGGCGCGCAGCGCGTCGTAGAGATAGGCGCTCGCCGCGCCCGACGCGAGGGAGCGCCCGGCGGCGATGGCGAGGAAGTGCACGAGGAAGCCGGTGTAGGAGGGGGCGAGGACGGGCGCCAGGTTGGCGGCCGTCATGACGACCGCGCCGGTGCGCAGGCAGTTGCGGGCGCCGATGCGGTCGGCGATCACTCCGGTCGGGATCTCGAAGAGGCAGAACGCGGTGTAGTAGATGCTCTGGATACCGAAGATCTGGCCGTCGGACAGGCCGGCCTCGCGCTGGTAGGCGTAGAAGACGGGCATCCACCACAGCAGGTTGAACAGCAGCTGGAAGCCGTTGTTGAGGCGGATGACGCGGCGCGCGGCGGGGGAGGGGGCCGGGCCGGCACGGCGGGCGGCGCGGGCGGGCATCGGGCGGCTCACCGGGCGTAGGGGCGGATCTGGACCAGCCGGAAGTCCCCTTCGGCGGTCATCAGCCACTCGATGTCGAGGGCGTCGTCGGGGTCGTCGGCGCTGAAGTGGGACTGCAACAGGCGCCCGGTGAGGGCCAGTCGGGCGAGCGCCGCGCGGGTGGGGGCGGGCAGGTCCTCGCCGGCGGTGCCGACGTCGAGCGTGCGCCCGCCGCCCTCGACGGTGTTGTACAGGTACTGCTGGGGCAGCACCGTGCCGTCCACGACGTGTTCCGGCGAGCCGGGGGCGCAGTTGACGTACACGTTGCGGAAGTCCTCCCGGCGGGTGGGGTTGCAGGTGACCAGGACGCCGCCGAGGCTCGCGGGCAGGTACTCCTGGACGATCACGCCCATGTAGGTGTCGTCCAGGCAGATGCCGACCTCGTGCCGCAGGCGCACGCTGCGCGGTGACAGCAGGGACGCCCACACCTGCCGTACCGCGTCCAGGAGTTGTTCCGCTCCCCGCACGGTGGTCACGGAGTCGTAGATCCCGGCGGCCGAGAAGCCGGGCAGGTCCTCGGCGTTGGAGGAGGAGCGCACCACCATGCGGAGTCCGTCCGCGAGCAGCCGCGGCACCGCGGAGGTGATCGCGCGGGTCACGTCCGGCGGTACGGGCGTGGCCCGCACGAGCTGCTGCAGATTGAGGCACAGAGGGTCCACGAGGTCGAAGGCCTCGAGTTCCAGGGCCATCTTCAGCTTGCCGATGCCCTGTTGGAGAGCGGGGGAGGAGGTGAGGAAGAGGTGGTGCAGGCGGAAGGGCAGCGCCACGCCCTCGGGTGCCCGCACGGTGTCCGCCACATACCGGGCCGCGGCCGTCCTGAGGCGCTCGGGTGAGGCGGCCTGCTCGCCGAGTCGGGCCGCCAGGTGACCGAGGAGGTCGCGGCGCGGCGGACGCGGCAGGGCGTGGAACACCGTCAGGTCGGCGGTACGGCTGTCGAGGACGTGGTGGAGTTCGCCGAGGTTGGCCGCCTTGGTGCCGTAGCTGTCACGGTCGGTGCGCCGCAGCCGGTGCAGGGCCAGCACGGGGGCCTCGTCGAGGAGGGGCGTGTCGATGCGGATGCGCTGCTGGTGCCAGGCGGGTTTGGTCAGCCGGGGCGGCGTCGCGAGCGGCTCCAGCGTGACGGCGTCCTCACTCACCCGGTAGCGCACCCAGGTGCCCTCCAGGCTGCCCCGCCCGTCGAGGGTGCCGGGCTCGTCGAGGGCGTCGAGGTCGCGGACGACGGCGTTCGGGATGCCCCAGCCGGAGGCGAGCACGTTGGTGTGCGACAGCGGGGTGATGGGCGTGGTGTTGATGAAGCCGGCCACCCTGGGCACGTCGTCGGGCAGGCGGGGCATGGCGACGATGTCCGCCCAGCCGAGGTCGGCGGCGGCCGCCTCGTACGCGGCCATGGTGCGGAAGTGCCGCAGACGGCCCTCGGCCTGCCCGGGGTTGAGGCAGGTGCGGGTGCGGTCGCCGAACAGCTTGTGGCTGAGGACGCGGGGCACGACCGCCTCGGGGATCGAGGCGAGTTCCGCCTCCTGCCCGTGGTTGGCGGGCTTCAGCAGCAGCGGGAGGCGTCCGTCCAGGCGCCCGCGCACATAGAGGTGGAACTCCTCCAGCAGGGCGCCGTGCATGGTGTCGGCCTCGGTGGTCTCCAGCACCAGGAAGGGACACTCGGTGCCGTCCGCCGCCCGGTCGGTGTGCAGGGACAGCACGCCCAGCAGGAAGCGGCGGTCCGGGTCGGTGTACACGGACGCGTTGAACGCGTCGAGGTCGGCGTCCAGTTCGTCCACTGTCATGCCGAGGATGCGGGTGGCGATGTAGTTGACGTGGAAGGGGTGGACGCGGGTGTCGAGGAGGTGCCAGGTGCAGGTGTGCCGGTCGACCACGACCTTCAGGTAGGGGTGCCCGGCGAGGACCCCGGACAGGGTGCGGAACAGCGGCAGCGTCAGGTTGGCGCCGACGACGGTGCGGTCGCCGCCCGTCTCGGCCGGGTCGGTGCGGTCCAGGGTGGAGGTCATGCCCGCGCTCCTTCCGTGGCGTGCTGGGGCAGGAGATCGGGCAGGGCGTCCACGAGGGCGGTGAAGTCGCGGACGACGGCCTGCGGATGGTCTGCGGACAGCAGGCACAGCGCGGCCATGGTGTTGGCGCCCGCGGCCGGGTCGTAGACGGGGACGGGGGAGCCGTCGGGCAGCGAACTCTCCTCGACGACGCGCAGCCTGCTGCGCGCTCCCACCGGGGCGGACCGGACCACCGCGGCGGAGTCCCACAGGTGCCGGCTCGGCCATGGTGCGCCCGCCCCGTCCACGGCGAGGACGACCAGGGACCCGGCCGCGCCTTGGGCGTCCCCGGGTGTCAGCGCCCTGGGAGGCCAGTCGGGCGTGGCGCCGAGCAGCTGGTCGGTGAACAGGCCGACCAGGTCGATGCCGAAGACCTCTTCGATCTGCGGGACGGTCATCGCGCCGCCGAAGCGCGCCGCCGTCTCGATCACCCACATGCGCCCGTCGGCGCCCAGCTTGATCTCGGTGTGGGTGCCGCAGTCCTCCAGGCCCAGTGCGTCCACGGCCTGCCGGGCCAGTGCCACGATCGCGGCCTGCGCCTCGTCCGTGACGGCGGCCGGGGTGATGCCGGCCCGTTCGGTGAACGGCGCCACGGTCGGCATCCGGCCGCTCACGCAGACGGGCCGGAAGACGCCTTGCATGACCACGCCTTCGACGCTGACGTAGTCTCCCCAGCCCGGTCCCTCGAACCACTGCTCCGCGCAGCCGGTGACGATCTCCTCCACGATGAAGTCCTCGCCGGCGTCCGCGACATGGAGCTCGGCGTACCCCAGGCGCGCCGACTCGGTCATGACCGCGCGCGAACGGGCCCACGCGGACGGGGCGTCGGACGGTGCCGAGATGATCTGGTGCGCGGTCGAACCGGCGCTCCAGGCCGCCTTCAGCAGGAGCGGGGACGCTAACTCACGTGTGGCACTTCGCAGTTGCTCCAGCGTGGCGACGGGCCGGAAGTGGGGCTGGGGGATGCCCCGGCGTTCCCAGGCCGTGCGCATGAGCCGCTTGTCGCGGGCGAGGGCCGCGGCGGGGCCGGCGCCGCGCAGCCCGAGCAGCCGGGCGGCCTCGGCGACCGCGACGACCGCGTACTCCGAGAAGGTGACCACCGCGTCGGCGCCGACCTCGCGAGCCCGGGAGGTGATGGCCGTGACCAGGTCGTCCGCTCCCGCGTCCCCGGCGGCGACCTCGGAGGCGCACCACGCACGGGTGCGCGCCGCGCTGTGGGCGGGCAGTTCGCTCAGTGCCAGCAGGTGCACCTCGGCCCTCGCCGCCACCCTGGGCAGGGCGTACCCGACCGGGGGACCACCCTTGGCGTGCACGTACAGCACCTTCGCCATGGAACTTCAACTCCTCTTCTCGTTCAGCGACTTGCTCGGTCGTCACTGCGCGTGGACGGACAGCGGGGCAGCGCGGCGACGAGTGCGAGGCGACGAGGCGGCGGGGTTCCGGCGCGCCGTCTGTGTGCCTGCGCCCGCCGCACGGGCCGCCGTCCGGCCTGCCGTCCGCGTGCGCCGTACGACGGTTCCCGTCCAGCGAAGCAGTCGGGTTTCCCGGCTCTCGCCGCTTCGAGCGCGCTCGTCTCAGGCACATGCCTGAGTGAGCTCGCGGGCCGGTGCCAGGTCGGGCCGGCGGCGGGCCGCATGGCTCGGCATGTACGGGACACGGATGAGATGTGACACACCGTGACATCCGTACGCGATTCAAGGAGTTGGGCTGTGGACGAGGCCGATTTCAAGACGCTGCTCGCCCGTCTGCCGGTGTCCTGGTGGGAGACGGACGCCGACTCGGGGCGGCTCCGCAGCGGGGGCGGAGCCTTCACCGACGAGCACACGGCACACCGTTTCCTGAAAGCCCTTTCCGCGGAGACAGCGGGGACAGGGGGTCTGTCGACCGCCCGGCCGGGTGACGGCGCGCGGCTCGGCGAGGGTCCTCGACCCGTGGGCGGTGCACCGTCGAAGGAGGTCCACCGCCGCACCCGGTTCGAAGGCCGCACCTTCGACGTCACCTGGTCGGCCCGGGGTGGCGACGCCCGGCGTCGGGGCAGTCGGGGCATGGCGGTGGAGGTGTGCGGCGGCGCCCCGGCGGGAGCCGGTGCCTACGCTTCCTTCGCTGATCTGAGCCCTGCGGCGATGTTCGTGCGCGACGCCGCCGGGTGCTATGTGTGGGCCAACCACGCCTACGCCCACCTGTACGGCACCACGCCCGACCGCATGGTCGGCCGACACCTCGGCGATTTCGACGCCCCGGACGACGCGGCCCGGTTCATGGCGCTCGACGACGAGGTCCTCACTGGCGGCCACTCCCTGCGCCACACGCTCACCTACCGGCGCCCGGACGGCTCGCCCGGCCACGCGGCCGGATACCGCTTTCCGGTGTCCTGGGGTGACCAGCGCTGTGTGGCGGGCACCTACGTGGATGTCAGCGAGTACACCCACGCCCTGGACGGCAGGCACCGGGCCGAGGAGGACCTGCGCGCGCTGCGGGACCACAGTGGCCTGCCCTGCGTACGGCTGTCCGCGGACGGGGTGGTGGACGAAGCGAGCGCCGCGGCCGCGGAGTTGCTGCGCCTGCGGCTGGGCGACCTGGTGGGCTCCCCGGCCGACTCCCTCCTGGCCGAGACCCCGGAACGCGCCGCGCTGCACGCCGTCTGGGGCGAACTGACCGGCGGGCGGCGCCGGAACGCGCAGTCCAGCGCCGTGCTCGTCGACGGGGACCGGCGCCTGCGCCGCGTGTGGGTGCACCTGAGCGTCGTCAACCGCTCCCGGGGGCGGGAGCCGGGCGTGTGGGCGGTGGTCACACGGCCCGGCCTGAGTCACGAGCCGCATCCCGCGCTCACGCCGGCCCAGGTGCGGATACTCGCCCTGCTGGCCGCGGGCCACGACAACGCCGGTGTCGCCGCGGCGCTGCGCCTGTCACGGCAGACGGTCGACTACCACCTCGCCCGCCTCCGGCGGCTGTTGGGCGCCGCCACCCGACCGGCGCTGGTGGCCCGCGCCTACGTGCTCGGCATCCTCTCCCCGCACTCCTGGCCGCCGCGCTCCACCACGGCGGCGCATCCTCTCAGCCCCGCCTGACCGGTCGTGTTCCCGATGTGCTTCGGCCCGGCCACCGATGTGTGCCCCGGCGGTGAAGGACCTGTGGGGGAGTTGTCGGACCTTGGAAACGGGTGTAGCGCTGGCGGGCACGACTGGGGTTCTGTCGTGTTCACCTCTCCAACCCCCCACATTCCATGGAGACTTCATGTTCGCCGCTGCCGTCAGGCCGTCCAACGTCCGAGTGGCCAACGGTCATTCGACGAGACCGGGCCCGGCCGCAAGACCGTAGCCGTCGGGGCACGCGGCCCCCGCCGACCGCTCGGCCACCCGGCCGCGCGTCACCGGTCGTTCGTGTCTCTGGCCGTACACACGCCATCCCGTCGCACCCGCACTCGGCGTCGACCGCCAATGTCCCGGGCACTGCAAGTTGTTGAAACTTGTCATGTCCCGGACAGGCTGGCCGGGCACGACCATGTCCGCGGGCCAGGCAGCGGCGCCGCATCGACCACCCCTCACGCCCAACCGGCGGCACCTGCCGTTCGGACCACCCCCCACACCCCTTCAGAGGAGTTTGAGTGACCTCCCGTTCCCAGCGTCACCAACACACCCTGCTGGCCCTCGCCACCGCCGTCGCGGCCGGAGCGCTGCTGAGCACCACCCTCGGCGGCCCGGCCACGGCACAACCGACGGCACAGGACCGCCCCGGCGCGGCCGCGGTCGCCCTGTCCGCCACCGCCCACACCGCCCTCCTCCAGCAGGCCCGGACCTCGGCCGCCGCGACGGCGAAGGCGATAGGACTCGGCGCCCAGGAAAAGCTGGTCGTCAAGGACGTCGTCAAAGACGCCGACGGCACCGTGCACACGCGCTACGAGCGCACCTACGCCGGTCTGCCCGTGCTCGGCGGCGACCTGATCGTGCACACGGCGAAGTCCGGCAAGCGCGAGGGCGTGACCAGAGCGGTGCAGGGCTCGCTCAAGCCCGACTCGCTCACGCCGCGCATCGCCCCCGACCGGGCCGAGCACCAGGCCCTCGGCGCGGCGAAGGCCGCCGGCTCCGAGAAGTCCCGCTCCTCCCGGGCGCCGCGCAAGGTCGTCTGGGCCGCGTCCGGCAGGCCCGTCCTCGCCTACGAGACCGTGGTCGGCGGCCTCCAGGACGACGGCACCCCGAACGAACTGCACGTCATCACCGACGCCGCCACCGGCCGGAAGCTGTTCCAGTTCCAGGGTGTCGAAACCGGCGTCGGCAACACCAAGTACAGCGGGAAGGTGGACCTGACGAGCACGCAGTCCGGCTCGTCGTACACGCTCACCGACGCCTCACGCGGCGGCCACAAGACGTACGACCTCGCCCACGGCGAATCCGGCACCGGCACCCTGTTCTCCCAGGACAACGACACCTGGGGCGACGGGACCACGGCCTCGGCGGCGACCGCCGCCGCCGACGCGGCCTACGGCGCTCAGGAGACCTGGGACTTCTACAAGAACACCTTCGGCCGCTCCGGCATCAAGAACGACGGCGTCGGCGCCTACTCCCGCGTCCACTACGGCAACTCGTACGTGAACGCCTTCTGGGACGACAGCTGCTTCTGCATGACCTACGGCGACGGCGAGGGCAACAACGACCCGCTCACCTCGCTCGACGT
>NZ_JAMGBF010000207.1 GCF_023516615.1 Streptomyces panaciradicis
GGCGGCCGCGTGGGGGAGGCGGACGGGTGCGGGGCGGTGCCGCGGTGGGCGTGCGGCGGCGCGGTGGGGTCCACGAGGGCGCTCGCCTCGCCGGCGGGCGACTGACGGGGAGTGGGGGAGGCGGACGGGGCGGCGGCGAGCGGGCGGGCGGAGGGGCCCGCGGTCACGATCGCGCCGCCACCGCCGTCTCCGCCGCTCTCCGGTCCGCCACCCCGGTCACCGCCGAAGGCCGTGACGGCCACCGCCACCGCTCCGGCCACCAGCAGCCCCGAGATGCGCGTCCCGAGGGAAACAGCCATGAAGCCCCCCGACACCGTGAACCCCGAGGCCCCCGCCCCGGGATCTCCTCATGATGCGGGCGGCCGGGCCGCCGGGGAACCCTTTCACGGCGCCCCGAAGTCCAGCAGCACCTTGCAGGAACGGCTCCGGTCGGCCGCCAGCGCGAAGGCCGAGGCCGCCTCCCGCACCGGGACCACCGCGCTGACCAGCCCGTCGAGCGCGGGCCGGGCCGCGAGCAGCCGCAACGCCTCGTCGAACTCGGCGTCGAAACGGAAGGCTCCCCGCAGCTCGATCTCCCGGCTCACGACGAGGTTCCCCGCGAAGGGGCTCGGCCCGGGCGGCAGCATCCCGAGCTGGACGACGACCCCGCCGCGCCGCACCAGACGCAGACAGGTCTCCAGACCGGCGGCCACCCCGGACGCCTCCACGGCCACGTCCGCCTCGGCCGGCCACCCGGGATCGTCCGGGTCGTCCGCCCGTACGACGGTGTCGGCTCCGGCGGTACGGGCGTATTCCAGCGCCGCCGGAAGGAGATCGGTGACGGTGACCCGGGTGGCACCCGCCGCCCGGGCCGCGGCGACCACGAGACAGCCGATCGGGCCGGCGCCGGTGACCAGGACGTGCCGTCCGGCCACGTCCCCGGCCCGGTGCACGGCGTGCAGGGCGACGGCGAGCGGCTCGGCGAGGGCCGCCCGGCGCAGCTCCAGGCTCGCGGGGAGCGGCCTCAACTGATCGGCGGGGACGACGACTCGGGCCGCGAAGCCGCCCTGCACGTGCGGGAAGCGGGCCGCGCTGCCGAGGTAGCGGGTGTCCCGGCAGATGGTGCGGCGCCCCCGGACGCACTCCGGGCAGGCGCCGCACGGGGTGGCCGGGTGCACGGCGACGGCCGTGCCCGGGGCGGGACCCGCCGGGGACGCGGTGCCGTACGCCAGCACCGTCCCCACCACCTCGTGGCCGAGCAGCATCGGCTCTCGCAGGCGGAAGTCGCCCACTCCGCCGTGCCGGAGGTAGTGCAGGTCGGAGCCGCAGACGCCGCCGTAGCGGACGGCGACGAGAGCCTGCCCGGGGCCGGGCTCCGGTACCGGCAGCTCCTCCACGCGCAGATCGCCGCGACCGTGGATCACACAACCGAGCATCCGCGCGGCCTCCTTCACAGCACGCTCGTCATGCCGCCGTCGACGTACAGCACCTGCCCGCCGACGAAGTCGGCCGCGGGCGAGGCCAGGAACAGCAGTCCGCCGACCAGGTCCTCGGTGGTGCCCCAGCGGCCGGCCGGGGTGCGGCGGCGCACCCACGCGCTGAACTCCTCGTCGTCGACGAGGGGTTGGGTCAGCTCGGTCTCGATGTAGCCGGGGCCGAGGCCGTTGACCTGCACGCCGTACGGGCCCCAGTCGGCGCACATGCCCTTGGTCAGCATCTTCAGCGCGCCCTTGGTGGCCGCGTAGGGCGCGATGCCCGGGCGGACCACCTCGCTCTGCAGCGAGCAGATGTTGACGATCTTGCCGTGGCCGCGGGCGGTCATGTACCGGGCCGCCTCCCGGCCGACCAGGAAGGCGCTGGTGAGGTTGGTGTCCAGGATGCGGTGCCAGTCGGAGTCGGTGAACTCCGTCAGTGGGGCGCGCAGTTGCATGCCCGCGTTGTTGACGAGGATGTCGAGCGGGCCGACCCGCTGTTCGACATCGGCGATGCCCGCCTTGACCGAGGGTCCGTCGGTGACGTCGAAGACGGCCGTGTGGATCTCGCCGGGCAGCCGCGCGGCCGCGTCGGTGAGCCGGCCGGCGTCGCGTCCGTTGAGGACCACGGTGCAGCCGGCCTCCGCCAGGCCCCGGGCCAGCGCCAGGCCGATGCCCCGGCCGGCGCCGGTCACCAGGGCGGTGCGGCCGCGGATGTCGAACAGGGGGTGGCTCATCCGCGTCCTCCTAGATGACCAGCGACAGCAGCAGGACCAGGCCGCCCGCGACCACGGAGATGATCGTCTCCATGACCGACCACGTCTTGACGGTCTCGCCGACGCTCAGGCCGAAGTACTCCTTGACCAGCCAGAACCCGGCGTCGTTGACATGGCTGAAGAAGAGCGAGCCGGCGCCGATCGCCAGGACCAGCAGGGCCGTGTGGGTGGTCGACATGTCGGCCGCGAGCGGGGCCACCAGGCCGGCCGCCGAGACCGTCGCCACCGTCGCCGAGCCGGTGGCGAGGCGGATGATCACGGCGATCAGCCAGGCCAGCAGCAGCGCCGGGATCGACCAGTCCTTGGAGATGTCCAGGATCATCTGGCCCACGCCGGTGTCGATCAGCGTCTGCTTGAAGCCGCCGCCCGCGCCGACGATCAGCAGGATGCCCGCGATGGGCGCGAGGCCCTTGTCCACCAGCGGGGTGAGCCGCTCCTTGCCGAACCCGGCGGGCCGCAGCAGCGTGAAGATGCCGAGCAGCACGGCGGCGAGCAGGGCGATCAGCGGGGAGCCGACGACGTCGAAGACGCGCTGGGTGAGGTTCGTCGGGTCGTCGATCACGATGTCGACCAGCGCCTTGGAGAGCATCAGGACGACCGGCAGCAGGATCGTGGTCAGCGTGGCACCGAAGCTCGGACGGGTCTCCAGCTCCTCCGAGGCGCGCTGCGGGATCATCCGGTCGGGAGCCTGGACGTCCACCCAGCGCGCGGCGACCTTGGAGAACAGCGGCCCGGCGACGATCACCGTCGGGATGGCGATGAGGACGCCCAGGGCGAGGGTGACGCCGAGGTTGGCGTGCACCGCGTCGATCGCGACCAGCGGGCCGGGGTGCGGCGGCACCAGGCCGTGCATCACGGACAGACCGGCCAGGGCGGGTATGCCGATCCGCATCAGGGAGTAGTTGCCGCGCTTGGCGACCATCAGCACGACCGGGATCAGCAGCACCACGCCGACCTCGAAGAACAGCGGCAGGCCGATCACCGAGGCGATCAGCACCATCGCCCACGGCATGGCCCGGCCGCCCGCCTTGGCGAGGATCGTGTCGACGATCTCGTCGGCGCCGCCGGAGTCGGCGAGCATCTTGCCGAGGATCGCGCCGAGCGCGATCAGCACGCCGACGCCGGCGACCGTGGTCCCGAGGCCGGTGGTGAAGCTGGTGATCACCTTGTCGAGGGGCGCGCCGGCGACCGCGCCGAGCACCAGCGACCCGAGGGTCAGCGACAGGAAGGCGTGCAGTTTGAACTTGGTGATGAGCAGCACGATGACGGCGATGCCCGCCAGTACGGCGATGCCCAGCTGAGCGTGGCCGGCCGAAGTGATCGGCTCGGGCGCGTCCGCTGCCAGCATCTCGACGCTGAGTCTGGTCACGGGGGAGTTCCCTTGCAGGTACGGGGAGGGGAGGGGGAGGCGCGGGGGGTTACGGGAGGTCGGCGAGTGCCTTCACGGCCCGTTCGGTGATCTGTTCGGGGCTGCCGGCGACGTCCACGGCGACGCCCGCCTCGTCCCGCTCCAGCGGCTGGAGCGTGGCGAACTGGGAGTCGAGCAGCGCGGTCGGCATGAAGTGCCCCTGACGGTGGGACATCCGGTCCTCGATGAGGGCGCGGTCGCCCGCCAGATGGACGAAGACGACGCCGGGCGCGGCGGCGCGGAGCCGGTCGCGGTAGGACCGTTTCAGCGCCGAGCAGCTGACCACTCCGCCGAGTCCCGCCCGCCCGTGCGCCCAGGCGCCGATGGCGTCGAGCCACGGCCAGCGGTCGTCGTCGCCGAGCGGGACGCCGGCCGACATCTTGGCGATGTTGGCCTGCGGGTGGAAGTCGTCGCCCTCGGCGTACGGGACGCCGAGCCGGGCCGCGAGCAGGGGACCGATGGTGGTCTTGCCGGTGCCCGCGACGCCCATCACCACGACGACATGGGGGGTGCTCATCGCTGCCTCACTGTCTTCTTCGACTGGTGTCGACGTAACTGAAACCGATTAGGTACGACGAATTCAAGAGCCTGTGACAAATAAGTCTGACTTTTTGAAGGTGTGATCCGGCACGTACTCTGAGTGCATGAGCACACCGGGCCGGGGGCTGCACGGCCATGTACTGGACACCCTCGGCCCCGCGATCACCGCGGGGGAGTACCCGCCGGGCAGCGTTCTGCGCACCGACGAACTGGCCCAGCGTTTCGACGTCTCACGCTCCGTGATGCGCGAGGCGGTCCGCGTCCTGGAGTCGATGCACCTCGTGGAGTCCCGCCGTCGCGTCGGCGTGACCGTGCGCCCGAAGGCCGAGTGGAACGTCTACGACCCCCAGGTCATCCGCTGGCGGCTGGCCGGCGCCGACCGCCCCGGGCAGCTGCGCTCCCTGACCGTGCTGCGCTCCGCGATCGAACCGGTCGCGGCCGGACTCGCGGCCCGGCACGCGACCGCCGAGCAGTGCGCGGAGCTGACCGAGTGCGCGCTCGGCATGGTCGCCAACTCCCGCGGCCACCGCCTGGAGGGCTACCTCGTCCACGACATGGCCTTCCACCGGATCATCCTCACGGCCTCGGGCAACGAGATGTTCGCGCGCCTCGGCGACGTCGTGGCCGAGGTCCTCGCGGGCCGCACCCACCACGAGGTGATGTTCGAGGACCCCGACCCGGCCGCCGTGACCCTGCACGTCCAGGTCGCCGAGGCGGTCCGGGAGGGCGACGCCGCCCGCGCCGAGGAGCTGACCCGCGAGATCACGGTGGGGGCGCTCCAGGAACTGGACATACTGGCGCCCTGAGCGGACGTGGTGAAGTCCGTTGCGGTTCGCTCGCGCCCTGAAGGGGCGCGGGGAACTGCGCGACCAGCCACGACGGACCCGCAGAAGCCCGACGCCCCAGTCCCGCTCATCGAGCGGAGCGCCTAATCGAGGAACTCCCCGTCCACGTACACCCACGCCCCGTCCACCCGCTCGAACCGGCTGCGCTCGTGCAGCGAACCGCCCCTGAACGACGCCCGGAACGTCACCGTGCCGGTGCCGTGGAAGGCCGAGCCGTCGGTCGTGCCGAGGATCTCCAGGCCCGTCCAGCGCATGCCGGGATCGAGGTCGAGACGCGCCGGCCGGGTCCGCGGGTGCCAGGTGCGCAGCAGGTACGGCTCGTCCAGCCGGACGAAGGCCGTATAGCGCGACCGCATCAGTGCCTCCGCGGTCGGCGCGGCCGCCTCACCCCCGAGGAAGCGGCCGCAGCACGCGTCGTACGGCTCTCCGAGACCGCAGGGACAAAAGGCGGCGGCAGCGGGCGCGGAGCCGCGCCGGCGCCCGGAGGGCGGGGTACGTCGGGACATGGGCGCCATTCTCCCGCACCGGCCGCCGTCCCCCGCTACGCCGACTCGGCGTTGGTGGGCGGATGCGTCGGACGCGCCGGCACCAGGGTGGGCAGGGCGGGCAGCGCCGTGCGGTACAGCCAGGCGTCGAACACGTCGTCCAGCGGCTCGTCCGCGTACCGGTTGGCGTGCGCGGTGAACATCGCGCTGGTGACCGCGCCGCCCCGGTGCAGGCTTGTCCAGCCCCGCAGCATGCGGAAGAACGCGTCGTCGCCCAGCGCACAGCGCACCGCGTGCACGGCGAGGCCGCCGCGCTCGTAGAGCCGGTCGTCGAACATCGTCTTGCGCCCGGGGTCGGCCAGCTTCAGGTCCTGCGGCTGCGAGGACAGCAACCGGTGCGCGGCGGCGGCCAGTTGCTGCGCGGACCGGCCGCCCGAGCGCTCCGACCACAGCCACTCGGCGTACTTGGCGAACCCCTCGTTCAGCCAGATGTGCCGCCAGTCCGCGATGGACACGCTGTTGCCGAACCACTGGTGCGCCAGCTCGTGCGCGACCAGCCGCTCCGAACCCCGGGCCCCGTCCACGTGGTTGGCGCCGAACAGCGACAACCCCTGTGCCTCCACCGGCACATCGAGCTCCTCGTCGGTCACCACGACCGCGTACTCCTCGAACGGGTAGGGCCCGAACAGCTCCTGGAACAGGTCCATCATCCGCGGCTGCCGCGCGAAGTCCCGCGAGAACTCCGGCAGCAGGTGCGCCGGGATGTGCCCGTGCTGCGGCACCCCGCCCGGTCCCGGATCGCCCAGCAGCACCGTCTGGTACTTGCCGATCGCGAGCCCCACCAGATAGCTGGAGGTCGGCGCGGCCTGCTCGTACACCCAGGTGGTGGTGGACGCCTTGGTCGTACGGGTCAGCAGCCGCCCGCCGGCGACCACCGCGTACGCCGACGGCGTGGTCACCGAGATCTGGTAGGAGGCCTTGTCCGCCGGCCGGTCGTTGCACGGGTACCAGGACGGCGCCCCGATCGGCTGGCTCGCCACCAGCGCCCCGTCCTCCAGCTCCTCCCAGCCCAGCCCGCCCCACGGGCTGCTCACCGGCTTCGGGTTGCCCGACCAGTGCACCTCGACCGTGAACGCGGCACCGGGGCGGACCGGCTTGGCGGGCCGGATGCGCAGCCGGCCGCCGCGGTGGGTGTAGTGCGGCTGCCGGCCGTCCACCCGCACCCGGCCGATCCTGAAGTCGGACAGGTTCAGGAAGAACTCGGCGAGCGGCGACCGTCCCGCTATGGCGTTGATCCGGACGGCGCCCGCCAGCCGGTTCGGCCCCGGACGGTAGTCCAGCGTGATCTCGTACCGGTGCACGCGGTAACGGGGGTCACCGTGTTCCGGAAAGTACGGGTCGGCCGCCGCCGACTGCTGAACCGCCACTGCCGCTTCCGCTCCCTGCCCTGCGCCGCCACTGCCCGCCGGTACACCGCCCACCGATCCCGAGTGGCCCGCTTTCAGGGACGCCATGCCTCGATCGGGTTGCCCAGCCAGCGGGTGTCGTCCGGGACGGACTCCGCGGCCATGACGAGCGACGCGGGACCCAGGGTGGTACGGGCCCCGATCGTGCTGCCGGGCAGCACGATCCCGCCAGGGCCCAGCGTGGCGCCCTCACGGAGGACAACAGTATCCGTCCGCAAGATCCGGTCGTGGAAGAGGTGGGTCTGCAGCACGCAGCCCCGGTTGACCGTCGCCGCGTCCTCCAAGGTCACCAGATCGCTCTCCGGCAGCCAGTAGCTCTCCACCCACACGCCCCTGCCGATGCGGGCGCCCAGAGCGCGCAGCCACCCGTTCATCAGCGACGTCCCCGGCACCGCCCCGGCCAGCCACGGCACCGCCACGACCTCGACGAAGGTATCGGCGAGCTCGTTGCGCCACACATAACCGCTCCACAGCGGATGCTCGCCCGTGTGGTGCCGCCCCACCAGCAGCCACTTCGCGAGCACCGAGACCAGCGCGGCCAGCACGCCCGCCCCGAGCAGCACCAGCCCGGACAGCAGCGGCGCCCACGGCCCCAGCAGGCACAGCACCGCCATCGTGCCGGCGGCCAGCGCGGCCGAGCAGAACACCGGCAGGATCCGGCACAGCTCCACCAGCCCGCGCGCCCACAGCAGCCGCGCCGGCGGGTCGTACGTCCGGCTCTGGTCGCCCGGCTCGGTGTTGCGCGGCAGCTTCACCGGCGGCAGCCCCAGATAGGAGCTGCCCTTCTTCGCCTTCTTCGGCGTGGCCGACAGCACCCCGACCAGCCCGCCGTCCGGCACGCTCCGCCCCGGCGCGGTCATCCCCGAGTTCCCGAGGAACGCCCGCCGCCCGATCTCCGCGCGCCCGATCCGCATCCAGCCGCGCCCCAGCTCGTACGGCGCCGTCAGCGTGTCGTCGGCCAGGAACGCGCCCTCGCCGACCGTCGTCAGGCTGGGCAGCGCCAGCACGGTCGACACCTCGGCGCCGCGCCCGACGCGCATGCCGAGCAGCCGCAGCCACACCGGCGTCACCAGCCCGGCGTACAGCGGGAACAGCGTGTCCCGGGAGCGGTCCATCAGCTGGGTGACCGTCCACGCCTGCCACCCGGTCCGGCTGTGCGTCGGATACGTCCCCTCCCGCAGCCCCACACTCAGCAGCCGCACGCCGACGAGGATCAGCAGCGCGTACGCCGCCCCGAAGGCCAGCGTCGCCGGGACCAGGGCGAGCGCGGCCCCGCGCACCGGCGCGGCCGGGTCGACGAGGGCGTACGCCACGAGGAAGGCGGCCCCGCCGGCCAGCAGCGGCAGCGCGGTGAGGACCAGGCCCGTCAGGCCGTACATCACCCGCCAGTACGTGCCCCGCTGCGGCCGGTCCTTGGGCCAGTTCCGCTTGGCCTTGCCGAGCTTGACCGCGGGAGCGCCCGCCCAGCGCTGGCCGGTCGGGATCTGCCCGGTGACCGCCGAACCCGGCGCCACCTCGGCGCGCTTGCCGACGCGGGCGCCCGGGAAGAGGATGCTGCGGGTGCCGACGGTGGCGTGCGCGCCGACCTTGACCTGGCCGATCTCCAGCCGGTCGCCGTCCAGCCACCAGCCGGACAGGTCGACCTCGGACTCCACGGCCGCGCCCCGGCCCAGCTTCAGCAGGCCGGTGACCGGAGGCAGCGAGTGCAGGTCGACGTCCTGGCCGACCTTGGCGCCCAGGGCGCGCGCGTACCGCTCCAGCCAGGAGCCCGTCAGCGAGGTCGCGCCGCTGAACTCGGCCAGCCGCTCCGCCGTCCACAGCCGCAGGTGGACGCCGCCGCCGCGCGCGTACCGGCCCGGGCGCACACCCCGCAGCAGCAGCCGCGCGCCACCCGCCGCGATCGCGAGCCGGCCGGGCGGGCTGAAGAGCAGCAGGGCGGCGGCCGCGAGCAGCCACCAGGGCGCCGTCGGCAGCCACGACCAGGCGGGCAGCAGGTTCCCCAGCGCGGCCAGCGCCACCGTCCAGCGCAGCCCGAGCAGCGTGAACAGCGGAACGAGGAGCAGCAGCTGGAAGACCCTGGCCCGGGCGGGGACGGGCGCGACCGTGCGGCTGCCCCCGTCGTCCTGCGCCGAGTCCTCCAGCCGCCGCGCCAGCTTGCGCAGCGTGGGCTGCTGGTAGATGTCGAGGACGGCGGCGCTCGGGTAGCGGGCGCGCAGCCGGGTGGTCAGCTGCGCGGCGGCCAGACTGCCGCCGCCGATCGCGAAGAAGTCGTCGCGGGCGCTGGTGACGGGGATGCCGAGGACTTCCGTCCACTGCTCGGCGAGCCACGCCTCGGTGCCGTACAGCCGCTCGGCCGGCCCGCCGGTCTCCAGGCCCTCCAGGGGCCAGGGCAGCGCGTCGCGGTCGACCTTGCCGCTGGTCCGGGTCGGCAGCTCGGCGACCGGAGCGAGCAGCGGGACGAGCGCCGCGGGCAGTTCGGCGCGCAGCTTCTCCACCGCGGCCGCGTGGTCCCAGCCGTCCTGGGTGACGACATAGCCGACCAGCAGCTGGTTGCCGCCGCGCGCGGTCCGAACCGCGGCGGCCGCGCCGGCCACCCCGGGCAGCGCCTGCAGCGCGGAATCGACCTCGCCGAGCTCGATCCGGCGGCCGCCGAGCTTGATCTGCTCGTCGGCCCGCCCGAGGAAGACCAGCCCCTCGGGTTCGGCCCTGACCAGGTCGCCGCTGCGGTACGCCCGCTCCCAGCCCAGAGAGGCGAGGGGCGCGTACTTCTCGGCGTCCTTCTCGGCGTCCAGGTACCGGGCCAGACCCACACCGCCGATCACCAGCTGCCCGCTGGCGCCCATCGCGACGGGCTCCCCGGCCTCGTCGACGACGGCCAGCTCCCAGCCGGCCAGCGGCAGCCCGATGCGGATCGGCTCGGCACCGCTCATCAGCGAGGCGCAGGCGACGACGGTGGCCTCGGTCGGCCCGTAGGTGTTCCACACCTCCCGGCCCTCCGTCACCAGCCGCTGCACCAGCTCCGGCGGACAGGCCTCGCCGCCGAAGATCAGCAGGCGGACGTCGTCGAGGGCCTCGGGCTCCCAGAGCGCAGCGAGGGTCGGCACCGTCGAGACGACGCTGATCTCCTGCTCGACCAGCCAGGGACCGAGGTCGGCACCGCTCCTGACCTGCGAGCGCGGCACCGGCACCAGACAGGCGCCGTAGCGCCAGGCCAGCCACATCTCCTCGCAGGACGCGTCGAAGGCCACCGACAGCCCCGCCATGACCCGGTCGCCCGGACCGATCGGGTCGTCGGTGAGGAACAGCGCGGCCTCGGCGTCCACGAACGCCGCTGCGCTGCGGTGGGAGACGGCGACGCCCTTGGGCTTCCCGGTGGAGCCGGAGGTGAAGATGATCCACGCGTCGTGCTCGATGGTGGGCCGCGCGGCCCGCGCCGCACCGCGCCCGGTGACGCTCAGCTCGTGTCCGGCGCCGACGACGGCCCGCACCTCCGCCTCCCCGAACACCAGCTCGGCCCGCTCGTCCGGGTCCTCGGCGTCGACGGGGACGTAGGCGGCACCGGCGGCGAGGACGGCCAGGATCGCCACGTACAGCTCGTTGGTGCCCGAGGGGACCCGGACCCCCACCCGGTCGCCGAGCCCGACTCCGGCGGCGGCCAGCCGCCCGCGCAGCCGCTCGACCTCGGCCGCCAGCTCCCGGTAGGTGAGCTGCCGCGAGCCGTCGTCCAGGGCGAGCTCACCGGGGTAGGAGCGCACGGAGGCGTCGAAGATGTCGACCAGGGTCCGTGGGGAGGCCGCCTGACCTGCGGAGAAGCGGGCGGTGTCGCCGAACTGTCGGTGGATCTCAGCGCTGAGCTCTTCGTCGAGCAGGCCGAGAGCACTGCTCTCGTGTATCGCTGCCATCGGTCCTCGCGTCTCGATCCCGGAAGCCTCCGGGGCGCTGGCGGGCCCGCAGGTCTGCCTGGGGTTGTCCTCCTCCAGCTCCGTAACAAGCCGGAAATTTTAGTACGAAGTTAGGTTCGGCCCCGTAGAACGGCGACCCGGGTGGGCCGTCCGGGCGAACCTACCGCGCACCATGCATCACTGACCTGCGGGTTTCACGCCGGAGAGAGATACCCCACACCGAGAGTGAGGGCCTTTGTTCCGCCCCATCTCCGGCGCTGGGGCGGGGACTTGCGGGTTCAGTACAGGGACGCCGGCCAGGAGGCGGCGACGGCGGCCACCACGCCCAGGTCCAGCAGGACGCCCACGCTCAGCCACGGGTCGAACCACAGCGCCTTCAGGACGAGCCCGCTCACGGCCGCGACGAGCGCCGTCGCGGACCACCAGCCGCCGCCCGCGAGCACCCCGATGCCGGCGGCGCAGTAGACCAGCGCCGTCCACCAGGCCAGGGCCAGCGCGGCGGACCTGGCCGGGGCGGGCGCGACATGGGCCGCGGACAGCGCCCACGAGTGTCCCGGGTCGAACGGGGCCGGCCGGCCGGGCTGCCGGGGCGCCGTCCAGACGCCCGGGTGCAGCAGCCCGTGCACGATCAGGAACCCGGCGACCAGCAGGGCGGTCACGGCCGGTCCTCCACCGTGGTCGCCACTGCGGGCTCGTCACCTCCCATGTCGAGCCGGAACGGCGGGTAGCTGTCCGTCATCAGCGCCACGTAGGCGGCCACCCGCAGCACCCACCGGTTCAGGCCCAGGATCAGGTCGAACAGGCCCTTGGGGTACTTCTCGGTGAACGCCAGGGTCACGGCCGCGATGAGGGCCAGCACGGCGACCAGGCCGCCGTCCCACCAGCCGACCCGCCAGCCGCCGAGGAAGAACCCGATGACGATGTAGTGCGGGATCGCCAGCAGCCACCACTTCACCAGCACCAGGCCGCGCGAGAGGTGTTCCGGATAGGCGATGTCCAGCCGGGCCGGGTAGTCGGGCTCCTCGCCCAGGCTGAACGGTGGGTACCGGTCGGTGCCGAGGGCGCCGTACGAGTAGTAGGCGACCCGCCAGCTCCAGCGCAGCACCCCCAGATTGAAGTCGAACAGGGTGCGGGGATAGCGGCCGGTGAACAGGATGCTGAAGAACGCGACCACGCTCACCAGGGTGAACGCGACCCACAGGAAGAACAGCACCACGTAGTGCGGGATGACCAGGATCCACTTCACCAGCCACAGCCACCGCGACAGTGGTGCGTCGAGCACCGCCTCCACCCGAACCGGACGGTCCGGTGTCGCTGCCAGGGTCGTCATGGCGATCAGCTCCTTCGGTCCGGGGCTCACGCCGCGGGACAAGCCCCACCATCCACGTGACCACCGCGGTACCACCCCCACGAGGGGCCGACCGGGACCCGCCGGGGACCATCGGTCCCGGCCCCGGACCAGGGCACGAAAAAGAACCGGGCGGATCGAGATGTCTCTCGATCCGCCCGGCCTGTGAAGTGTCCGAGGGGGGACTTGAACCCCCACGCCCGATAAAGGGCACTAGCACCTCAAGCTAGCGCGTCTGCCATTCCGCCACCCGGACAAGGTGTCTGTCGTGCGGGGTCTGCCCCGCGGCGACGAGGGAAACATTACCAGGCTTTCGAGGGGTGCCCGATCACCCCCCGTCCGGCCCCGGCGCCCGCGTGAACGGCGTGTGACGGGCCGGTCCCGCTCTTGGGCGCGGCGCGGCGGAGGGGCAGGATGAGGGGAACCACCAGCAGTGACAGCGGGAGGAAGCAGCGTGAGCGACACGGACACGGCCAGGGGCGTCACCGGCGAGGACGAGGTCGTGGACCTCTGCCGCGACCTGATCCGCTTCGACACCAGCAACTACGGCGACCACTCGGGACCGGGCGAGCGCAAGGCGGCCGAGTGGGTCGCCGAGAAGCTCGCCGAGGTGGGCCTGGAGCCGAAGATCTTCGAGTCGCACCCCGGCCGCGCCTCCACGGTGGCCCGCATCGAGGGGGAGGACCCCTCCCGGCCCGCGCTGCTGATCCACGGCCACCTGGACGTCGTGCCCGCCAACGCCGACGACTGGACCCACCACCCCTTCTCCGGCGAGATCGCCGACGGGTGCGTGTGGGGCCGGGGCGCCGTCGACATGAAGGACATGGACGCGATGACCCTGGCGGTCGTCCGCGACCGGCTGCGCAGCGGACGCCGGCCCCCGCGCGACATCGTGCTGGCGTTCCTCGCGGACGAGGAGGCCGGCGGCACGTACGGCGCCCGGCACCTGGTGGACCGGCACCCCGACCTCTTCGAGGGCGTCACCGAGGCCATCAGCGAGGTGGGCGGGTTCTCGTTCACCGTGAGCGAGCAGCGCAGGCTCTACCTGATCCAGACGGCCGAGAAGGGCATGCACTGGATGAAGCTGACCGTGGCCGGCACCGCGGGCCACGGCTCGATGATCCACCGCGACAACGCCATCACCGAGCTGTCGGAGGCCGTCGCCCGGCTCGGCCGGCACCGGTTCCCCGTCCGGGTCACCAAGACCACCCGCGCCTTCCTCGACGAACTCGGCGACGCCCTGGGCACCGAGCTGGACCCGGAGGACATGGAGGCGACCCTGGCCCGGCTCGGCGGCATCGCCAAGCTGATCGGCGCGACGCTGAGCAACACCGCCAACCCCACCCAGCTCGGCGCCGGCTACAAGGTCAACGTCATCCCCGGCGAGGCCACGGCGCACGTCGACGGGCGTTTCCTGCCCGGGCACGAGGAGGAGTTCCTCGCCGACCTCGACTCGATCCTCGGCCCCAAGGTGCGGCGCGAGGACGTGCACTCCGACAAGGCGCTGGAGACCTCCTTCGACGGCGCCCTGGTCGAGGCCATGCAGTCCTCGCTGCTGGCGGAGGACCCGACGGCCAAGGCGATCCCCTACATGCTCTCCGGCGGCACGGACGCCAAGTCCTTCGACGACCTCGGCATCCGCGGTTTCGGCTTCGCGCCCCTGAAGCTGCCCCCGGAGCTGGACTTCGCCGGCATGTTCCACGGTGTCGACGAGCGGGTGCCGGTCGACGGCCTGAAATTCGGCGTGCGCGTTCTCGACCGTTTCATCGACGCGTCATGACCCCGGAAATCGGCTGCGTGTACGGAACTGACTGAGAAGAGTGAATGTGCTCATACGCTCGTAGCTCCATTCATCCCTCCTCGTTACAGGTGATGCGATCCGCTACTTGGGATCGCATTGCCAACAAGGAGGAATAATGATCAAGAAGGTCGTCGCTGCTGCGGCTGCCACCGGTGGTCTGGTTCTCGCGGGTGCGGGCCTGGCCGTCGCCGACGCCGGTGCTCAGGGTGCCGCGGTGCATTCCCCGGGTGTCGCGTCCGGCAACGTCATTCAGGTTCCGGTGCACGTCCCGGTGAACGTCTGCGGCAACACGGTCTCCGTGATCGGGCTGCTGAACCCCGCCTTCGGCAACACCTGCATCAACAAGTGACGCCGGCCCGCTGAGGCCGATCGTTTTCACGACCCGTCGGCTCCGGAGCGCGCGCCATGCGCTCCGGAGCCGACCGGGCTTTACCCGATGATTCCAGGTCAGGTTCGAAAGCAGGGGGGAATTCAGGAATGCGACAGGTGACCCGCAAGGGCCTGATGACGGTGGCGGCCGCCACCGGCGTCCTCGCCGCCGCCGGCGGCTACGCGCACGCCGACGCGGGCGCGGTCGGCAGTGCCTCGGACTCGCCCGGCGTGCTGTCGGGCAACACGGTGCAGGCGCCTGTGCACGCCCCGGTGAACGTCTGCGGCAACACCGTGAACGTCGTCGGCGTGCTCAACCCCGCCGCCGGCAACGGCTGCGCCGACCAGGGCGGCGCACCGTCCGGCGGCCACGGCGGCCACGGCGGCACGGGCTCCGGCGGCTCGCACGCGGGCGGCCACAGCAGTGACTCCCCGGGCGTCGGCTCCGGCAACCACGTCGAGGCACCCATCGACGCGCCGGTCAACGCCTGCGGCAACAGCGTGAACGTCATCGGCGCCGGCAACCCCACCACCGGCAACGACTGCGCCGGCGGCGGTTCGGGCAGCGGACACACCACGCCCCCCGGGGGCGGCCACGGGACGCCGCCCGGACAGCCCGGACAGCCCGGAAACCCGGGCACTCCGGGCACCCCCGGGAACCCGGGCACGCCCGCGCAGCCCGGTCACCCCGGCACCCCCGGCACACCGCCCGGCACCGGTGTCCACACGCCGGGCGGCTCCTCGCACGCCAACCAGCCGGGCGCCCAGACGCTCAACGGACCCGAGGCGGTCTCGCAGCTCGCCCACACCGGCAGCGAGCTGCCGCTGGGCATCGTGCTCCCCGTCGGAGCCGGAGCGCTCCTGGCCGGTGCCGTGCTCTACCGCAAGGCACGCGCCTCCGCGTAGCACCGCGTGACACACATCACGGAGCGGGCCCCGCCTCGGCGGGGCCCGCTCCGTTTCCGGTGATCCTGTCGCCGCCCCTCGCTCACCAGGTGGCGCGCACCTGGCGGATGATCCGCCGACGCAGCCGCACCCTGCGGCTGCCGTCGCGCATCAGACTGAGGCGGTCCAACTCCCAGTGTCCGTACTCGGCATGGTCCGTCAGCAGGCGTGTGGCGTCCTTGCGGGAAACCCCGCGCGGTACGTACACGTCGACAAATTCGTATTCCGGCATCGCATCTATTGTGCGGGCTGGGGCCCGGTACGGATAGCGTCTGCACTATGTCTGATGCTGCGCAGCCCACCGCTGCCGAGGTACGCGCCGCCGCCGAGGCGGTCAAGACCGCGCTCGACCGCCACCTGGCGGCCGTCGAACGCCGGTCGGGGGAGGACGACCCGGCCGTCTACGAGGCGTTCAACCAGCTGGCGGCGGCCGCCGAGGCGTACGACGAGCTGCTCTACGACCGCTACGACGAGGTGACCCCCTTCGAGATCCCCGGCGCGGAGGACACGCTGCCGCCGTACACGGGCCCCGAGGAGCCGAACGCGCTCAGCGTGCTCATCCGCCGCGACTACTCCGTGGTGGAGCCGCAGCGGCTGCTGGCGCAGGCGCAGCGGGTGGAGGCCGCGGACGAGGACGCGACGGACACGGGGGTCTCCGGCACGGTGCACGGGGCGCTGGGCATTCTGTTCGGCGAGTTCGAGCCGGACGAGATCGCCTCGCGGCACAAGGAGTTCGGGCTGGAGGAGGGCGACTCCACGCTGTGGGTGACCGCCGCGGAGGATCCCGCGGAGCCCGGTGAGTGGCTGGAGGCGCCGTTCGACGGCGTCGATCCGCAGGCCGTGGTGTGCCGCTTCGACGTCAGCGCGGTGTTCGACGACGATCTGGACGGGGACGACCTCGAGGACGAGATCGACCCGGAGCTGGACGAGGACGAGGATCTCGAGCCGCTGGACGCGGATCGCTGAGGAGTGCCGAGGGCGGCGGTCGCGGGGTGTCCGTGACCGCCGCTCTCGTGTGTGCGGGGCGGCTGGTGGTGCGGTTGCGCCGCGGTGCGACCTGGTGCGTGCCGGGCCGCGGGCCGTGCGTGGCCGGTCGCGCAGTTCCCCGCGCCCCTTTCGGGGCGGTCAGGTGGCCGGGGGCAGTTGGGTGGCCAGGAGGACGGGCAGACGGGTCGTGCGCGGCTTCGCGGGGATCTCGGCGACCGCCTTCGGCAGGGCCTGGTCCACGCCGTGCACCACGGAGAGGTGGCGGTCGGCCCGGCTGAACGCCGTGTAGACCCAGGGGCGGTTCAGCGCCTGAGCGGCGTCCCCGGGGAGCACCACGACCGCCGCGGGCCACCGGCTGCCCACGGCCTGGTGCGCGGTGAGCGCCCAGCCGTGCCGCACGCACTGCTCCACCCGCTCCTTCGGTACGACGACCGGGACGCCCGCGCACGACAGGTGCAGGCCGTCGGCGTCCGCCTTGACCACCTGCCCCGGCACGGTACGGCCTGGGGCGGGGGAGTAGGCGACGCGGTCACCGGGGTCGAAGCCGCCGAAGCGGCCCGGGCCCGGGTTGAGGCGCTCCTTGAGGGCGGCGTTCAGGGCGCGGGTGCCGGCGGCGCCGCCGTGGCCCGGCGTGATCACCTGCGTCTGCTCGGCGGGGACGCCGAGCGCGCGCGGCACCGAGTCGGCGACCAGCTGCACGGTGCGGTGCACGGCCTCGCCCGCGTCCCGCACCGGCACGATCACGACCTCCTTGCCGGGGGCCTCCACCTGGGTGAGCTCGCCGACGCCGATGCCGGAGACGAGCTCGCCGAGGGGCCCGGGGTCCGGCAGGCGGGAGGCGACCTGCGGGCAGACACGCGCCGCCAGCAGATCCGCGAACACCCGCCCGGGACCGGCCGACCACAGCACCGCCGGATCACCGGCCAGCACCAGGCGGGCCCCGTCGGGCAGCGACTCGACGAGCAGCGCGGCCGTCTCGACATCCAGCTGAGGCGCGTCGAGCACGACGAGCAGATCCAGGTCCAACGCCCCGTCGGCATCCCGCCCGGGCCCCTCGGCCCCGGCCAGAAGCCCGGCGACGGTGGCGACGGGCAGACCGGCCGATCCGCCCGGCGTGACGCCGCCGGCGGTGCTGTCGCCGCGCCCGGCGTCGGCGCTGCCGCTGGTCGCAGGGCTGCCCGGCGTCGAGGGGCTCGGCGTCGGGGCGCCCGGCTCCTCCGTTCCGTTCAGCAGGCGCGCGAAGCGTTCGCGGCCCGTCGGTGTGTGCGTCGCCGCCCAGGCGCGCAGGCCGAGGGCGGACGCCGTGCGCAGCAGGGTCGCCGGTTCGGCCAGGGACGCCTCACCGCCCGTGTGCAGGACCAGGCCGCTGCCCGCCGCGGCGCGGATCAGCTCGGCGGTGGAGCCCCTGGCCGCCTCGGCCGCCCGCTCCCACTCCGGGGCCGAACCGTCCTCCTTCGGCACCGAGTTGATCAGCCGGGCCAGTCCGTCGGCGAGGCTCTCCTCCGCGAGCGCGTACCGCTCCAGGCCGACCAGGATGCGCACGGGCCGCTCCGCGCCCTCCGCGCCCTCCTCGTCGTCCTCCGTCGGCTCCGGTGCGCGCGGGTCCAGGGCGTCCTGGAAGACCAGGGCCTCGCCCTCCGCGACGGCGTTCTGCACGGCGGTGTCGGCGTCCGGCACGCCCCGCTGGACCAGCGCGGCGGTCAGCGCCCGCATCTCCAGCGCGGTGTGCCCGGCCAGGGCGGCCTGCTCCAGCAGCCACCCCGTGAGCGCCCGGCCCCGCCGCTCGTCGTCCGGCCCGGCCTGCGCGCCGAGCAGCGCCCGCGCGAAGCCGTCGGCCTGCTCGGGCCGCACACCGCCGACCCGCAGCAGCTGCCAGGGGTCGGCG
>NZ_JAMGBF010000208.1 GCF_023516615.1 Streptomyces panaciradicis
GGCCCCTCCGGCTTCGCGGGCCCGTCCGGCCCCGGCACCGGCCCGCTGGGTCCGGGCGCGGGCACCGGCCCCCTCGGTCCGGGCCCCGGCACCGGCGCGGGTCCCTTCGGCCCGGGCTCCGGCATCGGCGTCGGCCCCCAGGGCGCCTCCCTCGGTCCCGGCGGCGGCCTCAGCGACGACACCGCGATCCTCACCCCGCAGAAGCCGGCCCCCGAGCCCGGCCCGCACGGCTACCCGGCCCCCGACAACATCTCCGGGCAGACCGTCACCAGCGGCATCCCGGTCGTGCCGGGCGCGGGCTCGCCGTTCGGCCAGGGCGAGCGCCCCGAGGGCTCCGGGCCGCACACGCCGCCGAAGCTGCCCGAGCCGTCCCAGAAGAAGGCGTCCGCGTCATCCGCCCCGAAGAAAAAGAAGGGGCGCAACAAGCTGGTCCTCCTGGCCGGTCTCGTGGTGGTCGCCGGCGTCGGCGCGTACGGTGCCGGGCTGCTGATGAACCACTCCGACGTCCCCAAGGGCACCACCGTGCTGGGCGTCGACATCGGCGGCGGCACCCGCGACGACGCCGTCAAGAAGCTCGACGCCACCTTCGGCGGCCGGGTCGACAAGCCGCTGAAGCTCTCCGTCGGCGGCAGGACCGTCGCCCTCAAGCCGGACCAGGCGGGCCTGCAGTTCGACGAGCAGGCCACGGTCGCGCAGGCCGCGCAGGCCGACTACAACCCGGTCTCCGTCATCGGCTCCCTCTTCGGCAACCACCGGGTCGTCGACCCGGTGATGCCGGTCGACGAGGAGAAGCTGAACGCCGCCCTGCAGTCCGTGGCCGGCGGCTCCGGCTCGATGACCGAGGGCACGATCAAGTTCGAGTCCGGCAAGGCCGTGCCCGTCTACGGCAAGGCGGGCAAGGGCATCGACGCCACCAGGTCGGCCCAGGCCGTCGTGGAGGCGTACCGCAAGCAGGTCGAGACCGACTCCACCGAGCCCGTCGCGGTCGTCACCACGACCAAACAGCCGACGATCTCGAACGCCGAGGTCGACCGCGAGATGAAGGCCTTCGCCAAGCCGGCGATGTCGGGCCTGGTCACGGTCAAGACGGACACGGGTGTCACGCTGCCGCTGAGCCCGCAGAACTCCCTGTGGAAGTTCCTCAGGGTCGAGGCCGTCGACGGCAAGCTCGTCGACAAGCCGGACCTGAACGCGCTCAAGGAGCTCTACGGCGGTCAGTTCGACGGTGTCCTGATCACCCGCGGCACCGGCAAGAAGACGGCCGTCACCCCGCAGGACGTCTACGTCGCCCTGCGCCAGGCCCTGCTGAGCAAGACCAACCGGATCGGGGTCATCCAGACCAACCCCAGCTGACGTCAGGCCCGCGAAAGGGGGCACCCGGCATCCGCCGGGTGCCCCCTTTCGCCGTATGACATCTGTCATCCGGCAGTCAGGACCGCCGACACTGCCGGGGCCCGGGCCCTCGCGGCCACGATGGATCACATGACGACGACAGCGAAAGCGGCCACCGGCACCCCGGTGGTCGGCTTCGACCAGGTGAGCAAGACCTACGGGACCGTACGGGCCGTCGACGGGCTGACCCTCGCCCTGCACCCGGGGGAGACGGTGGCCCTGCTCGGCCCGAACGGGGCCGGCAAGTCGACCACCCTCGACCTGCTGCTCGGCCTGAAGAACGCCGACAGCGGCTCGGTGAAGGTCTTCGGCACCAGCCCCCGCGAGGCCATCGTCGCCGGGCGCGTGGGCGCCATGCTGCAGAGCGGCGGGCTGATGGACGAGGTGACGGTCGCCGAACTCGTCCGGCTCGGCTGCGACCTGCACCCGAGGCCGTACAAGCCGGCCGACGTGCTCGCCCGGGCCGGCATCTCCCAGATCGCCGACCGCAAGGTCAACAAGCTCTCCGGCGGCCAGGCCCAGCGCGTCCGCTTCGCCCTCGCCACCGCCGGCGACAGCGACCTGATCGTCCTCGACGAGCCGACCACCGGCATGGACGTCTCCGCCCGCCAGGCCTTCTGGGCCACCATGCGCGAGCAGGCCGACCAGGGGCGGACCGTGCTGTTCGCGACCCACTACCTGGAGGAGGCCGACGCGATCGCCGACCGCGTGCTCGTCCTGCACCGGGGACGGCTCCTCGCGGACGGCACCGCCGCCGAGATCAAGGCGAAGGCCGGCGCGCGGCGGGTCTCGTTCGACCTGGAGGGCCCCATCGACGAGGCGCCCCTGCGCGACCTGCCCTTCCTGACCTCCCTCGACGTGTCCGGCCAGACCGTCCGCCTGCAGTCCGCCGACGCCGACGCGACCGTGCACGCCCTCTACGGCCTCGGCCTCTACCCCCGCAACCTCGAGGTCGCCGGGCTCGGCCTGGAGCAGGCCTTCGTCGCCATCACCGCCGCCGAGGAGGCCAAGCAGTCATGAACAGCCTGATCAAGCTGGAACTCACCCGCGCCCTGCGCAACCGCAGGTTCCTGTTCTTCTCGGTGATCTACCCGTCGGTGATCTTCCTGCTCGTCTCCAACCAGTCGGGCAACGTCGGCGGCTCCGGTCTGAGCGTCGCCAAGTACGTCATGGTCTCCATGGCCTCCTTCGGCGCGCTGACCGCCGTCCTGATGGGCAACAGCGAACGCATCGCCAAGGAACGGGAGGGCGGCTGGGTACGGCAGCTGCGGCTGACCACGCTGCCCGGGCGCGGATACGTCCTCGCCAAGACCGCCGGCGCGGCCGTGATCAGCCTGCCGTCCATCGTGGTGGTCTTCCTGGTCGCCGCCGCCGTGAAGGACGTACGCCTGGACGCCTGGCAGTGGCTCGCCCTCACCGGCGCCATCTGGGCCGGCAGCCTGGTCTTCGCCGCGCTCGGCGTCGCCATCGGCTACCTCGCCTCCGGGGACGCGGTCCGCCCGATCACGATGATCGTCTACTTCGGCCTGTCGATCCTCGGCGGCCTGTGGATGCCCTCGTCCACGTTCCCGGGCTGGCTGCAGGACATCGCCAAGTGGCTGCCCACGCACGCGTACGCTGCCCTCGGACGGGCCATCGAGCAGAGCCAGGCCCCCCACGCCCAGGACATCGCCGTCCTCGTCGCCTTCTTCTTCCTCTTCGCGGGCGGCGCGGCCTGGCTGTACCGGAAGGACACGCTGAAGGCGTGAGCGCGATGACGGACGACGGGCTGCCCGAGGAGCTGCGGGCCGAGAACGCGATCCGGGTGGGGCAGCCGCCCCGCAACCGGGCCGAGGCGACGCGCAAGCTCGTCTGGATCCTGCCCTGGCTGATCTTCCTCGGTTCGCCGGTGCAGGACCTGAACTCCGGGCACCACACGACCGCCGCGACCGTCGCCGGCTGGGTCGCCCTGGCCGGCTTCACCGGCGTCTATCTGACCCTGGTCTTCCGGAACATGGGCCGGCCGTTCTCCGGCGGGGCCGTCGGCGGCTTCGTCGCCCTGCTCGGCGCCCTCGCCGTGGTCCTGACCCTCACCCTGGGCGGCGACTGGGTCGGGCTCTTCGTGTACGTCTCCGTCGCGTGCGGGGCGACGCTGCCGCAGCGGATCGCGTACTGGGCGGTCGGGGCGAACAGCCTGGCGATGATCCTGGTCAGCCTGCGCCTCGGCGTGGACGACTGGAGCCTGGTCCTGGTCGTGGTGCTGCTCGGCTTCGCGATGATGGGCGTGAAGCAACTGGTGCGCACGACGATCGAGTTGCGCAAGGCCCGCGCCACGGTGGCCCAGCTGGCCGCCAACGAGGAGCGGCTGCGGCTGGCCCGCGACCTGCACGACCTCCTCGGCCACTCCCTCTCCCTGATCACGCTCAAGAGCGAACTGGCCGGCCGCATGCTCCCCGACCACCCCGACAAGGCGGCCCAGCAGGTCGCCGACATCGAACAGGTCAGCCGGCAGGCCCTCGTCGACGTCCGGGCGGCCGTCTCCGGCTACCGGCGCACCCGCCTGTCCGACGAACTCGCCGGCGCCCAGGTCGCCCTGAAGGCGGCCGGGGTCATCGCCGAGGTGCCCGCCGAGCCCGATCTGACGGACGTGCCGGAGGAGAGCGAGTCCGCGCTCGCCTGGGCGCTGCGCGAGGCCGTCACCAACGTCGTACGGCACAGCGGCGCCGCGCGCTGCACGGTGGAGCTGCTGCGCCGCCAGACCCTGGACGGCGCGGTGCTCGAACTCTCCGTGGAGGACAACGGCTCGGGCGGCTCCGGCAAGGACCCCGGCAACGGGCTGACGGGCCTGACCGAGCGGCTGCAGAAGGCCGGCGGCACCCTGGAGGCGGGCCGCGTCAGGAAGGGCTTCCGGCTGGTGGCCCGCGTCCCCCTGGGCGTCACACCGCCCGTAGGATCCGGGGCATGAGCCCTACGATCAAGGTGCTGCTCGCCGAGGACCAGTCGATGGTCCGCGAGGCGCTGGCCGCGCTGCTCGGTCTGGAGCCCGACATCGAGGTCGTCGCCCAGGTGGCGCGCGGCGACGAGGTGCTGGCCGCGGTGCGCGAGCACGAGGTGGACGTGGCCCTCCTCGACATCGAGATGCCGGGCTGCACGGGCATCGAGGCGGCGGCCCAGGTCCACAAGGCCCTTCCGGCGGTGAAGCTGGTGGTCCTCACCACCTTCGGCCGCCCCGGCTATCTGCGCACCGCCATGGAGGCGGGCGCCGACGCCTTCCTGGTCAAGGACGCCCCCGCCGCCCAACTGGCGCAGGCGGTACGGAAGGTGCTCGCGGGGGAGCGGGTCATCGACCCGACCCTCGCGGCGGCGGCCCTCGCCGAGGGCGCCAACCCGCTCACCGACCGCGAGCGCGAGGTGCTGCGCGCGGCGGCCGACGGCTCGACCAACGCGGAACTCGCCGCGGCCCTCCACCTCTCCCAGGGCACGGTCCGCAACTACCTCTCCACGGCAATCCAGAAACTGGCGGTCCGCAACAGAGCGGAGGCGGCACGGATCGCACGAGAAAAAGGCTGGCTGTAACGCCCTCAGGGGCGCGGGGAACTGCGCGACAAGCCACAACGCACCCGCACCCGCATCGCGACCCAAGCCCCCGCGGCGACCCCGCGCACGTCAGTTCAGCATCGCCCGCGCCGACCGGGCCTGCCCCCGCACCCGCTCCGCCGCCCCCTCGTCCACCGCATCGATCAACTCCGCGTACTCCTCCAGCTCCACGGCCCCCTCGACGAAGTCACCCCGCTGGACGAGCAGTTGCGCCCGCTCGTAGCGCAACCGCGCCGGATGCGAGGGCAGCAGCAGCGACAGCTCCACCGCCCACAGCGCCACGTCCGACCGCTCGGGCCGGGCCGCGGCCCACGCACGGACGTTGTTCAGGATCCGCAGGACCACCTCCAGCGGGTCCGCGGGCGTGAGCATCGACGGATGCAGCGGCGCCCCCGTGGCCCCGGCGACCAGCAGCTCGGCATCGCTGCCGCTCAGCACCCGCCCCCCGTCGAACGGGTCGGCGAGCACCTGCTGCTCCTGCGGGCCGAACCCGACGACGAAGTGCCCCGGCAGCGCCACCCCGTACACCGGCGCCCCGGCCCGCCGCGCGACCTCCAGCCACACCACCGACAGCAGGATCGGCAGCCCGCGCCGCCGCCGCAGCACCTCGTGCAGCAGCGACGACTCCAGGCGCTGGTAGTCGGCCGGCGCGCCGCGAAAGCCCTCCCGCTCGCCCAGCAGATGCCGCAGCGCCGTCGCCCACGACAGCGGGCCGCCGGGCCGGAACGGCAGCTGCCCGGCCAGCCGGTCCAGCTCCATCTGCGCCGCGTCCATGCCCGCCTCGTCCAGTGCCCCGTCGGCCTCGGCACCGAGCAGCAGACAGAGCGTGGACAGGTCGGGCCGCTCGGAGCGCGCCTCTTCGGCGAACCGCCGCCGCAGCTCCGCGGACCGCTCGGGGGGCGGGGGATAGGGGGGACGCATAGCAGGCTCGTGCCCTCTCACGGCGATCCGTTACCGGCCGGCGCCGCCGGCGGCCGGTTCCCGGTAGTGGTGGTACGCGTGGTGCGCGGCGAACCCCGTTCCGGCGTACAGCGCCCGCGCCCCCGCGTTGTCCTCCTCGACCTGCAGCCAGGCGGCCGAGGCGCCCTCGTCGAGCGCCCGCCGGGCCAGCGCGGCCAGCACGGTCGTCGCAAGACCCCGGCGCCGCAGCGCCGGATCCACCTCGACGGCGGCGAACGAGGCCCACCGCCCGTCCACGACACACCGCCCGATCGCGGCGGGAGCCCCGTCCCCCGGCACGGTCGCGAACCATACCGAGGGGCCGCTGCCGAGCACCTTCAGCGCCACCTCGCTCACTCCCTTGCGCTGATACCGCGCGAGCCACGCCTCGTCGGCCCGGCGGGACAGCACCACGCCGGCTCCCTCCGCCCGGTCGGCGACCGGTGCGAGCGCCCCGGTCCACAGCTCGGCCGTCACCTCACGCACCCACCCGCGCCGCTCCAGCTCGGCGCAGAGCAGCTCCTGGGTGCCCTCGCCGCCGGTCGCGGTCTGGACGTACGCGGGCAGCCCGCGCTCGCCGTACCAGCGTCGTACGGCGGCCAGCGCCTCGTCGAGGGGTAGGCCGGGGTCGCCGAGCGGCAGCACCGAGTTGGCCCGGCGGGTGAAGCCGGCGGCCGCCCGCAGCTCCCACTCACCCAGCCGCTCGCTCTCCACCGGCCGCCACGCGCGCGCGGCGGCCTGCGCCAGTTCCGCGTACGAGGCGGCGGGCCCCCGGCGGCGGGCCGGAGCGGCCGGGACCACCTTCCCCGCGACCAGGGAGGATTCCGGGATGCGGACGCTCTCGCCGCTCTTTCGTGTGATCAGCAGCACACCGTCGTCCCATGATGTGAGAACACCCACCGTGTCGGTGAACTTCTCGATGGTGTCCCCAGGATCGCTCAAGCGCCGCACGGAGACACGTTTTCCCACGTCAGCGGCGGTGATACGAACCTCGAGACGTCCGCCGGCCGAGATTTCCACAGGTCAGTTCACCCCTCCTGTTCGGATCATGCCCCGGAACGGAGATACTAGGGGCGGGCATCGACGACGCCGCGCTCCCGCGCGCCAGGCGGCGGAGCCTGAGGAGGCCCGCCAGCGCCCTATCGAGGAGGAACGACAGCGTGACCTACGTCATCGCGCAGCCTTGTGTCGACGTCAAGGACAAGGCGTGCATCGAGGAGTGCCCGGTCGACTGCATCTACGAGGGCCAGCGGTCCTTGTACATCCACCCGGACGAATGCGTCGACTGTGGTGCCTGTGAGCCGGTATGCCCGGTCGAGGCGATCTTCTACGAGGACGACACTCCGGAGGAGTGGAAGGACTACTACAAGGCGAACGTCGAGTTCTTCGACGAGCTCGGCTCCCCGGGCGGCGCAAGCAAGCTGGGCCTGATCGAGCGCGACCACCCCTTCGTCGCCGCGCTGCCGCCGCAGAACCAGTAAGCGGCCCCCGCAACGTGCCGCCTCGGTCCCGTACGGCCTGATCACCCCGATCGCCGTGCGGGACCGAGGCGTTTGCCGTACGACCCGAAAGCGAGCGTTGGTCCCGTGTCCGCAGTCTCCGACCGCCTCCCCACCTTCCCCTGGGACAAGCTGGAGCCGTACAAGAAGACGGCCGCCGCGCACCCCGACGGCATCGTCGACCTCTCCGTCGGCACCCCGGTGGACCCGGTCCCCGACCTGATCCAGAAGGCCCTGATCGACGCGGCGGACTCCCCGGGCTATCCCACGGTGTGGGGCACCCCGGCGCTGCGCGACGCGATCACCGGCTGGGTCGAGCGCCGGCTGGGCGCCCGCGAGGTCACCCACCGGCATGTGCTGCCGATCGTCGGTTCCAAGGAACTGGTCGCGTGGCTCCCCACCCAGCTCGGCCTCGGCCCGGGCGACAAGGTCGCCTTCCCGCGCCTGGCCTACCCCACCTACGAGGTCGGCGCCCGCCTCGCCCGCGCCGCGTACGAGGTCTACGACGACCCGACGGAGCTGGACCCGCGGGGCCTGAAGCTCCTGTGGCTCAACTCGCCGTCCAACCCGACCGGCAAGGTCCTCTCCAAGGCGGACCTGACCCGGATCGTCGCCTGGGCCCGCGAGCACGGCGTCCTCGTCTTCTCCGACGAGTGCTACCTCGAACTGGGCTGGGAGGCCGACCCGGTCTCGGTCCTGCACCCGGACGTCAACGGCGGCTCCTACGACGGCATCGTCGCCGTCCACTCCCTGTCCAAGCGCTCCAACCTCGCGGGCTACCGTGCCGCCTTCCTGGCCGGCGATCCGCAGATCCTCGCCCCGCTCCTGGAGATCCGCAAGCACGGCGGCATGATGACGTCGGCTCCCACGCAGGCGGCCGTGGTGGCGGCCCTCGGCGACGACACGCACGTGCGGGAGCAGCGGGAGCGGTACGCGGCCCGCCGCACGGTTCTGCGCGAGGCGCTCCTCGGCCACGGCTTCCGCATCGAGCACAGCGAGGCCAGCCTCTACCTGTGGGCCACCCGGGACGAGTCCTGCTGGCGGACGGTGGGCCACCTGGCCGAGCTGGGCATCCTGGTGGCCCCCGGCGACTTCTACGGCACGGCGGGCGAGAGGTTCGTCCGCGTGGCGCTGACGGCGACGGACGAGCGCGTACGGGCGGCGGCCGAACGGCTGGCGTGAGGTGACGCCCCCAGGGGCGCGGGGAACTGCGCGCCCAGCCCCCACCGGCCCGCAGCCGGCACATGACGGGAAGGGGCCCAGGGAAGCACCCTGAGCCCCTTCGGCACGCGGTGGCGTCGGCCTCAGCCGACCGGCAGCCCCTTCAGCGGCAGCGTCTGGGCCGACGGCAGGCCGCCGCCCTTGGCCACCGAGTCGGTCGGCAGTCCGCCCTTGGTCGCCGAGTCGGTCGGCAGTCCGCCCTTGGTCGCCGACTTGGCGGTGTCGCCGAGCAGGCCCCCGGCCGACCCCGCGGCCTGGCCCGCGGTCTTCTGCGCGGCGGGCGTCGCCTTCTTCACGGCCTGACCGCCGGTCTTGCCGGCGGCGGGCACCGCCTGCTTGACCGCCTTGCTGCCGGCGTCGCCCGCGAGCCCGGTGACGTGCTGGGTCGCCCCGTCGGCGGTGTTGCCGACGTTCGCGCCGTCCAGGGCGGTCAGCCCGCCGAGGCTGGGCGTGGCGGGCAGATCAGTGGCCGCGCTCGCGGAGCCGGCCGCACCTACCCCGGCAGCCGCTCCCGCTGCGACGAGCAGCGCGGCACGGGCGATCCGACGGGTCAGGGGGAGGGACATGATGCTCCTGATTGATCGACTGGATGTTGATCGTCCGGGCTCGGACGCAGTGACTACCGCTCGAAGCCCGCGAAGGTTGCGGAGCACCAACGCAAAGAGTTGGCAATGCGTCGCATTATCGGCTGCGGATAAAACCGGGCAAAGATCCCGCGGTCCGAAAGTGTGCCGAATCCTTCCCGCCCTTTGTTCCCAACGGTTTTTGCAGTTGCGAGGGTGACAGCGCGAAAACCTGCGCACAGCACCGGGCCGAACGGCCCCGGCTAACTCGCCAGGGTGAATCCCCGTACTACTGCCCAGTGACGATTCGGACGGCTTCCGTGTCCTTTTCCGGCCCGTCGCCGCCTTGCGCACCGGTCGTGCGCCACTGGCTGTCGGTGTTCCCGGCGACCCACTCCCGCCCCCCGAACGAGACGCGTTCGATGTGCAGGGCGGTGGCGTTGGCCACGGCCCAGTGCGCCAGCTGCCAGCCGCGCCGCTCGGCCGAGCGCCCCTTGGCGGGGCTGGTGCCGGCGTCCACGGGCAGCGTGACCGTCCGCGCGCCCGCGCCCGGAGCCGGCGAGGACGCCGACGTGCCGCCGCCCACCTCGGCGCCGGCCGGCTGCAGGACGTCGCGGCCGAAGTCCCGTACGAGAGCGGCCCGCACCGCGTCCGGGCCGGCCGCCCGCACCGTGGTGGCGTCGACGCGGCCCTGGCAGGTCAGCGTGGCCGGCGAGGAGCCGGTCAGAGCGGCGGCGAGCAGCGAGGCGTCCGGCTCGTGCTTGGCGTACGCCTCCGGGAAGCCGCTGCGCTGCACCCGCTGGGCGGCCACCGTCAGCGGCAGCTTGGTGTAGTCCGGCACCTTGGCGAGGTGCTCGTAGAAGATGTTCGCCGCGTACGTCGGGTCCAGGATCTGCTTCTGTGTGCCCCAGCCCTGCGAGGGGCGCTGCTGGAAGAGTCCGAGCGAGTCCCGGTCGCCGTGCTCGATGTTGCGCAGCCCCGACTCCTGGAGGGAGGTCGCCAGCGCGATGGCCACCGCCCGCTCGGGCATGCCGCGCCCGGTGCCCACGGCGGCGATCGTCGCGGCGTTCACCGCCTGCTCCGGCGTGAACTCGTACTGCTCGCCGTCCTGTCTGCCCGAGACCACCTTGCAGCCCGGCCCGTGGCCTCCGGTGACGTACTGCACGACGAGGTAGCCCGCGAGGGCGAGCAGGACCACGAGTGCCGCCCCGATTCGCAGAAGGCGGCCACGGCGCTTGACGGTGGATGACGGCTCCGGCACGCCGTACAAGGTAGCCGAGGCGGTCGCGCCCCCGGCGTCCCGGTACGCAACAGTGGGCCGTCGCCCGGCGGGTTAGGGTCGAGGCCATGGCCGACAGCCCACTTGACCTCAACTCGAACGCCGCCGAGCTCACCGCCCAGCTCGTCGACTTCCCCTCCGAGAGCGGCACCGAGAAGCCTCTCGCCGACGCGATCGAGGCCGCCCTGCGCGCCCTGCCGCACCTCACGGTCGACCGCCACGGCAACAACGTCGTGGCCAGGACGGACCTGGGACGCCCGGAGCGGGTGATCCTCGCCGGCCACATCGACACGGTCCCCATCGCGGACAACGTGCCCTCGCGGCTCGACGAGGACGGCGTCCTGTGGGGCTGCGGCACCTGCGACATGAAGTCCGGGGTGGCGGTCCAGCTGCGCATCGCGGCCACGGTCCCGGCCCCCAACCGCGACCTGACCTTCGTCTTCTACGACAACGAGGAGGTCCAGGCCGAGCTCAACGGCCTCCGGCACGTCGCCGAGGCCCACCCCGAGTGGCTGGAGGGCGACTTCGCGGTGCTGCTTGAACCGTCGGACGGCCAGGTCGAGGGCGGCTGCCAGGGCACGCTGCGGGTGCTGCTGAGGACCAAGGGCGAGCGGGCCCACTCCGCGCGCGGCTGGATGGGCTCCAACGCCATCCACGCGGCGGCGCCGATCCTCGCGAAGCTCGCCGCGTACGAGCCGCGTCACCCGGTGATCGACGGCCTGGAGTACCGCGAGGGCCTGAACGCGGTGGGCATCTCCGGCGGCGTGGCGGGCAACGTCATCCCCGACGAGTGCGTCGTGACCGTGAACTTCCGCTACGCGCCCGACCGCACCGGGGAGGAGGCGATCGCGCACGTCCGGGAGGTCTTCGCGGACTGCGGGGTCGAGGAGTTCGTGATCGACGACCACAGCCCCGGCGCCCTGCCCGGCCTCTCCCACCCCGCGGCGGCCGCGTTCATCGAGGCCGTCGGCGGCACCCCGATGCCGAAGTACGGCTGGACGGACGTCAGCCGTTTCTCCGCCCTCGGTGTCCCCGCGGTCAACTACGGCCCCGGAAACCCGCATTTGGCGCACAAGCGTGACGAACGGGTGGAAATCGCCAAGATCCTCGCCGGTGAGGAACGCCTGCGCAACTGGCTGACACGCTGAGGTCCCTCCTCCGTAATCCGCGTAGACCTACGCTGAGGTGGAAACACCCGCAAGTGGAGGGAGCGCGTATGGCTACCGGGAACCCCGAGGGCAAGAAGGTGCCACCGAACGAGCAGCGCCTGGGCCCGGTCCTCCGCAGGCGAGGCCAGGTGACGTCCAGCACCACCGACCAGCGGCTGCTGGACGAGCGCGCGCCCACGGACTGGGTGCACACCGACCCCTGGCGTGTGCTGCGCATCCAGTCGGAGTTCATCGAGGGCTTCGGCACCCTGGCCGAACTCCCGCCCGCGATCAGCGTCTTCGGCTCGGCCCGCACCCCCGTCGACTCGCCCGAGTACGAGGCCGGGGTGCGGTTGGGCAGCGCGCTCGTCGAGGCCGGCTGGGCCGTCATCACCGGCGGCGGCCCGGGTGCCATGGAGGCGGCCAACAAGGGTGCCTGCGAGGCGGGCGGCACCTCGGTGGGGCTCGGCATCGAGCTCCCCTTCGAGCAGGGCCTCAACCCCTACGTCGACATCGGCCTGAACTTCCGCTACTTCTTCGTCCGGAAGATGATGTTCGTCAAGTACGCGCAGGGCTTCGTCGTCCTGCCCGGCGGCCTCGGCACCCTCGACGAACTCTTCGAGGCCCTCACCCTCGTGCAGACCCAGAAGGTCACCCGCTTCCCCATCGTCCTGTTCGGGACCGACTACTGGGGCGGCCTCGTCGACTGGCTGAAGAACACGCTGATCGCCCAGGGCAAGGCCTCCGCGGCGGACCTGCTCCTCTTCCACGTGACGGACGAGGTGGAGGAGGCCGTGGCCCTGGTGTCGAAGGAGGCGGGCCGCTAGAGCCCGCCGGGCCGACAGTGGTGTGCGGGGGCTACGCCAGCCCCCGCCGGGCCACCGCGGGCGGGCGGTGCCCCGCGATCGACGCCACCATGTCCAGCACCTGACGGGTCTCCGCGACCTCGTGCACCCGGTACACCTGGGCCCCGAGCCACGCGGAGACCGCGGTGGTGGCCAGCGTGCCCACCACCCGCTCCTTCACCGGCTTGTCCAGCGTCTCGCCCACGAAGTCCTTGTTGGACAGCGAGACCAGCACGGGCCACCCGGTGTCGACCATCTCGCCCAGCCGCCGCGTCGCCTCCAGGCTGTGCCGCGTGTTCTTCCCGAAGTCGTGTCCGGGGTCGATCAGCACGGACTCCCGCGGCACCCCCAGCGCCACCGCCCGCTCCGCCAGCCCCAGCGTCACCCGCAGGATGTCCGCCATGACGTCGTCGTACGTCACCCGGTGCGGCCGCGTCCGGGGCTGCGCGCCCCCCGCGTGCGTGCACACCAGCCCCACCCCATAGCGCGCCGCCACCTCCGCGAGCCCCGGGTCCACCCCGCCCCACGCGTCGTTGAGCAGGTCCGCCCCGGCCTCGCAGACGGCCTCGCCGACCTCGGCGCGCCAGGTGTCGACGCTGATCACGACGTCCGGGAAGCGCCGCCGCACCTCCGCCACGAACCCGACGGTCCGCCGCGCCTCCTCCTCGGCGGTCACCTCCTCGCCCGGCCCGGCCTTCACGCCCCCGATGTCGACGATGGCGGCCCCCTCGGCCACCGCGTGCTCCACGCGCGCGAGGGCGGGCTCGTCGAGGAACGTGGCCCCCTGGTCGTAGAAGGAGTCCGGCGTCCGGTTCACGATCGCCATGATCACCGGCTCGTGCGCCCCGAACTCATGCCCGCCCAGCCTGAGCATCCGCTGTGACCTCTCGTAGTACGACCTGGGTGTCCTGGCCTTTCGGCCGTCTGCGACCCTAACTGTCAGACTCGCATGGCACGATCGGACCCTGACACACGAGGCTTCGTCGAGCTTCCTGACACCGAGCGTGGGGACCACCGCGATGGTTATGTTCTTGTTCCTGGTCGTCGCTCTCGCCGTCGTGGTCGCCGCGGTCACCCTGGCCGTGGTGGGCGGCGGCGAGGGCGAGGGTCCGTTGCCCGAGGTGGCCCCGGACCGGCTGCGGGACCCGCTGCCCCTGGACCGCCCGGTGGGCCGGGCGGACATCGACGCCCTCCGCTTCCCCCTCGCCGCCCGCGGCTACCGCATGGCGGACGTCGACGACGCCCTCAACCGGCTCGCCGCCGAACTCTCCGAGCGCGACGCCCGCATCGCCGACCTGGAGTCGGCCCTGGCGGGCGCCCGGGCCGCCGCCCACGCCCCGCACGTCTCCATGGAGAAGCCGGCCGACGGCCAGGGGGAGCAGCGGTGACCGACGGCGCCGCCATCGCCGGCCCGGACGGCGCGCTGCGCTGCCCCTGGGCGCTGTCCACCGAGGACTACGTGGCCTACCACGACGAGGAGTGGGGCCGCCCGGTCCACGGCGACGACGCCCTCTTCGAACGCCTGAGCCTGGAGGCCTTCCAGTCCGGCCTGTCCTGGATCACCATCCTGCGCCGCCGCCCCGGCTTCCGCGCCGCCTTCGCCGACTTCAGGATCGGCAAGGTCGCCGACTTCACCGAGTCCGACCGGGCCCGGCTGCTCACCGACTCCGGCATCATCCGCAACGCCGCGAAGATCGACGCGACCCTGTCGAACGCGCGCGTCCTGGCCGGGTGGGCGCCGGGCGACCTGGACGACCTCATCTGGTCCCACGCCCCGGAGCCGGGCCCGGCACCGAGGACGCTCGCGGACGTCCAGGCCGTCACCCCGGAGTCGACGGCCCTGTCCAAGGCCCTCAAGAAGAAGGGCCTGCGCTTCGTGGGCCCGACCACGGCGTACGCCCTGATGCAGGCGTGCGGCCTGGTCGACGACCACCTGGAGGCGTGCGTCGCACGCCTCGCGTGACGGCGCCGGCCGGGCTCAGCGGCCCAGGTACTTCGGCTTCTCCTTGTTGACGAACGCCTGCACCGCGATGACGTGGTCCTCGGACGACCCGGCCCGGGTCTGCAGCTCGTCCTCCTTCTCCAGGCTCTCCGCAAGGGAGTGGGACAGCGCGTAGGCCAGGGACTCCTTGATCGCCCCGTAGGCCACCGTCGGCCCCTCGGCCAGGGCCCGCGCCACCTTCTCGCTCTCGGCGCGGAACTCGCCGGCCGGCACCAGACGGTTCACGATCCCGAGGTCGTGCGCCTCCTGCGCGGTGATGCTGCGCGGGAAGAGCAGCAGGTCGGCGGCGCGGCCGGGCCCGATCACCCGCGGCAGCGTCCAGGAGATCCCGGAGTCGGCGGTCAGCGCCACCCCGGCGAAGGACGTGTTGAAGGCGGCGGTGTCGGCGACGACCCGGTAGTCCGCGGCGAGCGCCAGCCCGAAGCCCGCTCCCGCGGCGACGCCGTTGACGCCCGCCACCACCGGCTTCGGCATCTCCACCAGGGCCCGCACGATCGGGTTGTAGTGCTCCTTCACCGTGCTCATCGTGTGCGACGACCCCGTCTCCCGGTCCGACGCCAGCAGCCCGATGTGCTCCTTGAGGTCCTGTCCGACGCAGAAGGCCCGCTCCCCGGCGGCGGTGAGCAGCACCGCCCGTACGGCGTCGTCACCGGCCGCCTCCCGGACCGCCTCCCGCAGCGCGACCTTCGTCGCGATGTTCAGCGCGTTCATCGCCTCGGGGCGGTTCAGCGTGATCGTCGCGAGTCCGGCGCTCACCTCGTAGAGCACGGTGTCGGCCATGGTGTGTCCCCTCCGCAGTCGCGGCTGCGGGCGTACCGGCCGGTACGCCCTTGTCCACAGGACAGCATGGCGGAGATCACCGCCGCACGACCGGAACGGACGTGTGACCTGCGTCAAAGAATTCTGCGGGGTTTTCGGGCGACGGAAACCCGCGCGGTCGCGCAGTATCGCAGTCACATCGCCGAATTGGGTGGTTTTGCTCGCGCGCGTTGCCCAAGCGATGCCGACCGATGTTGGTCATCGGGTCCTGCGATGCGGGATAATGGCTTGGAAGCAATGTGTTCGATGCCGGTGTCGCGTGTCCAAGTCCCACGCCTGGACCGCGCGTGCCCTCCAGGGCCGTCGGCTTTGACGATGAGCTGGTTTCAGGAAGGGGAACGAGCATGGCGGCCATGAAGCCGCGAACGGGTGATGGCCCGCTCGAGGTGACCAAGGAGGGGCGGGGCATCGTCATGCGCGTTCCGCTCGAAGGCGGCGGTCGGCTCGTCGTCGAGCTGACCCCTGACGAGGCCGACGCGCTCGGCGACGCCCTCAAGAAGGTCGTCGGCTGACGCGGAAGCGACGATACCCTTTCAGCTCCCCCGGCATCCAAACGATGCCGGGGTTGCTGTTTTCCCGGGGATGCGTACGTACCCCAGGAGCCGTCGCGCGGCAGGTCAGCGCTTGACCGCGCACAGCAGGCCGTCGCCCACCGGCAGCAGCGACGGCACCATTTCCTGGCTCTCGCGCACCGCCCGCAGCAGTTCCCGCAGCCGCAGCACCTCGGTCGGCTGCGGGCCCGAGTCGACCGTGCGTCCGTTGGCGAAGACGCCCTCGAAGACCACCAGACCGCCCGGACGGAGCAGGCGCAACGATTCAGCGAGGTAGTCCATGACCTCCTGCCGGTCGCCGTCGCAGAAGACGAGGTCGTAGCCGGCGTCCGCGAGGCGGGGCAGGACGTCCAGGGCGCGGCCCGGGATGAAGCGGGCGCGGTTGCTGGCGAACCCGGAGGCACGGAAGGCCTGACGGGCGAACTGCTGGTGCTCGGGCTCCGGATCGACCGTGGTCAGCACGCCGTCCGGGCGCATGCCGTGCAGGAGGTGGATACCGGAGACGCCGGTGCCGGTGCCGATCTCGGCCACCGCCTTGGCGTCCACCGAGGCCGCCAGCAACCGCAGCGCGGCGCCCGTGCCGGGCGACACCGAGCGCAGCCCCGCCTCGCGGGCCCGGTCCCGGGCCCAGCGCAGGACTTCGTCCTCGGCGACGTAGGCGTCGGCGAACGCCCAGCTCGTCTGCCGGTTGCCGGTAATGACCCTCTCCTGTCCCCGTGGTTGCCTCGGCGTGACTGTATCCGTTGGGCCCGGGAACCCGCAGATGGGACCGGGCGTTTAGAAGGGTGTGGACGACCGCGGGGGGACACAGTTGGATCACGACGACGGACGGGCGGCCGAGCAGCTGCGGACGCAGCGGGCCGAGCCGTATCAGCCCAGATCAAATTCTCGTAAAACCGCTTATCCGGTCCTAACGGGCGAGGTGGCTATGGTAGGGGCTCCACTGGACACCACCAGAGATGACAGGGGAGGTGCGGCCGCGCCCAACGGGGATCGGGGTGGAGTGCTGCGGCGCTTCCTCGGATCGGCGGGCAGGCCGAGATCCGTGAACGACACCGCTGCTGACCCCAGCCACGCCGCTGACCACGCCCAGACCGCGACGTTCTCCACCGACGCGGACGGGCAGGCGTGGACTCCGCCCACCTGGGAGGAGATCGTCAGCATGCACAGCGGCCGGGTCTACCGGCTGGCCTACCGCCTGACCGGCAACCAGCACGACGCCGAGGACCTCACCCAGGAGGTCTTCGTCCGCGTCTTCCGCTCCCTGTCGACGTACACGCCGGGCACCTTCGAGGGCTGGCTGCACCGCATCACCACCAACCTCTTCCTGGACATGGTCCGCCGCAAGCAGCGCATCCGCTTCGACGCGCTCGGCGAGGACGCGGCCGAGCGGCTGCCCAGCCGGGAGCCCACCCCGCAGCAGATCTTCAACGACACCCACTTCGACGCGGACGTCCAGCAGGCCCTCGACACCCTCGCGCCCGAGTTCCGCGCCGCGGTCGTCCTGTGCGACATCGAAGGACTGTCGTACGAGGAGATCGCCGCGACCCTGGGCGTCAAGCTCGGCACGGTCCGCTCCCGGATCCACCGCGGCCGCTCGCAGCTGCGCAAGGCCCTCGCGCACCGGTCTCCCGAGGCCCGGGCGGCCGAGCGCCGCTCCTTCGTGCCCCGGGTGGCCGCTCTGGGGGGAGGGGGCGCGACCGCGTGAGTGGATCACGACCCAGCCCGGCGGAACGCCGCCTGGCCGAACAGCATCTGGGAGACCGGCTCTCCGCCCTGGTGGACGGAGAACTCGGCCATGAGACCCGCGAGCGCGTCCTCGCCCACCTGGCCACCTGCGCCAAGTGCAAGGCGGAGGCGGACGCGCAGCGCCGGCTGAAGAACGTCTTCGCCGAGGCGGCCCCGCCGCCCCCGTCCGAGAGTTTCCTGGCCCGGCTCCAGGGACTTCCCGCGGGAGGTGACCCGGACGGCGGTGGCACGCCGTTCGACGGGGGTGGATTCGACGGACTGCCCGGACGCCTCGCGGGCGCAGCGGCGACCGGGGTCTTCGGCCTGAAGCGCGGCGACCGCTTCGCGTTCGACTACGTCCCCTCGGGGCCGGGGTCGCACCCGGCTCCCGCCCTGCCCGCCTCCGGCCCGCGCGACGCCGGCCGGGGATTCCGCATCCACGACGTCAGCCGTCACGAGAACGACCGGCCGTCCTCGCGCGGCATGCGGTTCGCGTTCGTCGCCGCCGGCGCGGTGTCGCTCGCCGCGATCGCGCTGGGCGGGGTCACGACCGGCACACCGACCGTCACCGCCGCGGACGCGCGCG
>NZ_JAMGBF010000209.1 GCF_023516615.1 Streptomyces panaciradicis
CGACCGAGGTCACCCCCGCCGAGGAGGCCACCGGCACGCGCACCCCGCGCCGTCGGCGCCGCACCCGCGGCGGGGCGCAGGAGCCGCTGACGGCCACGTCGACCGCTCCCGAGACCACGGCGGAGGCCGCTGCGGCCGCCGAGTCCGCCGTGACGTCCGCCGAGGGCCCCGCCCTGGACACCACCGCCGACTCCGCGGCCAAGCCGCGCCGCCGCCGCACCCGCAAGTCCGCGGAGCCGACGGTGGTGTCGGCCGAGACGGCCGTCGCCGAGACCCCGGCGCCGGCGGTCACGGAGCCCGAGGCGCCGCAGACCACGCCGCGCCGCCGCACCCGCAAGGCCACGGCGGCCGCGGAGACCGTGCTGGACACGGCCGAGTCGGTCCCGGAGGCCGTGGCGGAGACCACGCCGCGCCGCCGCACCCGCAAGGCCACGGCGGCCGCGGAGACCGTGCTGGACACGGCCGAGTCGGTCCCGGAGGCCGTGGCGGAGACCACGCCGCGCCGCCGCACCCGCAAGGCCGCGAGCCCGGAGACGGTCACCGAGGCCGTGGAGACCGCGGAGGCCAGGCCGCGTACCCGTACGCGCAAGGCCGCGGCCGCCGCGGAAGCCGCCGTCGACACGGCGGAGGCCGTGGAGGCCAAGCCGCGCCGCACGCGCAAGAAGGCCGCGGTCGCCGAGCCCCTCGCGGACACCGTGGAGGCGGCGGAGCCCAAGCCCCGCACCCGCAAGACCGCGGCTGCGGTCGAGGCACCGGCCGAGGTGGCGGAAGCCACGGAGACCAAGCCGCGCACGCGGACCCGCAAGGCCGCGGCCGCCGCGGAGACCGCGGTCGACACGGCGGAAGCCGTGGAGGCCAAGCCGCGCCGCACGCGCAAGAAGGCCGCCGCGCCCTAGGTCTCGGCCGAGATCGCGGCGCAGACCGCCGACTAGCCGGACGCCAAGCCGCGCACCCGCACCCGCAAGGCCGCGGCCGCCGCGGAGACCGCGGTCGACACGGCGGAAGCCGTGGAGGCCAAGCCGCGCCGCACGCGCAAGAAGGCCGCCGCGCCCGAGGTCTCGGCCGAGATCCCGGCGCAGACCGCCGACGAGCCGGACGCCAAGCCGCGCACCCGCACCCGCAAGGCCGCGGCCGCCGCGGAGACCGCGGTCGACACGGCGGAAGCCGTGGAGGCCAAGCCGCGCCGCACGCGCAAGAAGGCCGCCGCGCCCGAGGTCTCGGCCGAGATCCCGGCGCAGACCGCCGACGAGCCGGACGCCAAGCCGCGCACCCGCACCCGCAAGGCCGCGGTGGCGGCCGTCGAGACGGCGGAGGCCGCCGAGGCCAAGCCGCGTACCCGTACGCGCAAGGCCGCGGCGACCGCGGAGGCGGCCCTCGACACCGCGGAGGGCGCGGCGGCCAAGCCGCGCACCCGCACCCGCAAGGCCGCGGTGGCGGCCGTCGAGACGGCGGAGGCCGCCGAGGCCAAGCCGCGTACCCGTACGCGCAAGGCCGCGGCGACCGCGGAGGCGGCCCTCGACACCGCGGAGGGCGCGGCGGCCAAGCCGCGCACCCGCAAGAAGGCCGCGGCGGCCGAGGTCCCGGCCGAGACCGCCGAGGCCACGCCCCGTCGGCGTACGCGCAAGGCCGCCGAGCCGGTCGAGGCCGTCACGGCGCCCGAGGCGCCTGAGGCCAAGCCGCGCACGCGCACCCGCAAGGTGGCGGCCGCCGCGGAGACCGCCGTCGACACGGCGGAAGCCGTGGAGGCCAAGCCGCGCCGCATCCGTAAGAAGGCCGCCGCTGCCGAGGTCTCGGCCGAGATCCCGGCTCAGGCGTCCGAGGAGCCCAAGCCCCGGACCCGCACCCGGAAGGCCGCGGCGTCCGCCGAGGCCCCCGCCGACGCGGCCGAGGCCAAGCCCAGGACGCGCCGCACCCGCAAGGTGGCGGCCACCGCGGAGCCCACGGAGGGCTGACGCTCACCACCCGACGGCCCGGCCCCCATGACGTGGGGGCCGGGCCGTCGGCGTTTCCACCCCGCGGCAGCCCGCTCCCGGCACACCCCGGCACCCGCCGTGCCGCCCATGGCACCTGCCCCGTCCCCCGCAGTGCACCCCCGCCCGCTCCCCCTCCCCGTCACCCCGGCCGGATAACCTCACCCTTATGAGCAGGCCTCCGACCTTCACCCCGCCCTCCGGCGCTCGTGCGTACACCCTGCACACGGGACGCGGGGAGTTCGCCGTCGTGGACGCGCCCGTGGCAGCCGGTGTTCCCGAGCGGGGCACCGCCCTGCTGCTTCCCGGCTTCACCGGCAGCAAGGAGGACTTCAACCCTCTGCACGCGCCCCTCGCGGCCCGTGGCTACCGGACCGTCGCCGTGGACGGCCGGGGGCAGTACGAGTCCGACGGCCCGGCGGAGGACGAATCGGCTTACGCACAGGAGGAGTTGGCGCGGGACGTCCTCGCGCAGGCCGCCGCTCTCGGCACGCCGCTCCACCTCGTGGGCCACTCCCTCGGAGGGCAGATCGCCCGGGCGGCCGTGCTGCTGGACCACTCCCCCTTCCGCTCGCTCACCCTCATGGCCTCGGGGCCGGCGCACATCTCCGCCTCCCAGCAGGAGCGGGTCAAGCTGCTCCGCGACGCCCTCGCGGTGATGTCGATGGCCGAGGTGTGGGAGGCGATCCAGGCCATGGAGGCGCCCGAGGAGACCGACACCGGTGACCTCGACGCCGGTCTGGACGACCAGGAGGATCTGCGGCGCCGCTGGCTCGGCAACAAGCCCGCCCAGCTCCTCGCCACCGGGCGCCAGTTGTGCGTGGAGCCGGACCGGGTGGCGGAACTGGCCGCCGTGCCGCTGCCCTTCCACGTCCTGTCGGGAGAGCGCGACGACACCTGGCCGGTGCCGCTGCTGGACGACATGTCCCGGCGGCTGCGCGCCCACCGCACGGTCGTCGAGGGCGCCGAGCACTCCCCCAACACCGACAGGCCCCTGGACACCGCCCGCGCGTTCGCCGACTTCTGGGACACCACGGACGCCGCCTGAGACGCCACGCGGAACCGTCGGCTAGTACTGCGTCTGCAGGTGGTCCCAGAAGCCGTCCCGCAGCGCCCGCCGCAGGTCCGCCTGTCCGCGCAGCGAGTACTGCAGCAGGCCCTCCGCCTCCACCAGCAGGTCCTGGTCCACCGAGCCCGGCAGGTACGGGTGCCCGGGCAGCAGCTCGACCAGCGATTCGCGTCCCCGGGCCGCGAGCCACTTCGCCGCGATCTGCGCGCCGACGAAGCGGACGTTCTCCCGCGTCGGCCGGGTGGTGCCGGCCTCGTAGGCGGGGGCGGTGCGCCGGGCGACGTAGGGCTTGAAGAACTCGAGGTCCAGGGTGCGCTGGCTGTCGACCTCCCACAGCAGGGGCTCGGCCTGGTTGCGGCCCTCGGGCGCCTCGATGCCCCACAGGTGGACCCGGGCGCCGTACCCCTGCGCCGCCTCGACCGCCGAGACCAGGTCCTCGTCGCCGCCCAGGAGCGCCGCGTCGCTGATCGCGCGGTGCCGGGCGAGGGACTCGAGGTCGGTCCGGATGAGTGAGTCGACTCCCTTCTGCTGGTTGTTGGCGTTGAGGTTGCCGAGCCGGACCTTGACGTCCGGCAGCTCCGCGATCGACTGCTGCTCGGCGGTGTGGATGCGGCGCCGCGCGCCGTCGTACCAGTAGACCCGGAGGAGCCGGCTGTCCGCGAAGATCGTGCGGGCCCGGTCGATGAGGGCCTCGATCAGGCCTTCGGCGTCGAGGTCGAAGGCGCGGCGGTCCTCCGTTCCGGCGACCAGGCGCCCCGCGGCCGCGTACAGGTATCCCGCGTCGACGAAGATCGCATGCGTCGAGGGCGTCTTCGCCACCTCGGCGAGCATGCGCTGCAGCAGCTCGTTGGTGCGGTCGATGCGGGCCGTGAGGGCCGCGAGGTCGTCGTTCATCACCACCATTGTCCCGGCGGTCACGCAGTGAACACAACCGGTCCCGATCCGTCTCCTTGCGCTGTCTCGGCGATCCCTTACCGGCTAGTAGTTAGCCGTTCGAAAAATTTCCTTAGCGTAGGGAATGTTTGTAACACGCAGCCCGTTGACTAGATCAGAACCACGCGACGAAGGGAGAGGCCATGCGCTTCGAAATCATGCGACTCGACGAGGTCGACGGAACGCCCGTGGACAGCACCGTCGTGGACGCCGCCTCCGTCAATCGGATCGTCCAGCAGGCCGCCGCCATAGGGCAGCGACTCTGGATCCGGCCGGCCGAGACCGCCGCCTCGTAAGAGGCACGACGACTGACGACGTAACACGAAGAGAACCGAAGAGACACGCGAAGAGACGCGAACGGACACTGACGCGGATCACCGCTGAGGCTTCAGAGCCCCCGTACGGCACGGACGCCGTACGGGGGCTCTGCGCTTGCGGAGGCGTCCCGCCAGGAGGGGCTCAGGCGCCCTTGATCACCTGCGTGACGCCGTTGATGATCTGCTGCACGGCGATGGCGGACAGCATCATGCCCGCGAGCCGCGTCACGAGGACGACGCCGCCGTCCTTGATGATCCGGATGATCAGCAGCGAGTAGCGCATGACCAGCCACAGCACGACGTGGATGGCGAGGATCGCGCACCACACCGACACCTGCGTGGCCACGCTGTCGGCCTTCTGCACGGCGAGGATGACGGACACGATCGCACCGGGCCCGGCCAGCAGGGGCATGCCGAGCGGTACGAGGGCGACGTTGACGTCCTTGGTCTGCTTCGGTTCGTCGGTCTTGCCGGTGAGCAGGTCGAGGGCGATCAGCAGGAGCAGCAGCCCGCCCGCGATCATCAGCGCGGGCACGGAGACGTGCAGGTAGTCCAGGATCTGGTGGCCGAGGACCCCGAAGACGGCGATGACCCCGCCCGCCACGCAGACGGCCTGGAAGGCCATGCGCTTCTGCACCTTGCCGGGGCGTCCGGCGGTCAGGGCGAGGAAGATCGGGGTGATCCCGGGGGGATCCATGATGACGAAGAGGGTCAGGAACAGGGAGCCGAAGACGGCGAGGTCGAACATGAGGGCCTTGCTGGAGTGACGAGGGTGAGCGGGGTGGCGGGGGCGGGCTCAGGCCCCGCCGGTCCCAGGCACGGGGAACGCCCCGGTCGCCCGCCGCGTGATCTCGCCGTACACCTCGGGGTCGGTCGTGTACTCGCCGAGGACGCACGTCTTGCGGCTGCCGTGGTAGTCGCTGGACCCGGTGACGAGCAGTCCCAGCTCCTCCGCGAGACCCCGCAGCCGCGCCCGGGTGTCCGGGGCGTGGTCCATGTGGTCGACCTCGATGCCGTCGAGTCCGGCGGCGGCCAGCTCGGCGATCGTCGCCTCGGGCACCGTACGGCCGCGCTTGTGTGCGCCCGGGTGCGCGAAGACGGTGACCCCGCCCGCTGCCTTGACCAGCCGGATCGCCTCGAAGGGGTCGGTCTCGTGCTTCTCGACGTAGGCCCGGCCGCCGTCGGCGAGCCACTCGGGGGTGAACGCGTCGCTCACGGTGGGCACCACGCCCAGCTCGACGAGCGCGGTGGCGACGTGCGGCCGTCCGACCGAGCCGTCCCCGGCGATCCGCAGCACCTGCTCCCAGGTGACCGGCACGCCGAGCCCGTTCAGCTTGGCGACCATGCCCTGGGCGCGGGGCACCCGGTCGTCCCGCACGAGCTCGCGCTCGGCGAGGAGGGCCGGCTCGTCGGGGTCGAAGAGGTAGGCGAGCATGTGCAGGGAGACGCCGTCGACACGGCAGGACAGCTCGGCCCCGGTCACGAGCGTGAGGCCCGCGGGCAGCGCGGCGACGGCCTCGGCATGGCCGCGGGTGGTGTCGTGGTCGGTCAGCGCGACGACGTCCAGCCCGGCCGCGGCGGCGTTCCGCACCAGCTCGGCGGGGGTGTCCGTACCGTCGGAGGCCGTGGAGTGGGTGTGCAGGTCGATGCGCACGCGGCGGGCTCCAGGCGAGGACGGGACGGAACGGGACGCTCAAGGATAACCGGATTTACGGCATCCTCTGTCACACCCGAATCCGGCATGCGCCCCCTACAGCTCGCCCTCAGGGTTTCAACAGCCTGGGCGACAGCGCGCCGCAGGGAACCAGCTCGACCTCCGCCCCCGCGTCCCGCAGATCCGTCAGCACCAGCTCGTCGTACATCAGCAGTCCGGACTGCTCGGGCCACACCACGGCCCACAGCCACAGCCCCCGCGCCTCCCCGGCGAAGACCGCGCGGTCTTCGGGGCTGCCGGAGACGAGCCACAGCGGGGTCGGCCGGCCACCGGCGAGCACCTTGGTCTGGGGCGGCTTCTCGACGTCCAGGTACGGCCCCGGGTCGGGTCCTTCGACGCCCGCGTACCGCGCGCCGAGCCCGACGCCCAGCTCCTCGGCGACGAGGATCAGCTCCCCCATGCCGCCGAGCGGGCCCGGCCCGGAGCAGGCCACCGCCGTGGCGCGGCCGCCGTGCCGGTCGTCGCCCGCGCAGGCCACGCCCGTGAACAGCCAGCCGACCGGCAGGGGCCACGGCATCCACACCGGCACCTGCGTGCGGTGCACCACGACACTGAGGGCCTCGACGCTGGGCGGGACCACGGGCTGCACCGGGTGCACGGTCCCGTGCACATCGCACTGCCAGGAATCGGCGAAGAGTCCGGGAGCCCTGACCCGGCCACCACACTTCGGGCAACTGGGTTCGCCCCTCATAGGGCCCCACGGTCCTACCCCTGCTCGCCCACGTCAAGGACGATCACCCGTCCGGACGGAACCGTTCACGACAAACCCCGCCCAAAATTAGATGCTGCTTGCATTAATTAGCCACCCTAACTTAATATATGTATAAGCCAACTATCTGAGCGGAAGTGGAGGAAGCATGGCTGACCCCTTCGACGCGGGAGCCGGCGGCATCCTGCGGCAGCCGAAGGCCGTCTGGGCGACGGCCGGCGCGTCCGTCGTCGCCTTCATGGGCATCGGACTCGTGGACCCGATCCTGCCGTCCATCGCCAAGGGCCTGGATGCCACCGCGAGTCAGGTCTCCCTGCTCTTCACCTCGTACTTCCTGATCACCGCCGTGGCGATGCTGCTGACCGGCTTCGTCTCCAGCCGCATCGGCGGCCGGAAGACCCTGCTGCTCGGCCTGGCCCTCGTGGTCCTCTTCGCGGGCCTGGCCGGCACCTCCGGCTCGGTCGGCGAACTGGTCGGCTTCCGCGCCGGCTGGGGCCTCGGCAACGCACTGTTCGTCTCGACGGCCCTCGCGGTCATCGTCGGCGCGGCGGCGGGAGGCAGCGCGGCGGCGATCCTGCTCTACGAGTCCGCCCTGGGCCTCGGCATGGCCTGCGGCCCGCTGCTGGGCGCGGTACTGGGCAACGTCAGCTGGCGCTACCCGTTCTTCGGCACGGCCACGCTGATGGCGATCGGCTTCCTGTGCATCACGGCCTTCCTCAAGGAGCAGCCGAGGCCGGCCCGCAAGACCTCGGTCCTCGACCCGATCAGGGCGCTCGGCCACGGCGGGCTCGCCTCCGCCGCCGCCTCGGCGTTCTTCTACAACTACACGTTCTTCACCGTGCTGGCCTTCACCCCGTTCGTGCTGAACATGACCCCGTACAGGTCGGGTGCCGTGTTCTTCGCCTGGGGTCTGCTGCTGGCCGTGTTCTCGGTGGTCGTCGCGCCGCGCCTGCAGGAGCGGTTCGGCTCGCTGAAGGTGCTCGGCGGCTCGCTGGTGCTGCTGGCCGCGGACGTCCTCGTCCTCGGCTACGGCGACCACACCACCGCCGTCGTCTGCACGATCCTGTCCGGCGCGTTCATCGGCTTGAACAACACCGTCTACACCGAGCTGGCGCTCGGCGTGTCGGACGCGCCGCGCCCGGTGGCGAGCGCGGGCTACAACTTCGTGCGCTGGTTCGCGGCCGCCGCGGCGCCGTACTTCGCGCCGAAGATCGAGGAGTGGACCGACATCCACGTCCCGTTCGTGGTGGCCGCGGTCACCGCTCTTCTGGGCGCACTCGTCGTCCTCGTACGGCGTCGGGCGCTCACGCACGACGCCGAGCAGCTGGAGACCGCGCACGCGACCGAGGACGGCGTCACGGTGTTCGCGAACTGACGCCTCACGACCGCCGGTTGGTGAGCTTGCTCACGCGCCGGTCAGTCGAGCGGGACGGACTTCCGGGCCGGGTCCCTGAGGTCCGTCCCGTGCGTCAGCCAGCGCTCCTGGAGGACCTGGGCGCCGTGCACGCGCTTGAAGGCCGCCTCGTTCGCCGTCATGGGCAGCAGCGGCAGGAAGCGGACCGGGTCGAGGGGCTCGTCGAGCACGAGGTCCTCGACCAGACCGCCGGGCTCGGCGACCAGGACGGAGCTGAACGGCGCGCCGGGCCAGAGGGGTTCACCCACCTCCAGCGAGGCCCCCGGAGCCACGATCACACCCTCGACCTGCGGGGACGCGGCGAGGACGGCGAGCGGGCGCAGCGCCTTGTCGGTGTCGGCGAGACCCGCGCGCACCGACAGGACCAGTTCGGCGCGCGGCCCCTTGACCGGGTCGGCGAGCACCGCGGTGGGGTCGCTCATCGGCTGCGCCGACATGCCGAGGGTGGCGTAGCGGACGATGTCGCCCTCGTGGAAGCGGAGGACCTCGATGCGGTCCGTGCCGAGGAACGTGACCGCCGCGCGGGCGTCCGGTTCGCCGAGCGCGGTGCGCAACCTTGCCTCGACCAGAGGAAGAACATCAACCATGCGGCGAGCATAGAACTCGTCAGTACCGGGCAAAGCAGCGCCTTGACACTTTGGGCGGCTGATACTCTGGCCCGGTCGTCGGGGCAGCATGCAGAGCATCGCGATCGAGTCCCGACACTGTGGAACTCCCTTGCGGGAGTGGATCGTCCCTTACGAGGGACCGGCCGGAGGAGGTGGGGCTGTCATGGATCGAAGTCACCCGTGCAGTACCACTCGCTCTTCCCGCCGCTGATGTAGCTGGTCCGGCTGTGGCTGACCGCCTCCTTTCAGGTCTGCGTCCTCACGCGGAAGAGCACTTCGTCTCGCCTTGCCTGATCTGTCCGATCTGAATCAGCAGCGAAACTCGCCACCGCGACGGTGCGGTGCTCCCCGCTTTGTGGACGTGCCAAACACCCACGGCCCAGGACGTCCTCATTCCGGGCAGTTCCATCCGTCGTCGGCGCCCTTTCGTTGCCTGTCACGAAGGAGCCAGCCATGTCGATGATCCGTGACCTCCGCGCTGCGGTCCGCCCGTCCCGCCCCTCGCTGCGCAAGAGCGCGCTGCACCTGGACAACGGCGGCTACGACACCACCCGTGACCCGGCGACCCCCTCGGCCGTCGTCGACTGCGCCGTCTACCGCGACGGCGCCCGGGTGCAGACCCCGCAGCCGATGACCCCGCACGAGGCGATGCGCTCGGTGCGCCGCGACGGGGGCTTCGTGTGGATCGGGCTGCACGAGCCGACGGAGTCCGAATTCTCCGGCATCGCGAGCGAGTTCGGGCTGCACCCGCTGGCCGTGGAGGACGCCGTGCAGGCCCACCAGCGGCCCAAGCTGGAGCGGTACGACGACTCCCTGTTCACCGTCTTCAAGACCATCCACTACGTCGAGCACGACGAGCTCACCGCCAACAGCGAGATCGTCGAGACCGGTGAGGTGATGTGCTTCACCGGGCGGGACTTCTTCATCACCGTCCGGCACGGCGGCCAGGGCTCGCTGCGCGCGCTGCGCCACCGCCTCCAGGACGACCCGGAGCTGCTCGCCAAGGGCCCCTCGGCGGTGCTGCACGCGATCGCCGACCACGTCGTGGACGGCTATCTCGCGGTGGCGGACGCCATGCAGGACGACATCGACGAGGTGGAGACCGAGGTCTTCTCGCCGGGCCGCGGCGGTGTCGCGCGCGGTGTCGACTCGGCGCGGATCTACCAGCTCAAGCGCGAGGTGCTGGAGTTCAAGCGGGCGGTGTCGCCTTTGCTGCGGCCGATGCAGCTGCTGAGCGAGCGGCCGATGCGGCTGATCGACCCCGACATCCAGAAGTACTTCCGGGACGTCGCCGACCACCTGGCGCGCGTCCAGGAGCAGGTCTTCAGCTTCGACGAGCTGCTGAACTCCATCCTCCAGGCCAACCTCGCCCAGGCGTCGGTCGCGCAGAACGAGGACATGCGGAAGATCACCGCGTGGGCGGCCATCATCGCCGTACCGACGATGGTGACCGGGGTGTACGGCATGAACTTCGACTCCATGCCGGAACTGCACTGGCACTACGGCTACCCGACGGTCCTGTGCGTCACGGTGGCCCTCTGCGTGGGCATCCACCGCAGCCTGAAGCGGAACGGCTGGCTGTGAGACGGCCTGGATAGGCTGAGCCCATGACAAGCGAGCTGCTCGACCAGGCCCTCGTCGAGGAGGCCACGAAGAAGTCCGGCCTCATCTGGGTCCGGGGTGCCGGGGTGCCGGCCCGTGCGCTGTGGCACGTGTGGCACGAGGGTGCCGCGTGCGTGGTCGGCGACGGTCCCGGTGAGCAGCCGCTGTCCGGGCTGGCCGACGGCGGCCCCGCCGAGGTGACCGTGCGCAGCAAGGACAAGGGCGGCCGGCTGGTGACCTGGCCGGCGACGGTCGTGGAGCTCGCGTCCGGGTCCGAGGCGTGGCAGGCCGCGGTCGCCGAGCTGAAGGGCAAGCGTCTCAACGCGCCCGACGGAGAGGCGATGCAGGACCGGTGGGCCCGCGAGTGCCGGGTCCTGCGCCTGGAACCGGCGGGGACGCCGGCGCCCCTGCCGGACGGCTCCCTGGCCGAGGCGCCCCTGCCGACCCCGGCCACCACACGCCGGCCGGTCCCGGCGGGCCTCCCCCGGCTGCTCTTCAAGAAGAAACGCGGGCGCTAGCCGTTTCAGGACGTCGGCAGTTGCTTGCCGTAGTCCACCGTCTCGCTCCTGTCCGGCTCGCTGAGCGCGAAGTCCTTGTCCCAGGCGGAGAAGGTCAGCGTGCCCGCGCCGCCCGCGCGTTGCAGGCGCAGCGGGTACGGCTTGCCCTCCAGGGAGACGTCGAGGGTGCCGCCTGAGCCCTTGTCACCGGTGATCCGGATGGTGCGGGTACCCGACTGCTCGTGATGACCGTCGGTCGCGAGGGACCCGTGCAGGGTCAACAGCCCTTCGAGGAGGACGTCCTTGTCCGTGAAGCCGCTGAACCGCTTGTACGAGGGGTCGCCCTGGGGCACCTTCACGTACTTGCCGTCGAGCTTGCCCGCGCTCGTGGCGCCCGTGCCGCCGTCGGCGTGGTTCCAGAAGCCCGCGCCGGCCTTCAGGTACAGCTTCCCGCCGATGCGCAGCAGGCCGAAGGCGACGCCCTTGGAGGTCACCGAGCCGGTGCCGCCGTCCGCCTTCAGCCGCATGTCGAGGGTGTACGTGCGCCCGTTGGTGACCACGGTTCCCGCGAGCCGTACCGTCCGGGCCGACTCGGCGGCCGCCCGGGTCCGCGACTGGATCTGCGCGGCCGACAGCTTGCCGACCCCGTTGGTGCCGGCGTCGGGGTCCTCGCTGCATCCCGTGAGGAACCCCGTGCCCGTCACGACCAGGGCGCACATCGCACCCAGCAGCGTGGTCCGGCGGATGCGGTCCTGGGGGATCACAGACACAGGTGGGGCTGCCTTCCGGTCGCGGGACGTGAGCGGCGTACGGCAGCGTACCGGGGGCCCGCCGGCCCGGGCGGAGGCAGTCCGTCCGGACCTCCCACCAGGGCGGCCGCGATCGTGACGGGCTAGCCTGAAGCCCACCGGAGTGGGCAAAGCGGAAAAGGAACACAAGCCGAAACACCCGTAGCGAACTTGTCAGAAAAGGAGGCGCGGCCATGGCAGCGGGCGCCCCCCGGATCTTCGTCTCGCACCTCTCCGGTGTCGCCGTCTTCGATCCCAGCGGCGACCAGGTGGGCCGCGTGCGCGATCTGGTCGTCATGCTGCGCGTCGGGCGGCGGCCCCCGCGCGTGCTCGGGCTGGTCGTCGAACTGTCCACCCGGCGCCGCATCTTCCTGCCGATGACCCGGGTGACCGGCATCGAGTCCGGACAGGTCATCACCACCGGCGTGCTCAACGTCCGCCGCTTCGAGCAACGGCCCACCGAGCGCCTCGCGTTCGGCGAGCTCCTGGACCGGCGGGTGACGCTCGTGGAGACCGGCGAGGAGGTCACCGTCCTCGATCTGTCGGTGCATCACCTCGCGGCCCGCCGCGACTGGGAGGTCGACCGCGTCTTCGTCCGCAAGGGCAGGAAGGGCAGCGCCTTCCGGCGGGCCAAGGGCGAGACGCTGACCGTGGAGTGGTCCGCGGTGACCGGTTTCTCCCTGGAGGAGCACGGACAGGGCGCCGAGAGCCTCCTGGCCACCTTCGAGCAGTTGCGCCCGGCCGACCTCGCGAACGTCCTGCACCACCTGTCCGCCAAGCGGCGCGCGGAGGTCGCCGCCGCCCTCGACGACGACCGCCTGGCCGACGTCCTCGAGGAGCTTCCCGAGGACGACCAGATCGAGATCCTCGGCAAGCTGAAGGAGGAGCGGGCGGCGGACGTCCTGGAGGCCATGGACCCCGACGACGCGGCCGACCTGCTCGGCGAACTGCCGGAGGACGACCAGGAGCGGCTGCTGAGCCTGATGCAGCCCGCCGACGCGGCCGACATGCGGCGCCTGATGGCGTACGAGGAGCACACGGCGGGCGGTCTGATGACCACCGAGCCGATCGTGCTGCGGCCGGACGCCACCGTCGCCGACGCCCTCGCCCGGGTGCGCAACGCCGACCTCTCCCCCGCCCTCGCCGCCCAGGTCTACGTCTGCCGCCCGCCGGACGAGACCCCCACCGGCAAGTACCTGGGCACGGTCCACTTCCAGCGCCTGCTGCGCGATCCGCCGTACACCCTGGTCAGCTCGATCATCGACGACGACCTGCAGCCGCTGGACCCGGACGATCCGCTGCAGGTCGTCGCCGGGTTCTTCGCGACGTACGACATGGTCGCGGCGCCCGTGGTGGACGAGTCCGGGTCGCTGCTGGGCGCGGTGACCGTGGACGACGTCCTCGACCACATGCTGCCCGAGGACTGGCGGGAGACGGAGTTCCACCTGGCCGACGAGGACACCGAGGGGGTGAGCGCGCATGGCTCCTGAGCGCGAGAGCACACGTGAGCGGACCCCGGCGGGCGCGACGGCGAGCACGCGGCCGCGGCCCCGGCTGGACCAGCCGCGTCCGCCGCGCCGGCGGCTGGTGCCCGAGTGGGACCCGGAGGCCTTCGGGCGGCTGTCGGAGCGCATCGCGCGCTTCCTGGGCACCGGGCGGTTCATCGTCTGGATGACGGTCGTCATCATCATGTGGGTGGCGTGGAACGTGTTCGCGCCGAAGGACCTGCGCTTCGACAACTACCCGTTCATCTTCCTGACCCTGATGCTGTCCCTGCAGGCCTCCTACGCGGCCCCGCTGATCCTGCTCGCGCAGAACCGGCAGGACGACCGCGACCGGGTCAACCTGGAGCAGGACCGCAAGCAGAACGAGCGTTCCATCGCCGACACCGAGTACCTGACCCGGGAGATCGCCGCCCTGCGCATCGGCCTCGGCGAGGTCGCCACCCGCGACTGGATCCGCTCCGAGCTGCAGGATCTGATGAAGGAGCTGGAGTACCGCAAGGACGGGCACCACGAACACGCCGTATTCCCGGCAGAACGGCCGCGGGCACGTGACGTAGACGACCGGTGACGGGCTTACCTGGGCCCGGCCACCGAGCCGTACCATCGTTCCTATGGCTAGCGAAGACGCGGTGCGCGAGGCACTGGCGACGGTGAACGACCCCGAGATCAACCGCCCCATCACCGAACTCGGGATGGTCAAATCGGTGGAGATCGGGGCAGACGGCGCGGTCGCGGTCACCGTGTACCTGACGGTCTCCGGCTGCCCGATGCGCGAGACGATCACCCAGCGCGTGACCGAGGCGGTCTCCCGTGTGGAGGGCGTCACCCGTGTCGACGTCGCGCTCGACGTGATGAGCGACGAGCAGCGCAAGGAGCTGGCGAACGCCCTGCGCGGCGGCCAGGCCGAGCGCGAGGTCCCCTTCGCCAAGCCGGGCTCGCTCACCCGCGTCTACGCGGTGGCCTCCGGCAAGGGCGGCGTCGGCAAGTCGTCGGTGACGGTGAACCTGGCGGCGGCGATGGCGGCGGACGGCCTGAAGGTCGGTGTCGTGGACGCCGACATCTACGGCCACAGCGTGCCGCGCATGCTGGGCGCCGACGGCCGTCCCACCCAGGTCGAGAACATGATCATGCCGCCGTCGGCGAACGGCGTGAAGGTCATCTCCATCGGCATGTTCACCCCGGGCAACGCGCCGGTCGTGTGGCGCGGCCCGATGCTGCACCGCGCGCTCCAGCAGTTCCTCGCGGACGTCTACTGGGGCGACCTGGACGTCCTGCTCCTGGACCTGCCCCCGGGCACCGGCGACATCGCGATCTCGGTGGCGCAGCTGGTCCCGAACGCCGAGATCCTGGTCGTGACGACCCCGCAGATGGCGGCCGCCGAGGTGGCCGAGCGGGCGGGCTCCATCGCCGTGCAGACCCACCAGAAGATCGTCGGCGTGGTCGAGAACATGTCCGGCCTGCCCTGCCCGCACTGCGGCGAGATGGTCGACGTCTTCGGCACGGGCGGCGGCCAGACGGTCGCCGACGGCCTGACCCGCACCACGGGCGCGACGGTCCCGGTGCTGGGCAGCATCCCGATCGACGTCCGGCTGCGCGAGGGCGGCGACGAGGGCAAGCCGGTGGTCCTGACCGACCCCGACAGCCCGGCGGGCACGGCCCTGCGCGGCATCGCGGGCAAGCTGGGCGGCCGGCAGCGGGGACTTTCGGGGATGTCCCTGGGGATCACCCCGAAGAACAAGTTCTGAATCGTCGCCCTCGGGGCGCGGGGAACTGCGCGGCCGGCCACTCACGGCCCGCAGTTCCCCTACCGGCACGTCACGCGTACGAGCCGATGTCCTTGATCATGGCGAAGCCGAGCCCGTACGCACTCATGCCCCTGCCGTACGCGCCCACGTGCACGCCTTCCTGCGTGGAGCCGGCGAGCACCCAGCCGAACTCCGACTCGCGGTAGTGGAAGGGCGTGGGCACGCCGTCCACCGGCAGGGAGAGCGTCGACCACTCGGGGCCCTCCAGGTCGTCGGCCAGCGCCCAGGCCGTCTCGGTCTGCTGCTCCAGCCAGTCGTCCCGCAGGGTGTGGTCCATCTGGCCGGGCCAGGTGAACGACAGCAGTCCCACCCCAGCCAGCCACGCCGCGGAGGAGACCGAGGTGGCCTCCAGCAGGCCGGTGCCGTCTGCGCTCCTGCGGGAGGGGTTCGCGGCGACCGTCACGACGACCGCGAACTTCTCCCGCGGCTCACCGGTGCTGCCCACCTCGTTCTTGACCGAGGGCTCGTCGCCGTGCCCGATCGACCCGTGCTCGACGGCCCCGTCGGCCGCCGTACCGACCTGCATCAGCCAGCGCGGTCCCGTGAACGCCTCGTCGAGGCCGTACCACGGGAAGGGCGCCTGCAGGTAGCCGTCGACCGTGCGCCGGGCGGAGGGGACGTGTTGTCCACCCTCCGCGGCCGGCGCCTGCGCGACTGCCTGACTCGTCGTCTCCATGTGCCCGGACGCCTCCTCGCTCTCGTCGGACCGGAGCGGCCCGCCCCCCTTCGGGCTGACTCGTCCGGTCCGCACAACAACTCGGCAGCATAGCCACCCCGCTCCGGACAGCCGGGAAACCGCCCGCCGCGCGGGGCGGCGAGGGGGGTCGGTTCAGGCCGTGCGAGGGCGGCACGGAGTATGAAACGCGTCACGTACGACGGCTTCCGGGCCCTGCGCGGTACGGCTCAGGTGGCGTCCGCGTCGAAGGGCGGACGGCCGTCTTCCTCGGGCTTCTTCGTCATGTCGACGCGGCCGCCGGAGGGGCCGGGGGAGCCGTTCGCGGGCGACGGTGCGGAGTCGGCGTCGTAGGTCTGCACCGCCTCGGTGACCTCGGCCATCTCCTTCTTCAGGTCGAAGCCGTTTCGGAGCTCCTTGAGCCCCAGGTCGTCGTTGTCCAGCTGCTTGCGGATGAACGTCTTGGGGTTGAGGTCCTCGAACTCGAAGTCCTTGAACTCGGGGCCGAGTTCGGACCGGATGTCCTGCTTGGCGCTCTCCGAGAACTCCCGGATCTTGCGGATGGTCCGCATCACGTCCTGGATGACCTTCGGGAGCTTGTCCGGACCGAAGACGAGCACGGCAAGGACAACGAGCGTGACCAGCTCGAGCGGTCCTACGTCATTGAACACCTGAAGCTCCTAGCGATGTCCTCGGTCCTCGGCCCTCGCGGTCTGTGCGGTCTTCCGTGGTCCGGGCCGGGTCCACGGTACCCGGCCATCCTGTACGACCGGTACCGTCCCGGGGCCTTGGAATGTGGCCGCGTGTGCGGTTTTGGGGGTTGTTTGCCTTGTGGGCGCGGGTCGCGGGGCGCGCCTGTGAGGTTCGTGTCAGATCAGCCGCTGCCGGAGGAGCCGAGCACCAGGGAGATCCTCTTCTCCTTGCCGTCCCGCCGCAGGGTCAGCTCCAGGCGGTCGCCGGGGCGGTGGGCGCGGGTCTTGACGATCAGTTCCTCGCCGGAGTGGACGCGCTGGCCGTCGACGGCGGTGATGACGTCGCCCGGCTCGATGCCCGCCTTGTCGCCGGGGCCGCCCCTGGTGACGGCCGAGCCGCCGCCGGAGGCCTTCGTGCCGACGCGGGCGCCGTCGCCGGTGTAGCTCATGTCGAGGGTCACGCCGATGACCGGGTGGGTGGCGTGGCCGGTGTTGATGAGCTCCTCGGCGACGCGCTTGGCCTGGTTGACGGGGATGGCGAACCCGAGGCCGATCGAACCGGCCTGCCCGCTGCCGGAGTCCGAGCCGTCGTCGGCGGAGCGGATGGCGGAGTTGATGCCGATGACCCGGGCCTGCGAGTCGAGCAGGGGGCCGCCGGAGTTGCCGGGGTTGATCGGCGCGTCGGTCTGCAGGGCGTCGACGTACGACACGTCGGTCCCGTCGGCGCTGTCGCCGCCGGCCGTGATGGGCCGCTCCTTGGCGCTGATGATGCCGGACGTGACCGTGCCCGCCAGGTCGAAGGGGGCGCCGATGGCGACGACGGGGTCGCCGACCTGGACGTTGTCGGAGTTGCCGAGGGGCATGGGCTTCAGTCCGCTGACCCCGCTCACCTTGACGACGGCGAGGTCGTAGCCGCTGTCCCGGCCCACGACGGTGGCCTTGGCGGTGTCGCCGCTGTTGAAGGTGACGGTTATCCGCCCGCCGGAGCCCGCGGGCTCGACGACGTGGTTGTTGGTGAGGATGTGCCCGAGGCCGTCCAGCACGAAGCCGGTTCCGGTACCGGACTCCTCGGCGCCGGTCACGTGCAGGGTCACCACGCTGGGCAGCGCCCGCGCCGCGATCCCGGCCACGCTGTCCGGCGCCCGCCCGGCAGGCTCCTTCCCGGCCTGCGGCAGCTCTACGGCGCCCACGCCGCCGTTCCGCTCCAGATACGCCCCGATGACCCCGCCGACGCTTCCGGCCACGAGGGCGAGCACCAGGGCCCCGAGCACCAGGACCCGCCGCGCGCGCCGCGGCGGCCCGCCGGCGGGCGACGTACCGGTCTGCTGGAGGGGACCGGGCGTGGGGGCCTGCGCCCACGGGTCGTAGTTCCGCCAGGGATCGGCCGACGGCGCCTGGACCACGCCGGGCGGCCCGTGCCGGCCGGTGTCCGCCCCAGGCGCCACGGCCGGGACCGGCTGCGGGCCTGGGTCCGCCGGGGGCGCGGGGGCCGCCGTGCCGGGGGTGTGCGTGGGCGCCGTGCCGTGGGGCGTCGGGGTCGCCGTGCCGTGGGCCGGCGTGGCCGCCGGGTGCTGGACCGGCGGGGCCGCGGCAGGGGCAGCCGCGCCGTGGGGTGCGGGGGCCGCCGTGCCATGCGGCGTCGGCGCC
>NZ_JAMGBF010000021.1 GCF_023516615.1 Streptomyces panaciradicis
CCGTCACGGCCGACCCGCGCGTGCCAGACCCCGCGACGTCGAGCTGATCCGAACGACAGGCCCTAGGGCTCCAGGTTCGGCAGGACGTGGGTGAAGAACTCTCGGTCGCCGTCGAAGACCGGGGCCAGGGCGAGGAACTCCTCGGGGGTGACCCAGCGGAAGTCCCCCACCTCGTCGGGGTCGGGGACGACGTCGCCGGTGGACGCGTCGGCCGTCCACCAGTGGAGGCGGAAGCGGCCGTCGTCGGTCTCCGACTCCCAGACCTTGGCCAGGGGTGCCGCCGTGAGGCCGACCTCTTCGCGGACCTCCCGGACGACCGCCTCCGGCTGGCTCTCCCCGGGCTCGACCTTGCCGCTGAGGGGCTGCCAGTAGCCGGGGCGCACGACGCCGGGGCCGCGGCGGACGGCCAGCAGCCGGTCGCCGCGGCGCAGGATCGCGACGATCGCCTCGCCCCGCGGCACGGTCACCCCTGGGGGCGGCCGGTGGCCACCGCGTAGAAGGCGACCGCGGCCGCGGCGCCGACGTTCAGGGAGTCCACGCCGTGGGACATCGGGATGCGCACCCATTCGTCGGCGGCGACCAGTGCCTGCGTGGACAGGCCGTCGCCCTCGGCGCCGAGCATCAGGGCGACGCGGTCCATCCGGTGCGGGGCGGTCTCGTCGAGGGTCTTGGCCTTCTCGTCGGGGGTGAGGGCGAGCAGCGTGAAGCCGGCCTCGCGCACCGACTCCAGGCCCTTGGGCCAGGTGTCGAGGCGGGCGTAGGGGACGGAGAAGACCGCGCCCATGGAGACCTTGACGCTCCGGCGGTACAGCGGGTCGGCGCAGTCGGGCGAGAGCAGGACCGCGTCCATGCCCAGGGCCGCCGCCGAGCGGAAGATCGCGCCTATGTTGGTGTGGTCGTTGACCGACTCCATGACCACCACGCGGCGTGCCGTCTGCAGGAGTTCGGCCGCGGTCGGCAGCGGCTTGCGCTGCATCGAGGCGAGCGCGCCCCGGTGCACGTGGTAGCCGGTGACCTGCTCGGCGAGCTCCGGGCTGACGGCGTAGACCGGGGCGGGGAGCTCGTCGATGACGTCGCGCATGACGTCGACCCACTTGGCGGACAGCAGCATCGAGCGCATCTCGTAGCCGGTGTCCTTGGCCCGTCTGATGACCTTCTCGCCCTCGGCGATGAACAGGCCCTCGGCCGGTTCGCGTTTGCGGCGCAGCTCTACGTCGGTCAGGCCTGTGTAGTCGCGCAGGCGCGGGTCGTCGGGATCCTCGACGGTGATGAGATCGGCCACAGGGTGATACTGCCTTGTCCTGGGTGTGGTGCCAACGGCTGGGAGCGAGTTGTGTTACCCCGGGTTACGCCGAGGTCTCCGGGCCCACGTTCACGACGGCGCCGACGACGATGACCGCCGGCGACCTGACCTCCTGCGCGACGACGGTCTCGGCGACCGTGGCGAGGGTGGCGTCGACGCGCCGCTGGGCGGCCGTCGTGCCCTCCTGGATCAGCGCGACCGGGGTGTCGGGCGACTTGCCGTGCGCGATGAGCGTCTCGGCGACCTTGCCGATCGTTTTCACGCCCATGAGGATCACGAGCGTCCCGGTCAGCTTGGCGAGCGAGGGCCAGTCGACGAGGGAACGCTCGTCGTCAGGGGCGATGTGCCCGCTGACCACCGTGAACTCGTGTGCGACACCGCGGTGGGTGACCGGGATGCCGGCCGCACCCGGCACCGAGATCGAGCTGGAGATGCCGGGCACGACCGTGCACGGGATGCCGGCCTCCGCGAGCGCGTTGACCTCTTCCATCCCCCGGCCGTAGACGAACGGGTCGCCGCCCTTGAGCCGGACGACCGATTTGCCCTGCTTGGCGTGTTCGATCAGCGCGTTGTTGATGGCCTCCTGGGCCATGAAGCGCCCGAACGGCAGCTTCGCCGCGTCGATCACCTCGACGCCCGGGGACAGCTCGGCGAGCAGGTCGCGGGGGCCCAGGTGGTCGGTGATGACGACGTCGGCCTCGGCGAGCAGACGGCGGCCGCGCACGGTGATCAGGTCCGGGTCGCCGGGGCCGCCGCCGACCAGGGCGACGCCGGGGGTGCGGGTGCGGAAGTGCGGGGCGACCAGGGTGCCGTCGCGCAGGCCCTCGACGACCGCGTCGCGGATGGCGGCGGTGTGCCGGGGGTCGCGGCCGCGGGCGCGGCTGGTGAGGACGGCGACCGTCACGCCCTCGCTGGTGCCGGTGGCCGGGGTCCAGGCGGTGGCGGCGTCGGCGTCGTCGGAGCGCACGCACCACACGCGGTGGGCCTCCGCCTCGGCCGAGGCACGGACGTTCGCCTCGGTGTCGCTGGTGGCGATCAGGGCGTACCAGGCGTCCGCCAGGTCCCCCTCGGCGTACCCGCGCCGCTCCCAGGTGATCTCGCCGGCCTCCGCCATCGCCTCGACGGAGGGAGTCGCCTCGGGCGAGACGAGGAGGACGTCCGCGCCTGCCGCGACCAGGGCCGGGAGGCGGCGCTGGGCGACCTGGCCGCCGCCGAGGACGACCACTTTGCGGCCGGTGAGGCGGAGGCCTACGGGATAGGCGGGGTGTTCGGCCATGAGGGCGGCTCCTCGTCCTGGCAAAGCGATGGGCGCTACGGCGCTGGAGCAGCCCTGACGTGCGTGTTTCGGTGGTGCGCTCAGCCTACGGCCGGGACGGGGACGCCCGCTGTGACGGCGGTCCCATCCCGGCCGGGGCTCACTTCTCGGTGACGCCCGCCGAGTCGAAGGTCGCCACCTCGTGCATGGCACGGGCCGTGCTCTGCACCAGCGGCAGGGCGAGCAGCGCGCCCGTGCCCTCGCCGAGGCGCAGGTCGAGGTCGACCAGCGGGCGCAGGCCCAGCTTGTTCAGGGCGGCCACGTGACCGGGCTCGGCGCTGCGGTGGCCGGCGATGCAGGCCGCGAGGACCTCCGGGGCGATGGCGCGGGCGACCAGGGCGGCGGCCCCGGCGCTGACGCCGTCGAGGATCACCGGCGTACGCAGGGACGCTCCGCCCAGCAACAGGCCGACCATCGCCGCGTGTTCGAAGCCGCCGATCGCGGCGAGGACGCCGATGGGGTCGGCCGGGTCCGGCTGGTGCAGTTCGAGGGCGCGCCGGACCACCTCGGTCTTGCGGGCCAGCGTCTCGTCGTTGATGCCGGTGCCGCGGCCGGTGACCTCGGCCGGGTCGGCGCCGGTGAACACCGAGATCAGGGCGGCCGACGCGGTCGTGTTGGCGATGCCCATCTCACCGGTCAGCAGGGCCTTGTTGCCGGCGGCCACCAGGTCGCGGGCGGTCTCGATGCCCACCTCGATGGCCAGCTTGGCCTCCTCGCGGGTCATCGCGGGGCCGGTGGTCATGTCGGACGTGCCCGCGCGGATCTTGCGGGGCAGCAGACCCGGGGTCGCCGGGAGGTCGGTGGCCACACCGACGTCCACGACGCACACCTCGGCGCCGACTTGGCTTGCGAAGGCGTTGCAGACCGCGCCGCCGCCGAGGAAGTTGGCGACCATCTGCGCGGTCACCTCCTGCGGCCAGGGGGTGACGCCCTGGGCGTGGACGCCGTGGTCGCCGGCGAAGATCGCGACGGCTGCGGGCTCCGGAATCGGCGGCGGGCACTGCCGGGACAGGCCGGACAGCTGCGCGGAGATGATCTCCAGCATGCCGAGCGCGCCGGCCGGCTTGGTCATGCGCTTCTGCCGCTCCCAGGCCTCGCCGAGCGCCTTGGCGTCCAGCGGGCGGATCTGGGCGACGGTCTCGCCGAGCAGGTCGTGCGGCTCCTCGCCGGGCAGGGCGCGGCGGCCGTACGTCTCCTCGTGCACGACCCACGACAGCGGGCGGCGCTTGGACCAGCCTGCCTGCATCAGCTCGGGCTCGTCCGGGAACTCGTCGACGTACCCGACGCACAGGTAGGCGATGACCTCCAGGTGCTCGGGCAGGCCGAGCGCGCGGACCATCTCGCGCTCGTCGAAGAAGCTGACCCAGCCCACGCCGAGGCCCTCGGCGCGGGCGGCGAGCCACAGGTTCTCCACGGCGAGCGCGGCGGAGTAGGGCGCCATCTGCGGCTGGGTGTGCCGGCCGAGGGTGTGGCGGCCGCCGCGGGTCGGGTCGGCGGTGACGACGATGTTCACCGGGGTGTCGAGGATCGCCTCGATCTTCAGTTCCTTGAACTGCTTCGCCCGGCCCTTGGGCAGCGACTTCGCGTACGCGTCCCGCTGCCGCATGGCCAGTTCGTGCATGCTGCGCCGGGTGTCGGCGGAGCGGATGACGACGAAGTCCCACGGCTGCGAGTGGCCCACGGACGGGGCGGTGTGCGCGGCCTCCAGGACGCGCAGCAGCACCTCGTGCGGGATGGGGTCGCTGCGGAAGCCGTTGCGGATGTCGCGGCGCTCGCGCATCACCTTCAGAACGGCCTCGCGCTCGGCGTCGTCGTAGGCGGGTGCGGCCGGGCCGGTGGACTGTCGTACGTCTTCCACTGCGGCCTTGCTCTCTTCTTCCTGGTCGGCGCCCTGGGTGTCCAGGTCGTCCGCGTGCTGTACGGGTTCGGGGTCGGCCTCGCGCGGGGCGGGGACCGTGGCGGCCGGTTCCGGCGCCTGCGCCGCCTCCGGGGGGAGGGTGAGCGCGTGCGGCGGGGTCGGTGCGAGGTGCGGGGTGGTCGGCACGGAGCCGGTCACCGGCACGAACCGGCCGAGGGACGGGGTGTCACCGGCCGGCGGGGGCGTCTGCGCGGGGTCGGCGGGCTGGGGTACGGCCCCTGCCTCGACGAGCGGGCCGGGGACCTGGGCGAGGTGCTCGCCGTCCACGGGCTGGGGGGAAGGGTCGGTGGCGATGGTGGCGTCTCCGGTCGGTGCCGCGGAGCCGTCCGCCGGCTGCGGGGGCTGCGTCGGGTCGGGGGCCGACGGGAGGGTGGCTTCCGACTGCTCGGGGGTGACGACGGTGTCGGGGGCGTCCGCCGCCACGGCCACGGCCGGATCGACGACCTGGGCGGCGTCGAGGGGCGCGGCCTGCGGTACGGCGGCCTGGAGCGCCGGGCCTTCCAGGGCGTGGCCCGCCTCGGGGCCGGTCTGCGCTGCGGCCACGGCCGCCGGCTCGGCGCCCGGGGCGCC
>NZ_JAMGBF010000210.1 GCF_023516615.1 Streptomyces panaciradicis
CAGGCCCGGCTCGGCGCGGCGCTCACCCGGCTCGCGGCCATGCCGGTGCGACGGCTGCTGGCGCGGCCGGAGCTGCCCGCCCGCGAGGCTCTCGCCGCGCGCGGTGTGCCCGCCCGCACCGTGGACGGCTTCCTGCGTCCGCTGCTCGCGGCGCTGCTGTGCGACCCGGAGCTGACGACGTCCAGCCGGTGCGCGGATCTCGCGCTGCGCTCGTTCGCGGGCGGGCGGCTGTGCGTGCCGGAGGGCGGTGCCGAGATGCTGCCGGAGCTGCTGAGGCGGGCGCTGCCGCCGGGCACCGTGCACACCGGGGTCCGGGTCACCTCCGTCTCCACCAACGCGGTGGCCACCGCCGAGCACGGTGAGATCCGCTGCCGTGCGGTGCTGCTGGCGACCGACGCGCGGGCCGCCGCCGAGCTGCTGCCGGGCTTGCGCGTCCCGGACTTCCACCAGCTGACGGTGGTCCACCACTCGGCGGACGAGGCGCCGGCGACGGGCGCCTCGCTGCTCCTGGACGCCGACCGCGGCGGTCCGGTCGCCCACACGGCGGTGGTCAGCGCGGTGGACCCGAGCCGGGCCCCCGCGGGCCGGGCCCTGATCTCCTCCACGGTCCTGGGACCGCCCCCGGCCGACCTCGACACCGCCGTCCGCATGCACCTGTCGCGGCTCTACGGCACCTCGACCCGCCGCTGGGAGACCCTCGCCGTGCACCACACCGCGGAGGCCGTCCCGGCCATGCGCCCGCCCCACGACCTGCGCCGCCCGGTGCGCCTGCTGGCCGGCCTGTACGTGTGCGGCGACCACCGGGACACCAGCACGGTCCAGGGAGCCCTGCACTCGGCCCACCGAGCGACGACGGCGATCCTGAAGGACCTCGGAGCAACCCTGTCACTCAACAGGTCCGACCCCCTCCCCACACCCCAGGCCGCCTAGCAAGCGCCCCGAAGTTTCCCCGCGCCCATCACGCCGCCGCACCGAACGCGCCCCGAAAGGGGCGCGGGGAACTGCGCGACCGGCCACGACGGCGCCGCACCCGGCACGTCACCCCCGCCGTCACGGCGATCCCCCCGCCCCGCCCGCGGCCCCTCAGCCCAGCGCAGCGACCTTGTCGCGGTACCCCCGTACCTGCGCCGAGTCCTTGTACGGCTCCAGCCGGCGCTCGAAGTCCCTGACGTACTCCGTGGCCCGCACAGACCGCATCTCCGCCGCCGCACCCGCCGCCTCCGCCCCGAGCGCGCAGGCCTGGTCCAGCTCACCCAGGCCGAGCCGGGCGGAGGCCAGCACCACGCGGCAGAACAGCCGGCTGCGGGCGTACGCGGGCCCCCGCAATTGCAGCGAGCGTTCCGCGTGCTGCGCCGCCGCCCGGAACTGCTGCAGGTCCCGGTGCGCGTGCCCGAACTCGTCGGCGAGCTGCGCCTCGTCGAAGAACCGCGCCCAGTACGGCACGTCGTCCCCCGAGCGGGCCGCCTCCAGCGCGCGCTCGGCCCGCACCAGCGAGGCCGTGCAGTTGCGCACCTCGCCGAGCACGCCGTGCCCGCGCGCCTCGGCCGCGTGCAGCAGCGCCTGCACGACCGGCGGGGCGCTGGTGCCGGCGCCCTGCTGGGCCACCCGCGCCAGTTGCACCGCCTCGCGCCCGTGCCCGAGGTAGACGGCCTGCCGGCTCATGGTGACCAGGACGTACGCCCCGTACACCCGGTCCCCCGCCGCCTGCGCGAGCCGCAGCGACTGCACGAAGTACCGCTGGGCCAGCCCGTGGGCGGCGATGTCGTACGACGTCCAGCCCGCGAGCCGGGTCAGGTCGGCGGCGGCCGCGAACAGCTTGCGGCCGGTCTGCTCGCCGTAGGCGCCGCGCAGCATCGGCTCGCACTCGTGCTCCAGGTAGCGCACGAGGGCCTGGCGGGCGTGCCCGCCGCCGTACATGTTGTCGAGGGTGCGGAACAGCTCGCCGACCGAGCGCAGGGCGGCGATGTCGCCGCCGGTGACCCGCTGGCCGGGCCCGCGTTCGCCCTGGCCGCGCTGGCGCGGGACGCCCGGGCGTCCCTGGACCGGGATCTTGGGGACGCCCGCCGCTCGGGCGGCGCCGGGCACGGCGGGCGGCTGCTCGCCGCGGGCGACGCGGTCGTCGGCCCGGCCGATCAGCCAGTCCCGGCTGGGCACCACCAGCCCGGCCGGCGTGAAGGCGATCTTGCGCAGCTCGGCGTGCGAGCCGGAGTCCTTGCGCCACAGGCCGCTGACGATGTCGACGGCCTCCTCGGGGGTGGAGGCGAACTCCAGCCCGGCGTACACCGGCGCGCAGGCGTCGAGCCCGAGGTCCTGGGCGGTGAGCCTGCGCCCCAGGCGCCGGGTGAAGACCTCGGCGATGAGGGCGGGGGTGGTGCCGCGGGGCTGCTGTCCGCGCAGCCACCTGGTCACGGACGTCTTGTCGTATCTGAGGTCAAGCCCGTGTTCGAGACCTAGCTGGTCCACGCGCCGGGCGAGCCCCGCGTTGGAGAACCCCGCTTCTGCGATGAGCGCGGCGAGCTGTCGATTGGGAGTGCGCTGCGCGGGTCGTTCCGTCATCTGCGGTGCGGTCTCCTGCCTTTCGGGCCTACCCCGGGGCCGACCTGGCCGCCGAGGTGCCCGGATTGCCTGTGAGCAGCCCTTATGGCCTCTGTGAACGGCGCGAATGTAGCGGAGAGTGAGCATGCCGTCGCACACTTCCCCGTTCGTTCATCCGATCGTGTGAGGATTGGCCGCACGGCTGACGCGCGACGGCCAGTCGTACAGTGGCGTAGGCACGTTTCGTGCCTTACGACTTGCAGGGAGGCGCTTGCCGTGAGTGAGCTGCGGTTCGTCCGCATGGGGTTCGGCACCGAGGCCGTGGACTACCAGGTGGCGTGGGACGAGCAGCGCCGGGTGCACGCGGCGCGGTTCGCGGACGAGGTCCCCGACACCGTGATCCTGCTGGAGCATCCGCCGGTCTACACGGCGGGCCGGCGCACGGCGGACAACGAGCGGCCCCTCGACGGCACCCCCGTCATCGACGTCGACCGCGGCGGCAAGATCACCTGGCACGGGCCGGGCCAGCTGGTGGGCTACCCCATCCAGAAGCTGCCGCGCCCGGTGGACGTCGTCGCGCACGTGCGCCGTCTCGAGGAGGCGCTGATCCGCACGTGCGCGGAGTTCGGCGTCGAGACCACGCGCGTCGAGGGCCGCAGCGGGGTGTGGGTGCTCGGCGACCCCGTCGAGCAGCGGCCGGCGCTGGGCAGCCTGTCCCTCGACTTCGACCCCCGGCTGACCGACGAGGAGTTCGACCCCCGTCTGAACGGCCCCGAGTACGCTCCGTCCAACGCCGGCCAGCGCCGCGAGGACCGCAAGATCGCCGCGATCGGCATCCGGGTGGCCAAGGGCGTCACGATGCACGGCTTCGCGCTGAACGTGAACCCCGACAACAAGTGGTTCGACCGGATCATCCCGTGCGGCATCCGCGACGCCGGAGTCGCCTCGCTGGCGGGCGAACTGGGCCGGGACATCACCATCGCCGAGGTGCTGCCCGTGGTGGAGCGGCACCTGAAGGACGTACTGGAGAACGCCGAGCCGAAGCCGCGCCTCATCGAGAAGGCGTCGGCATGACTCCTGACCGGCACTGACGCCAGGCATTCGAATCAACGGGCGTACGCTTGAGCACGCCGAAGAATCAATCGCTAGGAGCCCATCGTGTCCGCAGTCGCACCCGACGGACGCAAGATGCTGCGCCTGGAGGTCCGCAACAGCCAGACCCCCATCGAGCGCAAGCCCGAGTGGATCAAGACCCGGGCGAAAATGGGTCCCGAGTACACGAAGATGCAGAACCTCGTGAAGAGCGAGGGGCTGCACACCGTGTGCCAGGAGGCGGGCTGCCCCAACATCTACGAGTGCTGGGAGGACCGCGAGGCGACCTTCCTCATCGGCGGCGACCAGTGCACCCGGCGCTGCGACTTCTGCCAGATCGACACCGGCAAGCCCGAGGCCCTGGACCGCGACGAGCCGCGGCGCGTCGGTGAGTCCGTGGTCACGATGGACCTGAACTACGCCACCATCACCGGCGTCGCCCGCGACGACCTGGAGGACGGCGGCGCCTGGCTGTACGCCGAGACCGTGCGCCAGATCCACGCGCAGACCGCGAACCGCGAGGGCGGCCACACCAAGGTCGAGCTCCTCGCCCCCGACTTCAACGCGGTCCCCGAGCAGCTCGCCGAGGTCTTCTCCTCCCGCCCCGAGGTCTTCGCGCACAACGTCGAGACGGTGCCGCGGATCTTCAAGCGCATCCGCCCCGGCTTCCGCTACGAGCGCTCGCTGAAGGTCATCACCGAGGCCCGGGACGTCGGCCTGGTCACCAAGTCGAACCTCATCCTCGGCATGGGCGAGACCCGCGAGGAGGTCAGCGACGCGCTGCGGCAGCTGCACGACGCCGGCTGCGAGCTGGTCACCATCACGCAGTACCTGCGTCCGTCGGTGCGCCACCACCCCGTGGAGCGCTGGGTCAAGCCGCAGGAGTTCGTGGAGCTGAAGGAGGAGGCCGAGCAGATCGGCTTCTCCGGTGTGATGTCCGGCCCGCTGGTCCGGTCCTCCTACCGCGCCGGGCGGCTGTACCAGATGGCCGTCGAGAAGCGCGGTGCGTACATCGCCTCGCAGGCGGTGTGATGGCACGCAGTGCCACGCTAAACGTGTGAATCTGCGCACAAGCAACTACCGCCGGGTAGTGGCCGATTGACGCGGTCCCGGACGTCCTCGCAGTTGAGGACGGCATCGGGGCCGCGTCGGCGTTTAACTGGCGCGAATCGGGGTTTCATCGGTGTTTGACCGGTCGGTCACGCCCTGGTAACACCAATCAGTGACCCTGGCTGTACACCCCGTGCACCACTCACCTGAGCCGTCAGTCTCGAGGGGGACTCCCATCATGCAGGCCGCGCCCGTTCGCGCCACCGCCATCCCGTCGTTCACCGATGCACTCCGTGCCGTCGAGTCGCTGCTGATGAGCAGCGGCCAGCGCACCGCCCGGCGCAACGCGTGGACCTCCGTCCTGGAGGACCGCCGCCGCGCCAAGGACCGGGTCGAGGCGCAGCGCGTCCTCGACCAGACCACGACCGTCCGCCCCTGACACCTCGCGATCCCTTCCCGCCGGGCACCGCCGTCGTCGGCGCTCCCGGGGCCACGTAGACTTCGTGGCATGGCGAGGAAGGACACGGCAGCAGACGCTGCGAACTCCGGGCGACTGAAGCAGATCGTCCTGACCTACAAGATGACCCGCAAGGCCGACAAGAAGATCGGTCTTGTACTCGCGGCTGTCGGCATCAGCATCCTCGGTGTCTTCCTCGCGATCGGTTTCTTGATCGGTCACCCCATCTATCTCGGCATCCTGGGTCTGTTCCTCGCCCTCCTCACGATGGCCATCGTGTTCGGGCGACGGGCCGAGCGTGCCGCCTTCGGGCAGATGGAGGGCCAGCCGGGCGCCGCTGCGGCCGTGCTGGACAACATCGGCAGGGGCTGGACGACGACTCCGGCGGTGGCGATGAACCGCAGCCAGGACGTCGTGCACCGGGCCGTCGGCAAGGCCGGCATCGTCCTGGTCGCCGAGGGCAACCCGAACCGGGTGAAGACCCTGCTGGCCGCCGAGAAGCGGAAGATGAACCGCATCGTCGCGGACGTGCCGGTGCACGATCTCATCGTCGGCACGGGCGAGGGCCAGATCCCGCTGAAGAAGCTGCGCACGGCCATGCTCAAGCTGCCGCGCGTGCTCACCGGCCCGCAGGTGACCGCCACCACCGACCGGCTGCGCGCGATGGGCGACCTGATGAGCAACATGCCGCTGCCCAAGGGCCCGATGCCGAAGGGCATGAAGCTGCCGAAGGGCGGACCGAAGGCCCGTTGATCTCCCTCTGTGCCGAAGGGGCGCCCGCGGATGCCGCGGGCGCCCCTTCGCGTGTACGGCGGTTCAGGCGCGGACCTCGACCGTGCGGGCCAGCTTGTCGTGCAGGCCGCGGCCGTCGCGGTCCCAGATCAGGGCCGGGAGCGCGACGCACAGCAGGGCCGTGCGCAGCAGGCCGCGCGGGAAGCTGGGGCGGCCCGTGCCGAGGGCGACCACACGCAGACCGAACAGGCGCTTGCCGGGCGTGAAGCCGATGGTGCCCACGGTCAGCACACCCAGGACGAAGAAGACCAGAAGCGCCCAGTTACCGGTCGACTGCGGATGGTATCCGTGCGTGATGAGACCGTATGCGATCAACAGGCACAGCCCCCAGTCGACGGCCAGGGCACCGAACCTGCGGCCGGGGCGGGCGATCGAACCGGGCCCCTCCTCCGGCAGGCCGAGCTGCTCACCGCGGTATCCGAAGTCCACACCGGCTTCCTCGGCGGCCGCGCGGGGGCCGGAGAGCCACGATCCAACTGCTTCCCTCTTGTCCACCCGTCCACGGTACTGCCAGCGTTTCGGGATACGGACAGGTGGGGTCAACCGGACGACGTCCGGTTAACTTGTGCGAAACAAATGGGTCACGCCCGAGAAATCACCCATCCCTAGGGTCGAGAACAGCGTGTGCCACCGCACTGGCCGCACGAACGAACTACCACCCCGGCAGGCGGTCGGGAGTAGGAGGAGCTGGATGTTCCAGAACGCCGACGAGGCCAAGAAGTTCATCGCGGACGAGGACGTCAAGTTCGTCGACGTCCGCTTCTGCGACCTGCCGGGCGTCATGCAGCACTTCACGGTGCCCGTCGAGGCGTTCGACCCGGACGAGGAGCTCGCCTTCGACGGATCGTCGATCCGTGGTTTCCAGGCGATCCACGAGTCCGACATGGCGCTGCGCGCGGACCTGTCGACCGCCCGGGTCGACCCCTTCCGCCGGGACAAGACGCTCAACATCAACTTCTTCATCCACGACCCGATCACGGGCGAGCAGTACTCCCGTGACCCGCGCAACGTGGCGAAGAAGGCCGAGGCCTACCTCGCCTCCACCGGTATCGCGGACACCGCGTACTTCGGCCCCGAGGCCGAGTTCTACGTCTTCGACAGCGTCCGCTTCTCCACCTCGGCGAACGAGAGCTTCTACCACATCGACTCCGAGGCCGGCGCCTGGAACACCGGTGCGGTCGAGAACAACCGTGGTTACAAGGTCCGCTACAAGGGCGGTTACTTCCCGGTCGCACCGGTCGACCACTTCGCCGACCTGCGCGCCGAGATCTCCCTGGAGCTGGAGCGGTCCGGCCTGAAGGTCGAGCGCCAGCACCACGAGGTGGGCACCGCCGGCCAGGCCGAGATCAACTACAAGTTCAACACGCTGCTCGCCGCCGCCGACGACCTCCAGCTCTTCAAGTACATCGTGAAGAACGTCGCCTGGCGCAACGGCAAGACCGCGACCTTCATGCCGAAGCCGATCTTCGGCGACAACGGCTCGGGCATGCACGTGCACCAGTCGCTGTGGAGCAACGGCGACCCGCTGTTCTACGACGAGGCCGGCTACGCGGGCCTGTCGGACACCGCCCGCTACTACATCGGCGGCATCCTCAAGCACGCGCCGTCGCTGCTGGCCTTCACCAACCCGACGGTGAACTCCTACCACCGCCTGGTGCCGGGCTTCGAGGCCCCGATCAACCTGGTGTACTCGCAGCGCAACCGCTCCGCGGCCATGCGCATCCCGATCACCGGCTCGAACCCGAAGGCCAAGCGCGTCGAGTTCCGCGCGCCCGACTCCTCCGGCAACCCGTACCTGGCCTTCTCCGCGCTGCTGCTCGCGGGCCTGGACGGCATCAAGAACAAGATCGAGCCGGCCGAGCCGATCGACAAGGACCTCTACGAGCTCGCTCCCGAGGAGCACGCCAACGTCGCGCAGGTCCCGACCTCGCTCCCGGCCGTCCTCGACTCCCTGGAGCGCGACCACGAGTTCCTGCTCGCCGGTGACGTCTTCACGTCCGATCTGATCGAGACATGGATCGACTTCAAGCGCGCGAACGAGATCGCCCCGCTGCAGCTGCGTCCGCACCCGCACGAGTTCGAGCTCTACTTCGACGTGTGATGTGGCCCCAGGGCGGAGCGGATCTCCGCTCCCCCGGGCCGTAGGCAAGGCCGTCGGCCGTGTCCTTCCTCACCGGAAGGACACGGCCGACGGCCTTTTTCGCCGGTCAGCGTACGTCGACGTAGTCGCCGGCGGCGGTGGCCGGCGACGTGGTGGACGTGCCGGCGAAGGACCAGCGCCAGTAGCCGTCCGCGGCCGCCGTGACCGTCGTCGAGAGGTTGCCCGTCGAGTTGCTGTAGACCGTCTTGAGGGTCGTGTACGTGCTGGTGCCCGCCTTGCGGAACTGCAGCTTCACCGGCTGGTTCGTGTAACCGGCGTAGACGCGCCGGTCCCAGTTGGCGCGGGCCAGCTTGCCCGTGACGGTGATCGCCTTGCCCTTGGTGACCGGCTCGGGGCCGGCGTTGACGCTGAGCGTGCCGCGGCGCAGGACCGGGTGCTTGGGGGCGCCGTCGTTGTTGTACAGGTCGCCGTCCTTGGACTGGAGCTGGACGGTCACGTCCCACTTGCCGGCGAGGGTGTTGCGGGGCACGCCCCAGCCCGAGTCGAGCTTGAAGGCGAGCTTGCAGGTGGAGGTGGTGGCGCTGACCGCGGTGCAGGTCGGGGTGCCGTGGTACGACCAGTAGTCGTCGCCGACCTCCCGGTCGATCCCGAGGAACGCGAGGTCCTTGCTGATCCCCGAGTCGTCCGAGGCGGTCACGGAGATGGTGAACGACTCGCTCTGGGAGGTGCCGAGGACGATCGGCTTGCCCCCGTTCACGGACAGCTTCTGGATCACCACGCCGGTCTCCGTCGCCCAGGCGGGCGGCGCGAGGGCGGCGGAGGCGGAGAGCGCCAGGGCGCCGGCGAGGGCGGCACCCATGGATTTCATGCGCATGAATCCCCAAATGTTCGGGCCCGCCGCAGCCGTGAATCCCCACCCCGGCCGCGGGCATGGCAGGTGGGGCGAGGATACGTCATCCGCGCAGGTCAGACACGGTCGGGAGCTGCTTGGGTTTCCCGGGGCCGCGGCGCCGTCGTATGGTTTTCTGCACGGCTGTTCGACAGTGTCGCGGAACCGACGGGGAGATACGGGGATGTCCCAAACGGGGGACGAGGAGCGGGAGTTCGACATCAAGTGGGCCGACCGGGCGGAGTTCAAGGAACCCTCCGCGCGGGCCCGGATGCTGGCCGCGCGGTGGCGGGAGAACCCGCCCGAGCCGCAGCCCTTCCGTGCCGATCCGGGGCCGGTGGAGCCGCGGCGCTCCTCGTGGGTGTCGACGGCGATCGTCTTCGGGTGCGTGGCGGTGGTGATCGTGCTGTTGGGCTGGGTGCGGTTCCGGGCCCCGTACTAGGCAGGACCGCGGCCGGGGCGGGCAGGGCTCTCACAGGGACCTTTTGCAGCACCTAGGGCCGTTCGGGACCACTTCATGGGAGTGGGCGGGTGCACACTGGACAGCGGGACGAGTGCCTGACTGCGGGGTGAGGCAGATGCAGAGCCGCTTCCGGAGCGACCGGCGACTGACCGTGCGGATGACGGTCACCATGTTCCTGCTCGGATTGCTGTACGTGGGCTTCGTGGCCGCGCTGATCGTGCTGCTGAAGTCGTGGTTGCTCGTCGTGGTGCTGGTCGCCGCGATGTTCGTCGCACAGTTCTGGTTCTCCGACCGGATCGCGATGTTCGCCATGCGCGGGCGGGTCGTGGAGCGCGAGGAGTATCCCGAGCTGCACGCCGTGGTCGACCGGCTGTGCGCGATCGCCGACATGCCCAAGCCGGTGGTCGCCGTGTCCGAGATGGACATGCCCAACGCCTTCGCCACCGGCCGGAACCCGGATCACGCGGTGGTCTGCGTGACCACCGGGCTGCTGCGGCGGCTGGAGCCCGCCGAACTGGAGGGCGTCCTCGCGCACGAGCTGTCGCACGTGGCGCACAAGGACGTCGCCGTGATCACGATCGCCTCGTTCCTCGGTGTGATCGCCGGGCTGATCGTGCGGTTCGCCTTCTACTCGCAGCTGTTCGGCGGAGGACGCCGGGACCAGAACACCGCCGCCGTCTTCGCCGCCGTGATGGCGGTGTCGGCCGCGGTGTACGCGATCAGCTTCGTGCTGATCAGGGCGCTGTCCCGGTACCGGGAGCTGGCCGCGGACCGCGCGGCGGCGCTGCTGACCGGGCGGCCCTCCGTGCTGGCGTCGGCGCTGACCAAGGTCACCGGCGACATCGCCCGGATCCCGACCAAGGACCTGCGCACCGCCCAGGCCTTCAACGCCTTCTACTTCACGCCGGCCACCGGCAAGGAGCCCGGCATCGAGCGGTTCTTCTCCACCCACCCGACGCTCGAGCAGCGTCTGGACCAACTGGGCCGGATCTCCGCCGAACTGGGCGAGGCGGCGGCCCCCGGAACCTCCGAAACCCCCGGAAAGGCGTGATGCATGGGGCTCCTGGACATCCTCCTCGGCCGCACGAAGCCGGCCCTGCCCGATCTGGACCGGCTCTTCGCGCTGCCGTCGGCGGCCATCACCCTGGAGGCCGCGGCCGGTTTCACGCCGACCGGCACCGGGGCGGTGTGCTTCGCGACGGTCGAGGGCGCCGCCTTCGAGCAGACGCACCGGGAGGTCCAGGCCCTGCTGGACGCGGACGCCGACCGATGGGGGTCCGCCCGCCCGAGCGACGCCGAGGGTGAGGCACGGGCCCCGGTGGAACTGAGCCAGGACAAGTACGGCTACTCCTGGCTGGTCTCGCGCCGCTCCCCCGACCAGCTGTCCGACCTGGTCAACGACCTGCACGCGGTGAACAGTTCGATGGAGGTCAACGGCTTCGGACCGCAACTGCTGTGCTCCCTGGCCTCCTTCGAGGGCGAGGGCGGCAAGCGGCTCGCGCTGGTCTACCTCTACAAGCGGGGCACGTTCTACCCGTTCGCGCCGCTGCCCGGCGACGGACAGCGGCGCGACAACGCACTGGAACTGCAGGTGAAGGCGGCGCTCGCCGACGACCTGCGGATGGAGCAGGATCTGAGCCGGTGGTTCCCGGTCTGGGGCGCGCCCGGCCTGTGATCCCTCACTTGGCGCGGTCCTGGCGGCGCGCCTGAAGGGGGCGCTCGCGGCGGTAGCGGCGCTCCCACTTGGCCTGCTGGTCACGGCGCTTGCGGTACGCCTGGTAGGTGGCCGGCGCCGATCCGGACGAGCCGCCCCCGCCCGACGTCGACGACGACGCGTCGCGGCCGTACTGCAGGTACAGGAACAGCACGCCGGCGGCGGCCAGCCACCAGACGTGGTTTCCGAATCCCAGGAGGACCAGCACTACGGTCCCGGCGATCAAGATGGTGCCCATCACGGGCCTCCGTGAACGTGGGTCGATGAAGCGTTCTGGATGCCGACGGGGCGCTGGGGGACGGGCGCCCGGCCGTCGGTGCGTAGAGAGTAGCCCTGAGACCGCAGGGTGATGCCTGTCCTGCGGCAAGCGGTGGTGAGCAGCTCCGTTCCGCGTGTCCAGCGTAGAAAGCCGGTCACCCTGCGTGCATCCCGTTTTCGCCGGCTACCCCCGCGGGGGCAGCTTCAGGCGGCGGTCCACGACGTCCTGGGCCACGTCCGTCAGCCGGCGGCGGTGGGAGCGGGCGTGGGAGCGCAGCAGCTGGAAGGCCTCGTCCACGGAGATGGACAGACTGGCCGCGAGGGTGCCCTTGGCCTGTTCGATGACGATGCGGCTGGTCAGGGCCTGGCCGAGCTGGTCGGCGAGGGCACGGCTCTCGGCCAGGCGGCGCTCCCGGTCCAGGGTCCAGCCGACGACGTCGGTGAGGGACTGGCCGAGCTCCAGCAGCCCGGGGCGCAGCGGGGTGGGTCCGGGGCCCAGCAGCGCCAGGGCGCCCCGGGTGTCGGCGCCGACCCGCAGGGGGACGGCGGCCGCGCGGCCGTAGCCCAGTTCCCGGGCGCGGCGCGCGTAGCGCGGCCAGTCGCGGCGGGCCCGGTCGCCGTCCAGGTCGGTGTCCGGTACCGGGCGGCCGGTGCGGCGGGCCTCGGGGCCGGGGCCCTCGTCCCAGTCGACGGCGTCCCGGGCCAGGTCGATCAGCTCCTCACCGGTGCCGGCCACCTGCGCCGAGGCCTGGCCGTCGGGGAAGTACAGGACGTTCGCGGCACAGTCGCCGAACAGCTCGGTTCCGTGCTCGGCGAGGGCCCACAGGAGGCCGGTGAGGTCGGCCGGCTCGGCGACCGGGCTCGCGGCCAGCTCGACGAACGCCTTCGCCAGCCGCTGCTGTGACACGGGCTTGGTCATCGGTCTCCCACCTCTTGGCCGTTCGCACTGCGAGCGACGACCTCCGCGGCCGCGCTCTTCGCCCGCCAGTCTTGCCTGTTCCGGCTCCGGTGTCCGGTTCCTCAGCCGAGTCGCAGCTCTCCCTCCACGATGCGCTCCGCCACCCGGTGCGCCGGGACGCCCTCGCCGAAGGCGTGCGCCCGGATCAGTTCCAGCGCGTCGGCCACCGGGCAGTCGAGCTGCACGGAGACCATCCCCGCGGCCTGGTGCACCCTGGCCCGCAGGTCGATGCCCTCGCACAGGTCGGCCACGCCGGCCGGGCCGAGGATCACCGAGCGGGTGAGGGCGTCGGCGATCTCGGCGAAGGCGCTCGTGCCCGCCACCCCGGGTGCCGGGTCGTAGACGGTGAGCGCTCCGACGCAGCTCCCGTCCATGCTGAGCGGTACGGCGGCCACCTCGGCGATGCCCAGTTCGCCCACGGCGGGGCCGTAGCCGGGCCAGCGCCGCGCCAGCGCGTCGCCGGTCGCCGTCACCGGGCCGACCGTGCTCGTCGCGTCCCGGGCGGGGCCCTCGCCGAGCAGGAACTCCAGCTCCTGGGCGGCCCGTGAGGGCTCGTCCGAGGCGGCCAGGGCCAGGTCCGCGAACTCCGTCCCGACCAGGGTCAGGGCGGCGCCGCCGCTGCCGCAGGCCTTGGCGACACTGGTCATGAACAGCGGCCGTGGGCTGCCCGGCCGGCAGGCCCAGGCCATGAGCCTGCCGGCGAAGGCGTCCTGGAGCTCGGCGGCGGTCCGGTGACAGGCCGCCGTCGACCGGTGGACGGCGGCGATCCGCAGGTGGGCGTCGCGCAGGAACGGACTGGCGGACTCGCGGGCGAGGCGTTCGTGCCGGTCGGCGCGGCCGGCCTCGTGCGCGGAGCGCGCGCGTGCCGCGGCGGCCTTCCGCTCCGCGGAAGTCGGCGGGTGCGAGGCCTCGCTTGCGGTGGCCATACCGGAATCCTACGCCCCGGCCCCCGGCCCGGAGTCCGTCGTCCGGTCCTCCTCCATGAGCAGGACCACGCCGCCGTTGTGTCCGTCGAACGGGCTGCACTGCACCTGGCAGGTGATCGCCCGGCCCAGGCGGTTCACGGCCGGCACGGCCAGCGGAGCCCCGCGCCCGCCGGAGTCGACGCACCTCTGGATCGTCTCGCGCAGCTTCTCCGTGGGCAGGCCGAAGTCCAGGCCGTAGAAGGGCTGGTCGAGGACCTCGTCGGGACGCAGGCCCCAGAGGTCGACTGCGCCGCGGTTCCAGCTCTTGACCTTCAGGTTCTGGTCGAGGACGACGACTCCTGCGGCGATGGAGGTCAGCACGGCCTCCAGGAAGGTGCGTGCCTCGTCGAGTTCCTCGGTACGGACCCGCATCTCCTCGTTCATCGTCTCCAGTTCCTCGTTGCCGGACTGGAGCTCTTCGTTGGTGGTCTCCAACTCCTCGTTGGTGGACTGCAGTTCCTCGTTGGTGGTCTCCAGCTCCTCGATGCTCGACT
>NZ_JAMGBF010000211.1 GCF_023516615.1 Streptomyces panaciradicis
GTTGGTGGACTGCAGTTCCTCGTTGGTGGTCTCCAGCTCCTCGATGCTCGACTGGAGCTCCTCGTTGGTGGTCTCCAACTCCTCGTTGGTGGACTGCAGTTCCTCGTTGGTGGTCTCCAGCTCCTCGATGCTCGACTGGAGCTCCTCGTTGGTGGTCTCCAACTCCTCATTCGTGGACTGCAGTTCCTCGTACGCCGTCTCCAGGTCCTCCCGGACCCGCTTGATCTCGGACTTGAGCCGGGTGGCCACGGTGACGTCGGTGAAGGTGACGTTGGTGGCGGCGGTCAGGCCGTCGGAACCGGCGAGGGGCTGGACCAGGATGTCGAAGTACTGCAGGTCCTCGCCGACCCTGCGTTCGACTCCGTTGACCCGCAGGGTGCGCCGCTCGTGGGCGGCCTGCTCGATCAGGGAGCGCAGCTCGACGGGGCGGTAGGAGACCTCCAGGTCCTGGAAGGGCCGTCCGACGTCGTTCGGGGTGAGGCCGAACTGCACGCGCGCCTGGCTGTTGACGAGGATGACGGTGCCCTCGGCGTCGACCGCCACGGCGGCGCTGGGGTTGGCGTCGAGGATGAGGTCGCGCATCTGGCGGTGCCGGGCCACGGTGTGCAGCTCGCCGCTCGTCCCGGACCTGCTCTTCACGGGGGACGGCTGGTAGGGCGCGGAGGCCTCGCCCGGCCGGCGCCGGAAGACGCGCTGCCGCATGCTCATCACATCGAAGCGGTCGGCGTCGTTCAGCAGCATCTCGGCCTTGCCGAGGAAGAGGAAGCCGCCCTCGCGCAGGGCGAAGTGGAAGCGGTCGACGATCTGGGTCTGGGCCTCCACGTTGAAGTACATCATCGTGTTGCGGCACACCAGCAGGTCGAGGCGGGAGATGGGGGCGTCGCGGGTGACGTCGTGCCGTCCGAAGATCACCCGGCGGCGCAGGTCCGGGCGGAAGCCGAAGCGGACGCCGTTCGGTTCGAAGTACTTGTCGCGCAGTTCTGGAGCGAGCGGCGCGAGCGCCTTGGCCTGGTACAGGCCGGAGCGGGCGTCGCGCAGTGCCTCGTCGTCGACGTCGGTGCCGTAGATCTTGACGCGTTCCAGGGTCTCGTCCAGGCCGATGGCCTCGGCGAACATGATCGCGAGCGAGTAGGCCTCCTCGCCGCTGGAGCAGCCGGCGCTCCACACCCGGATCTCGTCGTCGGCCCGGCTCTGGGCGAGCAGTTCGGGCAGCACCTCGCGCTGCAGGAAGGTCCAGGCGTCGGGGTCGCGGAAGAAGGAGGTGACGTTGATCAGGATGGTGTTGAACAGCGCGTTGAATTCGTCCGCATTCGCCTCCAGGCGGTCGCGGTAGTCCGTGTACGTGTCCACCTGGACGTCCGCCATGCGCTTGCGGATGCGGCGCCCCAGCGAGGAGCGCTTGTATCCGGTGAAGTCGAAGCCGCGGGCATCCCTGAGAAAGCCGAGGAGTCCCTCCAGTTCCTCGTCGGCTTCCGGGTCCGGCCGTACGTCGCCCATCGTCGTATCCGCCACTTCTCCGCTACTGCCTCTCGGTCCGGACCAGTCCGCTGATCACCGCGGCGATCTCGTCCAGAGGTAGCACGAAGTCCACTGTCCCCGTACCCAGTGCCGCGTCCGGCATGCCCCGGAACTCGGCGGTCGCCGGATCCTGCACGATGACGGTGCCGCCGCGCGACTTGACCGCGTCCACCCCCATGGCGCCGTCCCGTCCGGTGCCGGTGAGCACGCAGGCGATGGCCCGCGGTCCGTAGGCCCCCGCGACCGACTCGAACAGCAGGTCGGCGGAGGGACGCACGAAGTGCACCAGCTCGCTGTCGGTCAGGGCGAGCCGGCCGCCGGGGCGGACCAGGAGGTGCCGGTCGGGCGGTGCGAGGTAGACCTGGCCGGGCCGGACGTGCTCGTGGTCCTCGGCCAGCTTCACGGGCAGCTTCGTACGGCGGCCCAGGACCTCCGCGATGACGGTGCGGTGGCGCGGGTCCAGGTGCTGCACGGCCAGGACCGGCACCGGCAGGTCGGCGTCCAGGCCGCCGAGCAGGGTGAGCAGGCCGCCCACGCCACCGGCGGAGGAGGCGAGAGCGACGACCTCGTAGGCGTCGGGCTGGGCTGCGGAGGGCTGCACGTGGCCAGCGTAGGGGCGGACGTCAGGCGTCGGGGGCCGCCCGTACCACCCCGGCGGTGATCGCCGCGCCGAGGGCGGCGTGGTCGTCGGCGGTCTGGCCGGCGTAGGCGAGGGCGAAGTCGGCCACGGCCCGGTCGAAGGTGTCGGCCTCGCCCAGGTAGGAGGCGATGGCGATGCGGTCGCCGGAGCGGGCGTGGGCACGGGCCAGGGCGCTGCCGCACAGACGGGCGTAGGCGAGCAGGTCGGACGGACTCATTCCGGCGACGTCCGCGGAGCCCTTCATGTCGCGCAGCTGGCGCCAGTAGAAGGCTCGTCCCTGCGGCCCGCTCATCCACCCCAGGAAGATGTCGCTCGCGGCCTGCGTCAGCCGCTGTCCCGCCACCACCCGGTGTCCGGGGTGGACGTACGGCCCGTGCGGCAGGTGTTCCTCCAGTACGGAGTTGCGTGCCTCCTTGATCTGAAGGAACAGCAGGTCGTCGGGGTCCCGACCGGCGAGCAGCACGACGAAGCAGCGCATGCCGACGCTGCCGACGCCGACGACCTTGCGGGCGGCGTCCACGAAGCGGTAGCGGTCCAGCAGCAGGCGGCGTTCCTCGGAGAGGGTGGAGCGGTAGTCGCTGAACATCTTGCGGACGGCGGCCGTGTCGGAGACGCCGGCGGGCTCCAGCAGCGGCGGGTCGTGCACGATCCGGCGGCGGCCGTCGACGACCTCGGTCAGCTTGCCGACGGCGTGCAGACTGGTGCGGCGGCGGGCGCGGGTGAGGCTGGCGGCGACCTGCCGGCGGCGGCGCGCGGAGCGGGCGAGGGTGTGCAAGCTGTCCGCGTCGACGCGCTCGTACCAGACCTCGAGCTCGCCGCGCCGGGCCAGCCGCCTGATCGCGGTCCGGTAGGCGGCGGCCGCGGCCAGCGCCGCCCGCCGTGCCCGGTCGTCGGCGTGCCCGTTCTCGCGGGCGGCGACGGCCACGCTGGCGGCGAGCCGCTGGACGTCCCACTCGAAGGGGCCGGGGAACGTCTCGTCGAAGTCGTTGAGGTCGAACAGCAGCGTGCGTTCCGGGGAGGCGTACAGGCCGAAGTTGAGCAGGTGGGCGTCGCCGCACAGCTGCACGGTGAGTCCGGTGTGCGGCCGGGAGGCCAGGTCGGCGGCCATCACGGCGGCCGCCCCGCGCAGGAAGGCGAGCGGCGAGGCGGCCATCCTGCCGTACCGGATCGGCAGCAGCTCGGACAGCCGGTCCCGGCCCTGCCGCTCCAGCACGGCGACGGGGTCGGACCGGTCGACGGGCGCGAGCCACCCGGCATGACCGGAACGCGGGACCCGCTTGCGGGCGGCCCTGCCGCGCTGGGCGCGGTCGGCCGGGGAGGCGGGGGCGACGGACGTGCTCATGGGGCGTACCGGGTGGGTGCGGTGCCGGCGGGGCCGGTGGGCCGGGTGGGTGCGGTGCGGCTGCCCGGGGGCAGGGGCTGCGGTGTCGGCGGTCGTCTCCGCGTGGCTCCGCTCGTCCCGCGCTCTGTGTCGTGACCGCCGTCCATTACGCCTCCCGCCGCCGTGTCCGCTTGGGACGGTTCCGGTGATCCCCTCGGCTCGCCGCCTCCTGATCGCAGTGAAGGCGGCGGGCGCGCCGCGCGCATGCCGGGTCCGGCAATCGGGTGACGGGGCGCGGGGCGGGGCGTCGCAGGGGTGGGGCGGGGCGCCGCGGCGGGGGTGACGGCGACCGGGGCGGC
>NZ_JAMGBF010000212.1 GCF_023516615.1 Streptomyces panaciradicis
GTCCGGGCACGTGATCGTGCCGGGCGAGGCCGCCAGGGTCCGCGCGTCGGTGCCGTTGCCCTTGGACGGCGTCCCGGCGAGGGCGGTACCGGCGATGATCGCCCCGGACAGCGCCACGGCGGCGGCGCCGCCGAGGATGACGACGCGACGCTTGTTGTACTTCGGAAGAGCCCTGGACATGCGACTGCCTCACTCGGGTCTCGGGTGACAGGGGTGTCACTGCTGTGTGGCTGGTGTGTACAAACGCGGCGCCTGCGTTCGGCGTGAGGTACGTGAAAGCGGTTGCGGGTGTTCAACAGCCGGGTGAATTGACGAATCATGCATTGCTCTGCATACTCATGCATGACGGTTCGGACTCTTCCCGAGGAGCAACGCAAGTGAGCAGCAACAGCGGTGACGTCCGGCTCTGGGGCGGCCGGTTCGCCGACGGTCCCGCCGAGGCCCTGGCGAAGCTGTCCGCGTCCGTCCACTTCGACTGGCGGCTGGCGCCGTACGACATCGCCGGTTCGCGTGCCCACGCGCGCGTGCTGCACAAGGCCGGGCTGCTGACCGAGGACGAGCTGGGGCGCATGATCGCCGGGCTGGACCAGCTGGAGGCGGACGTGGCGGACGGCTCCTTCGTCGGCACCATCGCCGACGAGGACGTGCACACCGCCCTGGAGCGCGGCCTGCTGGAGCGTCTCGGCCCGGACCTCGGCGGCAAGCTGCGCGCCGGCCGCTCCCGCAACGACCAGGTCGCGACCCTGTTCCGGATGTACCTGCGCGACCACGCCCGCGTGATCGGCGGCCTGATCGCCGAGCTGCAGGACGCCCTGATCGGCCTGGCCGAGGCCCACCCGGACGTCGCGATGCCCGGCCGTACGCACCTCCAGCACGCCCAGCCGGTCCTCTTCGCCCACCACGTCCTGGCGCACGTGCAGTCGCTGTCCCGGGACGCCGAGCGGCTGCGCCAGTGGGACGAGCGCACGGCGGTGTCGCCGTACGGCTCGGGCGCCCTCGCGGGCTCCTCCCTCGGCCTGGACCCGGAGGCGGTGGCGAAGGACCTCGGCTTCGAGCACGGCAGCGTCGGCAACTCCATCGACGGCACGGCCTCCCGCGACTTCGTCGCCGAGTTCGCCTTCATCACGGCGATGGTCGGCGTGAACCTCTCCCGCATCGCCGAGGAGGTCATCATCTGGAACACGAAGGAGTTCTCCTTCGTGACCCTGCACGACGCGTTCTCCACGGGCTCGTCGATCATGCCGCAGAAGAAGAACCCGGACATCGCCGAGCTGGCGCGCGGCAAGTCGGGCCGCCTGATCGGCAACCTGACGGGCCTGATGGCCACCCTCAAGGCCCTGCCGCTCGCCTACAACCGCGACCTGCAGGAGGACAAGGAGCCGGTCTTCGACTCCATCGACCAGCTGGAGGTCCTGCTCCCGGCCTTCACCGGCATGATGGCGACGCTCACCGTGCACCGCGAGCGCATGGAGGAACTGGCCCCGGCCGGCTTCTCCCTGGCCACCGACATCGCCGAGTGGCTGGTCAAGCAGAACGTCCCCTTCCGTGTCGCGCACGAGGTCGCCGGCGAGTGCGTGAAGGCAGCCGAGGCCGAGGGTAAGGAGCTGGACGAGTTGACGGACGAGCAGTTCGCCAAGATCTCCGCCCATCTGACCCCGGAGGTCCGCACGGTCCTCAACGTGCCGGGCGCCCTCGCCTCCCGCGACGGCCGAGGCGGCACGGCGCCGAGCGCGGTCGCCGTACAGCTGGCAGAGGTGAAGGCGGACGTGAGGAACCAGCACAACTGGGCAACGGCCCGGCAGCAGGCTTAAGGGGCGCGGGGCTGTGTCGATGTGCGGCTCCGCCGCGTGGGCGCGACAAGCCACGAAGCACCCGCACGCGCCCACCGCACCCACCGGGCTCTGAGGCGAAGGGCCCCGCGGGCTACGTTGGTCGGGAACCGAACCGGACCCGACCCACGGAGCCCGCGATGCCCTTCGCCCGACTGGCCGCCGCAACCACCCCCACCTGCCACATCGGACTGGGCCTCGCCGCCGTCGGCCGCCCCGGCTACATCAACCTCGGCCGGGACGAGGACCTCGGGGAGCACCGCACGGTCGAAGACCTGCGCGCCCGGACCCACGAACTCCTCGACGCCGCCTATGTGCAGGGCGTCCGCTATTTCGACGCGGCTCGCTCCTACGGCCGCTCGGAGGAGTTCCTCGCCGAATGGCTCGACGCCCGGCCGAGCTTCGACGACATCGTCGTCGGCAGCAAGTGGGGCTACACCTACACCGCCGACTGGACGACGGACGCCGAGACGCACGAGGTCAAGGACCACGGCGTCCGCACCTACGAGCGCCAGCGTGCCGAGACCGACGCCCTGCTCGGCGACCGCCTCGACCTCTACCAGATCCACTCGGTGACCCCGGACAGCCCGGCCCTCACCGACAAGGAACTGCACGCCGAACTCGCCGAGGCCGCCGCCCAGGGCCTGACCATCGGCTTCTCCACCAGCGGTCCGGCCCAGGCGGACGCGATTCGCGCCGCCCTCGCGGTGACGGTCGACGGCGAGCCCCTCTTCCGTACCGTCCAGTCGACCTACAACGCCCTGGAGACCTCGGCCGCCCCCGCCCTCGCCGAGGCGCACGACGCCGGCCTCACCGTGATCGTCAAGGAGGGCATGGCCAACGGCCGGCTCGCGGCCCCGCACGCCCCCGAAGCCCTGAAGGCCGTGGCGGAGGAGACCTCCCTCGGCTGCGACGCCGTCGCCCTCGCCCTGATCCTCCGGCAGCCCTGGGCCGGCGTCGTCCTCTCCGGCGCCGCGACCGTCGCCCAGCTCGCCTCCAACCTGCACGCGGCCGCGGTGGACCTCGACGAGGACCAGCTGGCCCGCCTGGCCGCGCTCGCCGAGGAGCCGCGGGCGTACTGGGAGAAGCGCAGCAGCCTGCCCTGGCACTGAGAAGACCGCATGGCCCACCCGTGGGTGAGTCACGCATGCGTCGCATGAGACATGAATGTCTCACATGGGTTATGGTTGTCTCATGGCTGTCGACCGTGACCACGTCCTGCGCTCCGCCGCGGCCCTGCTGACCCGCAAGTCCACCGCGACGATGGACGAGGTCGCGAAGGCCGCCGGCATCAGCCGCGCCACCCTGCACCGCCACTTCGCGGGCCGCGACGCGCTCGTACGGGCACTGGAGTCGCTCGGCATCGCCGAGTGCGAGGCGGCGCTGGACACGGCCGCGCTCGACGAGGGGCCCGCGCCCGACGCCGTGCGGCGTCTCGTACGGACGCTGGAGCCGTCGGCCGCCCTGCTCGCCTTCCTCTACACCGAGAACCAGCTCTTCGAGGGCGAGCAGCAGAACGCGGGCTGGACCAGGATCGACGACCGCATCGCGGCCCTGTTCCGGCGCGGACAGGCGGCCGGCGAGTTCCGCATCGACCTCACCCCGGCCTGGCTCACCGAGGCGCTGTACGGCCTGCTGGCCTCCGGCGCCTGGGCCGTGACCGAGGGCCGAGTGGCCCGCAAGGACTTCACGCACATGATCACCGAGCTGCTGCTCGGCGGCGCACTGCGCCAGGACACTCCCCGAAGGAAGGAATCATGACCAGCACCCTGCAGCCGGCGACCACGACCGAGGCGGTGAAGCGCCCGGGCCGCTGGACGGCGCTGGCCGTCCTCGTCCTCGCCGTGCTGCTGGTGGCCGTCGACGCGACCGTCCTCGGTCTCGCGACCCCCTACATCAGCGAGGACCTGAACCCCACCGGCACCCAGCTCCTGTGGATCGGCGACGTCTACTCCTTCGTCATCGCCGGCCTGCTCGTCTCCATGGGCAGCCTCGGCGACCGCATCGGCCGCAAGCGCATCCTGCTCGGCGGCGCCACGGCGTTCGGGGCGATATCGGTCCTCAACGCCTACGCCACGACACCGGAGATGATGATCGTCGCCCGCGCCCTGCTCGGCGTCGCGGGCGCGACCCTCATGCCGGCCACCCTCGCCCTGATCCGCAACCTCTTCCACGACCCGCGCGAACGCAGCCTCGCCATCGGGATCTGGGGAGCGACGGCCTCCGCGGGCACGGCGGTCGGCCCCATCGTGGGCGGCTTCCTGCTGGAACACTTCTGGTGGGGCTCGGTCTTCCTGATCAACCTGCCCGTGATGGCCGTCCTCGTCGTCGTCGGCATCCGCACCCTGCCCGAGTCCCGCAACCCGAACCCCGGCCCCTGGGACCTGACCAGCGTCATGCTGTCCCTGGTCGGTGTGATCGGTGTCGTCTACGCGGTCAAGGAAGCGGCGACCCACGGTCTCGCCCTGCCCTCGCTCGCCGTCGGCGCCCTGGGCGCGGCGGCCCTGACCTGGTTCGTCCGCCGCCAGCTCACGCTTGCCACCCCGCTGCTGGACATGCGGCTGTTCCGCAACCGCGGTTTCAGCGCCGCGGTCCTGGCCGACCTGCTGACCATCCTGGGCCTGTCCGGCCTGGTGTTCTTCCTCTCCCAGTACCTGCAACTGGTCCAGGGCAGGGGGCCGTTGGAGGCCGGCCTCGCCGAAGTCCCGGCGGCGGTGGGCGCGGTGGCGGCCGGTCTGGTCGCGGGCCGGGCGGCCCGCCGCTTCTCGGTGCGCGCGGTCGTCGCCGGCGGCCTCGCGGCGGTGGGACTGGCCCTGGCCGCGCTGACGGTCCTCGACGCGTCGACGGGCTACGGCATCCTCGGCGCCGCCCTGCTGGTGGTGGGCGTGGGCGCGGGCTTCTCCTTCACGGTCACCGCGGACGTCATCCTCTCCTCGGTGCCCAAGGAGCAGGCGGGTGCGGCCTCCGCGGTCTCGGAGACGGCGTACGAACTCGGCGCGGCCCTGGGCATCGCCCTGCTCGGCACCATCGTCACGGGCGTCTACCGGGGCTTCGCCGCTCCGGCGGGCACCCCGTCAGGGGCACACGAATCCCTGGGCGGCGCGGTCGAGGCGGCGGCCGGGATGCCGACGGCAGCGGGCCGGGAACTCCTGTCCGCGGCCCGCGACTCCTTCGTCGACGGCCTCTCGATCGCGATGGGCGTGGGAGCGGTCGTCCTCCTGACCACGGCGACCGCAGCATGGTTCCTGCTCCGAAACCAACACCTGGAGACCCACTCCTAAGGGGCGCGAGGAACCGCGCACAGCGCCCTTGACCCACGGCACAGGATTGCCAACCGAACCGTCAGCCACCCAGGGGCGCGAGGAACCGCGCACAGCGCCCTTGACCCACGGCACAGGATTGCCAACCGAACCGTCAGCCACCCAGGGGCGCGAGGAACCGCGCACAGCACGCCTCACCCACGGCACCGTCGGTCCGGCCGAACCGTCGGAGACCTACGCCGCCTTCGCCTTGGTGGCGTACATGTCCACGTACTCCTGGCCGGACAGCCGCATGACCTCCGCCATCACGGAGTCCGTCACGGCCCGCAGCACATAGCGGTCGCGGTCCATCCCCTCGTACCGGGAGAACTCCATGGCCGGGCCGAAGCGGACCGTCACCTTCGCGGGCCGCGGCATCCCCGCGCCGCCGGGCTGGATCTTGTCCGTGCCGATCATGGCGAAGGGAACGACGGGCGCGCCGGTCATCAGCGTCAGCCGCGCGATGCCGGTGCGCCCCCGGTACAGCCGCCCGTCGGGGGAGCGGGTGCCCTCGGGATAGATGCCGAACACCCGGCCCTCCTCCAGGATCCGGCGCCCGGTCATCAGCGCGGCCACGCCGCCCTTGCCGCCGTCCCGGTCGACCGGGATCATGCCGACGCCGGTGAAGAACCACGCCATCAGCCGGCCCTTGAGGCCCTTGCCGGTGACGTACTCGTCCTTGCCGATGAAGCACACCTGCCGGTCGCACACGAGCGGCAGGATCATCGAGTCGATGAAGGTGACGTGGTTGCCGGCCAGGATGACGGGGCCGTCGCCGGGGATGTTCTCCACGCCTTCCACCTGTGGGCGGAACATCAGGCGCATGATCGGTCCGAGCACTGCCTTGATGAGCGCGAAGCGGGACAACGGGCCCTCCGATGTCAAGGGTTTCGATATGAGTCTGTGCAGGTGAGGACGATACTCCCGGGCCCGGGGGTCGCGCACATCGGGTTCACCGAGGTCTTACGGACTGTTGACATACGTTTACCTGCGGTGACGCCGTGTTGCTCACCGGTAACCGGCCCGGAACCTGTGACGCAGGTCGCGTACACCGAAAGAGGGGGATCGACACCTCGTCAGATCTCCTTTCCCGTACGACATCGGGCGTCACCCGCGTGTTCCGGCCACGGTCTCCCGCCCGTCATGTCCACGCACCTACGATCGGCCCGCATCAAGGAGCCCACGGCAGGGGAGGCGTTCATGGGAACGCAGGAGAACGACCAGACAGGCGGCACCGGGCGACGGGCGCTTCTCGGCGCGGCGGTGCTGGGCGCCGGCGGAGCCGTACTCGGCCTGTCCACGGCCGCGAGAGCCGCCGAGGCGCGGCACGGCGGCGGGCTGGGCGGCCTGCCCAAGCCGACGATCATCGGCCACCGCGGCACCGCCGGCTACCGGCCCGAGCACACCTTCGGCTCGTACGACCTGGCCCTCGACATGGGCGCCGACATCGTCGAGGCCGGCGACCTGTGCCCGACCAGGGACGGCCATCTGGTCTGCCGGCACGAGCCGGAGATCGGCGGGACGACCGACGTCGCCGACCACCCCGAGTTCGCCGGCCGCAGGACCACCAAGGTGCTCGACGGCGTCGCCACCACCGGCTGGTTCACCGAGGACTTCACGCTCGCCGAGCTCAAGACGCTGCGCGCGATCGAGCGCATCCCGGCCAACCGCCCGCACAACACGCTCTACAACGGCCGCTGGGAGATCCCCACCTTCGAGGAAGTCCTGCGGTGGCAGGACGAGCAGACCCGCCGGCGCGGCAAGCAGGTGTGGATCTACCCCGAGACCAAGCACCCCACCTACTTCCGCAAGCTGGGCCTGGGGCTGGAGGAGCGCGTCGCCAAGCTGCTGCACAAGCACGGCAAGGACCGGCGGAACTCGCCGGTCATCCTGCAGTCCTTCGAGCCGACCAGCATCCAGCGGCTGAACAAGCTCGTCGACAACCCCCTCGTCGTCCTGCTGTCCGGCGCGACCACCCGCCCCTGGGACTTCGTCGAGTCGGGCGACCCGCGCACCGTCGCCGACCTGATCACCCCCAAGGGCCTCAGGGAGATCGCCGGCTACGCGCAGGGCATCGGCCCGACCCTGGACCTGGTCATCACCAAGAAGGCGGACGGCAGCCTCGACAAGGAGACCACCCTCGTCTCCGACGCGCACAAGGTCGGCCTGATCCTGCACCCCTACACCATGCGCAACGAGAACCCCTTCCTGCCGGCGGAGTACCGCAGGGGCACGGACGCGGACGGCTACGGCGACGCCTTCGGCGCCTTCAAGCGCTACTTCGCCACCGGCATCGACGGCGTCTTCACCGACAACGCCGACACGGGCCTGCTGGCCCGCGCGGACTTCGTCAACGGCTGAGCGCCGCACCCCGGTTGGGGTGAACGGCCGGCCGCCCGGGCAACCCGGCACCCGGGCGGCCGCGTCGGTCCGCATATGACGCACGACCTGCTCACCGCCCTGCGCCCGCTGCTCACCGCCGAGGCCTCGGCCGAGGCACCCGCCTCCGGGACGGAACCGGCCGACCTGGAGCAGGCGGTCTGGCTCCGCCTGCTGGAACGCCTCGACGCCGACGGCCCGCCCCTCGACCCGCCGGGCTGGCTGCGCCGCGCCGTCCGCTCCGAGGCCCGCCGCAGCCGCCGTACGGCCCGCCGCGAACGGCCCTACGCCGCCGAGCCCGCCGACCACACCGAGCGGGACCCGGCCGACCTCGTCCTCGCCGCCGCCCGCCGCAGGGCCCTGCGCGACGCGGTGCGCCGGCTGCCCGGCCGCTGCCCCGGTCTGATCGAGGCCCTGCTCTCCCCGAAAGACCTGACATACAGGGAAATCGCGGGGGAGTTGGGTATGTCACAGGGCAGTCTGGGCCCGGAACGCTCCAGATGCCTGGGATGTCTTCGCCGTTTGCTCACATCGGAGGTTGCGGCGCGCGAAGGGCGGGGATAGGAGTGAGGGACAACGTGGCGATCAGGTGAGCGGGAGGCGTGCGCACATGGGCATGAGCGTGACCATCTCGGTGGCGACCGAGCAGGACACAGAGCAGATCTTCAAGCTCCAGTACCTGTGCTTCCAGAGCGAGGCGGCGCTGTACGGCAACTACCGCATCGACCCGCTCGTCCAGTCCCTGGAATCGGTCCGCCAGGAGGTGGCCGCCGACTGCGTCTTCGTCGCGCGGCTCGGCGAGGAGGTCGTCGGCTCGGTGCGCGGCCGTATCACCGAGGACGGCGCCGCGTCCATCGGCAAGCTCTGCGTCCACCCCCGCCTGCAGGGCCACGGCATCGGCGCGCGCCTGCTGCGCGCGGCCGAGACGGCCCTGGTGGAGGAGCGCGGGGCGAAGAAGTTCCGCCTGTTCACGGGCCACCGCAGCGAGGGCAACCTGCGTCTGTACCGTCGCGTGGGCTACCAGACGGTGGGCACGTCGGAGGGCACCGACGGCGTACCGATGATCATCCTGGAGAAGCCCGCGGAGGCGTACGTCGCTACGGCGTGACCGTGCGGTTCCTGCGCAGCCAGTACAGGGCGGACAGCGGCAGCAGCACCGGGATGAAGACGTAGCCCATGCCGTAGTCCGACCAGACCGTCGCGTCCGGGAAGGCCGACGGCTCGACCAGGGTCCAGGTACCGACGATCAGCACGCCCGCGAGTTCGGCGGCGCAGCACACCTGCGCCGCCTTGCGGGCCCTCTCGCCGCCGCGCACCAGCGTGTACGTGATGAACCCGTACACCACGCCCGCGACCGCCGACAGCGAGTAGGCGAGCGGCGCCCGGTCGAACTCGGTCGCGATCTGGTACACCGAGCGCGAGACCGCGCCGACGACCATCACGCCGTAGAACCAGACGAGCAGCATGCCGGGCCCGCTGATGAGCCGCTTCGGCTTCTCATCCACGTTGTCTTCCACGGCGGTCATCTCACCCTCCCCAGATGTCATAGAGCCGCACCTCCAGCACGGCGAGCACCACACCGCCGGCGGCGGCCGTCACCGAGCCCCAGCGCGTCCGCTCCGCCAGCGACATGAACCCGGCCGCGGGGACGCAGGCGAAGGCGCCGATCAGATACGCCACGAAGATCGTCGTGCCCTGCTCCGGCTTCTCGCCCCGCGCCAGCTGCACGATCCCGATCACCAGCTGGACCAGGGCCAGCACGGACACCACGGCCATCCCGATGAAGTGCCAGTCCTTGGTGGGCTCGTCGCGGTAGGCGGCCCACCCGCACCAGGCGGCGAGCAGCAGCGCGGCGACGCCGGTCACCAGCGTCAGGGCATCAAGCATGTCGTGACCTTATTACGGCCGAAACCGGCCGCCGCCGCCGACCCCGCCGTACGCCGTAGGGTCTAGACCATGACGATCCACGCGCAAGCCCTCCTGTTCGACAACGACGGCACCCTCGTCTCCTCCCTCGACTCCGTGAACCGCTGCTGGACCCTGTGGGCCCGCGAGTACGGCATCACCGCCGAGGAGTTCGGCCGCGTCGAGCTGCACGGACGCACCGCCGTGGAGATAGCCGCCGACCTGCTGCCCGCCGAGGTGGTGCCGGAGGCCGTCGCGCGGATCGAGCTGCTGGAGGTGGAGGACGTCCCGAACGGGGGCGTGCGGCTGCTGCCCGGCACGGCCGGCTTCCTGGCCTCGCTGCCCGCCGACCGCTGGGCCGTCGTCACCTCCGCCACCCGGCGCCTGGCCGAGGCCCGGCTCGACGCCGTCGGCATCCTGCCCAAGACGCTGATCGCCGCCGACGACGTCACCCGCGGCAAGCCCGACCCCGAGCCCTACCTTCTGGCCGCCCGGCAGCTGGGCGTCGACCCGGCCGACTGCGTCGTCTTCGAGGACGCCCCGGCGGGCCTCGCGGCCGGCCGCGAGGCAGGAATGACCACCGTGGCGTTGGCCACAACCCACCGGGCCCACGAGCTCGACGCCGACCTCGTCGTGAAGGACCTGTCGGCCTTGTCCGCACTGGTCACCGACGAGGGAGTGGAGATCTCCGCCCGCGCCTGACACCTGTCCACCGCCGTCCACGATGTGGGACGGCGGTTCTTGGTCCCGTCGATACCTCTGATTTACTGATCGCATGACCACGACGAGCTGCCGCACCCTTGCGACCGAGGCGACCATGACGCCCGGTGCTCGTTGTATGTGTCGAATGTGCGCCTTCTAGAGGGCCCCCGCACCATCTTCAGCCTCGCGCCCCGAAGCGAGCCGCCGTGGCATGTCCGTGCGCGCTGAACGCCGCACGAGACCGAGCCCCCGCGCATGAACCCTTCCTCCCGTACCAGGGCACACCCACGCCCGCGTACGGACTCGACAGTGACGGAAAACCCCTGTGATCACGACATCGGGCCTGACCAAGGTCTACCGCTCGCGCGGTCGTGAGGTCACCGCCCTGGACGGCGTCGACCTGCACGTCCGTGAAGGCGAGGTGTACGGCGTCATCGGCCAGTCCGGCGCCGGCAAGTCCTCGCTCATCCGCTGCGTCAACCTGCTGGAGCGTCCGACGTCCGGGACGGTCACCGTCGCCGGGCAGGACCTCACCGCCCTCGCCGGCCGCGGCCCCCGCGCCGGCCGGGAGCTGCGGCGGGCGCGCAGCCGGATCGGCATGGTCTTCCAGCACTTCAACCTGTTGTCCTCGCGCACCGTCCAGGACAACGTCGAACTGCCGCTGGAGATCCTCGGCACGTCGGGCCGGGAGCGCT
>NZ_JAMGBF010000213.1 GCF_023516615.1 Streptomyces panaciradicis
GTTGTCCTCGCGCACCGTCCAGGACAACGTCGAACTGCCGCTGGAGATCCTCGGCACGTCGGGCCGGGAGCGCTCGCGCAAGGCGCTGGAGCTGCTGGACCTCGTCGGACTCGCCGACAAGGCGCGGGCCTACCCCGCCCAGCTCTCCGGCGGCCAGAAGCAGCGCGTCGGCATCGCCCGCGCCCTGGCCGGCGACCCCGAGGTGCTGCTCTCCGACGAGGCCACCAGCGCCCTCGACCCCGAGACCACCCGCTCGATCCTGGCGCTGCTGCGCGACCTGAACCGGCAGCTGGGTCTCACGGTCCTGCTCATCACCCACGAGATGGACGTCGTGAAGTCGGTCTGCGACTCGGCCGCCCTGATGGAGAACGGCCGCGTCGTGGAGTCCGGCACGGTGAGCGAACTGCTCGCCACCCCGGGCTCCGAGCTGGCCTCGGCCCTCTTCCCGCTCGGCGGCGAGGCCTCCGGCGCCGACCGCACGGTCGTCGACGTCACCTTCCAGGGCGAGGCCGCCACCCAGCCGGTCATCTCCCAGCTCTCCCGCACCTACAACATCGACATATCGATCCTCGGCGCGGCCATCGACACCGTCGGCGGCCTCCAGGTCGGCCGCATGCGCATCGAGCTGCCCGGCCGCTACGAGGACAACGTCGTGCCGATCGGCTTCCTGCGCGAACAGGGACTGCAGATCGACGTCGTCGGCGAGAGCCGGCCGGTGAAGGAAGGTGCCAAGTGACCTGGTCCGAGATGCAGCCCCTGCTGTCCCAGGCGTGTTGGGACACGCTGTACATGGTCGGCTGGTCCACGCTCATCGCCGTCGTCGGCGGACTTCCGCTCGGCATCCTGCTCGTCCTGACCGACCGGGGCGGACTGCTGCAGAACATCGTGGCGAACAAGGCCATCGGACAGGTCGTGAACATCGCCCGCTCGATGCCGTTCATCATCCTGATGGTCGCGCTGATGACCTTCACCCGCTCGATCACCGGCACCACCATCGGCCGCGAGGCCGCCATCGTGCCGCTCGCCATCGGCGCCATCCCGTTCTTCGCGCGCCTCGTCGAGACGGCTGTCCGCGAAGTGGACGGCGGGCTCGTCGAGGCCGTGCAGGCGATGGGCGGCAACACCTGGACGATCGTGCGCAAGGTGCTCGTGCCCGAGGCGCTGCCGTCCCTCATCGCCAGCACCACGACGACCGTCGTCGCCCTGATCGGCTACTCCGCCATGGCCGGCACGGTCGGCGCCGGCGGACTCGGCGACATCGCCATCCGCTACGGCTACCAGCGCTTCGAGACCGAGCTGATGTGGATCACCGTGGCGATCCTCGCCGTGGTCATCTCGCTCATCCAGTTCGCCGGCGACCTCGCCGCCCGCTCGCTGCACCGCCGCGGCGGCCGCTCCGGCCCGGCACCCAGGCTGCGGCTGCTCAGGGCCACGGACCCCGCGTCCGCCGACGTCGGCAAGGCCGCGTAACCGCGCTTCAGACTTCCCGCCCACACAACCGCGGGATCGCTCCACCCAAAAGGAAAGGCACTTTTCGTGCGTAACACCGCAAAGCTCAGCACCGCCGTCCTCGCCGCCGGAGCCCTCGCCTTCGGGCTCACCGCCTGCGGCTCGGGCAAGGACTCGGCCTCCTCCGACTACAGCGGACCGCTGGTCGTCGCCGCGAGCCCGACCCCGCACGCCGAGATCCTGAACTTCGTCGAGAAGAACCTCGCCAAGAAGGCCGGACTCGACCTGCAGGTCAAGGAGTTCCAGGACTACATCGTCCCGAACACCGCCACCGAGGACGGTTCGGTCGACGCCAACTACTTCCAGAACCAGCCCTACCTCGACGACTTCAACAACAAGCGCGGTACCCACATCGTGCCCGTCGTCACGGTGCACCTGGAGCCCCTCGGCCTGTACTCCCACAAGGTCAAGAAGGTGGACGCGCTCAAGAGCGGCGCGACCGTCGCCGTCCCCAACGACGCCGTGAACGAGGCGCGCGCGCTGAAGCTGCTCGCGGCCAACGGCCTCATCACGCTCAAGGACGGCGCGGGCAACGAGGCGACCCCGCAGGACATCACCAAGAACCCGAAGAACCTCAAGTTCAAGGAGGTCGAGGCGGCCCAGACCGCACGCTCCCTGGACGACGTGGACGCCGCCGTCGTCAACGGCAACTACGCCATCTCCGCGGGGATCAAGCCCGCGAAGGACGCGCTCGTCCTGGAGTCCGCGAAGAACAGCCCGTACGGCAACTTCCTCGCGGTGAAGAAGGGCAACGAGAAGGACCCGCGGGTCAAGAAGCTGGCCAAGCTGCTCACTTCGCCCGAGGTGAAGAAGTTCATCGAGGACAAGTACCAGGGCTCGGTCATCCCGTCCTTCTGAGCCGCGGGCGATCTGTGCCGACGGCACGTATACGGCGTATCGCCACGCACGGGGTCTACTCGCTCACTGCGAGTGGACCCCGTGGTGCGGTCCGGCGGGTCCATGCTGCATGCTGGGCAGTTCAGCAGGACTTGCAGGTTTTCCGAAGGTTACGGAGCGGCGCATGAGTGGCACCTTCCCCAACATCTCCATCAGCACGGAGCGGTTGGTGCTGCGACCCCTGGACGAGGACGACGTGCCCGCCCTGGCCGAGATGATGAACGACGAGCAGGTGGGCGCCTGGACGAGCGTCCCCCAGCCCTACAGCGAGGAACAGGCCCGCGCCTGGATCACCGAGCACGCGCCCGCCGAGCGCGGGGCGGGCCGCGGACTCACCTTCGCCGTCACGGAGTTCCTCACCCAGCGCCTGGTCGGCGTCGTCCAGCTCGCGAAGACCGACTGGCGCATCCGCTCCACCGAACTGTCGTACATCATCGCCCCCTGGGCCCGCGGCGAGGGCTACGCCTCCGAGGCCGCGCTCGCCACCGCCCAATGGCTGCTCGGCGACCAGAAGTTCGAGCGCATCGAGCTGCGCACGGCGGCCGACAACACCGCCTCCCAGCAGGTCGCCCAGAAGATCGGCTGTATCAGCGAGGGCGTCCTGCGCAACGCCTGCATAGCGCGCGTCCGCGCGGACGACGGCACCTGGAACGACGTACGCACCGACTACATCGTGTGGAGCCTGCTCCCCGAGGACCTGGACGGCGCCGGCGAGCAGCTGGCCGACAGCAGCGGTTTCACGTCGTTCCCCGACTGGAACTAGGACCCCGGGGACCGAGGGGGACGGCACCGCCGCAGCGGCCGCCTCCGCCACCAGGTACCCTCACGGAGCCCGACCTGCGTGAACCCCCTGGAGACTGACGACCATGGCCGACCGCGTCACGGTGATCGGCTGGGACGGCTCGCCGCTGACCGCCGCGGCTCGCTCCGCCCTCGGCGCCGCCACCCTGGTGGCCGGGGCCGCCCACCACCTGGCGTTGCCCGAGGTGCCGCCCTCCGCCGAGCGCATCCGGCTCGGCAGCGTCGCCCTCGCCGCCCGCCGCATCGCCGGACACCGGGGCACCGCCGTCGTCCTCGCGGACGGCGACCCGGGCTTCTTCGGCGTCGTACGGACCCTGCGCGCACCCGAGTTCGGCCTGGAGGTCGAGGTCGTCCCCGCGGTCTCCTCCGTCGCCGCCGCCTTCGCACGCGCCGGCATGCCCTGGGACGACGCCCAGGTGGTCGTCGCACACAGGCGCACCCTGCGACGCGCGGTGAACGTATGCCGAGCCCACACCAAGGTGGCCGTACTCACCTCACCGGGCGCCGGCCCCGCCGAACTCGGCCTGCTCCTGGAGGGCGTGCACCGCACCTTCGTCATCTGCGAGGAACTGGGCACCGATCGCGAGCAGGTCACCGTCGTCACCTCCGACAAGGCCCCCGACCACACCTGGCGCGACCCGAACGTCGTCATCGTCATCGGCGGCCCGGCCGCAGCGGTGGAGAGCGGCGGCTGGCTCGCCGGACGCGACCCCGGCGCCGGCCCGCGCGGCTGGACGCAGCCCGGCGAGACCTACGACGGCCCGCTCGGCGAGGGCGAGACCGATCTGCTCCGGGCCGCCCAACTGGCCCGGCTGGGACCGCGCGTCGGCGACCTCGTCTGGGACATCGGCTGCGGCAGCGGCGCCTTCGCCGTCGAGGCCGCCCGCGCCGGCGCCGCCGTCATCGCCGTCGACCGGAAGCTGGACGCCTGCGCCCGCACGGACGCCGCCGCCCGCCGCTTCGGCGTGCAGGCGCAGATCATCCAGGGCTCCGCCCCGCACGTCCTGGAGAACCTCCCCGAGCCGGACGTCGTCCGCGTCGGCGGCGGGGGAGCGGCCGTCGTCTCGGCGGTCGCCGACCGCCGTCCGCAGCGCATCGTCACGCACGCCGCGACCCGCGACGCCGCCGAACTCATCGGCCGCGACCTGACGGAGCACGGCTACGACGTGGAGTGCGCCCTCCTGCAGTCCGTCGAACTCGACACGCGGGCCTGGACGGAGACGGAGCGGAGCGTCGCGTTCCTGCTCACGGGAGATCTGGGGCGGCGCGAAGCGCCTCGTTGAGGGGCGGTGGTCGGGTGACGGGCGGGCATGCTGCCGGAGCGCACGGTGTGACCCCGCTGCCGTCCCAGTGATCCTGTTTTCTTCCCTCCCGGTGATCCGGTAGTCCTATCACTCGCGGTAGGCTGGCCGACCGTTGTACCGCACCGGGTGGCCCGGCAGTTCGTTCGCCAATGTCCGGAAAACGCGCCCCTTTTGGGGTGGGTGCGGTACGGCAGAACCGGAGGACGCGCAACGTGGCGCAGTCCACAGCGGGCCGTCGCGGATCAAGCTGTCGCGAAGGAGGGACGACCGGGACAATGCCACTGAATGGCTTTGTCGCCTTTTATGGGCGGGTCGTTCGTGCCGCTGGGCACACACGCTCGTTCTTCACTACGGGGGCGGTCGGTGCGCCGTTCCCGGTGAGCCGGACCGAGAAGCACTAACCGATGGGCGAGGGGTACGCATGACCGACACCGGCCAGGTCCCGGGCGAGGGGCTGCCGGAGAACGCAGGCATGGCTGAGCAGCCGGGCGTTCCCGCGCCCGGTGCGTACGCCTACCTCTCCGAGACCACCGCCGAGGACGAAGACCTGTTGCTGCTGCCGGGCGCGCAGAGCCCCTGGGGCAACGAGGTCGCGCCGCCCGCGCCGGAGCCGGTCGTCGAGACCGTGCACGAGCCGGGCCCGCACGAGATGTCCGGCCGCGACAGCGGCTCGGTCGACCTCGGCGGAGTCCGTCTGCCCGAGGCGCCGACCACCCCGATCCCGCCGGTCACCCCGCGCCGTCCGCTCCACCTCGGTCCGCCCATCCCCGACGCCTCCGCCAGCCCGGTCCGCTCCCTGGCCGACCGCGGCCCCGCGGGCGCCCCGGTGCGCCAGCCGGGCCCGCCGACGGTGGGCCCCGAATACCTCGACGCCTCTCAGGGGCGTGCCGTGTCCCCGCAGGGGGCCACCCCCTGGAGCGCCCAGGCGCCGGGCGTGGCCCAGGCGCCGGTCGGCACCGAGGCCACGACTGCGGAAACGGTTGTTCCCGCACAGGGACAGCACGAGCGGCAGGCCGAGCCGGTCGGCGCGGCCCAGGCCGTCATGGCCCGCATCGCGACGGAGGCGGGGGGCGCCGCGCACGGGCAGGACGGTGCGTACGCGGTCCGGAGCGGGGACGACGCGCAGGCCGACACGGCGGACGGCACGGCCGGGGCGCACGGTCCGGAGAGCGGGCAGGTGCCCGTGGGAGTGGCCGCCGCGGACGGCGGACACCTCGCCGGAGCCGGGGCCGCGGCGGGCGGGTTCGCTCCCGACGCCGGTCAGCCGGCCGGCGCCTTCCCCGCGGAAGGCGCGCCGACGGCCCACGGAAACCTCCCGGACGGCACGCCGCCGGCTGCCGGGCACTTGGGTGCGGACGGTATGCCGCCGGCTGCCGGGCACCTGGGCACGGACGGTACGCCGACCGCTCCCGGCCACCCCGTGGCCGACGGCGTCCCGGCGACCCCCGGGACGCTCGCGGCGGACGGCGTGCAGGCCGACGTGGCCGGTGCGCCGGTCGACGGCGGGCCTGTCGCCTCGGGCGTCCCCGCGGGCGACGCCTTGGGCGCCCACGCGGGCGACGCCGAGGGCGGGCAGGGTACGCCGGGCGTTCCGGCGGCTCACGGCGCCGATGGTGCGCCGGTCGAGTCCGGACCCGCCGCTCCGGGCGCGCACGCGGCCGATGCCGGCGACACGGGCGCCGGCGGGTTCGCCGTGGACGGTGCGCACGTCGCGCCGGAAGCGCCGGTTGCCGAGGGCGGCCACGCGGGAGCCGGTGAGTTCGCCGCGGAGGGCGGACCCGCGGACCAGGGCGTCCCCGTGACCGACGCGGGTGATCACGGCGTCGCCGATTTCGCCGCGGACGCCGCACCCGCGGGCCCGGGCGTCCCTGCCGCCGAGGCCGGGCACCAGGACCAGGGCGCGTTCGTCGCGGAGAGCGGACCCGCACAGCCGGGCGTCCCCACAGCCGACGCCGAGCACGCGGGCACCGGGCACGCGGGCACCGAGCACGCCCTTGCGATCGTCCCCGACGCGGGGACGGACGGCGCGCCTGTCGCCGAGGCCACCGAGGCCCCCGAGGCCGGCCAGGCAGCGGACGCCGACGCCGGTCCGATGCCCGCGCCCGCGTACGCCCCCGACGCCGCGTCGGCGCCCGCGGGCGCACAGTTCGCC
>NZ_JAMGBF010000214.1 GCF_023516615.1 Streptomyces panaciradicis
CTGGCGGAGACGGCCCCGGCGGGTCTGGCGGCGGCGGGCATCGAGCCGGTGCTGCTCCCGCCGGCGCCCCGGTTCGAGGCGGCTCCGGCCGCGGACGGCCGGGCCGCGGTGGCGGCGCCGGTTCCGCAGCGCGCGGCGCCCGCGGGTGAGCAGCGCCAGGAACTGGCCGGCCCGCCCGTCGCCGAGCAGCCGCCCTTCGAGCCGGAGCCGGAGGTGAGCCCGTGGCTGCACGCGCGGCCTCCGCAGCAGATCGAGTACCACGGCGGCTACGACCCGACCTACGACCCCTCGGACCAGTACGCCCAGTGGTACGAGGAGCAGCAGCAGGCGGACCAGTACCGCGAGCAGTTCGAGGAGGAGCCTCCGCTGCCCGGTCAGGAGCCCTCTCCGGAGGAGACCGGTACCTTCCCGATCCCGGTGGGCCCGAACCGGACCCGCGAGCTGGGTGAGGGCGGTGGCACTCCGGAGCCGGCCGCGCCGACGGAGGAGGACTTCTACCAGGTCTTCAAGAAGTCGATAGACGGCAGCTATCCGACGGCCGGCCAGCTGCGTGGTGACGTCGAGGCGACGTACGGCGTCTCGCTGCCGCAGCGTGAGGCCGAGCGCATGGTCAACCGTTTCACCAACCGTCACACGGCGGAACTGCAGGAGGACCACATCGCCTAGCGCGTACGACACGTCGGTACGTACGAGGAGGGGGCGTCCGGTGCCAGGCACCGGACGCCCCCTCCTCGTATGACGCGGGCTACTCGCCGAGCAGGCGCCGCACCCGGTCCTGGCCGACCGCGAGGAGCAGCGTGGGCAGGCGCGGGCCGGTGTCCCGGCCGACCAGCAGGTGGTAGAGCAGGGCGAAGAAGGTCCGCTGGGCGGTCTTGATCTCCGCAGGCAGCTCCTTGGGGGTGGCGTCGGCCGGGAAGCCGGCCTGCACCTTGGGCACGCCGTAGACGAGGTGGGTGAGCCCGTCGAGCGACCAGTGCTCGGCGAGGCCGTCGAGCAGCAGCCGCAGGGACTGCTGGGACGCCTCGTCGAGGGACTTCAGCAGCTCGGCGTCCGGCTCCTCGCGCACGATGGTCCGCTGGTCGGCGGGGACGTGCGTGTTGATCCAGGCCTCGGCCTTGTCGTAGCGCGGCCGGGCCTCGTCGAGGGAGCCGAGCGGGTTGGCGGGGTCCAGGTCGCTGAGGATGCGCAGCGCCTGGTCCTCGTGTCCGGCGGTGATGTCGGCGACGGAGGCCAGGGTCCGGTACGGCAGCGGGCGCGGGGTCCGCGGCAGCTCGCCGGCGGCCGTGCCCACCGCGCGGGCGTGCGCGGCGACGTCGGCCGGGAGGGCGGTGCCGTCGGCGACCTTGGCGTCCAGCTTGTCCCACTCGTCGTAGAGCCGCTGGATCTCCTGGTCGAAGGCGATCTTGAAGGACTGGTTGGGGCGGCGGCGGGCGTACAGCCAGCGCAGCAGCTGCGGCTCCATGATCTTCAGGGCGTCTCCGGGGGTCGGCACGCCGCCCCGCGAGGAGGACATCTTCGCCATGCCGCTGATGCCGACGAAGGCGTACATGGGGCCGATGGGCTGCTTGCCGCCGAAGATCCCGACGATCTGCCCGCCGACCTGGAAGCTGGAGCCCGGCGAGGAGTGGTCGACGCCGGAGGGCTCGAAGATGACGCCCTCGTAGGCCCAGCGCATCGGCCAGTCGACCTTCCAGACCAGCTTGCCGCGGTTGAACTCGTTGAGCCGGACGGTCTCGGAGAAGCCGCAGACGGTGCAGGAGTAGGTCAGTTCGGTGGTGTCGTCGTCGTAGGAGGTGACGGTGGTGAGGTCCTTCTCGCAGTTGCCGCAGTACGGCTTGTACGGGAAGTAACCGGCGGAGCCGCCGCCGCCGTCGTCCTCGCCGGCCGCGCCCGAGCCCTCCGCGGCCTCCAGCTCGGCCTCGTCCACGGGCTTCTGCTGCTGCTTGGCGGGCGCCTTCTTCGTCCGGTACTGGTCGAGGATGGCGTCGATGTCGCCGCGGTGGCGCATGGCGTGCAGGATCTGGTCGCGGTACACGCCGGAGGTGTACTGCTCGGTCTGGCTGATCCCGTCGAACTCCACGCCGAGCTCGGCCAGCGACTCGGTCATCGCGGCCTTGAAGTGCTCGGCCCAGTTCGCGTACGCCGACCCCTTGGGCGCCGGGACGGAGGTCAGGGGCTTGCCGATGTGCTCGGCCCAGGCGGCCTCGTCGACCCCGGCGATGCCCTTGGGCACCTTGCGGTAGCGGTCGTAGTCGTCCCAGGAGATGAGGTGGCGCACCTGGTGGCCGCGGCGGCGGATCTCGTCGGCGACGAGGTGCGGGGTCATGACCTCGCGGAGGTTGCCGAGGTGGATAGGGCCCGACGGGGAGAGTCCGGACGCGACGACGACCGGTTTGCCCGGGGCCCGACGCTCCGACTCCTCGATGACCTCATCCGCGAAACGGGAGACCCAGTCGGTGGTCTCGGTGCTCTGAGCCACGATCGGCACGTCCTTCTTTCTGAACGGGTGAGGCTCCATTGTCACAGACGGTGGTGCGACCGGGAAAACCGCTTTACCCCCCATGGGATACTGGATGGGTCTATCCATTCCCACGAGGAGAACGGCACCCCTTCCTATGGCCTCGGTCACGTCCCTCAGCGACTCCGTCCAGCAGCAGCTCGCGTCCGCCCTCTCGGCCACCCTGCCGGAGGCCGCCGGCGCGGACCCGCTGCTGCGACGAAGCGACCGGGCCGACTTCCAGGCCAACGGCATCCTGGCGCTCGCCAAGAAGGCGAAGGCGAACCCGCGGGAGCTGGCGACCCAGGTCGTCTCCCGGGTGGCGACCGGCGACGAGCTGATCAAGGACGTCGAGGTGTCCGGCCCCGGCTTCCTGAACCTCACGATCGCCGACCGGGCCATCACCGAGAACCTCGCCGCCCGGTACGCGGACGGCGACCGGCTCGGCGTGCCGCTGAAGGAGAAGGCCGGCATCACGGTCATCGACTACGCCCAGCCGAACGTGGCGAAGGAGATGCACGTCGGCCACCTGCGCTCCGCCGTCATCGGTGACGCGCTGCGCGGCATGCTCGACTTCACCGGCGAGAAGACGATCGGCCGGCACCACATCGGCGACTGGGGCACCCAGTTCGGCATGCTCATCCAGTACCTGTTCGAGAACCCCGGCGAGCTGGCCCCGGCCGAGGACGTCGACGGCGAGCAGGCCATGTCGAACCTGAACCGGGTGTACAAGGCCTCGCGGGCCGTCTTCGACGCGGACGAGGAGTTCAAGGAGCGGGCCCGCAAGCGGGTCGTCGCCCTGCAGTCCGGCGACAAGGAGACCCTCGAGCTGTGGCAGCAGTTCGTTGACGAGTCGAAGGTCTACTTCTACTCCGTCTTCGAGAAGCTGGACATGGAGATCCGCGACGACGAGATCGTCGGCGAGTCGGCGTACAACGACGGCATGCCCGAGACCGCCCGCCTCCTGGAGGAGATGGGTGTCGCGGTGCGCTCCGAGGGCGCGCTCGTCGTGTTCTTCGACGAGATCCGGGGCAAGGACGACCAGCCGGTGCCGCTGATCGTGCAGAAGGCGGACGGCGGCTTCGGCTACGCGGCCTCCGACCTGACCGCGATTCGCAACCGGGTCACCGACCTGCACGCCACCTCGCTGATCTACGTCGTGGACGTACGGCAGTCGCTGCACTTCAAGATGGTCTTCGAGGCGGCGAGGCGTGCGGGCTGGCTGACCGACGACGTCACCGCGCACAACATGGGCTACGGCACGGTGCTCGGCGCGGACGGCAAGCCGTTCAAGACGCGTGAGGGCGAGACCGTACGGCTGGAGGACCTGCTGGACGAGGCCGTGCAGCGGGCCGCCGAGGTCGTCCGGGAGAAGGCGCAGGACCTCACCGAGGACGAGATCCAGGAGCGGGCCGCGCAGGTCGGCATCGGCGCGGTGAAGTACGCGGACCTGTCGACGTCCCCCAGCCGGGACTACAAGTTCGACCTGGACCAGATGGTCTCGCTGAACGGCGACACGTCCGTCTACCTCCAGTACGCCTACGCCCGGATCCAGTCGATCCTGCGCAAGGCGGGCGAGACGAAGCCGGCCGCGCACCCGGAGCTGGAACTGCACGCGGCGGAGCGGGCGTTGGGCCTGCACCTGGACGCGTTCGGCGACACGGTCTTCGAGGCGGCGGCGGAGTACGCCCCGCACAAGCTGGCGGCGTACCTGTACCAGCTGGCGTCCCTCTACACGTCGTTCTACGACAAGTGCCCGGTCCTCAAGGCCGACACCCCGGCGCAGGTCGAGAACCGTCTGTTCCTGTGCGACATGACGGCCCGCACCCTGCACCAGGGCATGGCCCTTCTGGGCATCAGGACGCCCGAGCGCCTCTGACGGCAGGAGCGGGCCGCGGGGCGCAGAGGAACTCGCACCACACGGCCTTGCCCAACTCCCGCTCCCGCACGCCCCACTTGTCGCTCAGCGCCGCGACCAGCAGCAGTCCGCGACCACCCTCGGCCCCGGTGTCCCCGTCGTCCACGACGCGGGGCACGCCGGGGCCGCTGTCGTGCACCTCGACGCCCAGCACCCGGCCGTCGTAGCGCAGCAGCAGCCGTGAGTGGCGGCCGGGCGGGACGCCGTGCAGCAGGGCGTTGGTGACCAGTTCGCTCACGCAGAGCAGTACGTCGTCGGCGCGGTCCGTCCCGGCGAGGTCCCAGCCGGTGAGGGTCTCGGCCGTGAACCGCCGCGCGGCCTGCACGGATCGGCGCTCCCGGCGCAGGAACCGCTCGCGCAGGCAGGGGAGTTGAGTCCTGTCGTTCACAGGACGAGAGTCGCGGAGAGTGACTAGCGTTGATCACTCGGTGAACCCGTACAGATTTTTTGTACGGGCTCGCACCGGGTGACGTACGCGTGTCGAGGGGGATGGAGACCTGCATGAGCGCCAGGAGGCCGCCGCGGCCGAAGAACCTCACGTCCATGAAGATGCTGGGCAAGCAGCTCGGCGCCGCGCGTCGCGCCGCGGGTCTCACCCAGAGCGCCCTCGCCGAACTCGTCCGGGTCGACGAGGAGACGATCGCGTCGATCGAGCAGGGCAGACGGGCCCTGAAGCCGGACCTGGCCACGGTGCTGGACGACGTCCTCCAGACCAAGGGGACGCTGCCGGCGGGCGTGGCCAACCTGCCGGAGATCGACCAGTTCCCGATGTGGGCGGAGCTGTACATGGAGCATGAGCGGGAGGCGATTGCGCTGTCCCTCTATGCCAACCAGGTGTTGCCTGACCTCCTTCAGACACGGGCCTACGCAGAAGCAGTCCTGCGGGAGCGCGTTCCGGCGTATGACCCGGAGGAGATCGAGCCGAAGGCCGCGGCACGTATCGAGCGGCAGGAGATCCTGCATCGTAAAAGCCCGCCGACCGTCAGCTTCGCCATCTGGGAGCCCGTGCTGCACCTGGCGATCGGAGGACCGGACGTACGCGCAGAGCAGCTGCGCCACCTTCGGTTGTGCGCTGAACTGCCGTCCGTGTCACTGCAGTTCCTGCCGATGGCCGGTCCCGCGCACGCCGGTCTGGACGGCCCCTTCGTTCTCCTGGAGACCCCGGACCATCAGCATCTGGCCTATATCGAGGGCCAACGCGGCAGCCAGTGGGTCTCTGACGCGGATGAGGTGTCCATTCTCGCCCGTAAACATGCGATGCTGCGGGCACAGGCCCTGTCCCCACTGGAGTCGAAGGGTCTGCTGGACCGTCTGCTAGGAGAGCGATGAGCACCGAGGCACTTCAGTGGGTCAAGTCGACCTACAGCGGCAGCGAGGGCGGCGAGTGCCTCGAAGTCGCCACCACCCCCCACACCATCCACATCCGCGACTCCAAGAACCCCGCGGACAGCGGCCCCACTCTGCGTGTCACCCCGGCCGCCTGGGCCGCGTTCACCGCGAGCAGGTGACGAGGGCGAGGGTGGCGTAGGGCATCGTGACCGTGCCGCCGCGGGCGTCGATGGCGGCGCCCACGGCGTCCAGGATCTCGGCGAGCTGGTCGGGCTGGAGGCGGGTGAAGGCGCCCTGGGTGGGCAGGACGTCCAGCCAGGCGTCGCGGGTGTAGGTGAACTCCCAGTCGTACCGCCACTGTTCGGGCTCACCGAACGCGCCGTCCGCCGCGCGGATCGCGTCGGCGGCCCGGGTGAGGAAGGTCTGGTAGCCGTCGATCATGGATCGGCCGAGCGTGGACCGGAAGTCGAACGGCGAGTCCGGTATGACGCGTTCGGCGGCTGCGGCGACGGCCTCCGCGAGGTCGGGCGGGGTCTCGGCGACGTTCCAGAACGGGACCAGCAGGCCGCCCGGCCGCAGCACGCGGGCCGCCTTGGCCGCGCCCGCGGCGAGGTCGACCCAGTGCCAGGCGGTCGCGGCGGCGACGACGTCGAAACGCCGCTCGCCGGGCTCCCAGTCCTCGAACGTCGCCACCTCCGTGTCCGTGCCGAGCCGTCGCGCCAACTCCGCCATGCGCGCGTCGGGTTCGACGCCGAGGACCGTGCAGCCCGCCGCCTGGAACTGCCGGGCGGCGATGCCGGTTCCGCAGCCGACGTCGAGGAGGTCGGGGCCGGGGGCGGTGGCGGCGACGCGGCGGATCAGGGCCTCGGGATAGCGGGGGCGGGCCCGGTCGTACCGCTCGGCGTCCGTGCCGAAGGACTCGGCGATGTCGCGGCTGCGGTGGGGCTCGGGTGTGGCCTCGGAAGACGGTAAAGTGGGCATGCGCCCACTATGGGTGGGCAGTCGCCCACTCGTCAATGGGCACCCGCCCACTCACGTCGTACGAGAGGACCGCATGCCGACCGGAGTGGCTATCCGCGACCCCCGCCAGCAGCTCTTCGACGCCGCCGAGCGCGTCCTGCTGCGGGACGGCCCCGGCGCGCTGACCAGCAGGGCGGTGACCGCGGAGGCGGGGTGCGCGAAGGGGGTGCTGCACCGGCACTTCGCGGACTTCGACGCGTTCCTGGCGGAGCTGGTGCTCGCCCGGGTCGCGCGGCTCGACGCCGTGTCCGGCGGCCTGCGTGCCGCCGCCGGGACCGGCTCCGTCACCGACCACCTCACCGGTGCCCTGGCCGAGGTGTTCGACGCGGTCGGGGTGGCCGTCGTGAGCCTGGTCATCGCCCGTGACGAGCTGCGCGCCCGGCTGCGCGCGGCCGGCCGTCCGCCCGGCATCCCGCTGCTGACGGAGGCCGCGGCGGTGCTGGCCGCCTACCTCGCCGCCGAACGCGACCTCGGCCGTGTCGCGCCCGGCGCCGATCCGGCCGTACTGGCCCCCACCCTGCTCGGCGCGGCGCACCTGCTGTACGCGGACCGGGAGAGTCCGGCGCCGGACGCCGCGGCCGTCCGCGCGGTGGTGACGACCGTCATGGCCTCCGCACTGCGCTGACGCTTCGGCAGGCGGTCGGTACGGCCGTTGTCGGTGCCGGCCCCTACAGTCTCCGGCATGGCGACACTCCCCAACCCGCTCCCCCGGCTCGACGCCCTCGGGCTCGACCTCCCTCCCGGCCGGCTGGTCGACGAGACCGTCGAGGGGCCCTGGCACGAACCCCTGCTCTGGCTCGCCGACGGGCAGGCGGCGCCCGGCGGCTGGGACGCGCTGCGGCACACCGCGCCGGCGGCCGGTCTGCTGCCCGTGCTCGTCGAGGCCGGTGGTGACCTCGGGGGGCCGTGGGACTGGGAGTTGGCGCCCGGGGAGGTCTCGTATCCCGGGGACCACGACCCGGTGGACGTGCTGGCGGAGCACTGGGAGGAGTGCGCGGCGGACGGCGAGGAGTGGCCGGGCCCGGCGCCCGCCGCGGACGTCACCGCCCCCGAGGCCGCCGCCACCACCCTCGCGGAGGCCGTGGTCGCGGGCGGCACCGGCGCGTTCAAGGAGCCCCGGCTCGCCCTCGTCCCGGCCCGCCGCAGCGCGGACATCCCCGCGGCGATCGGCTGGACGGGCCCGGCCCACCACGACGAGGACGTGGCCCGGCTCTGCGCGGTGCTCCGCTCCTGGGAGGACCGTTACGGCGTACGGGTCGTCGCCCTCGGCTTCGCCCATCTGCTGGTGTCCGTCGCCGCCCCGCCCGCCACGCTCGCCGATGCGGAGGCCCTGGCCGCCGAGCACTTCGCGTTCTGCCCGGACACCGTCCTCCAGGGCCCCGGCACCCTCACCGCGTACGCCGAAGAGCACCTGCTCGGCAAGCCGTCCTGGCACTTCTGGTGGGACTGACCGGCCGGCTCAGCCGAACAGCGCCGTCCCGTCGGGCACGACGATCCCGAACTCCTCCTCCAGCAGCCGCCGGGCCTCGCCCTCGTCGGTCAGCTCCCGCTCGCGCACGGCGCCGTCGGCCCGCGTCTCGGTGAGCGTCCGCCCGTGCAGCAGCAGGTGCCGGCCGGCGCTCACGCTCTGCACGTACAGCCGCTGCGTGAACGGCGACCGCGGGTTCGTGCCGATGTGCCAGTTGACGACCTCGAAGTCGGCGTGCTCGAACGGCTCCAGGGTGAACGCGTACTGCGCCTGCCAGGGCCCGTCGGAGGCGACGCCGCCCCTCTCCGCGCCGTACGCCTGCAGCACCCACAGCTCCAGGGGCCCGGGATGCTCCACGGTCACCAGCCGGTGCCGCCGCCCGGCACCCTCGAACTCCGTGCCGGCGAGCAGCGGCACCGGCTCCAGCAACGCCCCGATCGCCCCGAACCCCACGTCCGCCAGATACGGCCCCGGCTCGCCCGGGACCTCCACCAGCAGCGCCATGTGCGTACGCGGCCGGCTCTCGACCCGGTCCGCGCCCACGATCACCCGCGCCGCCAGCCGGGTCACCCGGAACCCCAGCGCCTCCAGCGCGGCCGCGAACAGCGTGTTGTGCTCGTAGCAGTACCCCCCGCGCGGACCGTGCACCAACTTGGCCACCAGATCCCCGAGTTCCAGCGAGGGCGCCACCCGCCGCAGGGCGTCGAGATTCTCGAACGAGATTCCCCGCACATGCGCGAGATGCACGCCCTCCAGTGTCTCCAGATCCGCCCGCGGCGCCCCCTCCCAGCCGACTCTCCGAAGGTACGCACCGAGCTCGAACTCCCCCGTCTCCGCCATGCCCCCACCCTACGAACAGCCGCCCGGTGAGGCGAAGGAACCGGTCAGACCGCCCGCAGGCCCTCCCCCAGCCTCCTGAGGCCCTCCCCGATCTCCTCCGGGGTCTGGGTCACGAAGCACAGGCGGAGGGTCGAGGGGTCGGGGGTGCCGGCGTAGAAGGGCGCTCCGGGCACGTAGGCGACGTCGTGCCGGACCACCCGCGGCAGCAGGGCCGTCGTGTCGTACGGCTCCGGCAGCCGGGCCCACAGGAACATGCCGCCCGCGGGGCGGGACCACGCCGAGCCGGCCGGCAGCGCCTCCGGCAGGCCCGCCAGCATCGCGTCCCGCCGCTCGCGGTAGACCCCGGCGACCCGGGCGACGTGCGCGTCCAGGTCGCGGTCGGCCAAGTACCGTGCCGCGGCGAGCTGGTTGACGGTCGGGGTGTGCAGGTCGGCCGCCTGCTTGGCGACCGCGCAGGCCCGGCGCAGCCCCGCGGGCGCCCGCAGCCAGCCCAGGCGCAGGCCGGGAGCCATCACCTTGGAGAAGGAGCCGAGCAGCACGACCCGCTCGGCGGCCCCCTCGTAGGAGGCGATCCACGGCTCCCGCTCGCCCTCGAAGCGGAGCTCGCCGTACGGGTCGTCCTCCACGATCCACAGCCCGCACCGCTCCGCCACGTCGGCGATCGCGGCCCGGCGGGCGGCGGGCATGGTCCGGCCGGTCGGGTTCTGGAAGGTGGGGACGGTGTAGAGCAGCTTCGGGCGCTCGCGCAGGACCAGTTCCTCCAGCGCCACGGGGTCCACGCCCTGCTCGTCGCCGGGCACCGGGACGATCCGGGCACCGGCGAGGCCGAAGGCCTGGAGTGCCGCGAGATAGCAGGGGTCCTCCACCAGGACCGTGTCGCCGGGCTCCAGCAGGGCGGCCGCGAGCAGGGACAGCGCCTGCTGGGAGCCCGTGGTGACGAGGACGTCGTCGGCGTCCGTGGGCAGCCCGCGCGCGGACATGCGGCCGGCCAGCGCGGCCCGCAGCGCCGGCTCGCCCTCGGTCGTGGAGTACTGCAATGCCCGCCCGGCGTCCTCGGCGAGCACCGCCCGGAACGCCTCCGCGATCCCCTCCGCGTCGAACAGCTCCGGCGCCGGCAGCCCGCCCGCGAAGTTGATCACCTCGGGGCGGGCGGTGACGGCGAGGATGTCCCGTACCGGCGAACCGCCGACCGTCCGGGCCCGCGCGGCGAGCGGCGGAAGCGGGACGGGGACGGGTGCGGGTGGGACGACGGTCATGATGCGGCTCCTCTGCCATGGCTCGTGGGCGCAGCTTAGAAAGAAAGGTGCCCTCTACACCTGGTGTTCCGCGATCCGGACGCCTGGCCGGTCGAGGTCTTCCCGCCTCAGGCCTTGCGGCCGCTCGCCCCGTAGACGTTGATGTCGTCGTCCGTCACGTCGTTGATGTCGCGGTAGCGGATCTTCTCGATGTCGTCGAGGGAGTCGAAGTACGCCGCCTCCACGACCGGCGGGGCGGGCGCCGGGCCCGGGTGCCAACGGTGGACGGGGACGACGCCCGGCTCGCCCAGGGTGAGCCCCGGCGTCTCGCCGAAGAACCGCTCGACCTCGGTCCGGGAACGGAACACGAAGGTGAACCCGCGCTCGGTGTAGGTGCGTTGGACCGCCCGCGCCGGCTCGGGGTGCATCTCGTCGGTGAGGTGACTGAGCACCAGGTGACTGCCGGCCGGCAACGCGTCCATCAGCTCGCGCACCAGCGGATAGGCCTCCGCGTCCTCGACGAAGTGCAGGATCGCCACCAGCAGCAGCGCGACCGGCTCACGGAAGTCGAGGATCTTGGCGGCCTGTTCGAGGATCTCCTCCGGCCGGCGCAGATCCGCGTCGACGTAGTCGGTACGGCCCTCGGGGCTGCTGGTGAGCAGGGCGCGGGCGTGCGCCAGGACCACCGGGTCGTTGTCGACGTACACGATCCGGGACTCGGGGGCGATGTCCTGGGCGATCTGGTGGACGTTCTCCGCGGTGGGCAGGCCGGTGCCGATGTCGAGGAACTGCCGGACGCCCTGCTCGCCCGCCAGCCGGGTCACCGCGCGGCGCATGAAGTCGCGGTTGTGCCGCACGTCGAGGTAGCCGCGCGGGTTGGCGGCGAGCGCGGCGGCGGCCGCGGCGCGGTCGACCGGGTA
>NZ_JAMGBF010000215.1 GCF_023516615.1 Streptomyces panaciradicis
CCGGACGCCCTGCTCGCCCGCCAGCCGGGTCACCGCGCGGCGCATGAAGTCGCGGTTGTGCCGCACGTCGAGGTAGCCGCGCGGGTTGGCGGCGAGCGCGGCGGCGGCCGCGGCGCGGTCGACCGGGTAGTTGTCCTTGCCGCCGAGGAAGACGTCGTAGACCCGGGCGGGATGCGCCCTGGTGGTGTCGATACGTCCTCTGAGCAGCGCGGGGTCCTGGCTCAACGCGTCACCGGGCACGGGCGTCTCCCTGGGCAGTAGGGGCGGTCGTCAACAAGCTAACTCCCGAGCGGAGTTGATGGTGCCCGACCCTGCGACGCACGGCAACGGGTCGCGGGACGAGCCGGGCGAAGGCCCCGGCGGCGTCCCACGACGCCCCCGCGGGACGCCCTGTCCCCGCAGGTCAGAGGCGGTCCCACAGGATCGTCGTCCCGAATCCCGCGCGAGGTGTGGCGCCGCATGCAGACCACCGCCCAGGCTGGGCACCGCCGGCCCCGGCATCCCCAGCACCCCCACGGAAAGGCCCGCACCGCCATGTCCGCCCGAGCCCCCCGCACCCGCCGTCTGCTCGCCGCCACCGTCCTCGCGCTCGTCGCGCTCACCGTGGCGGGCTGCAAGGACGGCACGGGGGTGCGGGACGAGGGCCCGGCGACGAGTCACGCGCAGCCGCTGTGGCATCCGGACCCCGGGCACGCGAAGAGGCCGTCCGGTCGGTGACACCGACCGGACGGCCTCGGAGCGCGGTGATCAGCCCGCGTACGCGACAGGCGCTTCCTTCGGGTTCGGGCCGTATTGGTTCGGGCCCGGCTGGCTGTCGAGGCAGGTGAGGACCAGCAGCCAGATGCCGCCGATGGCCGGGACGGCCCCGATGAGCAGCCACCAGCCGGAGCGGCCCGTGTCGTGCATACGACGGACACCGACGGCGAGGCTGGGCACCAGGATGGCGAGGTAGAAGATGCCGAGGAGGGCGAAGAGCGCCGGGGTCTTCGACGCGATGGCGACGACGGCCAGGATCACGTCGATGATGCCGACGAACAGCGCGAACATCCAGTATTCCTTGCGGCGCGAACGACCGCTGAACTCGGCGTACTTCTTCAGTGCCTCGATGAACCAGCTCACTTGTGTCCCCCAGGGATCGACGTGCGGGCCATCCGGAACGGATCAGGCCAGGCGCAGAAGGTAGGGACAATGACGAGAACTCGTCAATTCGGTACGCGGACGCACCGGTTGAGCACTTTTCGGACAGATCCACTACGGATCGGTCCGAGAATCCCCACAAAGCGGGGGGAAACGCGGGAAGGGGGACGCCAGTTCACGAATCCGAGTTGCTTCCGTAGCCGAACCGATCGCGTTCCGATGCCGGTCGGTGGCCGATTCGAGGCCTGACGTATCCCCATCCGTAGCCCGGATCACCGCAACCTTTGCGCCACTTCGGTCGCCCAGTACGTGAGGATGTTCTGCGCGCCGGCCCGCTTGATGCCGGTGAGGGACTCCAGGATGGCCCGCTCCCGGTCGATCCAGCCCTTCTCGGCGGCGGCCTCGATCATCGAGTACTCGCCCGAGATCTGGTACGCGGCCACCGGCACGTCGACGGAGTCCGCGACCCGCGCCAGGATGTCCAGGTAGGGCCCGGCGGGCTTGACCATCACCATGTCGGCGCCCTCCTGAAGGTCCAGCGCCAGCTCCCGCAGCGACTCCCGCGCGTTGGCGGGGTCCTGCTGGTACGTCTTGCGGTCGCCCCGCAGCGAGGAGCCGACGGCCTCCCGGAAGGGCCCGTAGAACGCGGAGGCGTACTTGGCGGTGTAGGCGAGGATCGCCACGTCCTCCCGCCCGATCTGGTCGAGCGCGTCCCGGACGACCCCGATCTGCCCGTCCATCATCCCGCTGGGGCCCACGACATGGGCGCCGGCGTCCGCATGCACCTGGGCCATCTCGGCGTACCGCTCGAGCGTCGCGTCGTTGTCCACGCGCCCCTGCTCGTCCAGCACCCCGCAGTGCCCGTGGTCCGTCGTCTCGTCGAGGCACAGGTCGGACATGACGAGCAGGTCGTCACCGACCTCGGCCCGCACGTCCCGGATGGCGACCTGGAGGATGCCGTCGGGGTCGGTGCCCGGCGTGCCGACGGCGTCCTTCTTCGACTCCTCCGGCACCCCGAAGAGCATGATCCCCGAGATCCCCGCCTCGACGGCCTCGGCGGCCGCCTTCTTCAGACTGTCCCGGGTGTGCTGCACGACCCCGGGCATCGCCGCGATCGGCACGGGCTCGCTCACCCCCTCGCGCACGAACGCCGGGAGGATGAAGTCCGCCGGGTGCAGCCGCGTCTCGGCGACCATGCGGCGCATGACGGGAGTGGTGCGCAGCCGCCGGGGACGCGTACCGGGAAAGGATCCGTACTTCGTCATGCCGTCTACGCTACGCCCGGCCCAGACGCCCCTTTGCCGACTCGGCGTCGGCGGCTGAAACAGCCCGTCCGGCGATTGAGGACGAGGCCCGAAGGGCCGACGGGGGGTCTGGGGGCGCAGCCCCCAGGACCGCACCCCCACCGACCTCACGTCGTCGTACGACGCCTCCGCGCCCCCGGCCTCCGCTCGCTCGGCCGCGTCACCGCGTCCCCGCTCTCCAACGCCGCGGCCCGCCGCCGCAGCCCGAAGTCGGCCAGCGCCTCCGCCAGCTTGTGCACGGACGGCTCGGGAGCCATCACGTCCACCCGCAGCCCGTGCTCCTCGGCGGTCTTCGCCGTGGCGGGCCCGATGCACGCGATGACGGTCACGTTGTGCGGCTTCCCGGCGATCCCGACCAGGTTCCGCACGGTCGAGGACGAGGTGAACAGCACGGCGTCGAAGCCACCGCCCTTGATCGCCTCACGCGTCTCCGCCGGCGGCGGCGAGGCCCGCACGGTCCGGTAGGCCGTGACGTCGTCGACCTCCCAGCCCAGCTCGATGAGCCCGGCCACGAGGGTCTCCGTGGCGATGTCCGCGCGCGGCAGGAACACCCGGTCGATCGGGTCGAAGACCGGGTCGTACGGCGGCCAGTCCTCCAGGAGCCCGGCGGCGGACTGCTCCCCGCTCGGCACCAGGTCCGGCTTCACGCCGAAGGCGACCAGCGCCCTGGCGGTCTGCTCGCCCACCGCGGCGACCTTGATCCCCGCGAAGGCGCGCGCGTCGAGCCCGTACTCCTCGAACTTCTCCCGCACGGCCTTGACCGCGTTGACGGACGTGAAGGCGATCCACTCGTACCGGCCGGTGACGAGCCCCTTCACGGCCCGCTCCATCTGCTGGGGCGTGCGCGGCGGCTCGACGGCGATCGTCGGGACCTCGTGCGGCACGGCGCCGTAGGAGCGCAGCTGGTCGGAGAGCGAGGCCGCCTGCTCCTTCGTGCGCGGCACGAGGACCTTCCAGCCGAACAGCGGCTTGTTCTCGAACCACGACAGCTGGTCGCGCTGGGCGGCGGCGGAACGCTCGCCGACCACGACTATCACCGGCCGGCCGCCGTCCGGCGAGGGCAGCACCTTCGCCTGCTTCAGCGTCTGCGCGATGGTGCCGAGCGTCGCCGTCCAGGTCCGCTGCCGGGTGGTCGTACCGGCCACCGTCACCGTCATCGGGGTGTCGGGCTTGCGTCCTGCGGACACCAGTTCGCCGGCGGCCGCGCCCACGGCGTCCAGGGTCGTCGAGACGACCACCGTCCCGTCGGAGGCACCGACCTCGCTCCAGCACCGGTCGGAGGCGGTACGGGCGTCCACGAACCGCACGTCCGCGCCCTCGGCGTCGCGCAGCGGGACACCGGCGTACGCGGGCACGCCCACGGCCGCCGCGACACCCGGGACGACCTCGAAGGGCACACCGGCGCGGACGCAGGCGAGCATCTCCTCGGCGGCGTAAGCGTCCAGGCCAGGGTCACCGGACACCGCACGGACGACCCGCCTGCCGCCCCGCGCGGCCTCCATGACAAGATGTGCGGCATCCCGTACCGCGGGGACCCCAGCGGTTGTTGACGCTGCGTCAACAACCGCCAGCTGAGGTGTGCCCGTGCCCGGAACCGGGTCCGACGAAGGACCCCCGTCCGTGTGCACCTCGGCGACGCCGTGTCTGGCGTGCTTGCGCACCACGTCGAGCACGTCGCCCTCGGCGACGAGGACGTCCGCGGTCGCGAGCGCCTCGACGGCGCGCAGAGTCAGCAGTCCCGGATCCCCGGGTCCGGCGCCCAGGAAGGTGACGTGCCCGTGATCGAGGCCGGTGGGAAGGGTGGTGGGGCTCACTGTGCTCGCTCCCCCATCAGACCGGCCGCGCCCTGGGCAAGCATCTCGGCAGCGAGTTCGCGACCGAGCGCCATTGCCTGGTCGTACGTCTCGGGCACGGGACCGGTGGTGGACAGCTGCACCGTGCGCGAACCGTCGGTCGTGCCGACTATCCCGCGCAGGCGCATTTCCTTGACGACCTGCCCGTCGCCCACAAGGTCGGCCAGCGCGCCCACAGGGGCGCTGCAACCGGCCTCGAGGGCGGCGAGCAGTGACCGCTCGGCGGTGACGGCGGCCCGCGTGAACGGGTCGTCGAGCGCGCCGAGCGCGGCGATGAGGTCCGCGTTGTCCGCGGCGCACTCGATCGCCAGTGCCCCCTGGCCGGGGGCGGGCAGAACCGTGTCGACCGACAGGAAGTCGGTCACCTCGTCGCTCCGGCCGATGCGGTTGAGCCCGGCGGCGGCCAGCACGACCGCGTCCAGTTCACCGTCCCGCACGTATCCGATGCGGGTGTCGACGTTCCCCCGGATCGGGACCGTGCGTATGTCGAGCCCGTGGCTGCGGGCGTACGAGTTCAGCTGGGCCGTCCGCCGCGGCGAGCCGGTCCCGATCCGCGCCCCGCGGGGCAGGTCGGTGAACTTCAGCGCGTCCCGGGCGACGATGACGTCCCTGGGGTCCTCGCGCTCCGGTACGGCGGCGAGCGTCAGGCCCTCGGGCTGCGCGGTGGGCAGGTCCTTGAGCGAATGAACCGCGAAGTCGACCTCACCCCGGAGCAGCGCGTCCCGCAGCGCGGTGACGAAGACACCCGTGCCGCCGATCTGCGCGAGGTGCTCGCGGGAGGTGTCGCCGTAGGTGGTGATCTCGACGAGTTCGACGGGCCGGCCGGTCACCTGGCTCACGGCGTCCGCGACCTGCCCGGACTGGGCCATGGCGAGTCTGCTCCGCCTGGTCCCGAGCCTCAGTGCCTTGCTACTCATGCTGGCCCTCGGTTCTTGCTGTTCTCAGAGTCGTTGTCGGCCCGGGAGACGGCGGCCACCGTCTCCTGGTCGAGGTCGAAAAGGGTGCGCAGGGCATCCGCGTACCCGGCGCCGCCCGGTTCGGCGGCGAGCTGCTTGACCCGTACGGTCGGTGCGTGGAGCAGCTTGTCCACGACGCGCTTGACGGTCTGCGTGATCTCGGCGCGGTGCTTGTCGTCGAGGCCGGGCAGCCGCCCCTCCAGCCGCGCGATCTCGCCGGCCACCACGTCGGCGGCCATGGTCCGCAGCGCGACGACGGTGGGCGTGATGTGCGCGGCCCTGAGCGCCGCCCCGAAGGCGGCGACCTCGTCGGCCACGATCCGCCGCACCTGGTCGACGTCGGCGGCCATCGGCGCGTCCGCGGAGGCCTCGGCGAGGGACTCGATGTCGACCAGCCGGACCCCGGTCAGGCGGTGCGCGGCCGCGTCGACGTCCCGCGGCATGGCGAGGTCGAGCACGAAGAGCACCGGCGCGGGCCGGGGGGCCTCGGCGACGGGTTCGGGCTTACGGCGCTCGGGGATGCGGCCGACGGTGGCGGCGAGGGCGGCGAGCGCGGCGATGGCCTCGGCCTCCTCGGCGGGGTCGAGCACCGTGGCCGGGCCGGCCGCGGACGTCTGCGGGCCCGGGGCGTTGTCCACCCAGGCGGCGTGCTGCTCCAGCTCGGCGGCGGGCATCCCGGCGACGGCGGCCTCACCGAGTACGGAGAAGCCGGGGGCTGCCTGCACGGCGGGCAGGTCGAGCGGGCAGTTTTCGTCGGCGCCGGCGCCGGCCGGCCC
>NZ_JAMGBF010000216.1 GCF_023516615.1 Streptomyces panaciradicis
GCGGCGGCGAGATGCCGGGCGGCGGTCAGGCGGTGCCGGGCGGCGGGAGCGGTACCGGCCAGGCTCCCGGCGGCACCGGCGAATTGGGCGATACGGCACCCGGCGGTACGGCACCTGGCGCGACCGGTGAGGCAGGGCAGCGCGGCGGCATGGGCGGCGGACCGGGCGGCATGGGCGGCGCGGACAGCGAGCTCATCGCGTACCTGAAGAAGCACCGGGACGGCGCCAGGTGGCTGCTCGCGGTGTCCAACTCCCAGTCCTCCGCGCAGATCGAGCTCAGCGCCCGGGAACCGGTCATCTCCATGTGGGGCTTCACCGGCTCCGACAACGCGATGACCGTGGCCAGGCTCAAGGAGCTGGTGAAGAAGGGCGAGCTGCACTACGTCCAGATCGGCGGCGGAATGGGCGGCGGCATGGGCGGCCCGGGCGGCGGCAACAGCGTCAGCACCGAGGTGTCGAACTGGGTGAAGAAGCACGGCACGGCGGTCAAGGAGAGCGCGTACAGCAGGAGTTCGGCGTCGTCCTCGACCTCGGCCACGTCGGGTACGAACTCCTCGTCCCTGTACCGGCTGGACCCGTCCGACGTCGGCTGACCGGCGACGGCTCCCCGAGAACGGCTCCCGACCACCCGGTCGGGAGCCGTTTTTAACGTCCAGTTCATCGACAAGCCCTCATGTCCATGCCACCCTCCCTGTTGCCGCCTTCAATCAACCCGCGTAGATGGGACAACCTTTATGCCGGCGACACGCGTACGGCGATGGAAGTCGGTGGCCCTGGCCACCGCAGCCGTGATGGTGGGCCTCGCGGCCCCGGCCCTGACGGCCTCCCCGGCCGCCGCCACGACGACCGCGTACGACTCGACGTACTACAAGAACGCGGTCGGCAAGACCGGCACGAGCCTGAAGTCGTCCCTGCACACCATCATCAGCTCGGGCGTGACGAAGCTGTCGTACTCGGCGCTCTGGGACGCGATGAAGAAGACCGACCAGGACCCGAACAACAGCAACAACGTGATCCTGCTGTACTCGGGCATCTCCCGCAGCAAGTCGCTCAACGGCGGCGACAGCGGCGACTGGAACCGCGAGCACGTGTGGGCCATCTCGCACGGCGACCTCACCACCTCGACCGGCCCCGGCACCGACCTGCACCACATCCGCCCGGAGGACGTGGCGGTCAACGGCAAGCGCGGCAACCTCGACTTCGACGAGGGCGGCTCCACCTTCACCAACAGCGGCGGCAGCAAGGTCGATGCGGACTCCTTCGAGCCGCGCGACGCCGTCAAGGGCGACGTGGCCCGCATGATCCTGTACATGGCCGTCCGCTACGAGGGCGACGACGGCTTCGCGAACCTGGAGCCCGACGACAAGGTCGGCAACGGCTCGAACCCGTACATCGGCAAGCTGTCGGTCCTCAAGGCATGGAACGACGAGGACCCGCCGGACGCCTTCGAGGAGAACCGCAACAACGTCATCTACACGACCTACCAGCACAACAGGAACCCGTTCATCGACCACCCGGAGTGGGTGGACGCGATCTGGTAGTTCACGGGTCGGATGAGGGGTCCTGCCGGACACATCCGGCAGGACCCCTCATCCACCCCAGTCACCCGAGACGCAGAAGATCCTCGGGGAGCGCGTACCGATGGCCACCGGTCAGCACGTCATGCTCGAAGACCAGGACATACTCCCGGTCCTCGTCGAGCCCGCAGCCCCCGCAGGCCTCTTGATACCCGATGACCTCCGCACGCTCCTGCCCGGGCGTGCCCTTGTCGTTGCCGCCCCACTTCAGCCGCTCGCCGATGCGATACGTGTCCTGGAACGTGTGCCCGAAGTGGAACTGCAGCGTCATCGCGCCCTCGTCACCACACCCCGGACACCCGTGGAGCCGCGGCACGACCGCCATGTTGTACGCCCCCATGGCCTCCACCTCCACGTTCATCCCTCGCCGTCGTCTTCCAGTACTGGCCGCGAGCGACCATGAACTCCTTCAGGCGCTCCACCTGTCCGGCCGGTGGCTCACAGATGGACATGACAGCTGCCATCTGGTCGCGCTCCACGTCATCACCGCCGCCGGGGCGGCCCCAGGCGAGCCGCGTCGTCGCGCCCCTCGCCCAGCTCGCCTACCCGCGCCTAGCGCAATACGGCGATGGCGTCGCCCTTGATAACGCTTTCGGCCCCCGACCGACAGGCGGGGGCCGAAATCCTTATCATGTCACGGCCGACGGTTGTGTGTCGTGGTCGCCGTCAGTCCAGCCTTTCAGGACGAACTCTGTCGACCAGATGCACCAACGCTTCCTCAGGGCTCCTGCCGTAGAGGGCGAGAAACGCATCGTAGGCGCCGTACGTCCGGCCCCCCTCGGCGACGAGGAGCACGAGAGGACCGGAAGCCGCTGTGCCCACGGGCGTCAGCCTCTCTCCCGTTCGCTGCTCGTATTCCCGCAGCTTTTCGCCGTTGACGATGCGACTCGCACGCTCGGCGTTCAGTTCGCAGCGGTGCGTCCCCGGATCGAGCGGATGGCGCGGGTAATCGAAGCCGCTTCCGTTGAATTCCTCGACGAAACGCAGCGCCGTAGGCGAGCAGTGAATTCCCAGCTCGTCCCATACATCCTGGACACGTCGAACGTCCGCTGCGGAGGCCACCCACCGGGCGTCCTCCGCCAGGATGTCCGACAGCCTTTCCCGCAGTCCTGCCTCCCGAGGGTTATCCGGCCGCTCCGTGTGCCGTGCATGATCGAGATCCGTCGGCACAGCCATCGCCGGGGAGTTCGTCACACGCGCTCCCCGGCGATCGCCGCTGTCCGGAAGTTCAGGAGGAGAGACCTCGCCGCTCCTCAGCTCTGCGCAGGCGTTCCGCAAGCGGTACCTGCCCCGGGGGCCTCAGGATGAACTTGTTCTTCATCTCGTCGAAGGCGTCCAGGTAGCAGGACACGCGGTCACCCACCTGATAGTTGTCGTCATCGTCGATATAGAGGACATCGATGAGGCCGTCCCGTGACAGGCCCAGGTCGACGATGACTCCCCAGGGAAAGACCGCCGTGGCCTCTCCCTCGACGACTCTCCCCACGAGGCTCATCTCGGCCTCGGGTACCCCATGGTCGGTCATAGCTCGTCCATCACTCTCAGCGGATACGAGTTGAGGAGACCGAACATCTCCTTGGGAATTCCGACCTCGGCGCGCGGAACGCCGTTGTGCGAACCGACGAACTGCTCGAAATGCTGGTCGAAATCGGCCCTGGGGATCTTGATCTCGATAACCGTCCCATCGTAGGGACCACGCCCCGCGTAGTCCTCGGCGACGTCCAGCCCCTTGTCGCCCAAGCCGAAGTAGGCATGGCCGTCCGGGTTCTGGTGCTTGCGGCCCGGGTAGTCCTCGGGCTTGAAGCCCTCCTCCTTGATCTTTTGTGTCTTTCCCTTGTACGGCGCCTTGTAGATGTAGACGTTGTCCGGATCGTCGTCCTTCTTCGGCCTCGCGGGCTTGTCGGCGTCCGCCTTCTCGCTCTTCCTCGGACCGTCTGCCTTCTTCGCCGGCGGAGCCGGCTTGGGCTTGGCCGGCGGAGCCGGCTTGGGCGGCGGCTTGGGCTTGGGGGTGGACGGCGGCGTCACGTTCTCGGCGTTCTTGACGGCGTCCTTCGCCTTGTCGGCGGCCTTGACCGTGTCCCTCGCGGCGTCGACCGCGTCCACGGCCTTGTCGACGTACCGTGCGCCCTTCGCCGCGCTGGCGCCGTACCCCGCGATCGGGATCGCCGAGGCATAGGACAGACCCGCGTCGATGTAGTTGCCCTCGGCCGTGTACCAGAGGCCGTTGATCAGGTCGGCGGGCTCGCCGAATCCGGGCACCAGGCCGACGACGTCGAGGGCACCGTGGCCGATCGGGCTGATCCAGGACTCGCCCCAGTACAGGCCCGTCGGGTCCGGGAAGGCCAGGGGGTTGTTGCGGCCGTAGGCATAGGCGTTGAGGTGCTGCGGGTCCGCGAGGTTGAGCTGCGGATCCACGGAGACGAAGCGGCCGGCGGCCGGGTCGTACGCGCGTGCGCCGAGCTGGATCAGACCGGTCGCCGCATCGGCCGTGCCGCCCACGAACGACTTGTCACCGGGCCACGCGCCCGCCGTCGGCTTGGCGCCGCGCACCTCGCCGAAGGGCAGGGTGCGGCGCTGGACGATCGCCGAGTCGGACGCCTTGACGGCGATCTCCGCGGTGCCGTTCTGCCCGCCGACCAGCCAGGTCACCCCCGCAGAGGTGCGCACGGCGATCTGCTTGCCGCCGTGGGAGTAGTACCGCGTGCCCGACACGGAGTTCTTGGCCGTGTCGAGGCGGATCTCCTGGCTGCCCAGGTACAGCGTGACGGCGCCCTTCTCCTTGCGGAGCAGGCGGCTTCCGTCGGCGCCGTACACGAACGAGGTCTTGTGCGCCTCGTCCAGGGCGTCGCCGGACAGGTAGGGGGTCACCGCGCTCAGGCGGCCCTCTTCGTCCCAGTCCAGCTTCTGGTCGACCGCCGGGGAGAGGTCCGTCGCCGCCTTCGTACGGCGGACGGTGTTGCCCGCCTCGTCGTAGGTGAACGACTGGGCCGCCGTCACCTCCTGCGCCGACGAGCCCGAGGTCGCGGTGCGCACCTCCGCCGACTTCAGGGCGTGGGCGTGCGTGCCGCCCTTGGCGTCCTGGGCCGTCGGCACGTACGTCGTCGACTGCGTGATCGCCGCGTCGCCGGTCGTGCCGGTGGCGTGGCGGACCTCGCCGGTGCGGTTGCCCGCAGCGTCGTACGCGTAGGAGTGCCAGTACGGCGCCGGACCGCCGACGGTCGCCTCACCGGCGCTCGCCGCGCAGGCGGTGGCCGTCTGGGTCCACGCCTCGGTCAGACGGCGCAGGTAGTCGTACGTGAAGCACTGGACGTCGGCGGTCTTGCCCTCGGGAGTGTCCGCGACCTTGCGGATGTTGCCGGTGGCGTCGTAGCCGTAGGTGATGTCGGAGTCGGGGGTCTTGACGATCTCCCGGTCGATACGGGCGCGCTCCAGGCGCCGGGTGCCCTCCTCGTAGGTGTTGGTGAGCCAGGTGTACTTGTCGGCGCTGGCGGTGCCCAGCGTCAGCTGGAGGAGTTCGCCGTAGTTGGAGTAGCGGGACTCGCGGGCGTAGTCGGTCGTGTCGCCCACCGTGAAGGACGGCAGTCCGGTCGCCGTGTAGCCGGTGGTGACCGTCTCCGCCGGGAGGCCGCCCGCCGCCGGGAGACCGACGTCTTCGGGCGACCCGTCCGGCTTGTACGACGCCGTCGAGGTGTAGGTGCCGGCCAGCTTGCCCTCGGCGGCGGGGATCGTCACCGAGGTCTTCGTGGGGCGGCCCGCCGCGTCATAGGCGTCGACCGAACTCGTGTAGGCGTCGTCGCCCACCCACTTGGTGGCCGACGCCAGGCGCCCCTTGCCGTTGGGGACGGTGGCGCTGTCGTACTCCCAGGTCGTCAGCTTCTTGTCGCCGTTGTAGAGCGAGCGCTGACGGCCCAGCTTGTCGTAGGTGAAGGTGAGGGTGGTGTCGCGCTGGTTGCGGAGCGTCTTCAGCTGGTCGAGGTCGTTGTACGTCATCCAGGACGTGCCGGCGTCCGGGTCGACGGCGCGGGTCTGACGGCCGCGGACGTCGTACTCGTACGACCAGCGGTTGCCCGACTCGTCCTTGACCTCGGTGACATGGCCCGCGGCGTCATAGTCGTAGGACGTCGTGTCCGCCGCGCCGGTCGGCGACGAGGCCTTGAACTCGAGGACCTTGGTCCTCTGCCCCTGCGCGTTGGTGTACGTCGCGGTAGGGGTGCCGCCGGCCGGCGGGTCGACCGTCGTGTGGTCACCGTGGTACTCGGTCTTCGTGCGCCACTTCTCGGCGCCGGCCACCCGGAAGATCTCGTCCGTCGCCCGGGCCGCCCCGTCGTACACGGTCTCCGTCTCCCGAGGCGTCCCCTCGGACGCGTCAGCCACTCCCACGAAGGTCGTGCCGACGGCGGCGGAGTTGTAGAAGGGGCCGATCTCCTTGACCGCGAGGCCGCGGGAGTCGTACTCGGTCGTGGTGACGACACGGCCGGAGTTGGCGGCCGGGGCCTGCGTCTGACGCTCGCGCAGGAGGCCGTCCTGGAGCTGGTGGCTCGTGGCCACCGAGCCGTTCGGGAGCAGGGACTTGGTGGTGGTCACGACCGGGCCGTTGTTGCGGACCAGGTAGGCATACTCGAGGGACGGTGTGTCCGAGGCCTTCGCGCGGCCCGGGAGCCAGACCTTCAGCAGGCGGCCGAGGGCGTCGTACTGCAGGTCGGTGCGCTGCTTGTTGGCGTCGACCGTGGCGGTGACCAGGCCCCAGCGGGGGTCCACCGTGGAGGTCGTCGAGTTCCCCGCGGGGTCGGTGACCTTCATGCCCGTCACCGGGCCGCCCGTGGTGGGGGTGTACGCCGTCCTCGTCGCGTTGCCCTGCTGGTCGGCGGATTCCGTCACCCGGCCGTGGGTGTCGTACTTCGCGGTCGAGGTGGTGACGTACTGCGGGGTGCCGTCGTCCGTGTAGCCCTTGACCTTCTCGCTGCGGACCACGTCGCCCCTGGTGGGCTTGGTGCCGTAGGTGTCGGGGTCGTCGTACCAGGTGCGGACGTCCGATATCGCCTCGCCCTTGTAGCTCGGCGGGCCGTCGTCGCACGCCACCGGCACGACCGTCACCCGCTTCAGCAGCGTCAGCAGGTTGGCGTCGGTGTTGCGGTTGTAGGTGTTCGTCGTGCAGGTGTCGTCGTCCGGGTCGGACAGGTCGCCCGAGTCGGAGGAGCGCTCCAGCATGCCGTAGGAGTCGTAGAAGTGCTCGATGGCGGCGCGGCGGACCTTGCCGTCGTCGAGCGCGGTGCGCGTCTTCGTCGACTTCACGGCCGCGTACGTCGCCTCGTCCGCGCCCTCCGTCGCCGTCGGGGCCGACTTCCAGGGGGTGCTGACGGTGGCGCTGACCTCGGCGGGGCCGTTGAACGTGCGCTGCTCCAGCTGGAAGCCCTGGTGGCGGGCGTCGTCGCGGACCTTCGTGCCGTCGGAGGCGGTGACCGAGACGGACTTGGTGCCGCCGGACTCCTTCTCCCGGTCGCCGTCCATGCCCTGGAGGTAGGTGGTCTGGGTGCGCAGCTGCTTACTGTTCTCGTCACCCGTCTTCACGGTGACCGTGCGGAAGCCGCGCCACTGGTTCCAGGTCTTCTTCTTGGTCTTGACGAGCTCGCTGTCGTCGAAGGCCCAGGCGGCGCCCGAGTAGTCGTAGGAGGTGACCTTGTTCGGGCCGGTGATCGTGACCTCGTCCTCGGTCACCGTGTCGACGACGAACTTGTGGAACCAGTCCTCCTTCTCCCCGACCGTGCCCTCCTTCGACCAGAAGGACGGCATGCACCGCTTGGTGTTCGTCTCGGGGGTGGGGAGGGTGGAGGGAGTGCAGTCGGCGGGCTTGTAGTTGACCGAGATCGTGCCGCCCGTCTCCGACTGGATCGCCCGGATGCGCCACTTGTACATCGGCAGGCGGTCATCCGCGCCGGTGTCCACGCGGTTGGCGTCCTGGCGCTCGTAGAAGGTGACCTTCGGGAGCTTGTTCGCACCGTCCTTGCCGGAGTGGGTGATCGACTCCAGCCACAGGGACGGGGAGTGCGTGGTGTCGGCGCTCTGGTACTTGTGCGCCAGGTCCCACACGTCCACGTCCGTGTAGGTCTTGCCGTCGGAGCCCAGAACCTGGGTGGTGACCTTCGACAGGCGCTTGCGGGTGAAGAAGGTCGGGGACCACTGGTCCTTGCACTCGGTGTCGGAGGTGCAGATCTGCTCGAACGGCACGTCCGGCCAGCGGGTGGCGGTGGACTCCTTCAGATCGCCGGGCTCGCAGTCGGCGGCCGCGCCGGTGCAGCGCTCGGCGGTGGTGAAGACGACCTGGGCGGGCGCGGTGGTGGAGTTCTCCTTGCCCTCCTGCTCGCCGTACTCGATGCGCTTGAGGTAGCCCCCGCGGTCGTAGGAGACGACCTTGTCACCGCGGACGGTGTCGTACTTGTTGGTCTCGGTGCCGTAGTAGTACGTCATCGAGTTGCCGTGCACGTCGACGACGTAGTCCAGGTTCCAGCGCCACGACTGCTGGCAGCGGGACTCCTTGAAGGTGTCCTTGTGGCAGGGCTCGTCCTTGTCGTCGCCGAAGACCGGTACCTCCCAGGAGGAGCCGGTGAACTCGGTGTCGGCGGCCTCGCGCTTGCCCTTGCCGAAGTAGTAGCGGGTGCCGTCGGTCGTGGTGACCAGCCAGTACTCGCCGTTGTCGTCGGCGTTGAAGCCGCCGGTCCGCCGCTCGATGGTGGTGCCGTCGTCCTGCTTCAGGCGCCACTCGTTCGCCGACTTCTTGACCAGCTCTCCCGCGCGGCCACCGAAGTTCATGGTGGCGTTGTCGGAGTGCCAGCACAGGTCGTACTTCTGCGCCCCGGCCTCGTCGTGGCCGTCGTCGGTGCAGGAGCGGTACGCCCGCTCGATGTACCCGGCGCTGAGGTCGAAGCCCTCGCCGACCCAGGACGTCTGGTTGTTGCTGGAGGCGGTACGGCCGTCGGTGGACGCCGAGTTGTAGGCAAGGCCCAGCTGTGGGGAGGGGCCCGCGACGGCGGGCGGGACGCGCAGCGGGTACTGCCAGGTGAAGGCGCCGGTCTGGGCGGCGACCTGCCAGGACGCGGAGGGCGCGAGGGAGGTCGCGGTGTAGGAGCCGGAGCTGCCGGAGGGCGCGGCGGAGACCGCGAGGAGGGGCGCCTTGGCACCGGCGGCCGCGGGCACGTCGGCCGTCAGCTTCTGCGCGCGGACGTCGTTGTCCGTGGCGAGCGGCGTGACCGTCCGGCAGGCGGCCGCCTTCGGCGTCGTCAGTGCGCAGGCCGGCAGCTGGACCACCCGCAGCCGCTGGGCCCAGTCGCCGCCGTAGGCCTGGGCGAAGTCGGCGTAGTCGACCTGGACGCCGACCTTGCCGGACGTGGCTCGGCGGCCGTCCGCGCGCGTGACCTTCAGGAGCAGGCCGTCGATGCCCGCCTTGCGGGCGGCGGCGTGCCCCAGGAGGTCGACCTTGGCGCGCGTGGGGGAAGCCGCTCTTGCCGAGCGCGACTTGGGGGCGGCCAGACGGACGGGCAGACCGCCCGCGCGGATGCCTTCGCGCCTCCCGGAGCCGTTCAGGGCGACGGTGGCGCTGCCCGGCTTAGGCCAGGACGCCTTCGGGACACGTGAACTGCCGTATCCGGCGAGGTGCTTGAGCGGGGTGACCTGGCCGCCCTCCTCCACCACGGGGGTGGAGGGCACGTCCTGGGTCTTGGGGCGGCGCTGCTCCCGGGCGTCGTCGTCGCCGAGTGCGGGGGCTGCCTGGAGCAGGGTCAGGGTCAGGGCCGCGGACACCGCCGCGGCCAGGTGTTTAGCCCATTTATGGGCGTAATGTCTGCGTGTTGAGCGCATGCGCGCTCCCCTCCCGTGTGATGTGGGGTGCCCGGGCACCGGTGGATGACCGACACCCGGGCGAAGCAGCCGTGGTCAGCGGCGGCTAGTCGTTCGCCAGCCGGTAGATCTCCGTACCGGAGAGCAGTCCGGGCACCAGCCGTACGTCGTCGATGTCGCCGGCGAAGTAGTCGCGCCAGGTGCCGTCGTACTGGGCGCGGCCGATGTTCAGGCCCTTGCCGGCGTTCCAGACGCCGGTGACGGTGGCGCTGCCCTGTTCCTCGCCGTCGACGTAGAGGGTGAACTTCCGTGCCGCCGGGTCGTAGGTGCCCGCCAGATGGGTCCACTTCCCGACGGTCGGCGGACGCTCGCTCGTCGCCATCGCGCGGATGATGTCCGAGCCGTCCTTGTCGGCGATGTGCCGGCCGAAGATCCAGCGCTTGTAGGCCGTCGAGTAGTAGAGGTTGAAGCCGTTGCCGCTGGCACCCGCCTGGCTGATCACCGCGATGTTGTCGGTGAGCGAGGTGGGCCGGACCCAGGCCGACACGCTGAACGCCTGCCCGGTGTGGACGGCGGAGGCGGCGGTGGCGTAGTCGCTGCTGCCGTTGAAGCGCAGGGCCTTGTCGCCGGTCTTGGTGGCGGAGTGGTTGCCCGCGACCCAGTCGGCGCCCTTGACGGTGAGGTCGCGGTCGTGGCCGGAGGTGTCGGGGGCGGTGCCGCCGGAGGTCTGGTCGAGGTCGTAGACGGCTGCCGCGCAGGAGTCGGCGAGGGCGTCGGCGCAGGCGCGGTCGGCGGTGAAGATGTGCTTCTCCAGCGGGCCGCGGTTGCCGGCCTGGTCGACGCTGCGGACGTAGAGGACGTTCGGTCCGAAGGTGGAGGTCGGCACCTCGATGGTGGCGTTGCCGCCGAGGCTCGCGGGCGTCGCCCTGCGGCCGGGGGTGTCGCTGCCGAGATCCCACTCGTAGTACTCGACGTCGTTCTTGAAGACCGGGTCGGCGTTGCCGTTGGCGGAGAGGGTGAAGTGCCGTTTGGCGCCGACCGGGAGGTCGGCCTCGCCGTCCGCCGCCGTCACCAGCGGCTTGGCGCTGGGGGCCTTCACGTCGACCACGAACTCGCACCAGTCGGACCAGTCCGAGTAGCCGGAGTCCTTGAGCTTCCCTGTTGAGCCGTCGTAGAGCTGGGCGTGCCACTTGTAGCCGTGGCCATGGGTGAGTTCCCTGACGGGGATGTTCTCCTCGAACACGCCCTCGTTCTGGGGTCCGTCCTTGCCCTCGTAGACCATGGGCTTGCCGTCCACCTGGTCCCACACGCGGAAGGTGGCGGTGAGGTTCTGGCCGGTGCCGTCGCTGTAGGAGTCGGCGTCGGTGCCGTTGACCGCCATGGTCGGGGTGTCGTCACGGATCCACGGGCGTTTGCTGTTGTCCGTGGTGCAGGTCTTCTCCTCCGGGTTGGTCAGCCGCTCGTTGTAGGGCTTGCCCGGGGTGGTGTTGTAGGTGACGACCAGCTTGGCGTTGTCGCCGCGGAACCGCTTCCAGGAGTTGGCGTCGTCCTCGTCGGCGGCCCGCAGGGAAAAGGCGATGGGGTCCTCCGCCTTGGCCTTCTTGCGGACGGTGGCGGTGAGGTTCTCGTTGCTCTCGTCCGGGTTGTCCTGGAAGTCGACCCAGCTGGGCGGGGCATCGGGGCTGCAGCTGTCGCCCCGCCCGTAGGCCACGGTGCGGTCGACCATCAGGTCGCCGTCCTTGGGCTTGTTGTTCCAGTTGGTGGCGGAGTCGACGCCACCCTCGGCCACCGCGTGCAGGTTGACGGTGCTCTTCTGGCAGGAGAAGGAGAAGGTCTCGTAGACCTCGAAGACCGCCTTGGAGATGGTGCGGTTCTTCCAGCCGGAGGTGGAGAACTGGAAGTACATGCGGTTCGTGTACGGCGAGGAGCTGCACACGTAGTACGTGCCGCCGATGGAGTCATAGGAGCAGCGCCCGACGCCCTCGTCCTTCTTGAACTTGTGGAACTCGGTGCTGGGGTGGGCACTGGAGACGTACAGCCACTCGCTCTTGGACATGCCGGCCTCCGGGTCGAGGTAGACCGGGAAGTCCGTGTCGGAGGCGGTCAGCACGGAGCGGTCGGGCTCCACGGTGACGGCGGACGCGGTCACGTCCAGGCCCATGTCGGCGACCTTCGCCGCGGCGTCGGGCGCGTCCTCGACGGGGGCGCCGGAGCCGGAGGCCGGTACGGCGTCCGCCGGGACCTCCTCGGCGGCCGTGGCGGAGTCCCACATCTTGGGCGCCTGGCCGCCGAAGAGCCGCGCGCCGGAGGCGTCCACCGCCTGCAGTCCGCCGGCCGGGCCGGTGCTCAGGTCGAGCCCCTCGGAACGTACAGGCAGGCGGAGTTGCGCCAGCTCGGGGGTGTCGGCGGCCTCGGGGGTCTTCACCTTCAGGACGTACGAATACCCGGTGACGGTGGCGCTCGCCAGGAGGTCGACGCCCGGCAGCACCTCGCGGTACTCGGCGGTGTCACCGTCCAGGACGGGCTCGGGCAGCGGCTTCGGCCAGCGCAGCGTGAAGGACTTGCCGTCCTCGCCGAGGGTGATCAGGTCGGTGGAACCGCCCCCGGCGAAGGCCAGGTCGACGACGGCGGCCTTCGGACCCACGGTGCCGTCGGGCCGCCGCTCCAGTGTGGCGTCGGCCTTCTCCCAGCTGCCGTCGGGGCGTTGCACCCGCTGTGGCTGGACACTGGTCTCGCTGGTGAAACTGCCGTCCGGGTTGGCGAAGACGAGTTCGTCCTCTGTGCGGCGCTGAACGATCTCCACCGGTTCACCGGTGTCGGCGGCCAGCTCGAACGCGGCCGCCTCGGCCGAAGCCGACGGTCTGCTGCCGGCCGCGTCGGCCGGACTGGTGACGGCAGGCAACGAGCCCAGGACGACGGCGCCGCCGAGCAGCACGCCGAGCGTCCGGGCAGCACGAAGCCGCCGGAACCAAGGGTTGGTCATGCCCTTGTCTCCCCCCGGGCTCTCCCCAGAGCCCGCTATGAAATTGATGTGGCCATGCTGTGCAGCAGTGGCAGAGGGAAACCTATGGGACTTTCTTTACCGATACAAGAGAGTTACTGATGCGTCGGCGCGAACATCCGCAGGACCGCCGGGAGTACGACCACCGTCGGGCCCGGGGACGTCAGGGCCTTGGTCAGGTCCTGTTCCAGGGTGTCGGGGGTCGTGCGGATCGCCGGGACGCCGAAGGAATCGGCGAGGGCGGCGAAGTCCGGGCGGGTCAGTTCCGTGCCCGTGGTCTCGCCGTACGCGTCCGTCATGTACTCGCGCAGGATGCCGTAGCCGCCGTCGTCGACGATGAGCCAGGTGACGTTCAGGTCGTGCTGCCTCGCCGTCGCCAGCTCGGCGAGAGAGTACAGGGCTCCGCCGTCTCCGGAGACCGCCAGGACCGGCCGGGTCGGGTCGGCGACGGCGGCTCCGAGCGCGGCCGGGAAGGCGTAGCCGAGGCCGCCGGCGCCCTGGGCGGAGTGCATGGTGTTGGGGCGCCGGGGGTCGAAGGCGGACCAGGCCCAGTAGGACAGGATCGTCATGTCCCAGAAGGACGGGGCGTCGGCGGGCAGTGCCTTGCGGATGGACGCCAACAGGTGCTGCTCCAGCGTGAGTTCCTGGGCGGCGATGCGCTCGGCCACCCGGGACAGCAGCCGGCGCACCCGCTCCGGCGCCGTGGTGTCCTCGCGCGGCGGCACCGTCTCCAGCAGGGCCTGGAGCGCGAGGCGGGCGTCGGCGTGGATGCCCAGCGCCGGGTGGTTGGCCTCCAGTTTGCCGAGGTCCGCCTCGACCTGGACCACCCGGCCGCGGGGCCTGAACGTGTGGTAGTTCGAGGAGAGTTCGCCCAGGCCCGAACCGACCACGAGCAGGACGTCCGCGTCCTCCAGGAAGTCGGTGGTGTGCCGGTCCTCCATCCAGGACTGCAGGGACAGCGGGTGGTTCCAGGGGAACGCGCCCTTGCCACCGGGAGTCGTCACCACGGGCGCCTGGAGCCTCTCCGCCAGCTTCCTGAGCTTGCCCGACGCGTCCGCCCGTACCACTCCCCCGCCCGCGATGATCGCCGGACGGACGGCGTGGGACAGCAAGTCCGCTGCCACCGCAGTGAGTTCGGGGCGCGGGGGCAGGTCCTCCGGTGTCGCGTCCGCCGCCGTCACCACCGGCAGCGACGTCGTGGCCGCCAGCACGTCCTGCGGGATCTCCACCCACACCGGCCCGTGCGGGGCGGTCAGCGCCGACTTCCAGGCCTCCGCGATCGCCGAGGGGATCTGGGACTGGGCGCGGACGGTGTGCACGGACTTGACCACGCCCCGGAACGAGGCGGCCTGGTCGGGGAGTTCGTGCAGATAGCCGTGTCGGCCGCCGCCCAGCCCGGCCGTCGGGACCTGGCTCGCGATCGCCAGCACGGGCGCGGACGCCGCGCGGGCCTCCTGCAGCGCGGCGAGCGAGGTCAGCGCGCCGGGGCCGGTCGACAGCAGCAGCGGGGCCGCCTCGCCGGTGATCCGGCCGTAGGCGTCGGCTGCGAACCCCGCGTTGTTCTCCACGCGCAGACCGACATAGCGCAGGTCCGAGCGGCGCAGCGCGTCGAACATGCCGAGCGCGTGCTGGCCGGGCAGGCCGAAGACGGTCGTCGCGCCGAGCCCGGCGAGCGTCTCCACGACCAGGTCTCCGCCGGTGCGGCCGGGCGGAGGGTTCAGCGCGGCCTCCGTCTGGGCCGGCGTCGGGCGGAGCTCCAGGTCGTGGTCGTGGGTCACTTCGCGCGGGCCTCGGCAATCTGGCGGGACATGATGGTGGTCAGTTCGTACGCCGTGTGGGACGCGGCCACCGACGTGATCTCCGCGTGATCGTACGCGGGTGCCACCTCCACGACGTCCGCGGAGACCAGGTTGCAGGACGCGAGGCCGCGCAGGATCTCCAGCAGCTCGCGGGAGGTCATGCCGCCCGCCTCGGGGGTGCCGGTGCCGGGCGCGTGGGCCGGGTCCAGGCAGTCGATGTCGATGGAGATGTACAGCGGGCGGTCGCCGATGCGCTGACGCAGCTGGTCGGCCACCTCGTCGGCGCCGCGGCGGTAGACGTCCGCCGAGGTGACGATGCCGAAGCCCATCTTCTCGTCGTCGGTGAGGTCCTGCTTGCCGTAGAGCGGGCCGCGGATGCCGACGTGGGAGAGCGCCTCGGTGTCGAGGATGCCCTCCTCCACCGCCCGCCGGAACGGCGTGCCGTGCGTGTACTCGGCGCCGAAGTAGGTGTCCCAGGTGTCGAGGTGGGCGTCGAAGTGGAGCAGGGCGACGGGACCGTGCTTCTTGGCGACGGACCGCAGCAGCGGCAGCGCGATGGTGTGGTCGCCGCCGAGCGTCATGAGCCGGGCGCCGGTGCCGAGCAGGTCGTCGGCCGCGGCCTCGATCGTCTCGACGGCCTCGTTGATGTTGAACGGGTTCACGGCGATGTCGCCGCCGTCCGCCACCTGCGTGAGGGCGAAGGGGGAGGCGTCCTGCGCCGGGTTGTACGGGCGCAGCAGCCGGGACGCCTCGCGGATCGCGTTGCCGCCGAAGCGGGCGCCGGGCCGGTAGGAGACGCCCGAGTCGAACGGCACGCCGACCACGGCGACGTCGGTGCGGCCGACCTCGTCGAGGCGGGGCAGCCGGGCGAACGTCGCGGGCCCGGCGTACCGCGGCACACGGGAGGAGTCGACGGGGCCGCGGGGCGTGTCGTTGCTGCTCATGGGGTCATGCCTACTTTCCTACGCTTCGTCGCGTATGCACTGCTTCCGCTACGACTCTAGTGGGCGGCCGGAACCGGTCCGTCGCCGAATCCGGGGCACCGGCCGCTTCGACTGTAGGTGGCCGGACGGCGGCGGCGAAGTGTACGTTTCCTCCACTCAGACCATCGCGAATGGAGGAAACGCACATCATGCCGGATCCGGCCGTCCCGCCCACACCGCCCGTGCCCCTCGCGGCCCTGCTGGCCCGCGAGGACCTGGCGCTGCGGCAGATCGCCGGGCCCCGCGACCCGGCCACGGCGATCCACTGGGCCCACGCCTCCGAGATGGCCGACCCCTACCCCTATCTGCTGGGCGGCGAGCTGCTGCTGACGGCGGGGGTGCACATCCCGGAGGCGGCGGGTTCGGGCACTTCCTTCGACGCCTACGTCTCCCGGGTCGTCGCGGCGGGCGGCGCCGCCCTCGGCTTCGGCGTGGCGCCCGTGCACGACACGGTGCCGCACGCCCTGGTGGCGGCCTGCGACGCGTACGGGCTGCCGCTGGTCGAGGTGCCGCCGCGGACCACGTTCTCGGCGGTGGCCCGCGCGGTCTGGCAGCTGATGGCCGAGGCCAGGCTGGCGGAGCTGCGCCGGGTCACGGAGGCCCAGCGGTCCCTGGCGGCCGCGGCCTCCCGCCCGGACCCGGTGCCGTCGGTGCTGCGGCAGCTGGCCCGGCGGGTCGGGGGGCGGGCGGTGCTGTACGGGCCGGAGGGTGCGCGGATCGCGTCCGCGGGGCGGGCGGCGGACAGCGGCGCCGGGGAGGCGCTCGACGCGCTCGCGGAGGTCGTGCGCCCCTCGGGCCCGGGGACTCCCGCGTCGGCCACCGACACCGCCGCCGGTGTCCACCTCGCCGCCTACGCCCTCGGCGCCGGCCAGGGCTTCGTCCTCGGAGTCGCCGCCCCGCGGCGCGAACCGGGCGACCACACGATCGCCTCCGTCGCGTCGGTGCTGCTGTCGCTGCTGACCGGGGAGCACCACGACGGCACCGGCACCGCCCGCTCCTCGGCGCTGGTCCGGCTGCTGCTGGGGGCGGCGCCGGAGGAGGTCGCCCCGCTGCTCGGCACCGGCCGCTGGCTGGTCGTGCACGGCCGCCCGGACGCAGGGTCGGCCGACGCCCTCGCCGCCTCCGCCCTCGGCACGGCGCTCGGGTCGCCGCTGGTCGACCCCGCGGAGGATGTCGTACGGGTGCTGCTGCCCGCCGACCGCGACCCGGACCCGCAGCCCGGCTGGACGCTCGGCGTCAGCGCCGCCGTCGGCCCGGACGGCTGGGC
>NZ_JAMGBF010000217.1 GCF_023516615.1 Streptomyces panaciradicis
CCGGCGGATCACCCCGTCGTCGCTCCCGCTGGCCGCCCGGCGCATCACCCCGCTGTCATCGCCCCGCCGCGGCCGTCCGGCAGGGCGTGCCGGCGTCGCCGTCGCCCGCAGTCCAGCGGTCCCCCGCCGTTACCCCCTGCGGTCGCAGGGCGGATCATCCCGCCGCCCCCCGCGCCCGCCGCCCGGCGGATCACCCCGTCGTCGCTCCCGCTGGCCGCCCGGCGCATCACCCCGCTGTCATCGCCCCGCCGCGGCCGTCCGGCAGGGCGTGCCGGCGTCGCCGTCGCCCGCAGTCCAGCGGTCCCCCGCCGTTACCCCCTGCGGTCGCAGGGCGGATCATCCCGCCGCCCCCCGCGCCCGCCGCCCGGCGGATCACCCCGTCGTCGCCCGCGTCTTCACCCGCTGTCCGTCCCCTCCGTCCCCTCCGCCCCCCCCGCAGGGCGTCTCAGCTCGTCGGGTCGGCCGGGTGGGGGGCCAGGAGGGGGAGTTGCGAGGAGAGGCGCTGCTCGCACAGCTCCACCAGGCGGTCGTAGCCGGCCTTGCCCATCAGCTCGGTCAGCTCCGCGCGGTAGGACACGTACACCGGCTCGCCCGCGCCGTGCGCCGAGGTCGCCGACGTGCACCACCAGTGCAGGTCGTGGCCGCCCGGACCCCAGCCCCGGCGGTCGTACTCTCCGATGGACACCTGGAGCACCCGGGTGTCGTCGGGGCGGTCGATCCAGTCGTAGGTGCGCCGGACCGGAAGCTGCCAGCAGACGTCCGGCTTGGTCTCCAGCGGCTCGCGGCCCTCGCGCAGGGCGAGGATGTGCAGCGAGCAGCCCGCGCCGCCCGCGAACCCGGGCCGGTTCTGGAAGATGCAGGAGCCCTGGTACGGGCGCGTCTGGCGGTCGCCGTCCTCGTCCTCGGAGATCCAGCCGTGCTCCGTGCCCTCGGCGTGGTGCTGCCAGATGTCCGGCGTGAGCCGCGCCACGTGCTCGGCGACGCGCTTCTCGTCGTCCTCGTCGGAGAAGTGGGCGCCCAGCGTGCAGCACCCGTCGTCCGCGCGGCCCGCCTGGATGCCCTGGCAGCCGCTGCCGAAGACGCAGTTCCAGCGGGAGGTCAGCCATGTCAGATCGCACCGGAAGACCTGCTCGTCGTCTCCCGGATCCGGGAACTCCACCCACGCACGCGCGAAGTCGAGGCCCTTCTCGTCGGCTTCCCGGGCCTTCTTCGACATCGGCCTCACCGGCTTCGGAGTCTTCGGCTTCTGTGACTTCGCCCGCGAAGGACCCTCGGCGGCTGTGGCTGCCGCCGCCGACTTGTCGTCCTTTGCCTTTTTCGTCTTTGGCACAGCACCAGCCTAAGGCTCCCGTGACCCCACCGAGGACGGAGTACGCCCCCGCTGGCAGTAGCGTTCCCTACATGAGACTCGGTGTCCTCGACGTGGGTTCGAACACGGTGCATCTGCTGGTGGTGGATGCGCACCCGGGCGCGTGCCCGCTGCCCGCGCATTCGCACAAGGCGGAGCTGCGCCTCGCCCAACTTCTCGACGACAGCGGGGCGATCGGCCCCGAGGGCATCGAGAAGCTGGTCGCCGTGATCCACGAGTGCCTGCAGGCCGCCGAGGACAAGGGCGTCGAGGACGTCCTGCCCTTCGCCACCTCCGCCGTCCGCGAGGCCGGCAACGCCGACGACGTCCTCGCGCGCGTGAAGGCCGAGACCGGCGTCGAGCTGCAGGTCCTCACCGGCGCCGAGGAGGCCCGCCTCACCTTCCTCGCCGCCCGCCGCTGGTTCGGCTGGTCCGCGGGCAAGCTCCTCGTCCTCGACATCGGCGGCGGCTCCCTGGAGATCGCCTACGGCATGGACGAGGAGCCGGACGCCGCCGTCTCCCTCCCCCTGGGCGCCGGCCGCCTCACCGCGGGGTGGCTGCCCGGCGACCCGCCCGGCGCGGAGCCGATAAGGGCGCTGCGCCGCCATGTGCGCGCCCAGATCGCCCGTACCGTCGGCGAGTTCAGCCGCCTGGGCACCCCGGACCACGTCGTGGGGACGTCGAAGACCTTCAAGCAGCTCGCCCGGCTCGGGGGCGCGGCCAGGTCGACCGAGGGCCTGTACGTCCAGCGTGAACTCAAGCGGGAGTCGCTGGAGGCGTGGGTGCCGAAACTGGCCGAGATGACGACGGCCCAGCGGGCCGAACTGCCCGGCGTCTCGGAGGGCCGGGCGGGCCAGCTGCTCGCGGGCGCCCTGGTCGCCGAGGGTGCGATGGACCTGTTCGGTGTGGACAGCCTGGAGATCTGCCCGTGGGCGCTTCGGGAGGGCGTGATTCTGCGCCGGCTCGATCACATGGGGTCGGAGTAGGAACCCAGGGGCGCGGGGAACCGCGCGACACGCCACAAAACACCCGCACACGCCCGTGGCGAATCCCACAACGGCGAAGAGGGGCCCCGCACCCCACCCACCGCACCCCGTAATCTGTCGGCATGGCGGAGCCAGTGTGCATCCCGGATGCGAAGGTCGCGCTGTCCACGGCCTCCGTGTACCCGGAGTCCACGGCGACGGCTTTCGAGATCGCCGCGCGCCTCGGGTACGACGGTGTCGAGGTCATGGTGTGGACCGACCCGGTCAGCCAGGACATGGAGGCGCTGCGCAGACTCAGCGACTACCACCAGATCCCGATCCTGGCGGTGCACGCCCCCTGTCTGCTCATCACACAGCGCGTCTGGTCCACCGATCCCTGGGTCAAGCTCCAGCGCGCCCAGGCGGCGGCGGAGAAGCTGGGCGCGAGCACGGTCGTCGTCCACCCGCCCTTCCGCTGGCAGCGCCAGTACGCCCGTGACTTCGTCACCGGGATCTGGCGCATGGCGAACGAGACCGACGTGCGGTTCGCCGTCGAGAACATGTACCCCTGGCGCTACCGCGACCGCGAGATGCTGGCGTACGCCCCCGACTGGGACGTGGCCAAGGAGGACTACCGCCACTTCACGATCGACCTCAGCCACAGCGCGACGGCCCGCTCCGACGCGCTGGAGATGGTCGACCGCATGGGCGACCGCCTCGGCCATGTGCACCTGGCGGACGGCAAGGGCTCGGCGAAGGACGAGCACCTCGTGCCCGGCCGCGGCTCCCAGCCCTGCGCCGAACTGCTGGAACGTCTCGCCCGGACCGGCTTCGACGGCCATGTCGTCATCGAGGTCAACACCCGCCGTGCGATGTCCGGCGCCGAACGCGAGGCCGACCTGGCGGAGGCCCTGGCCTTCACCCGCCTCCATCTCGCGTCCGCGGTGCGGGTGCCCCGGCCGTGACCGGGCCCGAGGCCACCTCCCGGCGCCGGGGCCGGCGCACCCGTACGGAATCCGCCGGCACCCGCGACCGGATCCTGACCGTGGCCCGCGAGGAGTTCTCCGAACGCGGGTACGACAAGACGTCCGTGCGGGGCATCGCGAAGGCGGCCGGCGTCGACTCGGCGCTGGTGCACCACTACTTCGGCACCAAGGAGCAGATCTTCGCGGCGGCGATCGAGGTCGCGTTCGCGCCCGCGCTGAACGCGCCGGAGGCGGTGGCCGACGGCCCGCTGGACGGCGTCGGCGAGCGGCTGACCCGCTTCATCTTCGGTGTCTGGGAGAACCCCGCGACCCGTACGCCCCTGCTGGCGATCCTGCGCTCCGCCGTCAACAACGAGACCGCCGCCACCGTCTTCCGCCGCCTGGTCGCCTCCCAGCTGATGCGCCGCGTCGCCTCCCAGCTGGACGCGCCGGACGCGGAGCTGCGCGCCGAGCTGGCGGCCGCGCAGCTGGTCGGCTGCGCCATGATGCGGTACGTGATCAAGCTGGAGCCGCTGGCCTCGGCGGACGTCGAGCAGATCATCGCGCGGGTGGCGCCGGTGGTGCAGGGCCATCTCACCGGCCGCTGAGCCCTACGACGGCGGTATGGCCGTACGAGACGATCGTCCCGCATTCCGGACACCGCGTCCCGACCCCTGGATGACGGGCGTAGTCTCGGTAGCAGCCCTATCTGTCTGAAGGAGCGAGCGACGATGCCCGAGCTGAGGTCCCGCACAGTCACCCACGGCCGCAACATGGCGGGCGCCCGCGCCCTTATGCGCGCCTCCGGTGTACCCGGTGCGGACATCGGCCGCAAGCCGATCATCGCCGTCGCGAACTCCTTCACCGAGTTCGTGCCGGGCCACACCCACCTGCAGCCGGTCGGCCGGATCGTCAGCGAGGCGATCACCGAGGCGGGCGGCATCCCGCGCGAGTTCAACACCATCGCCGTCGACGACGGCATCGCGATGGGGCACGGCGGCATGCTGTACTCGCTGCCCTCCCGCGACCTGATCGCGGACTCCGTCGAGTACATGGTCGAGGCGCACTGCGCGGACGCCCTGGTCTGCATCTCCAACTGCGACAAGATCACGCCGGGCATGCTGAACGCGGCCCTGCGCCTGAACATCCCGACGGTGTTCGTCTCCGGCGGCCCCATGGAGGCCGGCCGCGCGACCCTCGTGGACGGCACGGTCCGCACCCTCGACCTGGTCGACGCGATCTCCGACGCCGTGAACGACAAGATCTCGGACGAGGACATCCTCCGTATCGAGGAGAACGCCTGTCCGACCTGCGGCAGCTGTTCCGGCATGTTCACCGCCAACTCGATGAACTGCCTGACCGAGGCCATCGGCCTCTCCCTGCCCGGCAACGGCTCGGTCCTGGCCACCCACACCGCGCGCAAGCAGCTCTACGTCGCCGCCGCGCGCACGGTCATGGACATCACCCGGCGCTACTACGAGCAGGACGACGACACCGTCCTGCCCCGCTCGATCGCGACCTTCTCCGCCTTCGAGAACGCGATGGCCCTGGACATCGCGATGGGCGGCTCGACCAACACGATCCTGCACCTGCTGGCCGCGGCCCAGGAGGCGGGCGTCCCGTTCGGCCTCGAGGAGATCAACGAGGTCTCGCGCCGCGTGCCCTGCCTCGCCAAGGTCGCCCCGAACGTCGCGAAGAACCGCACGTACTACATGGAGGACGTGCACCGCGCCGGCGGCATCCCCGCCCTCCTCGGCGAACTGCACCGCGCCGGGCTGCTCAACGAGGACGTCCACTCGGTCCACAGCCCCTCCCTCGCGGACTGGCTGAAGACGTGGGACGTGCGCGGCGGCTCCCCGTCGCCGGACGCCGTGGAACTGTGGCACGCGGCCCCCGGCTGCGTCCGCTCCGCCGAGGCCTTCTCCCAGTCCGAGCGCTGGGAGGCGCTGGACGAGGACGCGGCGGAAGGCTGCATCCGCTCCGCCGAGCACGCCTACTCCAAGGACGGCGGCCTCGCGGTCCTCAAGGGCAACCTGGCGGTGGACGGCTGCGTGGTCAAGACGGCCGGCGTCGACGAGTCGATCTGGACCTTCGAGGGCCCCGCCGTCGTCTGCGAGTCGCAGGAGGAAGCGGTCGAGAAGATCCTCAACAAGCAGATCACGCACGGCGACGTGGTCGTCATCCGGTACGAGGGCCCCAAGGGCGGCCCCGGCATGCAGGAGATGCTCTACCCCACCTCCTTCCTGAAGGGCCGCGGTCTCGGCAAGACCTGCGCGCTGATCACCGACGGCCGCTTCTCCGGCGGCACGTCGGGCCTGTCCATCGGCCACGCCTCCCCGGAGGCCGCGTCCGGCGGCACGATCGCGCTCGTCGAGGACGGCGACCGCATCCGCATCGACATCCCCAACCGCACGATCGAACTCCTCGTCGACGACGCCGAACTCGCGCGCCGGGAGGCGGCTCTGGGCGGCGTGTACGCGCCCAAGTCCCGCGAGCGCAAGGTCTCGGCGGCGCTGCGCGCCTACGCGGCGATGGCGACCAGCGCGGACAAGGGTGCGGTCCGGGACGTGTCGAAGCTGGGCTGACGCACCGCCCGAGCACGGGGCCGCCTCCCTGCGGGGGCGGCCCCTTCGCATACCGCCGCGACCGGCCTACCAGACGCCGGGCGTACGGGAGTCGACGGAGAAGACGGTGCCGTCGGGGGCGGAGGCGTAGAGGTGGGGGCCGGAGAGCTGGGGCGAGGGCAGGGTGGCGGTGAAGGCGGCCGTGTCCGTGCCGAGCCGCGGTGAGGTCTGCCCGAGGAGCCGTCCCTTGGCGGCGTCCACGGCGAGCAGCCGCCCGTCGGCGGCGGTGAAGTAGACCTGCCGACCGTCGGTGACCGGTGCCGATCCCCGGCTCACGGCGGTTTCCAGAGACCACAACTGCTTGCCGGCGTGGGTGTCGACGACCGTGAGGGAGCCGCCGGTGCCCAGGACGTAGACCAGATTCTTGTGCACGGTGGCGCCCGCCTGCCCGAGCGGCACTCTCAGCGGCACCCGGCGGGACGCCTTCGTCTCGGGGTCGTAGCGGACGACCGTGTCCGACGCGGCGCTCACCCGGTCGACGGACAGGAACACGACGCTGCCTCCCGTGACGCCGACAGGGGTCAGACCGCCGTCGAGCACCGCGTCCCAGCGGACGTCCCCGGTCGTGGCGTCGACCGCCGTGACGCGCGTCCTCGTCCCGTCCCCGGTCACCGTCGTGGCGATGGCCAGCGGGCTCCCGGGGAACGAAACGAAGTACGGCTCGCTCAGCCCGGGTATCCGCCGGCTCCACCGCGTCGCCCCCGAGGCGCTGTCGATGCCGGTCACCTTGCCGTCGGCGCCGCTCAGCAGCAACGTGCCGCCCGCGTAGCGGATGGCGCGGTCGGCCGAGACGTCCAGGCTCCACCGTGTCCTGCCGGACGACGGATCGAGCGCCTCCACCCGCTTTCCGCCACCGGTCAGCACGTGTACCAGCCCACCCGAGACGACCGGCGCCGGGAGGGAGACGCCGGTGAGGGGCAGGCTGCGCCGCCACAGCACGCTTCCGTCGGCCGGACCGAGAGCGGAGACGACGCCGTGCTGGACACACAGCAGTTCCCGCATGCCGAAGGTGCACTTGGGCACGCCGCTCGCCTTCCGGGCCGGCTTCGTCGCCCACGCCTTGAACTCCGGTGCGGCGGATGGCGCGGCAGCGGCCTTCGGGTGCGCGGCGGGCTTGTCGCCGTCCGGCAACTGAGTCCAGGCGAGTCCGCCGCCGGCGACGACAGCCAGCGCCAGGCCCACGAGGACGGCCCGCCTGCGGCGGCCCCGCTTCACCGGCGCCGGCTGCGGCTCCTCGACATCCCGCCCGGGCGTGGACGGCTCCGCCGACCGCTGCGCCGGTATGAACGCCTGGGTGTCGTACGAGGCCGCCACCGACCGCAGTTCCCGCATCAACTCGTCGGGGGTGGGCCGGTCCTCGGGTTCCTTGGCCAGACACCGCAGCACCAGCGGCGCGAGGTTCGCCGGTACGCCGGTCATGTCGGGCTCGTCGTGCACGACCTGGTAGGCGACGATGTACGGGCTGTCGGAGTCGAACGGCCCGCGCCCCGTCGCCGCGTGCACCATCACCGAGCCCAGCGCGAACACGTCCGCCGCCGGCCCGACTTCCCGCGGACGCCGGAACTGCTCGGGCGCCATGAACGGCGGCGTGCCGATCAACTTCCCCGTCTCGGTTCGCAGTTCGCTGTCCTTTGGCCGAGAAATGCCGAAGTCGATGACCTTCGGCCCGTCGTCGGCGAGCAGCACATTGCTGGGCTTCAGGTCCCGGTGCACCACACCGACCCGGTGGATGTCGCGCAGTGCCTCGGCCAGCCCCGCCATCAGCCGGCGCAACTGAGCGGCGTCCATGGGCCCGTTCCGCTTCACGTGATCGGAGAGCGTGGACCCGGGGATGTACAGGGTGGCCATCCAGGGCCGTCCGGCCTCCGGATCGGCGTCGACCACAGGCGCGGTGAAAGCCCCGCTCACCCGTCGAGCCGCGGCCACCTCCTGCCGGAACCGCCCCCGGAACTCGGGGTCCTTGGCGAACTCGGCATGGACGACCTTCACGGCCACCTTCATGCCGGAGGTGCTCCGTGCCAGGTGCACGACACCCATGCCGCCCGAGCCGAGGCACGACTCGAGGCGGTAGTGGCCGGCGTAATCGGGAAGTTCCGCTTCCGCGCCCGCTCCGGCGTTGTGCTGTGGCGCCATGGAACCACCCCCGTGCTGTTCGTCCGCGCGCGCGACGCACGGAGCCTAGTCGATGGCTCGTACGGGACAGAGGCGGCGTGCTAGCTTCCGCGTGCGAGTCGCGTACGTGTGTTTCATGGCGCGATTCAGGGGAATCAATGGGGCCCCATGGATGTCATGGGGAGCAACGGGGGAGGTTTTCCATGTCTGTCGAGCATGTCGAAGAGGTCGAGGACGGCGGGGAAGAGGCCGTCTCGGCGATGGCCGCGGCGGCATCCACGACGTATGCGATCGCACCGGGTGTACGCCTCAACGTCCGCAGCGGCCCGGGCACCGGCTACCCCATCGTCCGCGTCCTGCCCGAGGGTTCGCGCGTCGCCATCCTCTGCCAGTCGCCCGGTACGACCATCACCGGCCCGTACGGCACGAGCAGCATCTGGGACTGCATCGGAAGCGACGAGTTCATCTCGGACGCCTACGTCCTCACGGGCAGCGACGGTTACATCCGCCCCCGCTGCGGCGGCTGACCGATCACCACGACCACGAGGATGTCCATGATCTCCAAGAGCCGTCGGTCCGTCCTGCTCACGGCAGCCACCGGGGCCCTGCTCATGACGATGGGAGCGCTGGCCACCCCTGCGGCGGCCACCGTGCGGACCTACCCGATCGCACCGGACACCCGCGTCAACGTCCGGAGCGGACCGGGCACCGGCTACTCCATCGTCCGCGTCCTGCCCGAGGGCGCCACGGTCCCGGTCTTCTGCCAGCGGCCCGGCACCACGGTCTCGGGTTACTACGGGACCTCCGACATCTGGGACAACATCGACAGCGGCGAGTACATCTCCGACACGTACGTGAAGACCGGCAGCGACGGGTACGTCGCACCGCGCTGTTCCTAGGCCCGCCCGGAGCCCGCCCCCGTCCCACCGCCATAATCGTCCCGTGAGCGACGAACCCGGCACCCAGGACAAGGCGGGCTCCACCGGAGGCCCCCGGCCCGAGCCCCTGCGTTTCTTCGGCACCACCTGGGTGGACCACGACAACGGCTACCCGTTGCGCCGCGCCGCCGTGGCCGTCGGCTCCCTCCTCGCCGCCGTCGCCTCCTGCCTGATCCTGCGCTTCGCCTTCCAAGGCCTGCGGATCGCCGACACCGGCACGTTCGTGATGGTCCTGGTCGTCGTCATGTTCGCCGTGTGCAGCGCGCTGGCCTTCCGCACCACCTGGGACTCCTTCTCCCGCCGACCCGACCCCGACCGCCAGGCGTCCCTGCGCGGCCTGCTGGCCATCGGCTTCGTCGGCTCGCTCCTCGCCTACTTCTTCCGCTCCCTCACCGAGGCCCCCGGCGAGAAGCTCCACCGGCAGGAGTACGAGGCGGCCCGCGAGCGGCACGCCAAACGCAGCACCCGCCGCACCGGCAACCCGTCCAAGAAGCGCCGCCGCTCCTGACGCCTCCGGCCCCCGCAGGGCCCCCGCACCCCAGACTTCGCGCACCGCAGGGCCCCCGCACCCCAGACTCCGCGCACCGCAAAGCCCCCCCCGCACCCCAAGCCCCAGCCCCGCACACCGCAAACCCCCGCC
>NZ_JAMGBF010000218.1 GCF_023516615.1 Streptomyces panaciradicis
CCGCGCACCGCAAAGCCCCCCCCGCACCCCAAGCCCCAGCCCCGCACACCGCAAACCCCCGCCCCCGCGACCCACCAGCGCCACCATGGCCGTATGACGGCTCCCTCCCGCACCACCCGCGCCCGCTCCTTCGACGTCGCCGCCGCCCAGTACGCGGCCAACCGCCCCTCCTACCCGCCCGCCCTCCTCGACGCGGTCGAGGACCTGGCGGGCCGTTCGCTCGACGGCGCCCGGGTCGTGGACGTGGGGGCCGGGACCGGTATCGCGACCGGGCTGCTGCGTGCCCGCGGCGCCGAGGTGGTCGCCGTGGAGCCCGGCGAGGGCATGGCGGCCGAGTTCCGGCGCGCCCTGCCCGGCGTCCCGCTCGTCCTCGGCGACGGCGACGCCCTCCCGCTCGCGGACGCCTCGGTCGACTTCGTCACCTACGCCCAGGCGTGGCACTGGACGCGGCCGGCCCGCTCGCTGCCCGAGGCGCGGCGCGTGCTGCGGCCCGGCGGCGCGCTGGCGATGTGGTGGAACCGGGACGCGTTCGACGTCCCGTGGATCGCCGAGCAGGGCGACCGCATCCGGCACCACTTCCGCGGCGAGTACGGCAACAAGCAGGGCGCGGCCACCGTCCGCACGGCACTCGCCTTCGAGGGCGTCGACGAGGTCCCCGCGCACGCCCACCGCGTCGTCCGCTGGAGCCGCACGGTCTCCGTCGACACCCATCTGGCCAACATCGGCAGCCACTCGATCTTCCTGGTGCAGGGCGCGCAGGCCACGGCCGCCTTCCTCGCGCAGGAGCGCGAGCACCTGCTGCGGTCCTTCCCCGGCGGCACGGTCGAGGAGACGTACGACGTCCTGCTGATCGTCGCCACCTTCTGATCCCGGGCGGTCCCTCCGCCCCCGAGGGGCCGTGCCCCGTCCTCGTAGCACTTCGGCCCTTGACGCGGAAACGCGGCCGAGAGGATTATTCAGCACATGATGAATTACGAGTCCACGCGCACCGACCCCCCGGAGACGACCCGGGAGGAACCCGCCGTCCGGGCGGAAGGGCTGAGCGTCGTCCGGGGCGCACGCCAGGTCCTCCGCGACCTCCGCTTCACCGTGCCGCACGGCCAGATCACCGGCCTGCTCGGCCCCTCCGGCTGCGGCAAGACCACCCTGATGCGCTCGATCGTCGGCACCCAGGCCAAGGTCAGCGGCACCCTCGAAGTCCTCGGCCGCCCCGCGGGCGACGCCTCCCTCCGCTCCCGCATCGGCTACGTCACCCAGGACCCGTCCGTCTACGACGACCTGACGATCCGGCAGAACCTCCACTACTTCGCGGCGATCCTCGACCCCGGCCGCGCAGCCGCCGAGCGCCGCCACGACAACGTCACCCGCGCCATCGCCGACGTCGACCTCACCTCGCACGCCGACGCCCTCGCCGGCAACCTCTCCGGCGGCCAGCGCAGCCGCGTCTCCCTCGCCGTCGCCCTCCTCGGCACCCCGGAACTGCTGGTCCTCGACGAACCCACCGTCGGCCTCGACCCGGTGCTGCGCCGCGACCTGTGGAACCTCTTCCACCGCATCGCCGACGAGCGGGGCGCCACCCTCCTCGTCTCCTCCCACGTCATGGACGAGGCCGAGCGCTGCCACCGCCTGCTGCTCATGCGCGACGGCGAGATCCTCGCCGACGACACCCCCGAGGCCCTGCGCACCAGCACCCGTACCGACACCGTCGAAGCCGCCTTCCTGCACCTCGTCGACCAGGCGGCCGCGACCGGCATCCGCAAGGAGACCGTCCGATGAACGCCTCCCGCACCCTCGCCACGGCCGCCCGCGTCCTGCGCCAGCTGCGCCACGACCCCCGGACCATCGCTCTGCTCCTCGTGGTCCCCTGCCTGATGCTGTTCCTGCTCCGCTTCGTCTACGACGGCAGCCCACAGGTCTTCGACAACATCGGCGCCTCGCTGCTCGGCATCTTCCCGCTGATCACGATGTTCCTGGTGACCTCCATCGCCACCCTGCGCGAACGCACCTCCGGCACCCTCGAACGCCTCCTGGCGATGCCCCTGGCCAAGGGCGACCTGATCGCCGGCTACGCCCTCGCCTTCGGCGCCCTCGCCATCGTCCAGTCCGCCATCGCCACCGGACTCGCCCTGTGGTTCCTCGGCCTGGACGTCATCGGCTCACCGTGGCTGCTGCTCCTGGTGGCCCTCCTCGACGCCCTCCTCGGCACCGCCCTCGGCCTGTTCGTCTCGGCGTTCGCCGCCTCCGAGTTCCAGGCCGTCCAGTTCATGCCGGCCGTGATCTTCCCCCAGCTCGTCCTGTGCGGCCTGCTCACCCCGCGCGAGAAGATGCAGCCCGTCCTGGAGGGCATCTCGAACGTCCTGCCCATGTCCTACGCCGTCGACGGCATGAACGAGGTCCTCCGGCACACCGACATGACGACCGCCTTCGTCCGCGACGCCCTCATCGTCGCCGGATGCGCCCTGCTCGTCCTCGGCCTCGGCGCCGCCACCCTCAGGAGGCGCACGGCATAGCGGCCCGCGCGGCGGCGTTCCGCCACCCGGACAGCCGCCCCGGCCCCGCACCGCCGGTGCGAGGATGACTGCATGAGCCAGAAAGTCGCAGTCCTCGGCACCGGCAAGATCGGCGAAGCTCTGCTCAGCGGGATGATCCGCGGCGGCTGGGCCCCGGCCGACCTCCTGGTCACCGCCCGCCGCTCGGAGCGGGCCGAAGAACTCCGCACCCGCTACGGAGTCACCCCGGTCACCAACCCGGAAGCCGCCAAGACCGCCGACACCCTGATCCTCACCGTCAAGCCGCAGGACATGGGCACCCTCCTCGACGAACTCGCCCCGCACGTCCCCGCCGACCGCCTGATCATCAGCGGCGCGGCCGGCATCCCCACCTCCTTCTTCGAGGAGCGGCTGGCCGCCGGGACCCCCGTCGTCCGCGTCATGACGAACACCCCCGCCCTCGTCGACGAGGCCATGTCCGTCATCTCCGGCGGCACCCACGCCACCGCCGAACACCTCGCCCACGCCGAGGAGATCTTCGGCGCCGTCGGCAAGACCCTGCGCGTCCCCGAGTCCCAGCAGGACGCCTGCACCGCCCTCTCCGGCTCCGGCCCGGCCTACTTCTTCTACCTGGTCGAGGCCATGACGGACGCCGGCATCCTGCTCGGCCTGCCCCGCGACAAGGCCCACGACCTCATCGTCCAGTCCGCCATCGGCGCGGCCGTGATGCTTCGCGACAGCGGCGAACACCCGGTCAAGCTCCGCGAGAACGTCACCTCACCCGCGGGCACGACCATCAACGCCATCCGCGAGCTCGAGAACCACGGCGTCCGCGCCGCCCTCATCGCCGCCCTCGAAGCCGCCCGCGACCGCAGCCGCGAACTCGCCTCCGGCAAGAAGGACTGACCCCCGCCCGCCGGGGGCGGCGCTCACGCGCCCGCCGCGTCCAGCAGCTCCTTCGTGGTCACCACCCGAGCGAAGCCGCCCCCGTGCAGCGACACCGCCGCCGCCCGCGCCACCTCGTCCGCGCTCAGCCGCCAGCCGAAGGGCCCCTCCAGGTCGAAGGTGTACGTCGCGTCGTACGCGACCACCACCTCGTACCCGAGATTCCCGCCCATCCGAGCGGTCGTCTCCACGCACATGTTCGTCTGGATGCCGGCCAGCACGAACTGCGAGATCCCCGCCTCCCGCAGCCAGGCCCCCAGATCCGGCGTCCCGAGGAACGCCGAGTTCACGCTCTTCGTCAGGAACAGCTCGGGCCCGGCCCCCTTCCCCCTTCTCTCCTCGACGTACTCCTTCAGCTCGTTGCCCTCGTAGCCGGGCCGCAACGGCGACTCCGGCTTCGAGGAGTCGTGCCGCACGAACACCACCGGCCGCCCCGTCGACTGCCATACGTCGATCAGCGCCGCGATGTTGTCATCGGCCCCCGGGTTGTTCCGAGGCCCCCAGAAACCGGCCTCGTCGAACCCCTTCTGCACGTCCACGACCACCAGGGCCGCGTTCTTCGCCATCTCCATGCCCACGATCCTGCCGCCGCCCGCCCCCACGCCCCAGCAGGTGAAAAGACAGCGATCGATGGTTTACTGCCAACCATGGCCAGTGCTCCGGGCGCCCCCGCCCACCGCGTCGCCCTCCTCGCCTTCCCCGGCATCCGCGCCTTCGACGTCTCCGTCATCACCGAGGTCTGGGGCACCGACCGCACCGACCGCGGCGCCCCCGCCTTCGACCTGCGCCGCGTCGCCGCCGACCCGGCCACCCCCGTCCCGATGCGCGGCGGCATGGCTCTCCTGCCCGACCGCACCCTCGACTGGCTGCCGCGGGCCGACCTGATCGTCGTCCCCGGACTCGACGACCACCTCACCCCCGCACCCGCCCCGGTCCTCGACGCCCTCCGCCACGCCCACGCCCGCGGCACCACCATCGCCGCTCTGTGCGGCGGAGCCTTCACCCTCGCCCAGGCGGGCCTCCTCGACGGCCGCCGCGCCATCACCCACTGGAACCTCGTCGACCTCCTGCGCACCCACCACCCCCACGTCACCGTCGTCCCCGACGCCCTCTTCATCGAGGACGACAACATCTGGACCGCCGCTGGCACCGCCGCCGGCATCGACCTCTGCCTGCACCTCCTACGCCGCTCCCACGGCGCCGAGGCGGCGGCCACCATCGCCCGCTCGATGGTCACCGCCCCCTTCCGCACCGGCACCCAGGCCCAGTTCATCGAGCACCCCACACCCCGCGCGGACCGCGACGCCGACACCCTCGCCGCCGTACGCGAACACGCCCTGCGCCACCTGGACGAGCCGCTCACGGTCGCCGACCTGGCCGCCCACGCCGGCATGTCACCGCGCAGCTTCGCCCGCCACTTCACCGCGGAGACCGGAACGACCCCGCTGCGCTGGCTCCTCGACCAGCGCGTCGCCGCCGCCCAGAAACTCCTCGAACGCACCGACCTGCCCATGCCCGAGGTGGCCCGCCGCGCCGGCTTCGGCAGCGAGGTCACGATGCGCCAGCACTTCGCCTCGCGCCTCGCCACCAGCCCGCGCGCCTACCGCACCGCGTTCAGCACCACACCGGCCTCCGCCTCCGCCCCCTCCTCGGGGACGGCGGGCAGCAGCCCGATCGCGCGATAGGCGGCATCCACGGTCGGCCGCGCCATCGCCCGAGCCCTCCCTGCACCGGCCCGCAGCACCCCCTCCACATAACCGGGATCGGCGCACAGCTCGCGGTGCCTGTCCCGCAGCGGCCTCAGCACCTCGACCACGGCCTCGGCGGTGTCCTTCTTCAGGGCGCCGTACGACTCGTAGGCACCACTCAGGGCCTCCGGGTCCCCACCCGTGCAGGCGGCCAGGATCTCCAGGAGATTCGCGAGCCCGGGCCGCTCGTCCCGGTCGTAGACGACCTCCCGCCCACTGTCGGTCACAGCCCGCATGACCTTCTTCCGTACGACGTCCGGCTCGTCCAGCAGATAGACGACGCCGAGCCCCGACTCGTCGGACTTCCCCATCTTCCGCGCCGGCTCCTGAAGGTTCATCACCCGCGCCGCCACCGCCGGCAGCGTCGCCCGCGGCACCGTGAACGTGTGCCCGTAGCGCTGGTTGAACCGCACCGCCAGATCCCGCGCCAGCTCCACGTGCTGCGCCTGGTCCTCACCCACCGGCACGTCGTCCGTCCCGTACGCGAGGATGTCCGCCGCCATCAGCACCGGATACGTCAGCAGCGACACCCGCACGCTTCTGCCCCGGGCGGCCTCCTTGGCGGCCTTCTCCTTGTACTGGATCATCCGCCGCATCTCGCCGTCGGTGGCCACGCACTCCAGCAGGTACGACAGCCGCGCGTGCTCGTCCACATGGCTCTGTACGAACAGGGTGCACAGCTCGGGGTCCAGCCCCGACGCCAGCAGCAGCGTCGCGGCCTGCCGACTGAGCCTGCGCACCCGCGCCGGGTCGTGGTCCATGGTCAGCGCGTGCAGATCGACCACGCAGAACAGCGCGTCGGCCTGATGCTGGTCGACCTCGGCCCACCGCCGCATGGCCCCCAGGTAGTTGCCCAGCGTCAGGTGCCCGGTCGGCTGAATCCCGCTGAAGACCCGTGCCATCTCTCCACTCCTTCTCGGTCGGGCCGCCGCTCCGGCGGCCGGCCCTCCGGAGCTCTGGAGGGAGAAACGAGAACGGCCGCCGAAGCGGCGGCCGTTGGTGCATACGTGAGTCGGCCGCCGTCAGGCGGCCCACCACTGCTGGGTGCACGTACGCGTAGTCATGGGACAGAGCGTACGCCTCGGGGATGCCGTCTGTCCGCAGGTTGACACGCCCCGGGCGGGTCCGTAAGGTACTTCGAGTTGTCCGACGTGAGAGCCGACTCCGGTCGGTCCCCGGACAGCCATTCCGCAAGTACCAACCACTACTCGACTGCTGTCCATCAGGCCGCCGTCGCTTTATTGGCATGCGTATTCGCGAAATGAGGAATCCGCGTTCGAAGGACGCAGGCCGCCGATTAGCGCGGGGGCCGGGAATCCGCTAAAGTCTCACTCGTCGGAACGGCCCAACAGCCGGGAAGACAACCCCCTCTGACGGGGAATCAGAAGCCGAAAGGATCTGATAGAGTCGGAAACGCCGGAAAGGGAACCGCGAAACAAAAGCGGGAAC
>NZ_JAMGBF010000219.1 GCF_023516615.1 Streptomyces panaciradicis
GCACCCGCCGCCGCGCCCCACGCCGCACCGAGCAGCAGGGCCATGCCGAGGTTTCCCCGCAGGCTGATCCCGGCGCCGAACGCGTCGAAGCCCAGCACCGACAGCGAGGCGTCCACCGACACCTCGGTCAGCCAGGCGAGCAGCGGCAGGGTCAGCGCCGTGACGACGCCCAGCCGCAGCGCGCACCGCCCGGCGAACCCGAGGGCGCCGGGACCGCGCGCCTCCGCGTCCCCGACCGGCGTCCGCACCGCCGTCAGCACCCCGGCCAGCAGCATCGCCACGGCCGCCGCGACCCCGAGCAGCCACACCCGGCCGTCCAGGTCGGCCAGCCTGCCCAGCGTCACCGACTGGTCGGTCTTCGCGGTGAGCAGGTCGTCCAGGGGATTCGGCAGCAGCTTGGCCAGCGCACCCGTGGCCTTGCCGTCGAAGGGGACGAACAGGCCGATCGGGATGCCGAGCCAGGTGCCGTTGGGGGCACCGAGCAGGGCCGCGCCGAAGATCCGTCGGGGGTGGGCGTCGCCGATCGCCGCGTACACCGCCGCCGCGCACCCCGCCGCCACGGTCACCAGCAGTACCGTGACGAGCGCCGAGGCCGCCGGCCGGACGACGCGGTGCACCGCCTCCCAGCCCCGCGGCAGGGGAGTGCGGCGTGAGGCGAGCAGGGCGATCAGCAGGACCCCGGCCGACCAGCCGAGGCCCCCGAGCAGGGTGGCCGCCGTGTCGACCGAGAAGCCGACCCCCGCCTTGGCCTTGATCAGGTTGCCGATGTTGTCCGGGAGCAGCCCGCCGATGTTCCCGAGGTCGCCGAGACCCGGGACGCTGATCCCGCCGCCCCCGCCCGATCCGCCGGGCAGCTTGCCGAGGCCCAGCGAGCCGCCGTCGATGGTGATGACGTCGTGCCCCGCCCAGGCGAGCCCGCCCAGCGTCGCCACGAACAGCGCGACCACCGCGCCCGCGCGCGCGAGGAGTTCGGCCGGCGCGACCACAACTCCGGCCGCGCGCAGGGACCGCAGGAAGAACCACGACAGCAGCAGGGCGCCGACCAGGCTCACCCCGAGTGGCGTGATCGTGACGGCCGTATGGGCCTCGGCGCCCTTCAGGCCGAAGGCGGAGACGTCGCCGGACGGAGTGACCGAACCGCCCGCGCCGAGGGCCACCACGGCCGCGGTCATCGGTCCCAGCGAGCCCGCGGCGTCCGCCCGCAGCAGATGCAGGCCGAGTGCGGCGGTGCCCGCCATCCCGATCACCGCCCAGCTCACGGAGGCGATCGCGGACAGCACGACGTCTCCCCACGGCACTTGTGAGCCGTGGGTGCCGTGCTTGGCGCTCTCGACACCGAACGACGCGCTCATGGCAGACCCCCCGATCCGCGGCGCGGCCCGGTTGCCGCGCATGTCCCCCTCGCGTGGATTACCACTCTCCGGGTCGGTTTCCACCCCGTCAACGGAACCGGACGACCCGCGCGTGCGTGGTGTTCACAAGGCCCGACTTTCGGTCACAGGGGGGAGCCTGAAATAGTTCCCGACGATGTTCGACATCCCTAGACTCCCTGTGTCGGGGGTATCTCGGGGGACTACTCAGTGGGGCATGGAGTGCCGGAACTCGTACTGGAATTGAACGGACGCACCTGGACGCTGGACCCGTCCAGGCCTTACACCCTCGGACGCGATCCGCAGGGGGACGTCGTGGTCGACGACGCCAGGGTCTCCTGGCGGCACGCCACGATCAGCTGGAGCGGCCGCGGTTGGGTCCTGGAGGACAAGGGCTCCACCAACGGCACGTTCGTGCAGGGGCAGCGCGTCCAGCACACGGAGATCGGCCCCGGTACGGCGGTCCATCTCGGCAACGCGACCGACGGCCCGCGCGTGACCGTGTCCAGCGCCGCGGCGGCCGTCGCGACTCCGCAGGCCCAGCCGCAGCAGCAGCCGTACGCCGCGCAGGGAGCGGGCCCCGGCTGGGCGCAGCAGGCGCCGCCGCAGCAGTCGGCTCCGCAGCCGCAGGCACAGCCTGCCTGGCAGCAGCCGCAGCAGGCCGCGCCGCAGATCCCGCAGCAGAACCCCGGTGGTGGCGCGGGGGCGCCGCCGGTCTACGGCGACCGCAGCCCGACGACGTTCCACCAGTTCTCCATCGGCCGCGTGATGCGCATCGGCCGTGCCCTGGAGAACGAGTTGGTCGTCTCCGACCTGCAGGTCTCCCGTCACCACGCCGAGTTCCACTCGACGCCCGACGGCCGCATGGAGATCCGCGACCTGGGCTCGCACAACGGCACGTACGTCAACGGCCAGCCCATCGCCAAGGGCGGTTCGCAGCTGCTCGGCCCCGCCGACGTCGTCGGCGTCGGCCACTCCACCTTCCGGATCGTCGGCGACCGGCTGGAGGAGTTCGTCGACACCGGCGAGGTCTCCTTCTCGGCCCGCCATCTGACGGTGACGGTCGACGGCGGCAAGCAGATCCTCAAGGACGTCTCCTTCGGCGTCCCGGAGAAGTCGCTGATCGCGGTCATCGGCCCGTCCGGTTCGGGCAAGTCGACCCTGCTCAAGGCGCTCACCGGCTACCGGCCCGCCAACCAGGGCGACGTCCTGTACGACAACCGCAACCTGTACAAGCAGTTCGCCGAGCTGCGCCAGCGCATCGGCCTGGTCCCGCAGGACGACATCCTGCACAAGGAACTGACGGTCAAGAAGGCCCTCAAGTACGCGGCCAAGCTCCGCTTCCCGGCGGACACCACCGCGGCCGAGCGCGAGGCCCGCATAGACGAGGTGCTGCGCGAGCTGAAGCTTGACATCCACAAGGAGAAGAAGGTCACCTCCCTCTCCGGCGGCCAGCGCAAGCGCGTCTCGGTGGCCCTGGAGCTGCTCACCAAGCCGTCCCTGATCTTCCTGGACGAGCCGACCTCGGGTCTCGACCCGGGCATG